>JAHDDL010000011.1:75108-99042 GCA_020629415.1 Maribacter sp. | reverse complement strand
TAGAGCAATATTTATTTCGTAACTATTATCGCGTTCCAATTTATATTTTTCTTTCGGGAAGCCCTCTAATAAAAAAATAATAATAGATTGACTATTATTTAGGTCTTTGAACATTTCATTTTTTAAATAGATAGCGTTTGTCCCTTTAGGTAGGTCATCTAGCTCTGACACAATCTTGGTGTCGTGACCTAAGAAAACTTTAGAATTTTTAAATTTCACCGTGATATTTTTATTGAGAATAATGGAAAACCTAGACGTAAATAGTTGAAGTACCAATTCTTGAAATTCCTCTGGAGATGAATAGGCGCCATGTCCGTTTATATAGTTGACCTCTTGTTGAAAAGCAGTCAATGAGCTATTTAATTGCATGACAATTTGCCCATTCTCCGTTTTAGAAATAATTATACTTGAAAAATCTGGATTATGGGCACCTAGCAAATTGCTTACCAATAGAAAAGCGGCAAGAAAAAGTTGTAAAAGCGGTTTCTTACATAGCATAAACACCACGTAAACCGTCAATGAAATTATTGCTTCCAGCCTTGTCTACATGGTAATGGTAACCTCTAATTTCGTCGTAATGACCTCTAAATTCGTCTAAATTTGTAGGCTTATTACCATTGGCATCCGTATTGGCAAAAATTGGGTATCCGTCCATAGCATAGCCTATCATTGGAGCATGATTGTCTTCTTGTGGTATTTTTTTAGAAACACCAGTGGCTGCGTGGTAATGATATCCTTCATGTAAGTTTATATGTCCGCCAGCATCATCAAAAGGGGCAATGGTGTAAGCAGCTAAAATAACATCTACAGGTGCGGGTGCGTTAAATACAACACCGTTGAAAGCTAAACCTCTATTTGAAGGTCCGATAGCCCCTTCAACTGGTGGTGGTCCCTTAGGTCTTTCTCCGTCTTTTGGATGTTCCGGTCTTGTATGTTCACCACCGCCGCCTGCAGGACGTCCAGAATTAAAAGCATACCCTTCGGGAGCCTTTTTTGGGGTAACGGGTATATAGTAGGTATGCGTCATCCCTGTTATATAAGAAGGTAAGCATTCCACACAAAAGTTTTTGTATTCTTCACCAACATTTGGGTTTGCGGCATCATTACATTCTTCCTTGGTCTTAGTTTTAGTGATTTCACCTGTGCTCTTATCATAGAGCATCCACGTATCATTATTAAGGAGTGTACCTAAGTTTTTAATAAATTCGCCATCTATATCATATATTTCCCCTTCAACGGCCCATATGCCACCTTTTGAAGCGTCATCTGAAATATTATCAGGACACCAAGGTCCCATATCGTGTTCTGTAGGTGTACCAGAAGTTACTATTTTGTAACAATCTGCGGTAGAACCATCGGACATTTCCTTACTAACAACAGATATTGGTTCAACTAAACCGCCGGGAAGAAAGTTTTCTTTATTGACGGAAAAGGTTGCTTCTGTAGTTGTTTCAGTATTGGATTTTGACTTTGTGTCTTTGCACGCAAATAAAATGAATACTGTTACAGGTATCGCTAAAATCTTAAAATAAGTTTTCATCATAACGCCAAATTATAGTTTGTAATCTTCAAGTTAAGTACTTTAAAGTACATAATACAGAATACACCCAGTTATTTAGCGTAGAACGGTCTGATTTATTTGGTGATAAGTCAATATTTAAGCTCTATAATATGTAGGTCAGACCGTAAAATGCTATTTCAAATCAAAATCTTGGTTATGATAAATATAGTGTCCTTATAAAAAGGACTCTTTTATTTGTTGTACTAGTTTGGTGCCGTCAGGATCTGCTTGTGTCTTTAAATGGCAAAAATCTTCTGCCCATTTAGAGGTGCGAAGTCGCAACGGTGGATTTTCATTTTGTGCAACCTTTAAAGCCACATTGGCAACTTCTAAACCAGTTTGGTATACCTGTTCTTCACTTTCTTGCGCCCTTTTTTGGTTCCCCGCCATATACCTTTCAAAAATAGGAAGGTATTCACCCGTTGCAAACTGACCATCTACAGCAGTTTTATCAATAGCAGAAGTCATAAACTCTGTAGAAATTCCTCCTGGTTCAATACATGTAAAATTGATATTAAAAGCATCTCCCACATATGTCGCAAGACCTTCCATAAAACCTTCAACGGCAAATTTTGCTCCACAATACAGTTCATTAAATGGTTGGCCTACCAAACCACCAACGGAAGTAATCGATATAATTTGGCCGCTTTTTTGCTTTCTCATATGTGGCAATACCGCCTGAGTACAGAAAACGACCCCTAGGTAATTGACATCGGTAACCCATCTAATTTCTGCCTCCGTACTTAGTTCGGTTGTTTTTGCAAAACCGGCACCGGCATTATTGAAAAGTATGTCTATTTTGCCCTCTTTTTCTAAAATAGTTTCAACGGCAGCGGTTATTGATTCAATTTTAGTTACATCCAATTCAAGAATTTCAATATCTAAATTTTCATCAGCAATACGTTTCTTAAGTTCTACCGCCTTTTTAAGATTTCGCATACTAGCATATACCTTAAAATTGTTTTTTGCGAATAATATGGCGCTTTCAAAACCTACACCTGTTGATGTTCCTGTAATTAATACGTTTTTTTTCATAATCCTTTTATTTAGAGTGAATGTTCATTCCATTTTAAATATAAATTTTTTATTCTTTAATTCCGTCCCAGACCAATTGTATTTGATTTTTAAGGGAAGAATTTTTGATTTCAGTTTGATTAAAATACCATCTTAAATAGGATAAAACGGCACCGCCAATAAACATGAGCAACTCATCAACCGCTATAGCTTTAATTATACGTTCTTGCTTGCCTTTTATCAATAAATCTTTTACAGGTGTAATGGCTTTTGCACCTTCTGTTCGTATTTCTTCTGTGATAATAGGCGAAGCTTGTAATTGCTCCATAAATTGAAAACTCTCTGGATTTGCAGTAAAAAAGTCGATAATTGAGGTAAAATAAAGCTCAAATTGCGTTTTTATAGGTTGGTTGGCATCAAATTTCACAAATAGTTCTTTCTCTTTATTCTTGATGCCAATATATATTTCATTGATAAGAATATCTTTATTAGGGAAGTAGTTATAAATAGTACCCATGCCTGTACCTGCTGCTTTTGCAATGGCGGACATAGGTGTATTATGTACTCCTTTTTCCGTTAGCAATTTAAGCGCAGATGATAATATGGCCTCTTTCTTAGACATAAGGCAAAGGTATGTAATTTGGAATAATTATTCCAAATTGAACTAATAAAATTTGTTTTAATATTAAAAGGAGACCTTGTTATTGCCAAACTCGTTAGTAGTTATTAAAGTGTTTAAATATTTACTTTAAGGGAAATAAAACAATATGGCACTTTTTTTAATTTCAAAAAATAAAATTAGATATGAGCTTTTGATACAAATTTTGCTTTAAACTTTTTTGATTCTTAGAATAAATCAGTTTTAAGCCCTTGAGGTCAGTGATTTAAAGAATACAAACCCAAAGCCTAAGAACAGCATAAAGTGAAAAGGAAACAGTCCAAAATCATTTAATGGTATTGCGCTGTACATGCCGAACATGAAATAGATCATTAAGGCAAATTCCAAAATCATATTTGGTGATAATTTTTTAGCTAGGTACTTATTGCCTTTCCAGCTTTGCTTTAAAGTACTGATGTTGAATTTTGGTGTACGTACAAATTCACTTCGTTTACCCATATGTCCTTCAATTACTGCAATGGTATTGTGTAAAGAGAAACCTAATGCTACAGAGAAAAAGGTGAAGAAAATACGTATATAATCTACAAAGTTGTTGAAACCGCTGCCTTGTATACTCTTATAGGTAAACCAATAGCAGACAAATAAGATGATGGTACTTACTGTGAACAAACTTAATAAGGAGAATACCCAATCTAAATGACCGTACGTATTTTTAATATATAGCGATGGTATGCTTAGTAACGCCACTAAGAATACACATAAGAACATAGAGCTGTTTAAAAGGTGCATTACCCCGTGAAATTTAGTTTTAAAAGGTATGTTCTTCGCGCTTATAACGCTCCAAACCGTTTTTCTAAAGTTCTCTGCCCCACCTTTGTTCCAACGAAATTGCTGGGAACGTGCTGCACTGATTACAACAGGTAGTTCTGCTGGCGTTTCTACATTTTCTAAATACTTGAATTTCCAGTTTTTTAACTGTGCGCGGTAGCTAAGGTCAAGATCTTCTGTTAAAGTATCACCTTCCCAGTTACCTGCGTCAATTATGCACTCTTTTCTCCAAATACCTGCGGTGCCGTTGAAGTTGATAAAGTGACCTTTACTGTTGCGTCCTACCTGTTCTAAGGTAAAGTGCGCATCAAGTGCAAATGCCTGTATTTTGGTTAGTGTAGAATAATCGCGGTTCAGATGCCCCCAACGGGTCTGTACTACACCGATCTCTTCGTCTTTAAAATAAATAACTGTTTTTTTCAGCCAATCTGAAGCCGGTAAAAAATCGGCATCAAAAATAGCTATGAATTCACCCTTGGCTACTTCAAGTCCCTCTTTTAAGGCGCCGGCCTTAAAACCGGAACGATCGGTTCTTGTAATATGTTTAATGTCCAAACCGGTTTCCTGCAATTTAGCAATACTGGCAGCAGTAGTAATAACGGTGTCATCTGTAGAATCATCCAGTACCTGAATCTCTAATTTACTTTTAGGATATTCTATTTTTGCAATATTCTCCAATAAACGGTCCATTACATACTCTTCGTTGAACACTGGAAGTTGAATGGTTACAAATGGAATTTCCTTAGGGTCTAAAAGATTAAATTTTGGAGCTGTTTGGTTCTGTCTTTTTTGAGATAAGTAGTTGATCAACAGATTAAGCTGTGCCAAGCTATAAAAGAAAATTAATAGTAAAGAAATACTATAAATTATGATAATAAAATAAGCTAAAGCTAGTGCCATATTATTTAATACTGTATTTGAAGATCCACCCCAAAATTTTTATGCCTGCAAATATACTACCTTTTACGGTACCAGATACCTTAGATACGCCAATTCTTCGTTTGTAACGTACTGGTACTTCGGTATATGTCATCTTTTTCTTAAGAATTTTAAGTTGCATTTCAACCGTCCATCCATAAGTTTTGTCTTCCATGTTCAATTCTTTGAGCTTTTCGTACTTAATTGCCCTAAATGGGCCCAAATCCGTAAATTTTGCACCAAAAAACAATCGCATTAAAAATGTAGCCAACCAGTTGCCAAAAACCTGTTGTGGGGTCATGGATCCTTCTTCTCGTAGACTCTTGGTTCTGGCACCTACCACAAAATCGATATTATTTTTTAAAATAGGGGCCACTACCTTGGTTAGTTCTTCCGGATAGTCAGAATAGTCTCCGTCAATAAATACGATAATATCAGGTTGTTTTGACAGGTTTGATATGTATTCTAGGCCTTTAAGACAAGCATAGCCATATCCTTTTCTGTTTTCTGTAAGTACGGTAGCACCTGCTGCTGCCGCATTTTTTTCGGTATCATCTGTAGAGTTATTATTAACAACGATGACCTCAGAAACCGATTTTGGTAGTTCATTGATGACATGCGCAATGGAATCTGCTTCGTTAAAAGCTGGTATTATTACTTTAATGTCTGTCATTATTTTAAATCTGATAAGCTATTTTCACTGGTAAAAGCACTAAAAGATGTCCATTCCTTTATTTTTTCACCTTTACTATATTTCTCTGCGGATATCAATTTAGTATCCTTGTATTTTAGGCAGTATCCGTCTTTAATCCCTTTTGTGAGCTGGCACTTATGGTTTATTCTTCCTTTTTTATCGTAAAATAGCCACCACCCTATTTCTTTATTATCGGCAAATTTTCCCTCTTTGGTTCTTATGCGGTCTTCGCTATAAAAAAACCAATATTTTTCTCTCTTGCCATAAGCGTAAAAACCCTGTTCGGATTTGTAACCGTTAGGGTGGTAGAAAGTCCAATAATCTGTTCTTGTGCTATAGCGCATCCATCCTTCACTTTCTAGTGTGCCGTCTTCGTAGTAGGTGCGCTCGTAACGTTTATCTTCAGGGTTTATAAAAGCTAACATTCCTATACAGATAAGAGCGGGGTAAGAAAGTTTTAATAGCTTCATTTTATAAATATTTAGATTAATATGTAAATCATGGCTGTATGAATAATAAAGCCGTTATTTTCGATTTTTAATGATATAAGTGTTTTTTCCTCTTTTAAGCGGAATTTTAGTTTCTTGCCAAATCAAGTTACCTGTCATGGTATTTGAAATTATTATTTCGGCAAATAGTTTATTCTTGTTTCTCCTTATGTCAAATTCAATATTTCCTTTTGGTGTGGGTAGCAAACCTACCATTTTATTTAGCTTGCCAAAAGTGGGAGCTATAGCTATTTCTTCAAAATTATTTTTTACCGAGCTAATGCCCGCCAAATAATTGAAATAAAAATAGGCTGGTGATGCACTCCATGGATGAACCTCTGACCTTGTTGGCTTTTCGGCACTTTCAAAGCGTTCTAGGGTAGTGGTCATATGATCGTTGATCATTTGCTCCCAAGGTTTTTGTGCAAGGTCGAATAGCTCTGGTGTACCCACTTTTTTTATCGCTTCAAAAAGATAAAAGCGATAGTAGTAGGTAGCCTGTAATAAATCTTTTTCGGTTAGAATTTTTGATAATAATGCTTTTTGCTTTGACAATGGTATGGCATTGGTCAATATGGCCATGATATTGGTATGTTGATCATAAATGGTCTTGTCAGGTCTTTCAGCAAAGAGCTTTCTTTTGGCATCGTAACAATGTTCGTTGACCGATGCTATAATTTCTTGCGCTCTATTTTTATAGCTGTTATAGGCATGGTCGTCTCCTATTTCTTTAAAAAGTAGTGCAGCGTTCTGTAGTGCATGAACATAATGTAGGCTTACAACGGCAGAATTAAGACCATCATTTTTTGTTGCCGTACCACTGCCATTATTGGGTCCTGTATACCAATCAACGAAATAGCGATAGGGTGTTTTGTTTACCAAATTAAGCTCATTCATGTTCTTTTCAAAACCAGCTAAAGTATTGACGATGCCGTCTTTGTAAGTATGTATAAATGCTTTGTCACCAGAGGTTTTATAATAATCGACAATCATATCTACCCAAACCAAAGAATAGGTAGGGTAAATAAATGTAGAGCGTAGAGGATAGGCACCTAATATATTGCCATCAGAATCCCTGGAATGATCAAACTGGCGAATGGCATTTTTGGTATGTGCCGTATTACCGCTCATTGCCTGCCAAATTAATGCCTGTATTTTGGTATCGCCAACATATTGCATGGTCTCATAATAAGCATCGCTCAAAAAATAATCTTGTGTACAGATATCAATAGTGCGTTTGCAAATTTTAAAGATGTCGTTGAACATGTCATCGTCCGAAGAAAACTCTGCGATAGATGGTATGGTGGTTCGTGATCTATGATTTACAAACTTTTCTAGAATAAGTTCTTGGTCTTTGGTAGCTATTTCAAATGCTATAAAACGGAAAGTGCGCATCCAATTAGGAATAAATTTTTGAGCCACATTACCGTTAGAAATAACTTCATCGTAATACCCTAAAAGCTGTTTGTTTTCAATATTGTTTCGGTCACCTTTTTCATTGTTTTCACCAAAAAGATTCTCGGCATATTTTATAGTGATTTTGGCTGATTTCCCTTTGCTGAATAGCAGTTCTGGAAATCCGTTGGTGACATACTGCTGGTCCAAAAGAAAAGTAGTTTTTGTATTGGGGGCAAGTGTCAACGTACCCAATACAGGAAACTCTGTGTTTAGGTCAGAAGAGGAACGAACAATGCTTGCAACTCTTTCCTCATCCCAGGAAAGCAAAGGCAAATTACGAGGTTCTAATAAATAGGCAATGGAACCGCCCATGCTACTGGCATTCTCAAAAAATTCAACCTTTTTCCACCTGGAATCATCATAATCCAACGTTTCCCAATTAGTTGGGTAGTGGTTCATATCAATAATATCGGTTGGGTTGTTTGCATAGAATCCGCCAACAATCGCCTTTTCCCCATTACCTCTCCAAACCACTTCATTAGCTTTATATGATTGGTCTATAGTACTTAGCCAAGTATCATTAAAGCCAGTAGTATTAACGACTTTGGCATTTTCGGTAACACCGTTTACCATAACACTAGTAAATATGGACTGCATGCCTAAGAATCTCCTTTTTCCAAAATTGATGACCTTAACGGCGATAACGTTTTTGCCCTTGTTTAGATAGTCTTTTAAGTTTAAGGTTTCGAATTTATAGTGCTGAATGTCGCTTAATTGAGGACCGTGGGTAATAAAATGCCCATTTTCATATAGGAAGTAATGATTGTCTGCAGAAATATTAATGATGAAATCTTCTTTAGAATCGGTGATATTGAAAGTGTTTCTAAATAACACTGCAGTGTCCTCTCCACCTTTAATATCTGGATGGCTAACCCAGCTGGCGCTTATATTGTCCTTACCATAAATTACCTCAGGATAATTGATTTCTTTTTGCCCCTGCAAATGCAAAGAGAGGAGAATTATGATAAAAAGAAAGCGATTCATTTTTAATTTCTATGGTGGTTATTACGTTGTAAAGGTCATGAAAGATTAGCTAAAACCAATCTTTCATGTTCTTTTTCCTAGATGATAACTTTGGGCACTTTCTAAATGACCCTACTGAATACCACTAGTTTTTGTTTACAAGATCCATTAAATCAACATCATTGCCCAACAAAACTTCTTTAGAGTCTATACGTCCTTTTTCTGGTCCGTTCTCTAATTTTAATACACCTCTAGGGCAAACAGCGGAACAGATACCACAGCCAACACAACTAGATCTTACAATGTTTGCGCCTTTTTGAGCGTAAGCACGTACATCTATACCCATTTCACAGTAGGTAGAACAGTTACCGCAAGAGATACATTGACCACCATTGGTAGTAATTCTAAATTTAGAGAACATACGTTGCTGAAATCCTAATATTGCGGCCATTGGGCATCCAAATCTACACCATACACGGTTTCCTAAAATGGGGTAGAAACCTGTTCCTATTACCCCGGAGAAAATACTACCGATCAAAAAGCTATAGGTAGAACGTAGGGTTTCTGCTTTAAAAATGAATATGTTTCCAGAGCCACTAAAAAAGTGCATGCCTATTAATACCGCTATTATGGTAAAATATCCAATAGCGCCATATTTGGCATCTTTCTCAAGTTCGTCTCTTTTGTAAATCATTACCCACGCAAATACAGCGGTTAAAATAATGGCAACGCCAGAAATAAACATGGTTTTTGTTAGCCAGTATTTACTGGTGTCGTTACCTAAATAAGAGTAGATTACCGCAGTAGTCATTAAGGTTACGAATACTACTACACTGTGTACTACCCAGCGCTCAACTTTCCAGGCGAATTTAGATTTGTCGCTTAATTGGCGAAAAGAATCTCCTGCAGTTTCTGCCAGGCCACCACAACCGCAAACCCAAGAGCAGTACCAACGTTTACCATATTTATAGGTTAAGAAAGGAGATATAACAAATATGGATATGATCCCAAAGAACAACATAGTCATCCCTATACTACCAGAATCTATAAAGCCATTAATACGGTAGCGCTCAAAATTATAATAATTTAAGGGCCACATATTCTTAAGGTCATAATAGGGTAAATCACCGTTTAACCTTGCCATAATTTCTGGGATAAAGAATGCAAATGCCGTTTGAAAGAACATAACACTTACCGTTCTTAATTGTTCGTATTTATTATGACGGTATTTCCAAATAAATTTAGCTCCAAAAGCCAAAATAGCTACGGTATATAGCGTACCATAAACAAACCATTGGCTGGCTGGGTTGCCACTTAAAGCTTTGCTCAACGGGTCAAACAATGCAATTAGACCAGTGTTGTCACCATCTTTTACTAGCCCTAAATATTGCGGATAAAAATAAAGAACAATGTAGAATCCTGTTAAGGCGATACCTGCCATCCAGGCTAGTACACCTCTGCTGGACATTGATTTAAACCAAACCCCATCATTTTTTATCCCTTTATGTTTATGTGCATATGCAGCCTGTGAAAACCAAATGATTCCGGCAAAAATGGCAAGAATAGCTATTGAAAGCCATAGTGCGCTGTTGCCTAAATTTAAATTGAACAATTGTAAAATAAGAATGCCCATACCGGTCATACCTGTTATTACTGCCAATTTTTGGCCAGTGTTCAAAGCTTTTGGCGGTTCTCCCGCAAGTGACATACTTCTATTTAGATTACCCATGGTAGGTGTGTTTTTATTTTAATAATTGAGTTAGGCGATGCTGAAAATTCGTTTCCAACTTTTTTTCTTCGGATTAATATTCTTGTTGTAATCGCTATTGTATTTGGCAACAATTGCATCTTCGTGAAGATTGTAGAATTCCGGATCAAAATTGGCATCTTTTAAGTAAGTCATTACATGATCGATGTCTTTATTCTCCGTTAACCATTGGTCAAAAATCTCATGTCTCATACGTATGCCAAAAGTGTTGATACCTAAAAATTGATGAGTGTCTTTGTCGAACGCTACGGTAATACATATTTTTTCTTCGGGGTGTCTCCAATGAAAATGCTGTTCAGTTTCTTTTTTGCCTCGTTCACTAAACACCCACCCATAAGTTTGGTATTCCACATCTAAAAATTTCGCGGAGTTGAACCAGTGACCGGGATTATACTTTCTTGGGTTTCCACAAATAGTCTGTGCTAGGGTTTCGCCCATCATTCTGCCAGTATACCATACGGCCTCTATAGGTCTTCTGCTACCTATGCCTTCATGTTGCTCTGCACAATCGCCAATGGCGTATACATCTTTTATGTTGGTTTCTAAAAATCTATTTACTTTAACACCTCTACCTATTTCTAAGCCAGAATCTTTTAGAAAATCTATATTAGGGGCAACACCGGCAGTTAGGCCAACAACGTTACATTCAATGGTTTCACCTTTATCTGTTACAACAGCTTTGGCATGACCGTTGTCATCGGCAATAATTTTTTCAAGATTAGTGTCTAATTGTAAATCTATATGGTGCTCTATGATATGTTCGTTGATCATTGCGGATTCTCCTGCGGGTAGCACACCGTTCCAAAAACTTTTTTCACGAACTAAAAAAGTGACCGGTATTTCTCTAGAACGCAACATTTCTGCCATTTCTATACCTATAAGTCCGCCACCAACAATTACCGCTCTATTACATACCTTGTTGTTAGGGGCATTTTTTTCTAGCATTTCAAGATCTTGTTTGAAATACAGTCCTTGTACACCTTTTAAATCTTGACCGGGCCAGCCAAACTTGTTGGGTTTTGAGCCGGTTGCAATTACCAATTTGTCATAAGAAACAGTAGAACCTCCTTTTAAAAGTAATTTTTTAGAATTGGTATTTACTTTTTCAACAAAACCGTTCATAAGATCAATTCTGTTCTTTTTCCAGAACCAGTTCTCATAAGGTTGGGTATGTTCAAATTTCATGTGTCCCATGTAAACGTACATTAGGGCTGTTCGCGAAAAGAAATAATCGCTTTCTGCAGAAATAATAGTAATTCTTTTGTCAGATAGTTTACGAATATGTCTAGCTAAAGTGACCCCAGAAATGCCATTACCTATAATTACAATATGATCCATAAAATGATTTTGTTGGTGGTTGTGTCGGTATTAAAGGTAAGAACTTAACAGCTACATTTTAATTTAGAAAGATTATAAACTTGTTATAACTCTGTGATACTTTTAATCGTAGTTTGCGTTTTAATGAAATTAAAACGTCTTTGTAACATCCAGAAAATCAGTGATTAATTGAGACGTAAGTATTGAAAAAATCGTTGAAAAATATTTTTTTGTTTGTATGGTTTTTAAAAAATGACCGACTTAAACAATCTCAAAAGCAATTTTAAATTAAGATTACCATGAAAAAAACTATTATACTTTTTTTGTTTATCCTTTTTGCTGTAAACAGTATAGCGGCACAAGATTTAACTACTTTTTTTAGCAAAAGCGATAGCTTTTTTAAAGCCAATGTAGTGAACGGCAAAGTGAAGTATGCCGCAATTAAAAATGACCCAAAAAGTTTAAATGAGGTTTTGGAAATAGCAAAGGGTATTTCGGTTTCTAAATCTGATGCTACACAATACCAAGCCTTTTGGATCAATGCTTATAATTTATTGGTCATAGACGGTATTGTAAACAATTACCCATTAAAATCACCATTGGATGTTCCTGGATTTTTTGATAAAACTAAACATGAGGTTGGCGGTAAATCCATAACCTTGAACGGTATAGAGAATAATTTGCTGAGAGCGGAATTTCCTTCTGAAGCAAGATTTCATTTTGTATTGGTATGTGCAGGTTTGGGTTGTCCTCCTATAATAAATACGGCATATAAACCGGCTACATTGAACAGTCAATTACAAAAACAAACGGTTTTGGCATTGAACAACCCCAATTTTATTAAGGTGAATAAGAATAAGGTGCAAATTTCACAATTATTCGAGTGGTATAAGGGAGATTTTGAACAAAAAGGAAGCACCGTAGAATTTATTAATACCTACAGAAAGGAACAATTACCAGAAAAGGCAAAAGTATCTTATTATCCTTATGACTGGTCTTTGAACGAAACTAAATAATCAACTAAGAATTTTAAAAACCTAGAGATGAAAATTATAATTAGAAACATATTTTTTACAGCAGCCTTCTGCGCTTTTTTTACAGGCTTTGCCCAAGATAGTTTGCAGCAGAAAAGTAATATTCAACAGTATACACCTTCAAAACTGGTAGGTAAGGGTCAGTATGATGTAAAATGGTTCAACAATTTGTACACACAGACCAAAAGTACTTTTACAGACGGTACTGAACCTAGACAAACATTTTTTACCTCTACGTTAGAAGGATATACAGGTGTAGGAACCAATAAACGATGGAATATAGGTGCTATTTTAGAATTTAGATCTAACGTGATCGGTGATAGAAGTGCTACTGATGTTTTTAAATTTGATGGCGAAAATAACACGGCTAGATCTGGACTTACCTCTATTGCACCATCTGTAAAGTTTGTGCCAATAGCATCGGTAAGTAATTTTTCCATACAGAGTTCTTTCTTTATTCCGTTAGTGGATAATGAAACTGAAAACGGGGTTTTTCTAGATCAAAAAGGTTACATATGGCAGAATAGATTTTTCTATGACTATACTTTTCCGGGAGACAAATGGCAACTTTTTAGTGAAATAAACTCAGAGTTGAGTTTTGGTGATAAAGAAGAGAGCTTTGCCAATAATAGTTTAAACCTAACCCCAGGTTTGTTCTTGAGCTATTTTCCTTCGAGTAAATTCACAGTTTTAGCTTTGGCGCAACATTCTCAACGATTGGATTTAGGTAACAATTTTGCACAAGATTTCACTGCCATTGGTGGTGGTGCAAAGTATCAGTTGACAAGTGCCTTGAACCTAGAATTGCTATATACTAATTTTGTACGCGGTAATAATACCGGTTTAGGACAAACATTTAATCTAGGGTTAAGAGGTATTTTTTAATTTTTATTTGAGTGTTTCTTAAAAGAGTTTATTGTTGTAAGGCAATTAGACTCTTTTTTGGTTTAAGTCATGTTGTTTTTAACTAAAATTGATTCCGTACTTAATTTGTTCTATATTGAGAGTCAAGATGAAATGTCCTTATGGTTTATGACTTAAATACCTGCAAATGTAAAGGTATGCTGTTGGTTGTTGCAGTACTGTTTTTAGTATGCTCATCTGCGTATGGGCAAACCAATGAGGTAAGTCAACTGCAGATTTCAGGAACAAAGCGGACTAAGATTTCTTTTATTGAAAAGCTGGTTACCTTAAAGAAAGGTATGGAGTTGGATACTGTAGTAATGGATCAAGATATTCTCCGTTTAAAAAAGCTGCCCTCAATATCTCACGCATATTTTAAGGTGAATTTATTGCCAAATAAAACTTGTAATGTTGAATATGTTATAGAAGAGAACTTTACGTTAATTCCGTTTGCCAATCTTTTCAGTTCCTCAAATGATAATTTTGCATTTAGGGTAGGTTTGCAAGAGTTCAATTCTTTTGGTAGAAACATTACTTTAGGGGCTTTTTATCAATATGATAATTACAGCTCTTTTGGTTTAAGTGTAAGAGCACCCTATTTATTTACCAATAAGCTAGGGCTTGCCTTTAATTATAATGATTTCAGTACATTGGAACCTGTTTTTTTTCAAGATGATACGGCTAATTATAAATACAATAATACAGGTATTGAACTCTTGGGGCTGTATGAATTCAGTTTTAAAAACAGAATGGAGCTGGGCTTTAGTTTTTTTACGGAAGATTATGAATATATAGAGGGCGCCACAAGTGCTGGGGTACCTTTGAATTTAAACGTAGATAAGCATTTGTTCAAATTCATTTATGATTATAATAGTTTAGATTACTTCTATCATTATTTAGAAGGATTTAGAAGTCAGTTGAATTTGCAATATGTAGGTAGTACAAATGCCAATCTTCCCGAATTTTTAATTGGTTTCAATGATTTCACGTATTTCAAAAGAATAGGAGATAAAGGTAATTGGGCAAATAGGCTTCGCTTAGGTTTGGCAAGTAATGTTGATAGTCCTTTTGCGCCCTTTACGGTAGATAATAATTTAAATATTAGAGGGGTAGGTAATACAATTGACAGAGGTACCGGAATGATTGTTTTAAATACGGAATATCGTCAAACTATAATAGATAAAAACAAGTTTGTTCTACAAGGAAATGTTTTTATAGATGGAGGTACATGGCGCAACCCAGCAGGCGGATTCGATGATTTGTGGGAAAGTGAAAATCTCAGAATTTACCCAGGCGTAGGGTTGCGATTTATGCACAAGCGCATTTTCAATGCAATTTTTAGAATTGATTATGGCTACGGAATTACAAAAGACGGAGACAATGGTATTGTCTTTGGTATTGGTCAATATTTTTAGCAATCTTTGTGTCTTTATGAGAAGTCTTCCGTAAATTATGGCATAGACCTTGCGTTTGGTACCAAGATGAATTACAAAAATTTTACCATAGTAATATGTATGTTTTTAAGTGTTTTTTGCTTTGGGCAAGATTCATTAAAAACTATTGTTGCAGAACCTGGTGACGGTATATTGTCACTGTTAAGAAAGCAAGGTGTTGATCCCTATGAAGTGTTCGATGAATTTGTGTTGTTGAACAATGATAATTTACGCGATAGTGTACATCTTATTGCGGGTAGAACATACATTATGCCAGCTGTAAAATTAGATACTGTGGCAATTGTAGATTCGCTGCAGATACAGTCTAAGGAAATTAAGGAATTGGAAAGTGTTTCTTACGATATATTTGGTGAAAAGCATAAAAATGTCATCGAGAAAAGTGAACGATTAAAAGGTGCTATATATTATTTGGTGAGCGGTCATGGCGGTCCTGATCCCGGGGCAATGGGCATATATGCCGGTAAGACCATTGCAGAAGATGAATATGCATATGACATAACCTTGCGTTTGGCAAAAGAATTGCTTTCCCATGGTGCAAAAGTCTATATTATTATACAAGATCCCAATGATGGTATTAGAGATGATTTTATTTTAGAGGTAGACCATGATGAGGTGGCTTATTTAGACAAAACAATACCTTTAAATCAAGTTGCGAGATTAAAGCAGCGTGTAGAAATTGTAAATGATTTATATAAATCTAATAAAGGCAACTACCAAAGATTGATAGTTACACATGTAGATAGTAGAAGTGAAGGGCAGAACATAGATGTGTTTTTTTACCACCATGAGCATAGTAAAAACGGTAAAAGGTTGGCGCAAAGTGTTCATAAGACCTTTGAGGCCAAGTATAAGAAATACCAACCAAACCGAAGCTATTCTGGTACTTTTGAGGATAGAACCTCTCTTTATTTGGTGAAAAAGACTCACCCTGCTATGACCTTTATCGAAATTGGAAATATTAGAAATGCAAAGGATCAAGTAAGGATCGTGGATCCAGATAATAGGCAGGCATTGGCAAAATGGATCAGTGAAGGGGTCTTGCTGGATTATGAAGGGGAATAATTTAAGCTGCTATATATTTTAGGTAGTATTCGTATAGCTCTTTTGGATTTGCGCCCAAACGATGTTTAAGATGGATCATACCAAAATGATACTGTAGCCTAATCATACCGCGCTCTTCGTACCTTCTGGCAGAAGTGGTTACAGCAGAAGAAATTACCTTAAACGGTTTTAGTTTGTAGACTCTCTGAATAAATTCATTGTCTTCATACACTATATAGTTTTCATTAAAACCATCTAATTGATGAAAAAGTTTACTTGTAATGAAAAGTGATTGATCCCCACCTCTACAAATGTGGTGGTTTATACGGGTGCACCAAGAAAAGAATTTTAGAAAGGGGCTGTTGCTATTAAAGCGCATTTGAAAGCATCCTACTTCAAATCCTTTTTTGAATTCTTGAATGATTTCTTTGTCAAAACCTTCTGGTGGTAGGGTGTCCACATGTAAAAAATAGAGAATATTACCATTGGCATTTGTAGCCCCAAAGTTCATTTGAGCAGCACGCCCTTTTTTACTTTTTAATACTGTGGCTCCGTATGCCTTGGCATTGGTAATTGTTTGGTCCGTGCTACCGCCATCAATGACCAATATTTCTTTAATACACTTGGTTCGTGCATTGGTAGAAATGGAGACAAGTACATCTTTAATGTACTTGTCTTCATTTAATACCGGTATAATAATGCTAATGGTTGGCTGTGGGGTACTCATAAATCAATACTTGCTAACTTATGGTAGTCAAATACTGTAGTACCTTACAATTGTTTGATCAATTCCTTAAACAATTTAACCATTTTAGGTTCTGTTTTTTCGGCAATGGAGATAATTTCACCGATATCAACAGGTTTTAGATTATCTGGGTCGCACTCATCGGTTAAGACCGAAACGGCTACAATAGGTAATGACAGGTGATTGGCAACTATGACCTCTGGTACGGTACTCATACCTACTGCATCTGCCCCTATTAATTTGATCATTCTGTATTCTGCCCTAGTTTCCAATTGAGGTCCTACAACAGATGCATACACGCCACTTTTTAATGAAATGTTATGCTCTTTTGCAATATCGGTAAGTTTTTTGCGCATATCTACATCGTAAGGTTCGGACATATCTGCAAAACGTTCGCCAAATTCACTTACACCTTTAAATGCCAAAGGGGAGCCTCCTTGAAGGTTAATATGATCTTCTATCAACATCATATCTCCTTTCTTAAAATCTAGGTTTACCGCACCAGCGGCGTTAGAGATGAACAGTTTTGAAATACCTAACATATGCATTACGCGAATAGGGTAGGTAATATCTAAAAAGTCATACCCCTCATAAAGGTGAAAACGGCCTTGCATGACCACAACTTTTTTTCCTGATATGGTACCATAGACCAATTTTCCGGTATGAAATTCTACGGTGGCCAACGGGAAAAATGGAATGTGGTTATAATGGGCATCTATGGGATCTTCAATGCTATCTACTAATTTTCCCAGTCCTGTGCCTAGTACAATACCAATTTCTGGATTGTCAAAACCTTTGTTTTTAAGGTAAGCTACAGACTCTAAAAGTTCTTCTTTCATCATTTTTTCATATGTTTTAAAAAAGGGGCAAAGGCTTCAATATCCTTTATATCCTCATAATAATCAACGTCGTTTTTTGTTTCTAAAAGGGCGGTTGTTTCATTTCTAAGGTCTGCTAAGGTGTCCTTTAAAATGGTTTCCGTACCCCATAATTTATTTTTAAAAAGTTCGGGCATAAATTTTTTCATGCCCAATAAATAATATCCTCCATCTTCTGCAGGACCCACTACAAAATCATTTTTCTCTAAAGCCTTAAATGCATCTTCTAAATCATTTTGAGAAAGGTCTAGCATATCACTGCCAATGATAATGATTTTTTGATATTCGTTTCTAAATCCTTCTTGAAAGGCATTTGCCATGCGAATGCCAAGGTCATCGCCTTTTTGTGTTTTTTTATCAAACTTAGAATTGTCCCAAATATCGTTATTCCAAATTTCTTCAGAGTAATACACCTGTTTTTCGGCATAAAGGTTTTTGGTAATGGCTACCGTATGCGCTAATAGGAATTTGTAAATATCAAATGCTGCTTGGTCACCTACAGTTGCCGCTAAACGCCTTTTGCCTTTACCAAGTTCTGGGTTTCTGGTGAAAATAAGCAAAAGGTTGTTTGAGTTTGCGAGAGTGAAATCTATAATTTTCTCGTCTTTTTCCGTTTTATTGTTTTGTAATATTGCCAATCTAATTCTTTAAATTTTCCAAACTCCTAACTAGTACACCTTAATTCCTTCTTTTAAAAGTTTGCCCCAATGCTTGCTAAACGCATGAACACTATCGGTAGGTATTTCTTTGTCGTTAAAAACTTGTCCACCTTTATTTTTCCAATCAAAAATTCCGCCATAAAGGTTTTGAACTTTGGTATACCCTAAATCTTTTAACTGTTCGCCAATATCTTCAGATCGAACACCAATAGAGCAGTATACTATAATAGGTTGTGTTTTGTCAGGTAAAGATTCTAAAACTCTTTGCTTGTCAAATTTTTTGTATCCTACCCAAATGGCATTTTTTAGGTGACTTACCTCAAATTCCTCTTTTTCCCTTGTATCTAGGTATGCAATAGAATCGGTAATCGGTAGATTATCAAAATATACATAGGGTATAGTGCCTTGGTTCCAAGAGTTCAAAGCCTTTGTAATTTTGTCTTGGCCTAGGCTTTTATTAGTGAAGTGTAATAAAATCACAAGACAGAATATTAATTTAGAAATTAGTATTTTCATCTTTACAAAGGTACTATAATTAGATTTCAAGAAGTGCCGGTTGAAAAGTGAATTTATGGTTAAAACTTTGCAAAATAAAGGCTTACAGGTGTTTGTCTTAATAATGGGTATTTTAATAACTAGTTGTAAACAAGACGTTAAACAAGAAGTTTTCAAGGAAGATGTAGAGCCAACAGGGTATTATATAGAACCCTATAGATCTCAATATCATTTTACACCAGAAGAAAAATGGATGAACGATCCAAACGGACTTGTCTATAATGATGGGGAATATCATTTGTTCTATCAATATTATCCGGATAGTGCCGTTTGGGGACCTATGCATTGGGGTCATGCGGTAAGTAAAGATATGATGAAATGGAAGCATAAGCCAGTTGCACTTTTTCCAGATGAACATGGATTGATATTTTCTGGTAGTGCCGTTATGGACCATAATAACACTTCGGGTTTTGGCACGGAAGATCAGACGGCAATGGTGGCTATTTTTACCTATCATGACATGGCGGGCGAGCAAGCAGGTAAAAAAGATTTTCAAACTCAGGGCATTGCCTATAGCTTGGATAATGGTAATAGTTGGACCAAGTATGAAGGCAACCCTGTAATTGGTAATACCGGCATTAAAGATTTTAGGGATCCCAAAGTGTTTTGGAACGATAAAAAAGAAACTTGGACAATGCTACTAGTAGCAGGTGATCATTTGCAAATATGGAACTCTCCTAATTTAAAAGAGTGGGAAAAAGTTAGTGAGTTTGGTAAAGAGCAAGGTGCTCATGGAGGTGTTTGGGAATGTCCAGATTTATTTCCGTTGAAGATTGAAGGTACAAATGAGGTAAAATGGGTATTGTTGATCAGTATAAATCCGGGTGCACCAAATGGGGGTAGTGGTACGCAATATTTTATAGGAGATTTTGATGGAGAAACATTTACTTCGGACCAAGTGGAGCATAAGTGGATAGATTTAGGTAGGGATAATTATGCAGGAGTAACCTATAATGATGCACCTAATGATGAACGTGTTTTTATTGGATGGATGAGCAATTGGGACTATGCAAGAGATACACCTACCGATAAATGGCGAAGTGCAATGACAGTGCCTAGAGAATTGACCTTGCGGAAAGTAAATGATGACGTGTTGTTGTACAATTATCCGTTAAAAAGTTTTGAGAGGCACGTAGCAATGGCTTATCCGGAAAGTGTTTTGGAAATCTTGCCTACGAGAAAAAGAATTATGCCTCTTAAATATGGAAACCAGAGTAAAATACAGTTTACGCTTTCCGTGCCCAATGCGCAAATGTACTTTAGAAATAAAAATGGGGATAGCGTAAGTATAGATGTTGATAGGGACAAGAAAGTTGTCACTTTTGACCGAAGAAAATCGGGTAAGGTAGACTTTAGTGAAAAATTTGCTCTTGGTGTTCAACAAATGAAGATTCCGAATATACCCGACGGACCTATAGAAATAATGATGCTTTTAGACCATTCTTCGTTAGAGCTATTCATCAATGAGGGGCAGTATGTGATGACCAATCAAATTTTTCCCAATGAGTTTTTTAGGGCTTTGACCATTGTGAACAATTCAGAAAAAGAATTAAAAATTGAAGATTTTACAGAACATAAGGTAGAGCGGGTTTGGGATTAACATGTTGTAAAATCAGTGTGTTAATTGCGTCTATTTAATTTACGCTGAAATTTAATCTTTATTTACTTTATATCTATTGGTAGAAATTTGCTTCACTATATTGTGTTAATATCGGCTAAAGTAGTCTTTAGTCGATGTTAACAGCACCGCACCTACTTTGATTTGCAAATTTTCACTGGAGACTCTACAATTTGCCTACTTACAACTTATAAAGTAAAAAATACAGCTTTAATAGTATGTAGGTTGGCTATCCTTGTATATTTTTGGTGTAGAAAAGAAAGGGATGTAAACAAAAAAATCCTTACCGTTAAGTAAGGATTTATTGTGGTGCCTCCAGGAATCGAACCAGGGACACATGGATTTTCAGTCCATTGCTCTACCAACTGAGCTAAGGCACCATGCTTGCTGTAAGCGGGTGCAAATATAATTTCAATTTTATGATTTCCAAACTAAATCGTAAAAAAAGAAAAATGTTTTTTTAATTTTTAATCTTTGCAACATGAATTTAATTGTTGATGCGGGTAATACAAATGTCAAATTAGCGATCTTTAAAAAGTCGGAAATAATTCATTTAGAGACTGTTGTTGTAGATTTGTTTGTTGAGGCGGTAAAAAGAATTTTCAAGGAATTTCCTAAAATAGAATTTTCAATAATTTCTAGTGTAGGGTCAATTTCAGAGGAACAGATTAAGGTTTTGGCTATTTTTAGTGAACTTCATGAGCTTAGTCATGCGTCAAAAGTGCCGTTTAAGAACTCATATGCCTCTCCACAAACTTTGGGTGTAGATCGTTTGGCCTTGGCTACGGCTGCCTATTATTATAATCCACATCAAAATAATTTGGTTATTGATGCAGGAACCTGTGTTACGTATGATATGATCAATGATTTTGATGAGTACCTAGGCGGCGCAATTTCCCCGGGCTTGCAAATGCGGTACAATGCTATGCATTACCAAACATCTAAATTGCCGTTACTCGAAAAAAAGGAGCTGTTAGACTACATTGGCAACACCACTGAAAACTGTCTACACAGTGGGGCGGTTAATGGAATTACGCTTGAAATAGACGGTGTCATTGATCTCTACAAAGCAAGATTTAAAAATTTAACAGTTATTTTAACCGGTGGAGACACACTATTTTTGTCTAAACGATTAAAAAATACCATATTTGCGGATTCCAAATTTCTCCTGAAAGGGCTTAATTATTTGCTGGAATACAACAAGCACTAAATGATCAGAAAAATTGTAATTGCAATTGTATACATATCCACTGTTGGTATGTACGCTCAAGATGGTACCGTTTCTCCCTATTCTTTTTTTGGAATTGGAGATTTAAATAATGAAAGTACGGTAGAAAATCAAATGATGGGAGGCATTGGCGTCTATGCCGATAGTATTCACATCAACTTAAAAAACCCTGCTGCTTTTGGTAAATTAGGTTTAGAGGTAATGGACCGTGAAGGTTTGGTTACTTACACTGCCGGTGTTTCCAATAAGCAATTTACCCTTAAAAGTTTTACGGAAGAACAACAAAGCTCTATTACAAATCTAGATTATTTGGCACTTGGTTTTAGTGTAGGTAAGGGTCTGGGCATGGGTTTTGGTATTAAACCTTACTCATCTGTTGGATATAATTTGGTAGATGAAAGAACTGTTTCGGGCAATTCATTGGTCAATGTTTATTCTGGTGAAGGCGGTTTAACGCGAGTTTTCTATTCTGTAGGGTATGAAGTTTTTAAAGACGTTAGTATAGGTGCTACGGTAAATTTCAACTTTGGTACTTTGGATAGTGAAAGATTGCAACAAGTAGAAGATGTCCAGTTTGGTACTTTTGATAGAAGAAGCTCAAGGGTAAACGGATTCGATTTTAATTATGCCCTAAATTATTCACCTATTATTAAGGGTAGAAATAGACTTCACACATCAATACGGGTAAATACACAAGGTAATCTGGTGTCTAAAAATGATAGGCAATTGGGTTCTTTTTCAGTGTCTACCGGTGTTAATATAGAAGAGGTAGAGGTAGACTTGATTTCTCAGAATTTAAAGAACACTGAATTGAAAATACCTACTACCACTACATTAGGTATTGGTTATGGGGAAGATTATAAATGGTTTATAGGTGCCGAGTATAGTTTTCAAGAGATGAGTTCTTTTGAAAATGCATTCTTGGGTGCAGAGAGTATTGTGTATGAAGATGCAAGTTCATTTGCTTTGGGGGCTTTTATTACACCGGAACATGGTTCATTTACAAGTTACTTTAAACGTATAACATATCGTGCAGGCTTACGATTGGATAAGACCGGTATGTTGGTGAACGATGTTGATATAAATAACTTTGGCATAACTTTTGGGTTAGGCTTACCACTGGGGAGAAGTTTCTCTAATCTTAACCTAGGTTTTGAATTTGGTAAAAGAGGAACTACCAGGGCTAATTTAATTGAAGAGAGCTATTTTAAATTTAATGTAGGTCTATCATTGAACGATCGCTGGTTCCAGAAAAGAAAAATCAATTAATAAAAAAATTTAGTACATTAACCATTTTAAAAAGAGAAAACATGAAATCGAAACTTTACTTCACGGCAATAATGTTCCTAGGGATGATGGGAGTGAGCAATGCACAGGCACAAAACCCTGAATGTATGACTAACTTGTCCATATTTTCCGAGCATTCAAAAGTTAAAAATTATGACGCGGCTTATGAGCCATGGAAAATGGTTTATGAAACTTGTCCACAGTTAAATAACGCTATCTATGTATATGGTGAACGTATACTTAAAGATAAAATGAAAAAGGCAACAGGTGCCGACAAAGAAAAATTTGCTAATGATCTTATGGGTCTTTATGACAATAAGTTAAAGCATTTTGCATCTAAAACTAGCCAAGGTGAGACCGAGGTAGATAAGGCATTGGTAATGTATGATAATAAAATGGCCGACGATGCTAAAATGTATAGCATGTTAAGCGATGCATTTACTAACGACAAGGAGAATTTTACAAATCCAAAGGCATTATACATTTACTTTTCTAGTTTGGTTGATGAGCATAAGGCAGGTAGAAAAGACTTACAGGAAGTTTTTGATGTTTATGACGGGGTTACTGAAAAAATAGAAGTAGAAAACGAAAAAATTACTGGCAAAATTGCCAAGTTGTTACCTAAGGAAGAAGCAGGTACGTTAACTTCAAAAGAGAAGTCTCGTTTAAAGGCATACAACTCTTATTCTGAAGCTTATGGTAAGATTGCGGGTAGTATTGATTCTAAATTAGGTCCTTTAGCGGATTGTGGAAACCTTATTCCTCTTTATGAGAAAAGTTTTGAAGAGAAAAAAGGAGATGTTGTTTGGGTAAAAAGAGCTGTAGGTCTTATGTTCAACAAAGAGTGTACGGATGATCCTTTGTTCCAGAAATTATTTGAAGCACAGTTAGCTTTAGATCCATC
>JAHDDL010000011.1:0-75008 GCA_020629415.1 Maribacter sp. | reverse complement strand
CGGATGATCCTTTGTTCCAGAAATTATTTGAAGCACAGTTAGCTTTAGATCCATCTGCTGATGCTTATGTATATGGCGGAACCTTAAAAATGAAAAATGGTGATAGCTCAGGTGCACTTGCTGATTTTGATAAAGCATTATCCTTAGAGACGAATAATGAGAAAAAATCTAAGATTGCTTATAAAGTAGCAGTTATTAATAAAAGAAAAGGTAGTAAATCTACTGCGCGTAAATACGCTCAAAAAGCCATTGATGCTAACCCATCTAACGGTCGTGCATATTTATTGATCGCTAACCTTTATGCAACAAGTGCCAATGATTGTGGTTCTTCAGCGTTTGAGAAAAGAGCAATGTATTGGAAAGCTGCGGACATGGCAAGAAAAGCAGGTAGAGTAGATCCATCATTAAGTGGTTCTTCAAGTCAAGCTGCAAATAGCTATAGCTCAAAAGCACCTTCTAAAGAAATGATCTTTAGTTCAGGTATGGCCGGTAAGACCGTTACTTTCAGCTGTTGGGTTGGTGGTAGTGTGAAAGTACCTTCTTTATAGAAAAAATGATACAAATTCAAAATTTTAAAGGCATTGCTGTGGTATGTACCATGGCAATGCTTTTTTTATCTTGTAAGGACGAGTATAAACGCGTAGGTGAAGAAGCGCCAAAAGAAGTGTACCCAAGAAGTGTTGCCGAGAATTTTGTGGCTACCTATACAGAATCACCAGAAAAATTAGGGTCTGAAGAGGTAGGCTCTTCAAAAGTATTGGCAGTGCTTTCCGGACCAATAAGAAATGATTTTGAACAACTGTCTTTTCCCTATCAAACCTTTCCAGAAGGTCTTTTAGTAGAGATTTTTAATGAAAAAAACGAGAAAACGATCATAGAGGCAGATTATGGTGTGTTGTATTCTAAGACTTCTATCGTAGATTTGCGTGGTAATGTACTTATAAAAAGTGATGATGGTAAGAAATTGTCAACATCTCAATTGTACTATGACCGTGGTAATGAGTGGGCGTTTACAAAAGAGAAGTTCACATTTACCAATCCTGATGATGGTACGGTGATGGATGGTGAAGGAATGGATATTCAAAAAGACCTCAAATTTTTAAATGCGCACAAGACTTATGGTCTAATGTTGATAAAAGAAGATAAAGAACGAGAAAATGATTAATATTTTAAGGTATACGGAATACTTATATATAATAGTGGCCGGTTTTTCAATTTATAGAATTTTTACGGATTGGAATACCGATAGAAGTATGGCTTATTTTTTCATATTTTTTGCTGTCATTTCTATAGGTATGTTCTTGTTTAGAAGAAACTACAGAAAAAAATTTGAACAACGTAAACGGGATAATCAAAATAAATAGTGGGTACAGCCGGTATTATCATTATACTTTCCTTGATTTTTTCAGCATTTTTCTCAGGAATGGAAATTGCCTTTATTTCTGCGAACAAAATCCACATTGAAATAGAGAAGAAGCAAGAAGGATTTTTAGCTACGGTGTTGACCAGGCTAACCAAAAAACCATCTAAATTCATTGCTACCATGCTAATTGGAAACAATATAGCTTTGGTTATTTATGGTCTTTTTATGGGCGATGTGCTTATGAACTGGTTTACGGGTATTGCGCCGGACAATGCTTTTTTAAAATTATTGATTACAGATTTTAGTCTGTTGACCCAAACCTTGATCTCTACATTTGTTATTTTAATAACAGCAGAATTTTTACCAAAGGTGCTGTTTCAAATTTATGCAAATAACCTGTTGAAGTTATTGGCAATACCTGCATTCTTGTTCTATATCCTATTCTCGTTTATATCAGATTTTATAATTTGGATTTCTGATTTAATATTAAAATATGTCTTTGGAACCTCTGGAGATGAAGTTCAGCTGGCTTTCAGTAAATTAGAATTGGGAGATTATATTACGGAACAGATGGAAACTGTAGAGGAAGAGGATGAAGTTGATACCGAAATACAGATTTTTCAAAATGCATTAGAATTTGCTGCCGTTAAAGCTAGGGAGGTCATGGTGCCCAGAACAGAAATAGTTGCGGTAGAAATGCATGAAACGCCCAAAAATTTGGCGAAATTGTTTACAGAGACCGGTTACTCAAAAATATTGGTTTATAATGATACGGTAGATAATGTAATTGGCTACGTTCATTCTTATGAGCTTTTCAAAAAACCAAAGACGATCAAAAGCATATTATTACCGGTTGAATTTGTGCCCGAAACTATGCTAATTCAAGATATATTGAACGTTTTGATCAAAAAGCGAAAAAGTATAGCCGTAGTTTTGGACGAGTATGGCGGTACATCTGGTCTGGTAACTGTTGAAGATATTGTAGAAGAGCTTTTTGGTGAGATAGAAGATGAGCATGATACTACGGATTTAAGAGAAGAGGTTGTTGATGATCGTCATTTTCTTTTTTCGGCAAGGTTGGAAGTAGATGATATTAATGAAAATCACAAATTGAATCTTCCGGTTTCAGATGAGTATGAGACCTTAGGGGGTCTATTGGTACATACACTAGGGGAGATTCCGGATAAAGAAGTAGAGCTTACCATAGACTCTTATAAGTTTACTGTGTTAGAAGTTTCGAATACCAAAATAGATTTGATTTCCATAGAAGTTTTGGAAGAGGAATAACAGTGCATCAATCAATAAATTAGGTGGCTTTTTAGTTTTTATTATTTCAATTAAAAATGGTAGTTTTGCCACCCAATAACCACAAACGATTATTTTAAACGTTAATAAGAATGGCAGTATTAGAAAATATTAGGAAACGTACAACAGTGTTGATCTTGATAATAGGTTTGGCACTTTTTGCATTTGTTATTTCTGGGGTTTTTACCAGTAGCAATTTTGGAAGTGAAAAAGTAGGTTCGTCCGTAGCCGAAATTAATGGAGAAGATATTTCTATTGATGAATTTAGACAAGAAGTTGAAGTTGCTTCTAACAGGGTTGGTCCTACTACATCTTCAATGCAAGTAGTAAATCAAGTTTGGGAAAATAAAGTAAGAAAGACCATTTTAGGTGAGCAGTTTGAAGATTTGGGTATTGGTATCGAGCAAGATCAGATAGTCGATTTTCTTAGGACTACCGGGTATGCCCAGAATCCTCAATTTCAAGATCAAAATGGTCAGTTTGATGCAAACATGTTCAGGCAAACCGTTGCGGATTGGAAAGTAAACAACCCTGCGCAATATGAAGCTTGGATGCAGACAGAAGCTGAAATCGTTCAATTGGCAAAAGAGCAAACCTATTTTAACATGGTTAAGGCAGGTGTTGGCGCAACATTGAAAGAAGGTGAGCTAGATTATAAGTTGGCTAACGAAAAAATGGACATAAAGTATGTAAGAGTACCTTATACTTCTATTCCAGATAGTACGATCAATGTTACCAAAAGTGAAATTGCCGATTATGTTAGTAAGCATAAAGAAGAATATAAGCAAGATCCTGCTAGGGACTTGCAATATGTATATTTTCAAGAGAAGCCATCTGAGGCCGATCAAAAAGCCATAAAGGATGAAATCACTAAACTTTTAGATGATACTGTAGAATACAATTCTCAAACAGATCGTAACGATACTATTAGAGGGTTTAGAAATACAAAGGACGTAGCTGCATTTTTAGACAGATATTCCGATACTAAATTCGATACAATTTACAAGGCTAAGAAAAACTTACCTTCTAGCGTAGCAGATACTTTAATGAGTTTAAATATCGGTGAGATATACGGACCTTATAAAGATGGTGATTCTTACAAGATTTCTAAAATGATCGCTAGAAAGCCAAATGGTTCCGTGAAAGCCAGCCATATCCTATTGGCTTATACAGGTGCTACAAGAGCAAACCCTGCTGTAACAAGAACTAAAGAGGAAGCAGAGGCCAAGGCAAAAGAATTATTGAGAGAAGCTAGGAAATCCGGTGTTGTATTTGCTGAATTGGCTAGAGACAACTCTGACGGACCATCTGCACCAAATGGTGGAGATTTGGGATATTTCCAAAGAGGGGTAATGGTACCTAAGTTCAACGATTTTGCTTTTAACAATAATGAAGATTCTATTGGTCTGGTTGAAACTGATTTTGGTTTCCACGTAATTAAAATAGATGATAAGGAAGATGTTGTTCAAATAGCTACCGTATCTAGAGAAATCGTTCCTTCGGAAGAAACGATCAATACTTTGTTTACAAATGCCACTAAATTTGAAATGGAAGCTACAGAGGATGAAAGTGCATTTTCTACCATCGCTAAGAAAGATGAATATGTAGTTAGACCTGTAAATAAGATTAAGGCTTTAGATGAAAATCTTCCGGGATTACCAAATCAAAGAAATATTGTCCAGTGGGCATTCAATGCGGACACCGAAGTTGGTGATGTGAAGAGATTCAATATCAACAATGGTTATGCGGTTGTTCAATTGACAGGTAGTTATGCTGAGGGTGTAATGAGTGCTGAAGATGCTTCTGTATTAGTTTTGCCTATAATAAGAAAAGAACGTAAGGCGGCTCAAATTATAGCGGCTAACAAGGGTAAGGATATGAGTGCTATTGCAGCTGATAACAGTGTAAGTATTTCTAACGCTTCTGCACTTACTGTAAAGTCTCCAACAATTCCTGGCGCAGGTAGCGAGCCTGTAGTGGTAGGTACTGCTTACGGAATGGTTGCTGGTGAAACTTCAGGATTGATTCAAGGAAATACTGGTGTTTTCAAAATTGAGATCGTAAAGAAAACAGAAGCTCCAAAATTGGACAACTATAGCGTATATGCCAATGCTTTAAAAACAGGAGCGGCAAGTCGTGCAAACACTGCTGTATACAACGCATTGAAAGACGGTTCTGAAATTGAAGATAAAAGAGCTACTTTCTACTAGTAGTTGCTTTAAAATCTTTAAAAAAAAGAGCATCCAATTTGGATGCTCTTTTTTATAATATCATTTTAGAATAGGGGAGAATTGTTTCATATCCTTTATTCTTAAAGTATAACATGTTTTCTTCCGTTCCTGTAGCTAGTATAAAATCTCCACCCCAAGCTCCCAAGCTTTTAATAGTTCTAGTATAGTCAGGAAAAAGAGATTCTTTGATGGTAGAAATTTGAAGTGTTTCCGATAAAATTGCCTCATGTTCGTTCAATGAGTTTTCAAATTTGGCTACGGTAGTGCACTTCTGTATATTTTCGGTAATAGCGTTAATCTTGTTTATCAGTTCCTCTCTATTGAAATCTAAATTTCTATAACTTTTAATTGCATCTCTACTATTCTTCTTTTGATTCAGATAAACAAAGAACAGCTCATCTTTAAAAGTAGGATTAAAATTAACTTCTTCAACTAATGGCTCATAGTTGTTTCTTTGATAGGTAATAGCAGTGTTGTGTGTAGCACATGCAATATCATAACCACTACCGCCAAAGGTTGCTTCTAGCAATGGATATGGGTTTACACCTGCCCATGTTGCTATATTGGCAATTAAGGTAGAAGAAGTGCCCAGTCCCCAATTCATAGGAAAAGTAACTTTTGTCTCAATAATACTGTTTTCTGTAATCTTGGATAAGAACTTAGGATTCAATTTTTTGGTTTCGGTCAATATTTGTTTTAGTCGATCTGATATAGTGTCATCGGTGGTGCTAACCGTTTTAAAATCTTCCTTGGCAAATTCGGCATAAAACCAAGTATCATCATTTTCGTCAACGCCAAACCAATGAATGGTCTCCGTATTCTTGTTTCTAAGCTTTAATGACTGACCAAATTTTGTAGGTAATGCAAGTCCGTTAGCGCCATCAAGAATTGCATACTCCCCTGTTAGTAGTAATTTTCCGTTGCTGTAAAATTCATTCATCATAGCTTAAAATTTACTTTCTAATAGTACTTAATTGAATTTCTACACCGTGATGAGTAACCGGGTTGGTTTTAAAATGTTCTACCAAAATTGCTTTTTCATTTTCATTGGCGCCAAGTTGGTTTAAAATGTTCAATAGGTGCATTTTCATATGACCTTTTTGAATTCCGGTAGTGACCAAAGAACTTACGGCGGCAAAATTTTGTGCAAGTCCGGCAACTGCCACTATTTGCATAAGCTCTTGTGCTGATGGTCGCTGTAGCATTTCTAAATTCAGTTTCACAAGAGGGTGTAAGTTTGTAAGGCCGCCAACCGTACCTAATGCCAAAGGTAGCTCTATCCAAAATTTAAAAATACCGTTTTCAATTTCGGCATGGGTAAGACTGCTATATCTTCCGTTTCTACATGCGTAAGCATGTACGCCGGCTTCAATAGCTCTAAAATCATTCCCTGTAGCCAATACCACCGCATCAATGCCGTTCATGATACCTTTGTTGTGTGTTACGGCACGGTAAGGTTCAACTTGGGCAATTTTAATAGCCTGTAGTATTTTTTCTGCAGTATGTTGTGGAGTTAGTTCTGCCGAAAGCTTTAAGTCTTCTACGGGGCAACTTACTTCTGCACGAACGGTACAATTGGGAACATAGTTAGACAGAATGCTCATTACAATTTCTACATCTTTCTCTGGTGTAGAAAACGCATTGTACTGGGCAGCCTCTTTTTTTAACGTTGTGGCAAATTGCTCCAAACAACTATTAATGAAATTGGCGCCCATGGCATCTTTAGTTTCAAAAGTAGCGTGCAATTGAAAATAGTGGTCTAGCTCTTGAGTTTTATCCTTAAGGACAATATCTTTAATACCACCGCCTCTTTTTTCCATGCTAGTAGTTAAAGATGCGCTTTCAGCTAGTAAAACAGGCTTTAGGTACGTAAAGAAAGATTCTAGTTTTTTAGTATCCCCTTTGAAAATGAAATGGACCTGACCCACTTTTTCAGTACCTAGTATCTCGGCCTTGAAACCGCCTCTCTTTAACCAGAATTTTGCGGCTTTGCTTGCTGCGGCAATTACAGAACTTTCTTCTATGGCCATAGGTATGGCGTACAGCGTATCATTAATTAAAAAGTTGGGAGCAATGCCCTGAGGTACGTAAAGGTTGGTGATGGTGTTCTCTATGAACTCATCATGCAATTGTTGAACGCTTTTATCTTGGTTCCAATACGTTTGCAGAATTTTCTTTGATTGTGCTGCGTTTTGCGTAAAATTCTCGGTAACCCAGTCTATTTTTTCTTTTTTCGTAAGCTTCGAGAAACCACTTATCGGTTTGGTCATTTAGGTATAACTTTCTACTAATATTCAATGTTGTGTACAAGTGAAGATTTAGAAAAATACCGCACATTGTTACGGTAGTAAAGATACGCATATTGGTAAGAATTTTTTTTAAAGGCCCAAAGCGTTAAAAGCGCTTTCTTTTTTACGGTAAAGCGTGGTTTTTTGAGGAAATAGTGGTAAACTTGAGAGATTTAACAAAATTCACTCATTTATGCGAAAAACACACTTATTTGCGTTGATATTACTTTCATTCAGCGTATTTACTTGGGCACAGGAAAAACAAATACAAGTTTCAGATATTTATCAAGGAGCTTTTAGAACGGAAGGTATGGAAGCCCTTAGATCCATGAAAAATGGCACCCAATACACAGTTCTTAATTCAAACAGATTCAGCCAAATTACTACGGTTGATAAATACGATTACAAAACATTAGAAAAAGTAGGTACAGTGGTTTCGTCTGCAGATTTAGCGGATATTCCTTCGTTCTCATCCTATGAATTCAGCTTAGATGAAAAGAAGATGCTTCTTTCAACTGAAGTTGAGCCAATATTTAGACGTTCTAAACTAGGTGTATATTATGTGTACGATGTGGCTTCTAAAAAAGTGGTTCAGGTAAGTGCGGATAAAATTCAAGAACCGTTATTGTCACCAGATGGTAGCAAAGTGGCATATGTGAAGAATAATAACATTTACATTTTTAACATCGCTTCAGGTGAAACCAAACAAGTTACTAATGACGGTGTAAAGAATGCTATTATCAATGGTGTTACAGACTGGGTGTATGAAGAGGAATTTGCCTTTGTACGTGCCTTTGAATGGAATGCAGATGGCACTAAAATTGCTTTTCTACGTTTTGATGAAACAAATGTACCTGAGTTTTCAATGGATGTTTACGGTACTGGGTTATATCAACAACCACATGTATTTAAATACCCAAAAGCAGGTGAGAACAATTCTATAGTTACGCTGCATCTTTTAGATGTTGCCAGTGGTAAAATAACTGAAGTAGATACTAACGGTGCTTATTACATTCCGCGTATTAAATGGATGAACCATAAAGATATGCTGAGTGTACAGACTTTAAATAGACATCAAGATCATTTGACCATGTATGCGGTTAATGCCAAAAAAGGTGATGTAGCAATTTTGTTGGAAGAGAAAGATGATGCTTATGTTGACATTACGGACAACCTTACTTTTTTAGAAGACGATAGCTTTATTTGGACCAGTGAAAAAGATGGGTATAACCATATCTACCTTTATGGAGAAGATGGTAGCTTAATGAACCAAATTACAAAAGGCGACTGGGAAGTAACAAAATACTATGGGTACGACCAAAACGAAGATAAAATTTACTATCAGTCTACAGAAAACGGTTCTATTAACCGTGGTGTTTATAATATTAGTAGTGGTGGCGATGATAAAAAAGCTTTGGCTGCCAAAGAAGGAACTAATAATGCCAAATTTAGTACAGATTTTACTTATTTCATTAATACCTTTTCAAGCGCTGATACTCCGCCTGTATTTACATTGCATCAAGCAATAAATGGAAAGAAAGTAAAAGATATTAAGGATAATGATCAGCTTTTAGAAAGATTGAAGAGCTATGCTGTAAGTCCTAAAGAATTCTCTACAATATCAATTAATGGTAACGATCTTAATATGTATATGATCAAGCCAAAAGATTTTGACCCCTCAAAGAAATATCCGTTGTTTATGTATCAGTACAGTGGTCCTGGATCACAAAACGTAAGCAATAGTTGGATGGGTGCTAATGATTACTGGCATCAAGGTTTAGTTGCTGAAGGCTATATAGTTGCCTGTGTAGATGGTAGGGGAACCGGATTTAAAGGAAGGGATTTCAAGAAAGTTACTCAGAAAGAATTGGGTAAATTTGAGGTTGAAGATCAAATAGCTGCTGCTAAAAAGTTGAGTGAACTACCATATATAGATGCAGAAAGAACAGGTATTTGGGGGTGGAGCTATGGTGGCTTTATGTCTACCAATTGTATTTTAAAAGGTAATGACACTTTTGAGATGGCCATTGCGGTTGCTCCTGTTACATCATGGGCTTTTTATGATACAATTTATACGGAGCGTTACATGCAAACTCCACAAGAAAATCCAAGCGGTTATGATGACAACTCGCCATTCAATTACCCACAGTTGTTAGAAGGTGATTACTTGTTGATTCATGGTACAGGAGATGATAACGTACATGTACAAAATTCAATGCGTATGATCGAAGCATTAATACAGGCGGACAAACAATTCGATTGGGGTATCTATCCAGATAAAAATCATGGAATTTACGGTGGAAATACAAGAATTCACCTATTCAATAAGATGACCAATTTTATAAAGGAAAAACTATAATCAAACTAACATCAATATGACTGAAAGTACTGAATTTTCAGACCAAAAACAGATTTTTGGGCACCCTCAGGGTTTATTTTATTTATTTTTTGCAGAGCTATGGGAGCGTTTTAGCTTCTACGGTATGCGGGCGTTGCTAACGCTTTACATGATAGATGTAATCTTTCAAGCTTTGGCTGAAAGAGATTATGCCACCGCAGCGGTATACTCTTCCTATGGTTCTTTGGTATATGCATCGACCGTAATTGGTGGTAAATTATCAGATAAGATTTTGGGCATGCGAAATTCTATCTTTTTAGGTGGTATTTTAATGTCTATAGGTCACTTTGTTTTGGCTATAGAAAACAATATGGCGTTCTTTCTGGCGCTTTCGTTGATCATAGTAGGTAACGGATTCTTTAAACCTAATATTTCAACTTTTGTAGGTACTTTATATGAGAAAGGCGATCCTAAAAAAGATTCTGGATTTACCATATTTTATATGGGTATTAATATTGGTGGCTGGGTAGCTCCTTTATTATGTGGATGGCTGGCTGCAACCTATGGTTGGCACTATGGTTTTGGTCTGGCGGGAATAGGTATGTTGACCGGATTGATCGTATTTTGGAGGGGTATTCAAAAGAATGTGTTCGGTGATAGAGGTTTACCTCCTAATGAACATGTATTGGAGAAGAAAGTGCTTGGTGTAAAACAAGGGATTTTAGTACCTGTACTAGCTGTGTTGTCGGCACCTTTGATTGCCCTACTTTTATCATCTTATAAGGCAATAGCTACAGATGGTATGTTTGCAGATCAAAACATTGTAAATGTGATTTTTACAGGCATAGGTATTGCAGTATTGGCATATTTGGCTTACGAGATGTTCAAGGCGAATGTTAAAGAAAGAAAGGAGCTTTTTGTGGCTGTGTTACTTACCTTTTTCATGACCATATTTTGGGGCTTCCATGAATTGTCGGGTAGTGTTATAACATTGTTTGCGGCTAGGAATATTGACTTGGAAGGTATTATGTCCGCGGCACAGACAAATTCGTTGAACTCTATGTTTATTATCATTTTGGCTATTCCTATTTCCATGATGTGGACATGGTTGAGTAAAAAGAACTGGAATCCTAGAACTCCATATAAATTTGGATTGGGACTACTTTTTGCGGGAATCAGTTTTTACGTTCTTGCTATTAGTGGCGGTAGCGCCAACGAAAATGGTTTTGTACCGTTCACATATTTGTTGCTAATGTATTTCTTGCTATCTGTGGGTGAACTTTTTATGTCACCTGTTGGGTTATCTAAAATGACCGATCTTGCTCCTGCAAGGTTAATAGCTTTTATTATGGGGGTATGGTTCTTATCATCTGCCTTTGCCTTTCAAATTGTTGGCTTCATCGGTAAGCAATTGGCAATAGAAAGTACTGATGGAGATGTTAGTGGTTTTGCTACGTTAACAGTATATACCGATGGTTTTATGCTGATTGCAAAATATGCCTTAGGAGCAGGGGCAGTCGTACTTTTAGCATCACCGATTATTAAAAAGTTGATGGGTAAAGTGCATTAGTCACTAACTACTCAAAATAATAAGCTCCCTTTTCACCGGTATAGTGAAAAGGGATTTTATTTTTTATACAAGTCGCTTTCCAACGGTCCACATAACTTTTGTAGTTGCTGCCATCTGCAATGATTTTTTTAGGTTGTATGCTATCTATTAATCGGTCCAGATTTATTTTTGGTGATTGTGTCAATAATATATAGTTAGGTGCTGACTTCAAATATATTCCTGTACTATCAATAATTAAAAGTTTCTCATCTTGTAATGAATAGCTATTTTCCAAAGAATCAAAATGAAAAGAATCTATGCGTTCAGCAGTTCTATAATCTGAAATTAGATAATCGGGTCTGTTCTTGCAATTTGTTAAGATGGATAACTGATGCCCGCGTCTATTTAAAATAAGAGTTTGTTTAGTTTGATGCAGTACCAAAGCTTCTGATATGTTTTTAGTCTGTTGCTCTTGATATATGGTATATCCTTGAAAACAAAGAATACTGACTAAAAAGAACATTATCCGTTTATAATTGAACCTGGTATATAGTTCAATGCCTATAACAAGTACGGTAAACGAAAGTAATAGCTGAATAAAATCGAAAGAAATAGAACTGAAAATAAAACTTTCTTGCTGAGCCACCCAAGCTATAATGTTGTTCATGAGCCCAATTATTTTATTATATACCCAGGCAAGTTGAGTGGGGAGCCAGTTTAATATTGAAAGGAAAATCACAAAAATACCCATGCCTAGAATTACACCTAAGGCGGGTACGATGACTAAATTAGATATAAAGAAAAGTCCTGGAAACTGGTGAAAATAGTACAAGCTAATGGGTAAAACTCCTAACTGTGCCGCGATACTGACACAAAGCAATTGCCAAAAGTAGCGGACCACTATATTTTTTGGAAACCATAGGTCTTTAAGAATCGGGAAAATCCAAAGTATGGCAAATACAGCGGCATAGCTCATTTGAAAGCCTACCTGAAACAGCAAATTCGGATCTATGAATAACAAGATAAACAGAATAGAAAGAGCAAGTATATTGAAAGTGTTGTGAGGTCTGTTTAAGTACAGTGCGTAAGCTACGAAAGTGAACATGGTAGTTGCACGAATAATACTTGCGGACAATCCTGCAATGAAGGCAAAAATCCACAAAAATAGAACGGAAAGTATAAGAATGATAGTTCTGCCATTTGGTATATTTTGCAGCGGACTCAGTAAAAATTGGATGACTAAAAGTAGAATACCAATGTGCAGACCGGAAACTGCGAGTATGTGTACGGCACCCGCTTTTTGGTAATTTGTATAGGTTTCTTTAGAAATATCTGAGCGTTCGCCTAATAATAGAGCTTGTATGACACCTAATTCATCAGTTCCAAAATTTTCTTGTTTTAGTTTCAAGATTATATGGTTGCGAATTTTGGCGGCAAAGCCTATCAATGTGGTATTTCTATTTTCAATTTTTATGAACTGCTTTTTTGCAATTCTCAATTGGTGGTATATGCCCAGGTTTCTCAAATACTTTTTATAATCAAATTGATGTGGGTTTAATGGTTTATCAATAGGTAGAATTTGAGAATAAGTTACTAGTTCATCATCAATTTTTAAATTTAAACCAAAAGAGTCTTTGGGGATGGTAAGCAGTATAGTACCGCTTACAGGCGTGTTGCTTATACTTTTGACCTTGGCAAAATAACGGTTAGAATAAGGGTTGGGTTTTAGTACTTCTTTAATTTTAAGTGTCCACTTTTCATTTTGGTTAGAAGCAAAGTGGCTGTAGTGGCTGCTTGAATTAATTGGTTGTGCAAGTGTATAGCTATAGCTACCCAATGAGACAAATGATAGCGCGGCAATACTGCCAAACAAAATTGACTTTTTGTTTTTTTCAAGAAAGAAAATTAGGGCTAAAAGTGCAAATAGAGATAGGGTAGCTGTTAGTAAGTACTTGGGGTCGAATTGAAAAAAGTAGCCTATTAAGATTACAAAAATGAGTAAAAGCGTTAATCTGATAGGAATAAACGCTAAGAGTTTCATGTTATAATATTCTTGTAGCCTTTACAAATGCCTGGTTCCAAAAACCGTCTCTTAAAGAAGAAACGGTAACACCACGAGATGTAGATGCGTGAATAAATGTAATTTCATCGTTGTCCGTACCCACAACCATTCCTACATGGTTTATGCGTTTGGATCCTCGGGTAGTTTTAAAAAAAAGTAAGTCACCCTTTTCTACATTTTTTACGGTTACCCTACGGCCCTCTTCTGCCATATGTATAGAAGTTCTTGGTAATTGTATATCGTGTTCACCAAAAGAAACATAAAGCAGACCGGAGCAGTCCATTCCTTTTTTTGTAGTGCCGCCAAATTTGTAGCGCGTGCCAGAAAATGAAAGTGCGGTATTGATTATTGCATCTGCTTTTGTGCGTATGGTTGGCGGTAATGCGCTGTGATCTTCCGTTCTTGCCGGTATTGTGGTATTGCCTATGCGAGCATTATTGGCTGCCGCAACAGATATTTTGCGCTCTTTGTCAGAAGTGCTTGTTTTTTTGACTCCACAACTGGTTAAAAAACAAATAGCAAGAAGAAATGGTAGTATGCGCATAAAGTAAATTGTACCCTGTAATACGTGTAACTCTAAAATTATAAAATTATTTTTTAAAATGAATAAACCTATGGGATTTTGGCATTTGCAATAATTAAAGAGGCAGCTTCTGCACTAGCACCTGGCCCGCCCAACTTTGTAATAAGCTCATCATAAGAAGCCAATTGCTTTGTTCTTGCCGCGCCATCTAAAATCAAGTTCAATTCCTTTTTTAAATTTTGCTTTGTAAAATCATCTTGAATAAGCTCTTTGACAACTTCCTTTTGCATGATTAGGTTTACCAATGAAATGTATTCTAGGGTGATGATACGTTTGGCAATTTGGTAAGAAATCCAATTTGCTTTGTAACAAACTACTTGTGGTACTTTAAACAAGGCCGTTTCCAAGGTTGCCGTTCCACTGGTAACAAGGGCGGCACTGGCAATGGAAAGTAAGTCGTAAGTCTTGTTCTGGACGAACTTTACATTGGGGTCTGTGAGAAATTCAGCATAAAAATCCTTGTCCAAACTTGGTGCTCCCGCAATAACAAATTCATGCTCAGAAAAGTCGTTTGTCAAAGAAAGCATAAGCGATAACATTTTTTGAACCTCTTGTTTACGGCTGCCAGGTAATAAGGCTATAATCGGTTTTGTAGGGGCAATACTGTTTTCGGCTCTGAAGTTGCTTTCGTTTAATTCTGGTCTATTATTAATAGCATCTAGTAATGGATGACCTACAAAGTTGACTGGGTAATTGTGCTTCTTTTCGTAAAATTCTTTCTCAAAAGGCAGTATCACGTACATATGATCAACCGTTGCTTTTATCTTATCAATTCTACCTTCCCTAGATGCCCAAATTTGTGGAGAAATATAATAGTTGGTTAAAAAGTTATTTTCTTTTGCCCACTTTGCAATGCGCAAATTAAAGCCCGAATAATCAATGAAAATTATAGCATCAGGATTGAATGCCGCTATATCTTGCTTACAAAATTTAATGTTTTTAAAAATGGCATTTAGGTTTAGAATCACCTCAATAAACCCCATAAAAGCCAATTCTTTATAATGCTTGGCAAGGGTTCCTCCGGCTTGCTGCATTAAATCGCCTCCCCAACATCTAATGTCGGCATTCTCATCTTGTTTCTTCAGGGCCTTAATCAAGTTAGAGCCATGAAGATCACCAGAAGCTTCGCCTGCAATAATGTAATACTTCATTTTAAAATACTTTGTAGTAAAGAATCACGAATGCGGTTAAAATGGTTGCGATCAAAACCCCTTTGGCCCTATTGTCCCTTTTAATTCTTAGAAATGCGAAAAAGGCCACAAGGTTAAGAATGGCGCCCAAAGCCAAAAGACTGCCTACGTGTTCTTGTCTAACGGCGGCTTCAAAAGTTTCTATAATACCTAAATCCGAGAATATTAAAATGTATAATAATGTGCCAATGGTATTTGCGATAATGCCTACAATAAAACCTATTAAAATTTCTTTTTTGGTATTCATTTAAAATATTTGAGGGAGATATAATAAAATATGTTTTGTATAATTCTAAAAATTCCAGGTATTCAATTCCTGAATAACGTGGTGGGCGGTCAGATCAAATTGTGTTGGTACTACAGAAATATAACCATTGGCAAGTGCCCATTCATCGGTATCTTCGCCTTTGTCCAATAATTCAAACTCACCGGTCAACCAATAGTAGTCTTTGCCCATAGGGTTGGTGCGCTTGTCAAATTTCTCTTTCCAGTTAGCTTTCGCCTGTCTACAGATTTTTATACCGTTAAGCTCTTCTTTTTTTAGCTTGGGAATATTGACATTTAGAACGGTACCTTTAGGGATTCCATTCTCTAAAGCTTGAATTACAATATCATGAATAAAATCTTGGGCTTGAGAAAAATCAGCGTTCCAACTATAGTCACATAAGGAAAAACCAATAGCGGGAATTCCTTCTATACCAGCTTCGACAGCAGCACTCATGGTACCTGAATAAATTACATTGATAGATGAGTTAGAACCATGATTAATGCCGCTAACACAAATGTTTGGTCTTTTGGGCAGTATCTCCTGAAGGGCTAATTTTACACAGTCTGCAGGTGTGCCGCTACAACTATACTCGTCAATATTCTCATTGTCAAGGTCAATTTTCATTTTTTTTGAAAATAGGGCGGTATCTAGGGTAATGGCATGCCCCATTCCAGATTGCGGACTATCTGGCGCTACCACCACAACATCACCAATTTTTTTCATAATAGAAACCAGCATGCGTAGGCCAGGTGCCGTAATACCGTCGTCATTTGTAACTAAAATCAATGGTTTTTCCATAGCGTATACTTTCTGTAGTAAAAATACGTTTTTAAATATGATATGTCCGAAATGCCGTTTAACAAAAAATTAGTTCAAAGCAGATTTTATTGGCATGGTTTTTTCTTTACCTTAGAGGTTTAAGTAGCTTTTACAGCTGCTTTTAACCCTCAAATTCGGAGAAATTGAAAAGGAAAGTAAAAGATAATTTTATGAAAAGAAATTTAGCCTACGTACTATTGTTGATGCTGGCAGCTGTAGCATCGTGCAGTTTTACAAATAAGACTTTTGAAAATGACGACAAGGATAAGTTGTTGTTAGATTTGATAACCTATGTTCTTGAAAAAGGGCATTATGAGCCAAAAGCGCTCAATGATGATTTTTCTGTACATGTATTTGAAGATTTTATTGATGTTATAGATCCAACGAAAAGATATTTCATAGCATCGGATATCGCCGAGTTTGAAAAGTACAAGTATCAGATAGACGATGAAATTAAAAATACGGATATCACTTTCTTCAATATAGTTTATGAAAGATTGATGCAACGTATGGACGATGCCAAAGTAATTTATAAAGAAGTTTTGGAAACTCCTTTTGATTACTCTGAGAACGAAAGTATTAGTATTAAGTATGATGAAGAGCCGTTTGCGGCAAACCGTAAAGAGTTAAAAGAACGTTGGAGAAAGCAGTTGAAGTATGCAACTTTAGGTACGTATGATTCCAAGATTTCTAAAATTGGTAAAGAAGCGGTCGATAACGAAAAGGACCAAATAAAAACACCAAAAGATGCAGAAGAACAATCTAGAAAATCTACGGAAACTACATTAGATGAGTTTTTTGATTTTGTTGGTGATTTAGAGCGCAAAGATTGGTTTGTACAATATATCAATACTATTGTAGATGAGTTTGATCCACATACTTTCTACTTTGCCCCGGAAGAAAAGGAAAAGTTTGACACTAGTATGTCTGGTAAATTCGAAGGAATTGGGGCAAGACTTCAGAAAAAATCCGAAGGTGCAAAAATTGTAGAAATAATATCCGGTGGACCGGTTTGGAGAGATCAACGTTTAGAAGTTGGTGACGAAATTATTAAAGTAGGTCAAAACGGTGAAGAGCCGATCAATATTGTTGGTATGCGTTTAGATGATGCCATTAAATTGATAAAAGGAGCTCAAGGAACCGTTGTAGATTTGACCGTGAGAAAAGTAGATGGTTCTTTAGATGTAGTTTCTTTAACAAGAGATGTTGTAGAATTAGAGGAGTCATATGCAAAATCAGCTAATATTATTAAGGGAGAAGAGAAATTCGGTATTATTAATCTTCCTAAATTTTATGTGGATTTCAACGATTACAGTGAAAGAAATGCAGCAACGGATGTTGCTAAGGAAGTTGAGCGCCTAAAAGAAGAAGGCATGGAAGGTCTTATTCTTGATTTACGTGATAATGGAGGTGGGTCTTTAAAAACGGTTGTTGAAATGGCAGGTTTGTTCATTAAGGATGGTCCTATCGTACAGGTACAATCTAAAGATAAGGGCAAGGATGTTTATGATGACAAGGATGAAAGAATTCAGTGGGATGGACCTTTGGTAATACTTGTAAACGAGTTGTCTGCTTCTGCTTCAGAAATTTTAGCGGCAGCAATGCAGGATTATAAAAGAGCTATAGTTATAGGTAGCAAGCAAACATTTGGTAAAGGAACGGTACAAAACGTTATTCCGTTGAACAATATGTTGCGTAGTAATGATCATGGAGATTTAGGAGCTATTAAGATTACTACTCAAAAGTTCTATAGAATCAATGGTGGATCAACTCAATTAGAAGGTGTAAAGAGCGATATAGTTGTGCCAGATAGATATAGCTATATTGATTTAGGAGAAAGAGACCAATCCAATCCTTTAGGTTGGGATAAGATTACTCCGGCAGATTACAAGCCTTGGGATGGTTATATCAATTATGAGAAAACTGTTGCCAATAGTAAAAAGAGAATGGCGGCCAGTCAACAAATTAAGTTGATAGAAGAAAATGCCAAATGGTTGAAGGCAGAGCAAGATGAAACTGAAATCTCTTTAAATTTTGAGACATATAAAGAAGAAAAGAATAAAGATAAAGAACAGTCTAACTACTTTAAGACTTTAACTGATTATGATTCTAAACTTACGTTTAAATCTTTAGGTTATGAAGAGCAATTGTTTACTAAAGATTCTATATTGCGAGAAAAGCGTAACAGATGGCATAAGAATTTAGCTAAAGATGTTTATGTTGAAGAAGCAGTAAATGTTTTGGAAGATTTAAAAATGAATAATATCAAACAAGCTAAATTGGCAAGTGTAAAGAATTAAAAGAAATTTGATAATGAAAAAGCCGCTACATTTTAAGATGTAGCGGCTTTTTTTTGTTCTTGTTTTAAATGAACTTGGCATGTTTCGGTTTGCCGAATTCAGCTAACTCGCTATTGGAATCGCGTATTTTTTTACTTTGAATATAAGTTACAAATAACAGTACAATGCAAACAACTGCTGATGCCCCGTTACCATCTTTAACGGCTAAATGTGCCATTGCGCCTAAAAAGTAATTCATGAAAAAACCTGCATAGACCCATTCCAAAGCCCAATGAGATTTATTGAATACGATCAAGATAAGACCAATGGATTGAAATACCCCCAGCACATGTATAAGGTAAACCGGGTAACCTAGTTTAATAAATGTTTCTACTATTAGGTCATAGTTGATAATTGAATTAACGATCGATCCAATAACTGCGGTTGCGAAAAGACCTAAAGCTATGTAATAAAATGTTTTTTGAGAATTCATAATAAGTAGGTTTTAATGTTATTATGTCCCAAAAATAAGTTCACCTATGAAAAAATATTTCATTTCATAGGTGAATAGTATATTGCTGTAGATGAACCGAATACCTCTAAAGATAAGCGGAAATTACTTTATCATGAAAGCTTTTCTGCATGTAGCTTTCTAAGTTTTGCCAACTTAGGATTTATAACTACTTGACAATATCCTTGCTCAGAATTGTTCTTATAATAATCTTGATGATACTCTTCGGCATCGTAAAAAATACCTAAAGGAGTTAATTCGGTAACAATAGGATCTTCGTAAACGGCTTTCATTTCGCTTAAGACCACCTGTGCTATCTTCTTTTGTTCATGGTTGTGGTAATAGATAACGGAACGATATTGGGTTCCGGTATCGGCACCTTGTCTATTTAAGGTAGTGGGGTCATGCGTTGTCATAAAAATAATCAAGATATCTTCATAAGAAATAATCGTTGGGTCAAAAGTTACCTGAACTACCTCTGCATGCCCTGTTAATCCGGAACAAATTTCCCTGTATGTGGGTCTGCCGGGAGCTGTCCCTCCCGTATATCCGGATACAACGCTATGTATGCCCTTTACTTCTTGAAATACCGCTTCGGTACACCAAAAACAACCGCCGCCTACAGTAGCGACTTCTAATTTGTTACTATCCATTGGCTTCCTCCTTTTCTAATTGCATTGATTCAGAATTAATGCAGTACCGCAATCCGCTGGGTTCTGGTCCGTCAGGGAAAATATGTCCCAAATGCGCATCACAGGTATTACAAAGTACTTCTACACGTACCATTCCAAAAGAAGTGTCTTTATGGTATTTAATGGCGTTCTCCTTAATAGGTTGTGTAAAACTTGGCCAGCCGGTACCGGATTCAAATTTTATGGTAGAATCGAATAATGGCGTACCACAACAAATACATTCATACTTTCCAGCATCGTGCGCAGTACATAGGGCACCGGAATGCGGCGCTTCAGTACCTTTTTTTCTAGTAACTCTAAACTGTTCTGGAGTCAAGATCTCTTTCCACTCCTGTTCTGTTTTTTCAACTCTTCTGTCAGGTTCAGGGTTACCGTTCACTGAAAAATGAATTACATCTTTCCAAGTTAGCATCATAATTTTCCTTTCGTTTAGACTTTGTTCACTAGGTTTATTGGTCGGTAATTTACCTTATATCTTACAAAATTAGGTAATTTTGGCTTATGGCATACCGCAAAAAAAATGGATCTCTTTACAGTATTTTAATTTTAATCTGTATTATTGGTTTTTGGCTGTTCGAAAATTTTTATACCCCGGCTACTTATTCTAAAAGTAACGATGGCGCTACTATTAATGACTTTCCAAAAGAATTATTGCCGTCTTCTACGACAGGTGAAATAGTAAATCATGAACATTTTTCATTGTCTTATAATGAACCATATGAGCAAGCTGAGTGGGTAGCATATATTTTGAGTAAAAATCATTTGACCTATGATGATAGAAAACGGCCGTATTTTATAGAAGATCCGTTCGTTTCTACTAAATCTGCCGATTGGCGAAATTACAAGGGATCTGGTTATGATCGAGGGCATTTGGTGCCTGCCGGTGATCGCAGATTTTCTCTACAGGCATACAACGAGACATTTTATACAAGTAACATAAGTCCGCAAGATAGGGAGTTCAATTCAGGTATCTGGAACGATTTGGAACAGCAGACAAGACGCTGGGCAAAGCAATATGGAACTTTGTATGTATTTACGGGCGGAGTGTTAGAAAGTGGCTTAGAAGAAATAGGACAGGAAGATGTTGATGTGCCAGATGCTTTTTACAAGATTATTGCACGTAAAAAGGGAGACAAGGTATATACGTTGTCTTTTTTGATACCGAATAAGCCCCAATTTACATCATTGCGCAATTTCGTAGTATCGGTCGATGAAATAGAACAAGAAACCGGAATAGACTTTTTTGCGGAACTGCCTGAAAAGCAACAAAATGGTTTTGAAAGCAGTAAAAATACGACCGGGTGGAAGTTTTAGAAACTCTCTTTCAGCCTATTGGTGTCCAGTCTCAAGAAAATAAAAAGTAGAATAGTAAAGAATAGGAGTCCGGATCCACCATAGCTAAAGAAAGGTAGTGGAATACCAATGGTAGGTAGTATTCCTATTACCATACCTATATTGATGAAGTAGTGAATAAGTAGAATAGAGATGACCCCGTAGCCATACATTCTTGCAAATGCATTCTTCTGTCGTTCGGCTAAGGATATTAGTCTTAGAAACAGAACGGTGAATAGAATAATAACGGTTGCGGTACCTATAAATCCCCATTCTTCTCCAACGGTACTAAAAATGTAGTCGGTATCTTGCTCAGGTACGAAATCTCCTTTGGTACGTGTGCCTTCAAGAAAACCTTTGCCAAAAAATCCGCCCGATTCTATCGCTTTTTCAGATTGGTAGGTATTGTAACCGATTGATTTCCTGATTTGTTCTAATTTTTTTGGATCCTTTTCCAATCGTAGCCATAAACCAAAACGATCTCTGTGGCGTTGTTCAAACACATTGTTGAAAACAAAATTTACCGAAAGTGAAAATAGAATAATTGCGGCGCTGATCAAGCTAAGGGGAATTACCGGAATTTTCAATGATTTACGTTTTAGGGTAAACAATAGTATAATCATTAGTGCTAAACCGATGATAAGCCAAACCGTACCGAACATTAGGGTGATTACAAAAATGAGAATTAGACTTAGTAAAATGACCAGGTAATATAAGGGAAGTCCTTCCCTAAAAATTACAAAGATCATGGCGAAAAATACTAGGGCGCTACCAGGGTCTGGTTGAGGTATAATTAAAATGGCCGGTACAAGTATTATTAACAGTGCATAGAATTGATCTTTTCTACGCTTAATATCTGTCTGTATATCGCTAAGGTATTTGGCGAGTGCAAGGGCAGTTGCTACTTTTGCGAGCTCAGAAGGCTGTAGGTTAAAAAATCCCAGATCGTACCATGAAGTTGCTCCGGCAATAGTTTTACCAAAAACAAATAAGCCTAACAGCGAAACCATTGAAAGTAGGTAAAAGATGCTAGAAAAACGTTCATAAAAATTGACCTCAAGAGCAAGGATGATAACAATGGAAACTAAACTTACTCCTATAAAAAACAGCTGTTTTCCATAACGTGTGCCAATATCGAAAATTGAACTTTGTTCGTCAATGAATGTGCTAGAGTAGATATTTATCCAGCCGATAAAAACAAGTGCAAAATAGATAAATACACTTAGCCAATCAATTCTTTTTAAGATGCTTCTACCAGACACGCTCGTTAATTTTAAACTCTTCCCCACTGTAGGGTTTCGCATATTCTGCTTCTAAAGTTTTTTCAAGCATTCTTTTTTCAAGAGTCTTCAAGGTAATTTCACCTTTCAGATATTTTTCGATCATAAGTGTAGCTATGTGTCCGGCGTACCTAGATCCAAAGTATCCATTTTCAATATACACCGCTATGGCAATTTTAGGGTCGTCTACTGGTGCAAATGCCACAAAAACGGAATGGTCCGTCAATTGTGTACGCACACCATCTATTTTGGTAAAATTCTCGGCCGTACCGGTTTTTCCTGCAACTTCTATTCCTGGTATTTGCAACCATCTTGCAGTACCGCTTACATAGACATCTGCCATACCTTGAACTACAGGCTCAAAATGTTTTGGGTCTATTGTGGTGTGTTTTGCTTCTGTAAATTTTGGTTCTGTAATATCCTTACCTTCAATTTTCTTTAAAATGTGCGGTGTAAAATAGTGTCCCCTGTTGGCTATGGCAGCTGTCATGTTCGCTAGCTGTACCGGAGTGGCCAATATTTCACCTTGCCCAATAGAATTTGATATGATATAAGAAGAACTCCATCTGTTGTCACCGTACCATTTGTCATAATATTCTTTGCTTGGAATACGGCCTTTTTGTCCAAAAGGTAAATCGTATCCTAAATAATCTCCAAGTCCAAAACTACGCATATGTTTTTCCCAAACATCCATACCTTCGTCAGTGGTTTCAAATTTCTCGTAAATTTTTCTGAAGGCGCCTGCAAAGTATGCGTTGCAAGATTGTGATATACCTTTGTTTAGATTTCGTAAACCGCCTCCACAGTGACAGCCTCTCTTTTTCTTGCCTACATAGAAGCCATGATAACACTGTATGGTCGTATTTTCATCAAGCACACCTTCTTGCAAAGCAATCAGGGCATTCAAGGTCTTAAACGGCGATCCAGGTGGTTGTTGCGCATGAATACTGCGATCCCAAGTTGGGTTTGCTATAGTGTCATTATAAAGTTTGGTGTAGTTTTTAGAACGTTCCCTGCCTACCAATAATGCAGGGTCATAGGTTGGTCCTGATATCATAGAAAGGATTTCTCCTGTAGCAGGCTCTATGGCTACAATACCGCCCCGCTTGCCGTTCATTAATAATTCACCATACTCTTGTAGCGTTTTGTCAATGGTGATACTAATCTGTTTTCCCTGTTCAGGTAATGTGTCTAACGCACCGTTTTTATAGGGGCCAATGTCTCTGTTGAATCTATCTTTTTGTATATACTGAACACCCTTTCTTCCTCGTAATAAATCTTCATAATATCTTTCTACGCCGGTTCTGCCTTTCAGTTCACCTTGAACGTAATACTTATTGACCGCCAAATCACCTTCGTTAACTTCACTAATGTACCCTAGAACATTTGCCGCACTAGGTGTGTCATAATAACGCAAAGATCTTTTTTGAATGTAGAAACCTTTATACTTGCGCATTTTCTCCTGTAGTTTGGCATAATCTTGTTTAGAAAGTTGGGGTACCAATACCGACGGAAGGCGAGGGGAATATACTCTAGCTTTTCTTAATTTCTCAATAAATTTTTCTTTGTCTATTCCTAGAAGTCCACAAAATTCCAAGGTATCTAGTGGTTTTACTTCCCGTGGAATTACCATGACGTCATATGCAGGATCGTTACCTACTAAAAGATGACCGTTTCTATCATAGATATAACCTCTCTCAGGATAGTCATAAATTGCTTTGATCGCTGGATCTTCTAAAACTTGCTCTGCAGAAAAACTAAAAATTTGCAAATAGGATAGCCTTCCCAAAAAGGTAATTGCGATAACGACTATAATTAATGATAAAAGAATTTTTCTCATTCTTTTTTGCTACTGAATAACGTACTGAACAACATTCCTAAAATCAAGGTGGCAATACCAACGATAATCGTTTTTTGTAAAATTAACAGGCTATTGGAAAAACTGAAAATTTCTAACGTAAAGTATACCAAATGATGTATTATAATCAATAACGCTAAAAATGTGAATTGTTGTGCCTTGGTACTGTTGTTTAACTTAAAACTTTGAAATTCATAATTGACACCAAAAACAAAGCGCATAATGGTTGGTCGTAAATAAGCTATGGTAACGGTAGCGGCCGCATTGATTGCTAAGGTATCAGAAAAAATATCTACGCAAAGACCTAAGAAAAAGCATAGAATTATAAAGGTAGTTCTATTTTGTTTGATAGGATACCAATACAGGTAAAGAATATATACAAGCGGATTTATGTAACCAAAGAAATTTAGTTTATTGAATACCAACACCTGTAGTAATACCAATAAAATAAATCTGAGCACCAGTAAAAATGAAGTATTGTTAATCATTGGCTTCTGTTTCTGCTTCTAATTCTAAAACTTCTTTTCGGTTTAAATTTTTAATAATATAAATAGTGCCAATGTTGGTCATATCGTTAAAGAGTTCTACGTCAATAAAATAGAAACTTTTAGAGTTGTCCAGATCAAACTTCTTAATGGTACCAATAGGAATATTTTCTGGAAATATACTACTCATTGCACCGGTAACAATAGTGTCACCAATAGTAAGGGGAACCAACCTTGGTATGTCAATTAATTGTACAACATTGTAATCTGTGGTATTCTCCCAAACTAAGGAACCAAAATGATTGGAGTTTTTAATTTTTGCATTGATGTTAGATTTATCGCTTAAGATACTTTGTACGGTAGAAAAGTTGTCTGAGGTATTTTCTACGATACCAAGAATACCCTTGTCGGTAATAACGCCCATGTCTTGCACAATGCTGTCACTTTCTCCTTTGTTGATAGTAATATAGTTACGTTGGTCTGCATAGCTATTGTTGATAACACGTCCCCTGATAATTTCGTAATTTACAGAGGTAGAATCTATAAGTGAAGGGGAAAGAACCAGATTGTTAAATAACTTGTCTCTAAGCCTTTTGTTTTCTTCAACAAGCTTTTCGTTTTCTTCTCTTAATCCAAAATAGGAAGTAATATTATCTGAAAAAGTGTAGATGCTCCCCGTAATATAGTTAGAGGAATTGAGGAATTTAGATTGGTGGTACGAGTGCGATTGAAACGTAAATATGCAAGAAATCAATAACAGAAAAAGGTAAAGTAAGAATATCTTATACCTAATTAGAAAATTTATGATCTGTTGCATTCACCCCTATATTTTTACTCGATAATAGAATTTTTGACTAAACGGCCTGCACGTAAATTGATTGGGACCTTGGTCTATTAATTCTACCGATAATCATTAATTAATGGCACTTGATTTTTTTTTTCAAGGTTATCAGTATTAAGTAAGAAGTTGTTTTTTTCAACAAGCTTCTTACTTAATTAAAATGCTCTTGTATCGTTCTAAATTCTTAAGTGCAATACCTGTACCACGTACTACGGCACGCAATGGATCTTCTGCTATGTAAACCGGTAAATCGGTTTTTTGAGATAACCTTCTGTCCAGGCCACGTAACATAGAACCACCACCTGCAAGGTAGATACCTGTATTGTAAATATCTGCAGCTAATTCTGGGGGAGTTTGAGATAACGTTTCCATAACCGCGTCTTCAACTCGCAGAATAGATTTATCTAAAGCCTTTGCTATTTCTCTGTAAGATATTTGAACTTGTTTTGGTTTTCCTGTTAACAGATCACGCCCTTGTACAGATTTTTCATCTGGTGGAGATTGTAAATCTTCTGTTGCGGAACCAATTTCAATTTTAATTGCCTCTGCTGTACTTTCGCCAACATATAAATTATGTTGTGTACGCATATAATAAATGATGTCATTAGTAAATACATCACCCGCAATTTTTACCGATTTATCACAAACAATACCACCCAAGGCAATAACCGCAATTTCAGTAGTACCACCTCCTATATCAACGATCATGTTTCCTTTTGGTTGCATAATATCCAAGCCAATACCAATAGCTGCGGCCATAGGCTCATGAATAAGGTATACTTCTTTACCGTTTACACGTTCTGCGGACTCTTTTACCGCACGCATTTCAACTTCCGTAATGCCAGAAGGTATACAGATGACCAAACGTAATGCAGGTGGAAACCATTTTTTCTTTAATGCAGGAATATTCTTGATGAACATCATCAACATCTTTTCAGATGCATCAAAATCTGCAATTACACCATCTTTCAATGGTCTAATCGTTTTTATGTTCTCATGGGTTTTACCTTGCATCATATTGGCTTCTTTACCAACTGCAATGATTTTTCCACTAATTCTATCTCTGGCAACGATGGAAGGGCTATCGACAACTACCTTGTCATTATGAATGATAAGAGTGTTAGCTGTACCTAAATCTATAGCTATTTCCTCGGTCAAGAAATCAAAAAATCCCATATGTGATATTTAAATTTTAGATAAAAGGGTGTATTTCATCGACAAAAGTAATGAAATTAATGCTTGAAATGACGTGTGCCCGTCATCACCATTGAAATTTTGTGTTCGTTGCAATAATCTATGCTTAATTGGTCTTTTATGGATCCGCCTGGTTGTATTACACTGGTGATTCCTGCTTTATCGGCAATTTCAACACAGTCAGGGAACGGGAAGAAAGCATCACTTGCCATAACCGCACCATTAAGGTCAAAATTAAAAGACTCTGCTTTGTGTATGGCTTGGTTCAAGGCATCCACTCTACTGGTTTGACCGGTACCACTTGCGCAAAGTTGTTTGTTTTTGGCTAAAACAATGGTATTGGATTTTGTATGCTTACAAAGTTTTGATGCAAAAATTAAATCCTCTAATTCTTGATCTGTAGGTTTAGTGGTAGTTGCATTCGTAAGGTCTGCAATAGCATCTGTTTTATGATCTTTTTCTTGAAGAAGCATGCCGTTTAAACAAGTTCTTACTTGCATTTCTGGCATGTCAACTTCATTTTGGATCAAGATGATTCTGTTTTTCTTTCCTTTTAAAATTTCCAATGCTTCGGCATTATAGCTAGGAGCTATAACTACCTCACAGAACAATTTATGAATTTCTTCTGCGGTAGCCTTGTCAATTTCTTTATTGCTAATTAGAACTCCGCCAAAAGCTGAAACAGGATCACCGGCCAAAGCGTCTACATAGGCTTGGTGTAAAGTTTCTCTTTGTGCTAGTCCGCAAGCATTATTATGTTTTAGAATAGCAAAAGTAGGAGCATCATTTTTAAATTCCAGCATCAAATTAACGGCGGCATCAACATCTAATAGATTATTGTATGATAGTTCTTTACCGTGAAGCTTAGAGAACATTGCATCAAAATCACCGAAGAAAAATCCTTTTTGGTGAGGGTTTTCTCCGTAACGTAAAACCTTACCGTTAGTTTCGCTAACTTTTAATGCAGCGATATCATGGTTTTGGTTAAAGTAGTTGAATATGGCAGTATCATAATGAGAAGAAACGTTAAAGGATTTTGCAGCAAAACGCTTTCTGTCTTCAAGGCTAATATTTCCGTTGTCAGCAGAAATCACTTCAAGAAAATCAGCATAATCTTCCATTGAGGAAACGCAAGTAACATCTTTAAAGTTCTTGGCTGCGGCACGTATAAGCGAAATACCACCTATATCTATTTTTTCAATGATATCTTGTTCAGAAGCACCGCTTGCAACGGTTTTTTCGAACGGATATAGGTCAACAATAACAATATCTATTTGTGGAATTTCAAATTCGGCCAATTGGGCAACATCGCTTTCGTTGTCCTGTCTGTTTAAAATACCGCCAAATACTTTTGGGTGTAAAGTTTTTACTCTTCCTCCTAAAATAGAAGGGTAGCTTGTTACATCTTCTACGGGAACAACCTCAATTCCTAAATCAGTTATGAATTTTTCGGTTCCTCCGGTAGAGTAAATTGTGATTCCTAATTCTTGAAATTTTCTTACTATGGGCTCTAATCCGTCTTTATGAAAAACTGAAATTAAGGCTGAAGATGCTTTTTTTACACTGCTCATTTTATGATGCTTAAATGTTTTTAATAAGCAAGCAAAAGTAATTTTTTTGCAGTTATAAAATGAGCTAGTTTATCAACAAAAAGCCTAAAGTTTTAAAGAATTTTGGCTACTTCAAAATTTACAAATTCCAAAAAGGTCTCATCTGCCTTGGTAAAAGGATCTGGAGTGTTAGAATCTATATCTATTTGACCAATATTTTCACCATTTACAAATAAGGGAATTACTATTTCTGATTTAACGGTTATACTACAAGCTATATAGTTGTCTTGTGCTTGAACGTCAGGTACCACAAAATTTTCATTGCTTTCGGCTACTTGACCGCAAATTCCTTTTCCAAAAGGAATTATGGTGTGATCTGTAGGTGTACCTGCATAAGGACCTAATTTAAGTTCTCGCTTGTCACCGTTCTTAAAATAAAATCCTACCCAGTCATAATGTGGTACGTTGGCTTTTAAAAGCTCACATATATCCTGCATTTTGGCATCCGGTGTTTTGTTAGAATCAACAATGGAACTTACTTGAGGTCTTAGCGTATCGAACATAATTTTTTTCACAAAAATACATATTGTTGCAATGTAACCGTATACGCTAAAACAAAAAAAAGAGGATGTTTTTCAACATCCTCTTTTTTATATACGAAATATGAATTTAGATTATGGTTGAATCTTAACATCGAATTCAATAAAATCGTTATTGTTGAAACCAGCTTCTATAGCGGTAATTTTAATAAGGCCTTTTTTGCCATAGTTGTCTACGAACTCTATTACGTCACCTACACTTAGGTTTGTAATTTTTTGAGCGCTAGAACTAGCTATAAAATTTAGTTCACTATTTAGGGCTATTGCATCAAATGCAGCAACGTCAATTGTTGCAGAAGTAGCAAAGAACATTTGGTTCAACGTTTCCGTAGCGGCATTTTCTTCGTCTGCACCAGGCTTAAGTCCTTCAACGTCAAAACCAAAAGAAGCGTCATATTGCTCTGTTGAGGCAAAAGAAGCATTGTCGCCGGCAGAAGGGCCAGAAGCACCATAGTAATATCCAAAATCCCAGAAAGCTCTAAATTCAGGACCTACATCAATTCTATAAACGGTTTCGTTCAATAAAGAAAAGAAAGATTCCGTTGATCCATCTTGTGCCGGGGCAAAAAGTTTAACATCTGTAAATTCCCTTACGGCAGCGGTAGGGTTGGTACCATTACCAACTGTTACCGTAATTTGACCAACACCTAAAGCCAATCTTTTTGAGCTATCTCTAAAGTCACCTTTTCCTGTAGTTGTCCAAAAAGAGTAAACAATTTCTCCATTTTCAATATCCGGAACCGGTAACGGAAAAGAAAAATCGATTTCTTTCTTTGTAGCACCATCCAAATCAATAGAGCCATCGGCCTTTAATGCTTTGTCCAAATCATCACTTACCAAATCAAAAGAACTAAAAGGCATTTCTCCTTGTCCCAAATAGTTTTGGGTAATGTACATTCTACGTTGTGTTGTAGCGTCTGATGTAAAAATAACTCTACCTGTAACGTTGGTACCTGCTTCACCACTAGCAGATGCCGTAGTTATATTTGAGGAAGGAACAGCTTCGTTGAAAACAATTGTTGCCACTTCTGGCTCATTGGTGTTATCACCGCTATCATCTCCTGTAGTGTCATCTGGTAATGGGGTATCAAAAATTGACCCGTCGTCAGAGCTACAACTGCCTATGAACAGGGCAATAGTGCATATTAGGAAAATCTGTTTAACTTGTTTTTTCATAATTTTTAATTTTGATGATTAGTGTTTATTGATTACTGTTTGTTAATGTGTTAACTCTTTTAACTTAAAATTTCTTAGAATCGTATATTTGGCACATTGTTTATTTTGTAGGATAATTCTTTAGCAAAAATTTCGTTAAAGAAATCTAGTATAACTACTTTGCTATTAATATTTTGTAATTTTGAAGTGTGAAACAATTGCTACATAAACTATTTTCCGTTTTCATGGCAGTGCTATTGTTATTGTCCACAATATCGTGGACAGTAGAAAAGCATTTGTGTATGGGGCGTGTTATGGATGTTGCACTGTTTGATCAAGCAGAAGATTGCGGAATGAAGCTGGGTATCTCTTTATTGGAAGATGTGCCATCTATTAAGAAGCATTGTTGTAATGATGAAGTCTTTACCGTGCAGGGGCAAGATGATTTCGCTCAGGATTTTTCAAAATTCGATTTTTCTCAACAAGTATTCTTAATTTCCTTCACAACTTCTTATTTAAACTTATTTCAAGAGTCTACGGATAAGGAAGTTGTTTTTGATTCTTATCCGCCGCCTATATTGGCAGAGGATTTGAACATACTGCACCAAGTTTTTTTGATTTGATTTAAACGTGTTATACGTCGCTTTTTTGCGTTCACACACTTTTTAATCAAATCTAACATTCAATGAAAAATTTTACTTGGCTTTTAGCCATTATCCTATTAGGGATACAATATTGTGAGGCACAAGGTCCTCCTATTACTGCCGATAAACCCATTATGTTGGGTGGCGGTAGCTTTACTGCAAAAACCTTAACAGAGATACGGCATACGGAAAGAGGTGATTTCACCTATGTTCCATTAATGCTACATTATTTGCCAACTTCTAATTCTTTGGTGGCAATACATTTACCTTATATAAATTATGATATCGAAAACGGACCAAGAGGTAGCAGTTTAGCGGATATTAAAATAATGGGTAAATATCAATTCTTTAGAAAAGATGGTACAGGCAAGACCTTTAGAATGGTAGCCAAAACTTTACAAACACTGCCTACTGGTAGGGAATTAGATGTGATGGATTTAAGTACTGGCAAATATGCAGGGTATTATGGCATTGTTGCGGGTTACGAATCGCTGAAATATGGTATTTCTAACGAATTGGGCTATAATTGGGTACCCGATGGTAGCTTGGATGCGTTGACCCATAAAATTGGTTTTGGTCTTCCATTGTTAAAACCACAGTATCCTAATAAACAAATCAATCTGTATTTTGAATATACCAACTCTTGGCTCGTAGAGCGTGATTGGTATCAATTGTTGTACGCACAAGGGTTACAGTATGCAAGAAAGAATGTTACGTTCGACTTGGCTGTACAGGTGCCTTTGGTAAACGATATTGAAGCAGGTCGTAAATTAAACTATAGCCTGTTTTTAGGTACTAGATATTCATTTTAATATAAATTTTTAAAACATAAAATAATGAAAAAATCAATAATTATATCGGCGTTGTTAACGCTAATGGTTGTCTTTAGTGCGGTTGCACAAGATGGTAAGGATAAGTTTATGGTGCAGGTAGATGGTCTAGGCTGTCCGTTTTGTGCATATGGACTTGAGAAGAAATTCAAAGAGTTTAAAGGTATTAAGAATGTGAAAATAGATATTGAAACAGGAGACTTTAGTTTTTCTTATCCAGCGGAAAAAGCATTAACACTAGCTGATGTAGAGAAGCAAGTTGAAAAAGCGGGTTACACACCTATTACAGCAAAAGTTGAGCGTGCAAATGGGACGATTGAAGAAACTTCAGCAGCTGAAATGACTAAGAAGTCAGAAGGATCCGTAAGCAAAAATATTATGGTAGCAGGTAATTGTGGCATGTGTGAAGCCAGAATTACTAAAGCAGCGGGATCGGTAGAGGGTGTGTCCGAAGTTTCTTGGGACAAGGATACCAAAATAATGAAAGTAACTTTTGATGCAGGAGTAACTTCTCTTGAAAAAATTGAAAAGGAAGTAGCGGTTGCAGGTCATGATACCAAAAACCATCAAGCACATACCGACGATTATGGAAATCTACCAGCATGTTGTAAGTACGAACGTTTAAGCTACAAATAATGAGAAAAAGTATATGTATACTCATCGTTTTAGTCTTCGCATCTGCTTGTAAAGAAAAAGCAACTGTTCCTAAAGAGTGGGTATTATCTAAAACTCTTCAGTTAGATGGCGTGAATCCTATTGGGTTAACTCAGGTAAATGGTGCTATTTGGCTTTCAGATGGCGACCACAACCGTTTGGTGAAAATTGATAAAGAAGGCAAAATCACGGAAACTGTAGACTCATTAGACAGACCAATGCATATTGATGCTATAAAGGAGACAATTTTTATTCCTCAGTATGGGAAAGATGTTATTGAAACGGTTGATAAAAAAGGAAGGTTTATAATGCAGGTTTCAGATTCATTGGATGCACCTGCGGGAGTTTCTGTTTATGAAAATGAACGGGCAATTGCAGATTTCTACAATAATCGAATTCTCTATTTTGATGGCAAAAGCTGGATTTCCTTTGGTAAAGAAGGAAAAGCGGAAGGGGAGTTTTATTATCCTACAGATGTACAGATTACCACGGATAAGATTTGGGTGGCAGATGCCTATAATAATCGAGTACAAGTGTTCGATAAAAAGGGCGGTTTCCTTCAAATGATGGGTCAAAATCAAAAGATGAATGCGGCAACAGGGATTTTTGTTTCGGCTGATGAAGTGTTTGTAACTGATTTTGAAAACGACCGTGTTTTGGTTTTTGATATGATGGGTGAGTTACTACAGGTGTTAAAAGACCAGATAGAAAAACCAACGGATATGATGATCAAAGACGATATGCTGTATGTAATTAATTATAGAAACAGCAAGCTTAATATTTTTGATAAACAGCCGATTGTAGCAAAGGATTAAAAGGTCAAATAGGATATCTAATTAGGTGTTCAGATTTATAAAATAATTATAATAAATCGTATGAAACATACATATACTATAGTTGGCATGACCTGTAATGGATGTAGGTCTCATGTAGAAAAGACATTGGCGAATATTGCTGGTGTAACCAGTGCTTCTGTAGATTTAGAAAAAGCTGAAGCTACTTTAGAAATGGATTCAGAATTGACTTTGGCTACTTTGCAAAATGCCATGAAAGAAGATGGCGGTCATTATTCTATACATGAATTAGGAGGGCAACATCACAAAGAAGTGAATCCTAAGAAAGTTGAAAATGGCAATGGTACTTTTTATTGCCCCATGCATTGCGAAGGAGATAAAACCTATACAGAGCCTGGCGATTGCCCGGTTTGTGGTATGGATTTGGTGGAAGAGGCGAGTGTTAGTAGTCGTAGAGGTCAGGAATATACGTGCCCAATGCACCCTGAGGTGGTCCGTGATGAACCGGGTGATTGTCCTATTTGTGGTATGGATTTAGTGCCAAAGCAAGCTGATGTTTCTGCTGAAGAGAAAAGTTATAATAAGCTTTTAAAAAAGTTTAAAGTAGCAGTAGGTTTTACATTGCCCATATTCATTATAGCAATGTCTGAGATGATTCCTAATAATCCGCTTCATAATATTTTGAGCTTAAGAAACTGGAATTGGGTGCAGTTTGCACTATCAATTCCTGTTGTGTTTTATGCAACTTGGATGTTTTTTGAGAGAGCCTATCGTTCTGTAAAAACATGGAACTTGAATATGTTTACGTTGATAGGGATTGGAGCAGGTGTGGCTTGGTTGTTTAGTGTATTTGCTATTTTGGTCCCAGATTTTTTTCCTCCACAGTTTAAGACAGACCAAGGTACGGTTCATGTGTATTTTGAGGCAGCTACGGTTATATTAACTCTAGTTTTGTTCGGACAGCTATTAGAGGCACGTGCGCATAGTAAAACTAATTCTGCGGTAAAGGAACTTCTTAAGCTAGCTCCAAATAAGGCAATTCGCATTGTTGATGGTAAAGAGGAGACAATTGCAATAGATAACATAGTAAAAGGAGATTTGCTTAGGGTAAAGCCTGGGGATAAAATACCTGTTGATGGAAGCGTGCATGAAGGCGAAAGTACGGTAGATGAATCTATGATAACGGGCGAGCCTGTTCCGGTACAGAAAGTGGAGGGTGATCATGTAAGTTCTGGGACAATTAATGGTAAGCGTTCTTTTGTGATGATAGCAGAGAAGGTTGGTTCAGATACGTTGCTATCCCAGATTATTGACATGGTGAACAAGGCAAGTCGTAGCCAGGCGCCAATTCAAAAATTAGCAGATAAAATCTCTAGTTATTTTGTGCCTGCTGTGGTGTTCATTTCTGTAATCACCTTTATTGTTTGGGTCATTTTTGGTCCAGAACCTGCTTATGTATATGCTTTGGTCAATGCTATTGCTGTATTGATAATTGCATGTCCATGTGCCCTAGGTTTGGCTACTCCAATGTCCGTAATGGTGGGTGTAGGTAAAGGAGCACAATCTGGCGTGCTGATAAAGAATGCAGAAGCTTTAGAACGAATGGATAAAATTGACACACTAATTGTAGATAAGACTGGTACCATTACGGAAGGAAAACCATCCGTAGAGAAGGTGGGTTGTATTTCTGAGATTAATCAGGAAAAGGTATTGCAATATATTGTTTCATTAAATCAGCAAAGTGAGCACCCATTGGCAGATGCAACTGTAAAGTATGGAAAGGCGAATAATGTAAATGTTTTAAAAGTTGAAGATTTTAATTCGGTTACAGGTATGGGCGTCACTGGTAAGATAAATGGTGAGTTTATAGTTTTGGGTAACGAGAAGATGATGAATGAGGCTCAAGTATCCATTTTAGATAGTTTAAAGGCAGATGTAGTTTCTCATCAAAAACTTGGAAAAACAGTTTCTTACTTGGCAATTGGTGATAAGGCGGTTGGTTTTGTTGCAATCGGAGATAAAATTAAGGAGACGAGCAAAAAAGCTATTGAAGAGTTGCAGAAAGCCGGTATTGCGGTGATAATGCTTACCGGAGATAATCATGATACGGCAAAAGCGGTAGCGGAACAATTAAGCCTGGCAGATTTTAAAGCAGGTATATTACCACAGGATAAATTGGCTGAGGTTGAGCGTTTACAATCTGAAGGAAGAAAGGTAGCTGTTGCAGGAGACGGTATTAATGATGCACCTGCTTTGGCAAAAAGCGATGTGGGTATTGCCATGGGTACGGGAACAGATGTTGCCATTGAAAGTGCTGCAATTACTTTGGTAAAAGGAGATTTACATGGAATTGTAAAGGCATATAACCTTAGTAATGCGGTTATGAAGAATATAAAACAGAATTTATTTTTCGCCTTAATTTATAATACGGTAGGTATACCAATTGCGGCGGGAGTGCTATATCCGTTTTTTGGATTATTGCTTTCTCCAATGATTGCGGCTTTAGCGATGAGTTTTAGTTCTGTTTCGGTAATTGCCAATGCATTGCGATTGCGAACGGTGAAAATTGATTAATCAAATTGAATTGAATATTAAATGAATAAATATATAGTAGTATTGCTTTTGAGCATGGTGCCTTATTTTAGTTTTTCTCAGGAAAAAGTAGAAGGTGTTGTTTTCGATTCTGACGCATCTAATGCATTGAGCCTTTCGGGAGCTAATGTCTATTGGCAAAATTCACAAACTGGGGTGGTAACAGATTTCGATGGTAAATTCTCCATTCCATATTTGAAAGAGTTCAATAAATTGATCATTAGTTACGTTGGTTTTGAATCGGATACACTGACTATAAATGCTCCAAAAACAATACGTGTTAGTCTTAAGCCATCTAATGAATTAGATGAAGTTGTTGTTCAGCAGCAAAGAGATGCTATACAGAAAACATATTTTAGTCCGCAGAACGTGATTACGGTAAACAGTGATGAGTTGTTAAAAGCCGCTTGCTGTAATCTGGCGGAAAGTTTTGAAACCAATCCGGCAATTGATGTAAATCTTTCTGATGGATTAACGGGAACCAAGCAAATTCAAATGTTAGGATTAACGAGTCCGTATTTGTTGATTACCCAAGAAAACATTCCTATGGTACGTGGGGCATCACAGGCATACGGATTAACATTTACACCTGGTACTTGGATAGAAAGTATACAGATTACCAAAGGTGCAGGTAGTGTGGTCAATGGTTACGAAAGTATTTCAGGTCAAATTAATACCGAGTTGGTAAAGCCGTTAACCGATAATGCAGTTTTTGTAAATGGTTATGCCAACCAAAACGGGCGTTATGAGTTGAATACACATTTCAATAGAAAGTTAACGGAAAAGTGGAGTACAGGTTTGTATATACATGGAAATAAGCGTACTCAAAAAGAAGATGGTAATGCTGATGGGTTTTTAGATGCACCTTTAGCAGATCAGATTAATGTTATGAACCGTTGGCAATATCAAGATGCGGAAAAAGGATTTGTCAGCTTTTTTAATGTTCGTTTTTTAAATGATGAAAAACAAGTGGGGCAAGTAGATTTTAATCCTGATACGGATAGAGTAGATGGAGGTAATAGGTCATTGAGCGGAGCCGAAGTTCCTGCACTGAGCGGAGCCGAAGTGTGGGGAAGCGAAATTAACACCCGTCGTTTTGATACTTCTTTAAAACTCGGCTATGTTTTTCCAGAATTACCCTTTCAAAGTTTAGGGTTTCAAACTTCTTATAGCTTACATAAGCAGGACTCTTATTTCGGATTTAGAACCTATGATATCAATCACGAGAGCCTTTATAGTAACTTAATATTTAATTCCATTATTGGAGATACCAGAAATAAATTTAAAACCGGAATCACCTTTGCTTATGATGGTTATGATGAAATGGTGACAACTACAGATTATTCTCGTGTAGATAATTCCGTTGGTGCTTTTTTTGAATATAGCTATGAAAATCTGGAAAAAGTGAGTCTCACCGCTGGTTTACGGGTAGATAATCATAATAGATTGGGAACTTTTGTAACACCAAGATTCCATATTAGATATACCCCTTGGGAAAAGGGAAGCTTACGAGGTTCGTTTGGTAGAGGTAAAAGAGCTGCCAATATTTTTGCCGAGAATCAGCAGTTGTTTGCATCGGCCAGAACCATCAATATCGCAGATTCGGGTGGTAGTGTTTACGGTCTAGAACCGGAGGATGCATGGAATTACGGAGTCAGTTTTTTACAAGGGTTTAATTTCTTGAATAGAAAAGGTGATATATCCTTAGATTATTACATTACTGATTTTGAAAACCAGATTGTAGTGGACTGGGAGACTCCTAAAGAAGTTTCGTTCTATAATTTAGACGGAAATAGTAGTGCCAAGAGCTTTCAGGTTGAGGTTAATTATGAGTTGCTATCGCGATTAAATTTAAGAACATCTTATAAGTTTTACGATGTTTCAACAGATTATAAAAGCGGAAATCTACAGAAACCATTACTGGCTCAACACCGATTTTTAGCTAACTTGGGGTATGAAACAGAAGCTAAGGAAAATGGTTCTCAGTGGAAGTTTGATTATACCTTACATTCTTTTGGAGATATGAGATTGCCCGATACCGGTACAAATGAACCAGAGTATCGGTTAGGGGAATATTCGTCGCCTTATAATAATATGAACGCACAGATTACAAAGGTGTTTTCTAAAACATTTGAGGTGTACATAGGTGGTGAAAATTTGTCTAACGTACAACAAGATACTCCGGTTTTAGGTGCAAATGACCCTTTTGGTCCCAATTTTGATACAACAATAGTGTATGCGCCAATAATGGGTAGAATGTTCTATGGCGGATTCCGATTTAAAATTTTCTAAATAACAAATACAATAATACCTATGAAAACAACAATTTTATCAATGGCAATGATGTTGATTGCAGTATTGACCTATGCTCAAGACAAGAACAAAAAAATGACTTTTGACGTAAATGGTAGATGTGCCATGTGTAAAGAGCGCATAGAGGAAGCTGCATTAAATGTAAAAGGCGTGAAATATGCCAATTGGAGTATACCTACACATCAGTTAGATGTAATTATGGATGAACGTAAAACCGATGCTATGAAAATAAAAACAGCAATTGTAGCCGTAGGTCATGATACCAAAGAATTAAAAGCTACAGAAGAAGCTTATAATAGTGTGCACCCTTGTTGTAGATATAGGGAAGATAATTCTGATGACGGCCAACATCATGATAATTAATTAAATGTTGGTGCAGCGCGTAATTCTAAAAAAGAAGAAGATCGTGTTTTAGTTAATCTTTTGCCAACAAAATAATCACGGTTCAAAATCTGAAATACATTAGCTATAGATTTATTTTAAAATTCTATACCAATGGCACAAGCAAAATCAGCAGGGAAACCAGCTGCAAAGCCTGCACCGGCAAAAGCTGGTAAAAAGGCCGCTCCAAAAGCTGCTCCTAGAAAGAAGTAGTCTAGTTTTTGCCTTTAGAAGGCGATACCGTTTGGACGATAAAACCACCTTCTGTAAATAAGGAAGGTGGTTTTTTTATTGATATAAGTATAAAAAAAGCTGCACTTGAAATTTTCAAGTGCAGCTTTAAATTTAATGTACGTTCGCAAACAAGCTAATAATTGCCTGTGGCGGCTCGCCACTACATCATGCCTGGCATTCCGCCACCGCCACCCATAGGAGGCATTGCGGGAGCATCTTCTTTAATATCTGTTAAAGCACATTCAGTAGTTAAGATCATTCCTGCAACAGAAGCAGCATTTTCTAATGCTACCCTAGTTACTTTCTTAGGATCTATAATACCAGCTTTCATCATTTCTACATACTTTTCAGACTTGGCATCATAACCGTAGTCGCCTTTACCTTCAAGTATTTTTGCGATAACTACAGAACCTTCTCCACCTGCGTTGGAAACTATTGTTCTTAAAGGAGCTTCAATGGCACGAGCTACAATTTGTAGACCGGTTGCCTCATCTTCATTATCAGTAGATACTTTAGAAAGAACAGATTTTGCTCTTACCAATGCAACACCACCTCCTGCAACGATTCCTTCTTCAACCGCAGCTCTTGTAGCGTGTAATGCATCGTCAACTCTATCTTTTTTCTCTTTCATTTCAACTTCAGAAGCTGCACCTACGTAAAGTACGGCAACACCACCGGCCAATTTAGCCAAACGTTCTTGAAGTTTTTCCTTATCGTAGTCAGATGTCGTAGTCTCAATTTGAGATTTAATCTGGTTAACTCTTGTTTTAATATCTTTTGCAACACCGCCACCATTAACAATAGTTGTATTGTCTTTGTCTATCTGTACTTTTTCACAAGTACCTAACATGTCTAAAGTAGTGTTATCCAAAGAGAAACCTCTTTCCTCAGAAATAACGGTACCACCAGTTAAGATTGCGATATCTTCTAACATTGCTTTTCTACGGTCACCAAAACCTGGAGCCTTAACAGCCGCAATTTTTAAAGAACCTCTTAATTTGTTTACTACCAATGTAGCCAATGCTTCACCATCAACATCTTCGGCAATAATCAATAAGGGCTTACCTGATTGCGCAACTGGCTCTAATACAGGAAGTAAATCTTTCATTGAAGAGATTTTCTTGTCAAATAACAAGATATAAGGACTTTCTAAATCAGAAACCATCTTTTCAGAATCGGTAACAAAATATGGAGAAAGGTAACCTCTGTCAAACTGCATACCTTCAACAACGTCAACGTATGTGTCTGTACCTTTAGCTTCTTCAACGGTGATGACACCTTCTTTACCGACTTTACCGAAAGCTTGAGCGATCAAGTCACCAATAGTTTCGTCGTTATTAGCTGAGATAGAAGCAACTTGCTTAATTTTCTCGGAAGAATCACCAACTTTTTTAGATTGCTTCGATAAATTTTCAACAATAGCTTCTACAGCTTTGTCAATACCTCTTTTAAGATCCATTGGGTTGGCGCCGGCAGCAACGTTCTTTAAGCCTTCTTTTACGATAGCTTGGGCAAGAACGGTAGCGGTAGTAGTACCGTCACCTGCAAGATCGTTGGTTTTAGAAGCAACTTCTTTAACCATTTGTGCACCCATGTTTTCTAACGGGTTCTCTAATTCTATTTCTTTTGCTACGGTAACACCATCTTTAGTTACTTGTGGAGCACCGAATGATTTACTGATAATAACATTTCTACCTTTTGGTCCTAATGTTACCTTTACAGCATTTGCCAATGCATCAACACCTCTTTTAAGGCCGTCTCTTGCATCTATATCAAACTTAATATCTTTTGCCATTTTAATTTTATTTTGATTAGTGACTCTTTGCACAGGGCAAAAAGTCAAGAAGATTATTATTTTTTAAATAAAAATTTAACGGCCAATAGCTTAATGCCAATAGCCGATTGCTAGTTTTAGATAATAGCAAGAATATCACTTTCTCTCATCATCAAGTAATCTGTACCTTCCAATTTCAGTTCGGTACCGGCATACTTTCCATAAAGAACCGTATCGCCAACTTTAACGGTAACACTGTCATCTTTTGTACCAGGACCCACGGCAACAACTTTACCTTTCTGTGGTTTCTCTTTTGCGGTATCAGGAATGTAAAGTCCGGATGCAGTTTTAGTTTCAGCTGCCATTGGCTCGATAAGAACTCGGTCTGCCAATGGTTTGATGTTAACTTTAGCCATAATTATTAATTTTTAAAATTGATTTTTAGTTTCGTGGATTTACTAAAGGCAGAAATTATGCCATTACCTATTTACTGACAAATTGTAAACAAAAAATGCCAGCTTATGACAAGCTGGCATTTAAAATATTTTGTGGTCGTAATGTTATAAACTATCAGACGGTGTAGTCTCATTGGTTACAGGTGGTGTAACTGTTTCTGGCAGTGCTTCTGGCACTACGGTCTCAATATCGTCCCCTTGTAATAATTTAGAATCCGTATCACCAAAGTTACCTTTAAGGGCAACGTTGGAAGCTAAGATTAAAACTATTAGCAATCCTGCCAAAGTCCATGTACTTTTATCTAAAAAGTCACCTGTTTTTTTTACTCCTCCAACAACTTGGTTGCCTCCTCCACCAAAAGAAGAAGAAAGTCCGCCACCTTTTGGGTTCTGTACCATGATCACTAATACTAACAATAAGCAAACAACAATGATAAGTATTAGGAAAATTGAAAATGTACTCATTCTAAATTATTTATTATCTTTTCGTAATTTTTCTACCGTCTTAATTCGGTCTGCAAAGAAACTACTTTTTTCTGGATATTTCAAACTTAAAATTTTGTAAGCTTGAATTGCATTTTTATACTTTTTTTGTTCTAGGTAAACCCTTGCTAAAGTCTCTGTCATAAGCTCATTATGGTCAATTTTAGAAGAGCTGGAAATATCTATGGTCGTACTCTGTTCGGTAGGGACAATTTTTGGGTTTGAAGCTATGAACTTGTCTATACGATCGTATTTCTTTTTAATGGCTTCGCTTTTGACCTTGGGTTTTCTTATAGGTTTTGGGGAAACTTTTTGTTTCTCTACCTTTTGTATAGTCTTTTCAATTTTGCTTTCTTTTACCTCTACTTGCGCTTCGGTAATTTCATCTGGGTTATTTTGGGCTACAACTTCTTCAGATTTTTCTAATGGTTTTTTTGAAGCTAGACTTAACCATTCAGAAAAAGAATATTTTTCTTTGGCATCGAAAGTTAGCGGTTTGCCTATATCCAAAGCATTTTCCTCTTCGGTATTGTCAGGATTTTTAGATTGAAAAAGTGCTGGGTCTAAAATTTTATCGGCATCTTCTTCATTTTGTGGCAATGGTTTATCTTCAGAAGAAATAATTAATGAGGCAGTGGACGCTGCGGCAATAATTTCAGGTGCATTGGTTTCTGTAGCTTCAATTTCGACTTCAACTTCTTCTGTAGCTTCGTCAGGTATATGTGACTCTTCTATTGTGTTGGGAGCATCCTCGTTTACAACAGTTTCAATTTCCTCTGTAGCAAGTGCGTTTTCAACCTCTTCTATTGGTTCTACTTTTTTATTTTCTTCTATTTCTGAAATAATAGTTTCCGAAACATTGGATTGTAGGAAGTCTTTAGAGGTAATAAATTCAAAAAGGACATCTCTATCGGTAGTATATGCCGCAGTTACCTTAAGTGCTTTGTTATACTTGTAGCTGTTTAAATTTTTTAATCCTTTTAAGTGTAGCGCTCGTGCAGCTTGAAAGTAAGGATACTCATCAATGATATCTTCTAAATGTTTGGTATGTATAGGTTCTACCACTTTGGTAGGGTGTTCTAGAAAATATGTAAAGTCCTTAACGTTCATGTTCTTACCAATCTGCTAATGAGGCGTTAAAAATATCTTGTGTCAACCGTTCAAAAATGATTTCGTGGGCTTCGCTCTTAATACTGGCTAATTGCGTGTCTGCCGGGTAATCATAAAAAAAAGAAAAACTTTGGTCAAAAGCGGCATCTTCTTTTAATTGATTGTAAAAACGTACTTTAACTCTCACAGAAAGTCTGTTTTGAGCTGCCGTTTGGGCTGCTGTTGCAGACATTGGGGAAATTTTATATTCGGTAATTTCACCTTCGTACAATAAATCTGGGTTGCCGGTACTGATCAGGTCTAAACTGGTTTGGTTTTGAATCCTATCTTGTAACGCTAACGTAAAGTCTCTATCTACACCAGGTTCAAATGTTGAGCCTGGACTTTGGGTTGCGTAATTTTGAAAATAATTTACTTTAAAAGTTTTTGCCTCACCTACATTGCCACCGGTAAAATTGTACACACCGCAACTTAATAGAAGAATTACGGGTAGTATATAAAGAATAGTTTTTTTTAGGTATTTCATGGAAATGAGATTCATTTTGTATTAAAGATCGTACTGCTTAATTTTTCGGTATAGTGTTCGTTCGGAAATGCCTAGCTCTGTTGCTGCGGCCTTTCTTTTTCCACGGTTACGTTCTAAAGATTTTTTGATCAATTCTACTTCTTTCTCTTGTAAAGATAGGGTTTCTTCCTCTTGAATTTCTTCGGCAAAATGATACTTATCTTCGTAGGATTCTTGAATTACAGAAGGTTCTTCCTGTTTTGGTTCTGGCAGGTGTAAAAGGCTAAGTGAAGATTCTTCTTGGGTATCATGTTCAATATCAACGTCTTCTTCGTCATCGTTACCGTAAATTTTACGAATCAGGTTTTCATTGTCTTTTTGAACCTTTTCAGAATCGTTGTTTTTTAAAAGCTCCATCGTCAACTTTTTAAGGTCGTTGAGGTCGCCTTTCATATCAAAAAGTACTTTGTACAGTATTTCTCTTTCGTTACTGAAATCGCTTTCAGATTTTGTGTTAGAGACTACCGCAGGTAAGTTGCTTGTAGTGTTGTGGGGCAAGTAGCCATTTAAAGTAGCAGCGTTAATTGCTCTGTTTTCTTCCAGTACGGAAACCTGTTCAGCTATATTTCTTAACTGACGTATGTTGCCAGGCCATCTGTATTTTGTCAATAAAGACACGGCATGCTCATCTAATCTTATAGTTGGCATCTTGTATTTCTGACTAAAGTCAGATGCAAATTTTCTGAACAATAAATGAATATCTCCTTGACGTTCGCGTAGTGGTGGTATGTTGATTTCAACCGTACTTAATCGATAGTACAGGTCTTCTCGAAAACGTTCTTTCTTTATCGCTTCGAACATGTTTACATTTGTTGCCGCAACAATACGTACATCTGTTTTTTGAACTTGAGAAGAGCCAACTTTTAAGAATTCACCATTCTCCAATACACGTAGTAAACGAACCTGTGTGGTTAAAGGTAGCTCCCCAACCTCATCTAAAAAAATGGTACCACCATCGGCAACTTCAAAATAACCGCTTCTGGTTTGCGTAGCACCTGTAAAAGCACCCTTTTCATGACCAAATAGTTCACTGTCAATGGTGCCTTCCGGTATGGCGCCACAGTTTACCGCAATATATTTTGCATGTTTTCTATGGGAAAGCGAATGAATAATTTTTGGGATCGATTCTTTACCTACACCGCTTTCACCGGTAACCAAAACAGAAATATCTGTTGCGGCAACTTGCATTGCTTTTTCTAGTGCACGATTCAGTTTGGGGTCTTGCCCAATAATTTCAAAACGTTGTTTTATGCTTTGTATGCTTTCCATATACAATGGCTACTAAAAGTTAATTGTTGTCAGAATACCCAACAGCAACACCTTTTAAGGTTGCTGAAGTGCAATCATTGATTTGAACATTTACAAAATCCCCAATTTTGTAGTTTTCCTTAGGGAAAACAACCACGGTGCTTTGAGAATTTCTGCCCATCCACTCGTTTTCAGATTTTTTAGAAGTTCCTTCGATCAAAACTTCTTGGATTTTGCCTACATGCTTTTCCGTTCTAAATTGACAGTGGCTTCTTTGTAGGGCTATAATTTCAGAAAGACGTCTCTTTTTTATAGGTTCAGGAACATCGTCTTCCATTTTTCTGCCGGCCAAGGTCCCTGGTCTTTCAGAGTAGGCGTACATATAACCAAAGTCATATTTTACATATTCAAGTGCTTTTAAGGTATCTGCATGGTCTTCTTCTGTTTCCGTTGGAAAACCGCTAATGATATCTTGAGAAATAGCACAATCAGGAATAATTTTTCTAATATTATCTATGAGTTCAAAATACTCTTCAATGGTGTGTAAGCGGTTCATTTCCTTTAAAATACGGTTGCTGCCGCTTTGTACAGGTAAATGAATGTGGTTGCAGATGTTTTTATGTTCTGCCATGGTCCTGATTACGTCCAGGGTCATGTCTTGAGGGTTCGAAGTAGAAAAACGAATGCGCATCTTTGGGTTTGCCAATGCCACCATGTCCAACAGTTTAGAGAAATTGGTAGCGGTAGCTTTTTGCATCTCAGATGCATTTTCAAAATTTTTCTTGAGCCCACCGCCATACCATAAATAACTATCTACATTTTGACCAAGTAATGTAATTTCTTTAAAGCCCTTTTGCGAAAGCTCTTGTATTTCGGCAAGAATGGACTGTGGGTCTCTACTTCTTTCCCTACCTCTGGTAAAAGGGACTACGCAAAAGGTGCACATATTATCGCATCCTCTGGTGATAGATACAAAAGCCGTTACACCGTTGGTGTTTAATCTAACCGGTGCAATATCACCATAAGTTTCATCTTTGGATAGAATTACGTTTACGGCATCTCTGCCAGAATCTACTTCTTTAATCAAGTTGGGTAGATCTTTGTAAGCATCTGGCCCTACGACCATGTCTACTATTTTTTCCTCATCTAAAAGTTTGTCTTTTAATCTTTCAGCCATACAGCCAAGAACACCTACTTTTAAATGCGGTCTAGATTTTTTTACCTTATTATATTCGGTCAATCTTTTGCGAATGGTCTGTTCCGCTTTATCTCTAATAGAACAGGTATTTACAAGTACTAAATCTGCATCTTCTAATGTTTGGGTGGTGTTAAAACCTTCGGTTGCCAAGATAGAGGCAACAATTTCACTATCGGCAAAATTCATTGCGCAACCATAGCTTTCTATAAAGAGGTTACGCTTGTTCGTTTCTTTTCCTTCAACTACCAAAGTTGTGCCCTGCACATTTTCGTCTATGGTTTTCTCCATTTTTGTAATACGTTGCGTATAAAATATTTTGGAAGGCAAAGATACTATTATAATCAAAAATATGACAAGATGACATGATTATTTAGGGTTTGTTTAGGCTTTGCACACGAAAATTATTTAGTTTTAGTACCAATTATAACCACCTCTATACATGAATTTAGAAAACTTGACTCAGCACATTAACACGAAACCAGATTTAGAATTCGGTACCATTTTCAGTAGGTCTATTGAACTATTTAAGAAAGTTTGGTTGCAAGGCTTTATCATTTTGCTCTTGACATTTGTTGTTATACTACCGTTTTATATTGTTTTGTATATCCCAATGTTCGCTTTGGGTATAACTGATCCAGTAGCATTGCAGCATGGTGAGTTACCGCCTATGGCAGCTATTGCATTAGCTATTCTTATGCCTGTTTTTTCAATAGGGGTGACCACATTTGCTTTAGCTTTAAATGCGTCATTTTTGAAAATTTGTAAAGAAAAAGATTTAGAGGATTTTACTAGTGATGATTACTTCTATTATTTTAAAGAAGGGCGTTTAGGCAAAGTGTTCATACTTGCATTATATACTTTTGGCCTATCGATTTTAGGGGTACTTGCCTGTGGTGTGGGCGTATTTTATGTCATGGTGCCAATTTCGTTGATACCTGCTTTTTTGGCGTTTTCAAATCATTTATCTCCTTTAGAAATGGTAAAGGCTAGTTTTACGTTGGGCAACAAAAACTGGTTGGTCATATTTGGTGTGGTGATTATTTCGGCATTTGTGGCGCAACTTGGCTTTATTTTATGTTGTGTGGGCGTGCTGTTCACTGCAATGTTAGGTAAAGTGCCGGTGTATTACATGTACAAGGATGGTGTAGGTTTTGGTGAGGTAAAGGAAATTTCAAATCATTGATAACGCAACTATTAGGTGTTTTTTCATCTAATGATTACAAACAGCTAAATTATTGTAAATGAAGAATTTTGTTTTTCTATTTTGTGCCATCGCATTATCTGTATTTGTTTCTTGTGACGATGACGGACCTTACCAAGATTACCAAGTTGCAAGACCTATTTTGCAAGATGCAATTACGTTTAAGGCAGAGGCCGTATCGGTTACTGAACCTGTGCCAGTGGTATCATCGGGCAAAATTTATGCTTATGGTAATTATATTTTTGTCAATGATGTAAATAAGGGTTTTCATGTAATCGATAATCAAAACCCTTCATCTCCGGAAAGTATCGCGTTTATAAAATTAGAAGGTAATAATGATATTTCTATAAAAGATGATAAAATATATGCCGATAGTTATGGGGATTTGGTCATTTTTGATATATCGGATATTAATAATATTTCAATAGCCGGGCGTATTGAAAATGCCATATATAATAATGGTGTTTGGGCTACGGATGTTGAATATCCGCAGGCAGATTTTTATGAATTCGGCGATATTGATTATGATAGGGATATTGTTATTGGCTGGGAAGTTGTAACGGAAAGAAGATCGGTAGAGGAGTATGAGTCTAGGTACAACTGTGATGGTTGTGAGCTAGATTCTCTTGAAAGTTTCAATGATAGTCCGCAGCCAAGTACCGGTCAAGGCGGTTCTTTGGCCCGTTTTAAGATAATTGGGAATTATTTATATGTCGTAGATTATAGTGATATAAATATTTTTGACATTACAGATGTAGAGGATGTACAGGTTTTGGATGATGTTCAGGTAGCCTGGGATATTGAGACCATATATAATCAAGGTGATATTTTATTTATAGGGGGCTCGCAGGGCATGTACATTTATGGAATTGAAAATCCGGAAAAACCAAAATTTATCTCAGAATTCAGGCATGGTACCGCTTGTGATCCTGTTGTGGTCGATGGCGGTTATGCATATGTAACCTTAAAAGGTGGTAATTTTTGCGGAAATACGGATAGTGGTCTTTATGTCATAGATATTTCTAACCTTGAAAATCCTGAACTAAAGGTTATCTACCCTATGGACGGTCCAAACGGATTGGGGATAAAAGATGATACGCTTTTTGTCTGTGATGGAGGTTCTGGTTTAAAGATTTATGATAAGACCAACGCTCCAAATCTTACGTTAATCAACACTTTTGAAAATATTGTAGCTTATGATGTCATTCCCTTGCCGTCATCTTTACTGATGATAGGTGACCGAACATTATACCAATATGAATATGTAGATAATGATATAAAATTACTCAGTACACTACAGTTGTAAAATTATTATTAGGTTAAAAAAAAGGAAGCTCAATCGGCTTCCTTTTTTTTAGTTTAAGCCACTAATTGGTTTATGCGTTGTAATATACAGGTGATAATATGCGTTAATTTCATGATTTTATTTGGTTGAACTCTGTTGAAATATGAGGAAAAATAAAATCTGGAAATTCCAAAGTTTAATTTTTAGTATACATTTGTAAGTATAAACAAGGTTGATGGCGAAAAATTTAGTAATTGTTGAGTCTCCTGCAAAGGCCAAAACTATAGAGAAGTTTTTGGGAAAAGATTATAAGGTAGAATCTAGCTTTGGTCACATAGCGGATTTACCTTCAAAGGAGCTGGGGGTAGATGTTGAAGGCGATTTTACACCTAAATATATAGTTGATAAAGACAAGCAAGCTCTAGTGAAAAAACTTAAGAGTTTGGCGGATAAGGCAGAAACTATATGGCTAGCGAGTGATGAGGATCGAGAGGGAGAGGCTATATCTTGGCACCTTGCAGAAGAACTGGGCTTGGACAAGAAGAAAACAAAGCGAATTGTTTTCAATTCGGTTACAAAAGCAGCTATTCAAAAAGCGATCGAGAACCCAAGAGAGATCAATTTTAACCTTGTAAACGCACAACAAGCTAGGCGAGTTTTGGACCGTTTGGTGGGGTACCAGTTATCTCCCGTACTATGGAAAAAAATTAAGCCAGGTCTTTCTGCCGGTCGTGTTCAATCTGTAGCCGTAAGGCTCATTGTAGAACGAGAAAGGGATATTGAAGGTTTTGAGCCACAGGCATCGTTTAAGATTGCGGCGGAATTTCAAACAGAATCAGGAAGTGTATTTTCTGCAAAACTGAACAAAACTTTTTCTACCGAGGATGAAGCGAAGGCATTTTTAGAAAAAAATAAGGCAGCTGATTTTTCTATAAGTAAATTAGATAAAAAACCGGCCAAGAAATCGCCATCTGCACCGTTTACCACATCTACATTACAACAAGAAGCATCAAGAAAATTATATTTTTCTGTAGGTAGGACCATGCAGGTAGCCCAACGTTTGTATGAAGCAGGTTTAATAACCTACATGAGAACAGATAGTGTCAACCTTTCTAATGAAGCATTGGCATCTGCCAAAGAAGCTATTGAAAAGAACTACGGTAAGGAATATAGCGAAACAAGAAATTTTAAAGGAAAGTCTAAAGGGGCCCAAGAGGCACACGAAGCCATTAGACCTACGGATATGGGAAATCAATCTCCGTCATTGGAGCGTGATCAATCTAAACTATATGATTTAATTTGGAAACGTACCGTTGCATCTCAAATGAGCGATGCTCAATTGGAACGTACCAATGTTAGGATAAAGGCAAACAAACATTCAGAAGAATTTACGGCAAACGGTGAAGTTATAAAGTTTGACGGTTTCTTGAAAGTTTACATGGAAGGTGTAGATGATGAGGACGTTGCCGAAGAGCAAGAAGGTATGTTGCCGGCAATGAAACAAGGAGAGCGTTTGTTGAACAATTTCATATCTGCCACAGAACGTTTTACAAGGGCGCCATACAGATTTACGGAAGCATCTTTAGTTAAGAAATTAGAAGAGTTGGGAATTGGTAGACCGTCTACATATGCACCCACGATATCTACCATACTTAACCGAGGTTATGTGGAGAAAGGCACTATAGAAGGTACTGAGCGTAAGTATCAGCAATTGATATTGAAGTCTGATGAAATAGAAACAAAGAATCTTACCGAAAATGTGGGTTCTGACAAAGGTAAAATGGTACCAACTGATATTGGTATGATCGTAACCGATTTCTTGGTGAGTAATTTTGCCAATATATTAGATTACAATTTTACCGCCCAGGTGGAAGAAGATTTTGATGAGATAGCTTCAGGTGATGAAGACTGGAAGAAAATGATGAAAGAGTTCTACAAAGACTTTCATCCAAATGTAGTAGATGTAGAAGAAAATGCAGACCGCGCAAGTGGAGAAAGAATATTAGGTAAAGATCCTAAATCTGGCAAACAAGTATCTGTCCGTTTAGGTAGATTTGGACCTATGGTACAAATAGGTACCGTAGATGATGAAGAGAAACCAACATTTGCAAGTCTGCTGCCAGAGCAATCTTTAAATACCATTACTTACGAAGAGGCAATGGACCTCTTTAAACTTCCTAGAAAATTAGGGGTATATGAAGGAGAGGAAGTATTGGCCAATGTAGGTAGATTTGGCCCATATGTAAAATTTGGAGATAAGTTTATTTCAATGGACAAAGGTGAAAGCGCCTTTGAAATTGAGATGGATAGGGCTATAGAGCTTATTGTAGCAAAACAGAAGGCCGATGCCCCAATTGCTATGTACGAGGATTTAGAAGTTACCAAGGGTACCGGTAGGTTTGGACCGTTCATTAAATGGAACGGCATGTTCATCAACGTAAACAAAAAGTATGATTTTGATAACCTATCAAATGATGACATAATAGAACTTATCGAAATTAAAAAGCAAAAAGAGATCGATAAGGTTATTCATAACTGGGAAGAAGAAGGTATACGTATAGAAAAAGCCAGATGGGGTCGTCATAATGTAATTAAAGGTAAGATCAAAGTAGAATTGGCTAAAACGGTAGATGTAGTAAATATGTCCTTAGAGGAAGCCCAAAAGTTGATCGAAGCGAAGACACCCAAGAAAAAAGCTCCAAAGAAAAAGGCAAAAGCTAAACCTAAAACAAAAAAGTAATTTAATTTTAGGTCAAAATATTAGTACAGTATTTTTATGATTTCTAAAAACCTTTAATAGATGGCCTTTGATTTTCTAGTTCCGGTATCGGATAAAGTTTTAGCCCATAATGAGTTGTTGCCCAGCCAGGCAATAGGTAAAAATGCCCACATACATACAGAAAAAGATGGTTTGCCAGTTTTGGCAAACGTTACAGTTGCAATTGTGGGGGTAAGAGAGTCAAGAAATGCCTATGAAAAGAAACATGAAAAATTAGATGTTTCTGCTATAAGATTACAGTTTTACAAACTTTTAATAGGTAATTGGAATGCTACTATAGTAGATTTAGGGGATATAGAGGAAGGTGCTACGGTAAATGACACTTATTTTGTAGTCAAAGAAGTAGTGGCCGGTTTACTGGAAGAAGATATTATACCAATAATTTTAGGGGCTACACAAGATATTACCTATCCTGCCTACAGGGCTTTTGATGGTATTAGGGATATGATCAACCTGGTAGCGATCGATAGTAGATTTGATTTTGGAATAGAAGATGAGCTTATATCTTCACATTCTTACATGAGTAAAATCATTACCGATAAACCGAACAACCTTTTCAATTTTTCAAACATTGGCTATCAAAGCTATTTCAACGCTCAAGAAGAAATAGATTTAATGGAGCGATTGTTTTTTGATGCCTATAGACTTGGTGAGGTCGCTAATGATATTTCTTTGGCGGAACCTGTGCTTAGAAACGCTCATATGGTAAGTCTGGATATGCGATCTGTAAAGGCTAGCGAAATTTCTTTGTCCGCTAATTTTTCTCCTAACGGGTTTAATGGTAGAGAGATCTGCGCTATTTCTAGATATGCCGGTATTAGCGATAAAGTATCTGTATTCGGCTTGTATGAAATGGAGAACACCGTACAGTCGCAACAGCTTATAGCTCAAATAATATGGTACTTTATAGAAGGTATCAATTTTAGGATCAAGGAATCTCCATATACCAAAACAGATGACTTTGTAAAGTACAATGTACCAAGCGAAGATGAAGAATTGGTTTTCTACAAAAGTTTATTGACCGAAAGATGGTGGACAGAAGTTCCATCTATTTTCTCTTCACATACTAAAGGTCATACACCTGCGTTATTACCTTGCACCGAGAAGGATTATTTAGATGCATGTAATCAACAAATTCCTGAAAGGTGGTTTAAGGCCTACAAGAAAGGCTTTAATTAACATAATTATTTTTAAAGTATAAAAAGACTTTAATACAATATTTTATATAAAACCTAGTTTTAGTTGTTAGAATAAATTATTGTATTCTGAGTTTAACCATAATCGAAATTTAACCTAAAGTATGAAGAAGCTATTGTTATCCTCTATAGCGTTTGTTTTTTTACTCACAAGTTGTGGGTCTAAACAGAAAGGTGAGCTAACTGGAGTCCAGGGAAAAAAATGGTATCCGGAAAAACCATATGGAATGGAACTTATCCCAAGGGGTTCTTTCATAATGGGTAAGAGTGAAGAAGACCAAGGAAAATTATTGAATGCGCCTACCAAGACGGTTACGGTACGTTCTTTTTACATGGATGATACTGAAATCACAAATAGTGAGTATCGTCAGTTTGTAGAATGGGTAAAGGATTCTATCGTTAGAACCAAGCTTGCCATTTTAGCTGATGAATTAGGTATTGGTCCGGAAGAAGGAGGTATTGGCGATTATGCTTTTAAAGACGCAGATACTACAAGAGCTTCTGTATATGATAAGTATATGTTGGACAATTACTCAGGTATGGGTGAAACGGGTTACGAAGGTAGGGCGTTGAGCAAAGATGAAGACCTTATATGGAACACTGCAGATTACCCGGACGAGTATTATACCGAGATTATGGATTCTATCTATTTATCTGAAGAAGAATCTTATAACGGTCAACGTACAATTGATGTAAAAACATTAAAGTATAAGTATAGCTGGATGGATATAGAGGCTGCCGCACGTGCTTCTGTTAAAGGAAACAAGAGCCGTAAAGACTTTATCCGTACAGAAGAAGTTGAGATATACCCAGATACAACGGTTTGGATCAGGGATTTTTCATACTCTTATAATGAACCAATGCACAATGATTATTTCTGGCACGATGCTTACAGTGAGTACCCTGTTGTAGGTATTAGCTGGAAACAGGCAAAAGCATTCTGTAACTGGAGAACAAAGTTTAAAAACGATGATAACAAGAGTCGTGGTAGACAGTTTGTAAATCAATTTAGATTACCTACGGAAGCTGAATGGGAATACGCTGCAAGAGGTGGTATAGAAGGTGGTACGTACCCATGGGGTGGACCATATGTAATCAGTGATACTGGTTGTTTTATGGCAAACTTTAAGCCACAACGTGGAGATTATGCTGCAGATGCTGCTTTATATACAGTAGAAGCGAAATCTTATGAGCCTAATGACTTTAATATGTACAATATGGCCGGTAACGTTTCTGAGTGGACAAATTCAAGTTACGATCCAAGTGCATATGATTATGTATCAACGATGAACCCTAACGGTGGTGATCAATCTAATACAAGAAAAGTTATTAGAGGTGGTTCCTGGAAAGATGTAGCATACTTCTTACAAGTAAGTACAAGAGATTACGAATATGCAGATTCTGCCCGTAGTTACATAGGTTTCAGAACGGTACAGGATTATATGGGTGAGGAAGATTCCACACAATAAATAATAATATTAACAGTTTTAATATAAATTCAAATTCATTTTTTAACCAAATCTTTTTTTTTAAACCTTAAATTAAATTAAACATGGCACAGTCAAAATCCACAAAAAAATTATTTAACATGGCCTACGGGCTTGGAGCATCAGTCGTTATTATTGGTGCATTATTCAAAATTCTTCACTGGGAGTTAGGACCATTAAATGGTGGTATTCTTTTAGCGATAGGTCTTATTACAGAAGCATTAATTTTTGCGATCAGTGCATTTGAACCGGTAGATGACGATTTAGATTGGTCATTGGTATATCCAGAATTAGCTGGTGGTGAAAGTAAAGCACCTAAGAAAGCTCAAGCTGCAACTGAAGTAAAAGAAGCTGAAGCATCATTATCTAAAAAATTAGATGATTTATTAAAAGAAGCTGGTGTAGATGCAAGTCTTATGGAGAGCTTGGGATCTAGCATTAAAAACTTTGAAGGTGCTGCTAAAGGTATCGCTCCAACAGTTGATGCAATGGAATCTACTAAGAAATATTCAAGTGAAATGGTTCAGGCTGCTGCTCAAATGGAGTCTTTGAACAGTCTTTATAAAGTACAATTAGAAAGTGCTAGCAAGCAAGCTTCAGTTAATGAAGAGGTTGTTCAAAATGCAAGTGCACTTAAAGATCAAATGGCATCTTTGTCTACAAACCTTTCTTCATTGAATGGTGTATATGGTGGTATGTTATCTGCAATGAGCAAAAACTAGTTTGGATTTTTACCAACCCGAATCAATTATTAATAAAAATCTAAATTAAAAATCCATGGCAGGAGGAAAACAATCACCACGTCAGAAGATGGTCAACTTAATGTATTTGATCTTCATCGCAATGTTGGCGTTAAACATGAGTAAAGAGGTGCTAGCGGCATTCGGTATAATGAATGAAAAGCTAGAGACTTCTAACGAAAAGACAACCGCAAGTAACGATGCGTTCTTGGAAAGTCTTGGAACTAAAGCATCTGAAGATGCTGCAAAGTATGATAAGTTATATAAAAATGCTCAGCAGATCAAAGCTATGTCTCAAGAGTATTATGATTACTTAGAAGGACTTAAGAAAGGTATGATGGAAGGGATCGAAGATCCTAAGGATTATGCCCGTATGGACATGTCAGATTACTTGGACCAAAAATTATTTCAAGGTGAAAATTTATCTGAAGACGGTAAAAAGTTCATGAGTAACCTTACAGGTTATAGAGATCAAGTGGCTGCAATTGTACCAGCTGCTCTAAAGCAATCTGTTATCGATCGTTTCCAAACAGGAGATGAGAACGGTAAAGTTGAAAAGAGAGACGGTACAAAGCAAGATTGGATCAACTACCACTATGAAGGGTATCCTTTGGTAGCATCTTTGGCAAAATTAACACAGTTACAGGCTGATGTTAAGATAACTGAAGAAGCAGCTTTGAAATCTATGTTGGCTGGTGAGTTAACTGAGCAAGTTTCTTTAAAGAACTTTGCAACATCTCTTTTAGCTACAAAATCTGCATACTATGCAGGTGAGAAGTATGATGGTAAGATCATTATCAGCAAAACTGATAATTCTTCTACTCCGGTAAGAGCTGAGTTGACTTTAGATGGTAGAAAATTATCTGAAGGTTCTGATTATAAATTAGAAGCTGGTGGTGTTAAAATGTTGATTGGTTCTGGTTCTGCCGGTGATCATGAAGTAAAAGGTACCATCTACTTTAAGCAAGACGGTGAAGAAATTCCTGTTGAGGTTAAAAATTCTTTCGCAACAATATCTAAGCCTAATGCTGCTTTGATCGCTGCAGATAAAATGAACGTTGTATATAGAGGTGTTGCTAACCCAATGTCTATCTCTATACCAGGTATACCTAACAATAAGGTTAGAGCATCTGCTCCAGGTCTTAAAGCGGTAAGTGGTAGTAAGTATGTAATGACACCAGGTACAGGTAGAAATGTTACTATTACTGCTTCTGGTACATTGCCAGATGGTCAGTCTGTATCTTCTAAGTCTGAATTTAGAATTAAGGATATTCCAAGACCAGAAGGTAGCATAAGCAAGCAAACAGGTAGTCTTAAACTTCCAAAGAGAAATGTTGAGATCGCTACTATAGGTGCTGGTTTAGAAGATTTCGATTTTGATTTGAACTTAGCTGTAAGCGGTTTCAAATTCAAAGTTCCAGGTCAACCAACAGTTTCTGTAAGAGGAAACAAAATGAATGCTAAGGCTAAACAAGCTTTAGGTCGTGCTAAAAGAGGAGATATTGTACAAATATTCGATATCGAAGCTTATATCACAAATAACAAAAGTTACAAGTTGAAGAAAGTATCTCCGGTAGTTGTGGAGATTACAAACTAATAAATGGAATGATACCGGGTAGGCCCTAAGGACTTGCCCGGTTAATTTTAAAGTGAAGTAAACATGAATTGGAAAAATGTTTTAGTAATGGGGGCGGTAACAATGTTACCTTTATCGATGATGGCCCAGGCAAATGTATTGAATGCAAAGAAACCAAGTGAGGTTGGTATTCGTACAGAAGCTCAAAAGGCTGTTGATAATGATGCTCCGTTAGAATATGGTTATGTAGATGATAGGGATATTCTTTGGTCTAAAACCTTATGGGAAACCATTGATTTAGATGAGAGAGTTAATTTCCCATTGTATTACCCAACAGATACTATGGATATCGGACCAGATAGAAGGTCTTTGTACCATGTATTGGTTAAAAATTTAAAAAGTGGAAAATTGGATACTTACACAGATTCTTATTTTACACAAAAAAGAACTTTTGACGATTTAAAAGATGCCTTACAAATGGTTGATACCCTAGATTACGGGTATGAGCAAATGAATGCAGGTGAAGCAGTTTCTGAGGAGTATATTACTCGAAGAACGATCTCTGCGGCAGACATTGAAGAGTACCACATTAAAGGTATCTGGTATTTTGATAAAAGGCAGGGAGAATTAAAATACCGTCTTTTAGGTATTGCTCCTGTTGCACCAGATGTAAACTTTATGGATGATGACAATCCAGATATGGTAGAGCTTTTTTGGGTATGGTACCCAGATGCACGTGAAATGTTACACGAAGCAAAAGTTTTCAACCAACAAAATTCAGCACAGCCTATCTCCTTTGACATGCTTTTAAATGCACGAAGATTCGATGCTGTTATCTATAAAGAAGATAACGTACAGGGCGACAGAAAGGTAGATGATTACATTTCTGATAATGCTTTGTTCCAATTATTGGAAGCAAAACGAATTAAAGAAACAATTAGAGATAAGGAACAAGACATGTGGGCTTACTAAGCTTACTGAAAATCCAATTCACATAAACAAAAGACCCGATCGAAAGATCGGGTCTTTTGTTTTTATATAACGTTTTATGCAATTGTCGTTACCTTTGCGCCATGGTAGATTATATAGTGGTAGGGTTAGGATTGGCGGGTACTGCATTTTGCGAAACCTTACGTAAAAACGATAAAACTTTCGTTGTTTTTAATGACCGATCGCAGACATCCTCTCGTGTTGCGGGCGGTTTGTATAATCCTGTTATTTTAAAACGCTTTACCCTTTCTTGGCGGGCAGATGAACAATTACCTGTTGCTACCGAATTTTACACGCAATTAGAACAATTTTTGAATGTAAAGTTTGATGAAAAGCTGAACGTGCTACGAAAATTTGCCTCAATTGAAGAGCAGAATCTGTGGTTTGAAGCCGCAGATAAAAATAAGCTTAAGCCATATTTAGCTACAAAGCTGGTGAATAATGAAAATGCCGGACTAAATATTCCTTTTCAATTGGGTAAAGTTTTAGAGACAGGTAGGTTAGAGACCCTAACACTTTTTAATAATTATGAGAATTGGCTAAAAGAAGAAAGTAAATTATATACTCAGACCTTTACTTATAACGACCTTCAAATAAAACAAGACTACGTAATTTACAAAGATATAAAGGCAAAGAATGTCGTATTTGCCGAAGGATACGGAATGATGCAGAATCCGTTTTTCAATTATCTGCCTATGCAAGGTTCAAAAGGGGAGTATATTGTTATAGAGTCTAAAGGTTTAAATGAATTAAATGTGATTAAATCCTCTATATTTTTAATTCCTCTTGGTAATGATCTGTATAAAGTAGGCGCCACGTACCATAGAAAACATAAAAATAATATAACTACGGAAGAAGCTAAAAGCGAGCTTTTAAATAAATTGGATACCTTACTGAATCATCCATATAAGGTAGTTGATCACGTGGCAGGAATGAGGCCTACGGTCAAAGATAGAAGACCTTTGGTAGGTCAACATCCAAAGCATATTAATTTATGGTTGTTGAACGGTTTTGGGTCTCATGGAATTACAATAGCTCCTTGGGCGGCAAAAGCGCTATATGATCGTGTAGAAAAAGAAATGCCATTGCTTGAAGAAATGGATATAGCTCGTTTTAATAGGAATTAGGACTTTTTAAAATTATTTGTTGTGTTAGGGTCATAGGTTACGAACATGTTGATCCAAATATTACGGGATAACCTCATAATTACCGGCATAAACACAACAAGTGTCGCAATAATAGCTATAAATGTTTCTATAAGACCTGCACCAAAAAACAAATATGCAATGACAAAAGCCGCAACTGCAAAAGCAATTCCTACTCCATAACTAACATACATGGCACCATAAAAGAAAGAGGGTTCTATTTTACATTTTAAATCGCAATGGCTACATCTTTCGTGCATTTTAAAGATTTTGCCCATATGGTACGGGTTTTTGTCCAAATACATACTTTCTTCATGACATCTAGGACAACTTCCTGTTAAAATGCTGTAGAGTTTGTTTCCTTTTTTTAACATTTGCAAAACTTTGCACTAAGGTACGATTTTGAGATATTTCTCATATTGCTCTACTGTAGTTATAATGATAAAATTAGCTTAAAACTCATCAAATTTTATATGGGATTTTTAAGTAACCAATAGAAGAATTAGAATTTATGTTAAACGTTCACAACCTATCAGTCTCTTTTGGAGGAGAATATTTATTTGAAGAAATTTCATTTCGTTTAAATGCCGGTAACAGAGTGGGGCTAGTAGGTAAAAATGGAGCAGGAAAATCTACTTTGCTGAAGTTGTTGAATAAAGATATGCCTTTGGATACCGGTGTAATAGCGGTAGAAAAAGATATTAAGATCGGATTTCTGCGTCAAGATATAGATTTTGTTGAAGGAAGATCAGTATTGGAAGAAGCGTATCAAGCTTTTGAAGAGATCAAGGCCTTGGAATTAAAATTGGATGAAATAAATCATCAACTTGCAGAACGAACGGATTATGAATCGGATTCCTATAGTCAGCTCATTGTAGACTTGAGTGATATAACGCATCATTATGAAATTTTAGGGGGTTATAACTATCAGGGGGAGACAGAAAAAATACTACAAGGTCTAGGTTTTAGAAGAGAGGATTTTGATAAAAAAACAGAAACATTTTCCGGGGGATGGAGAATGCGTATAGAGCTTGCCAAATTGTTATTACAAACCAACGATGTTTTGTTGCTGGATGAGCCTACCAACCATTTAGATATAGAATCTATCATTTGGTTTGAGCAGTTTTTGAACAACTATACCGGCGCCGTAGTTATTGTTTCACACGATAAAATGTTCCTGGATAATGTAACGAACAGGACTATTGAAATCTCGTTGGGGCGTATTTACGACTACAATAAACCTTACACTGAGTATTTGGTGTTAAGAAATGAAATAAAACAACAACAGGTAAATGCCCAAAAGAACCAAGAAAAAGAAATTCAACAGGCAGAACGCTTAATAGAGAAGTTTAGGGCCAAGTCTACCAAGGCCTCTATGGCGCAGTCATTGATCAAAAAGTTGGATAAGATTGAACGTATAGCAGTTGATGAGGATGATAACAGTGTTATGAGCCTTCGTTTTCCTATTTCGGTTACACCGGGCAAGGTTGTGGTAGAAATTGAGGAACTTTCAAAAGCGTATGGTAATAACTTAGTGTTAAATGACATTAACCTGTTAATTGAAAGGGATAGCAAAACTGCTTTTGTTGGTCAAAACGGACAAGGAAAATCTACTTTGGCAAAGATTATTGTTGGTGATTTGGAACATGAGGGTCACTTAAAACTGGGGCATAACGTGCAAATAGGCTATTTTGCACAGAACCAGGCGGAATATTTAGATGGTAACAAGACCATTTTAGATACCATGATAGATGCGGCCAACGAAAAAAACAGAAGTAAAGTAAGAGATATTTTAGGGTCGTTTTTATTTAGGGGAGATGAAGTGGATAAATATGTGAAAGTTCTCTCCGGTGGTGAACGTAATCGTTTGGCTTTGGCCAAAATGTTATTACAGCCTTTTAATGTTCTTGTAATGGATGAGCCCACCAACCACTTGGATATAAAATCTAAAAATGTATTGAAGCAGGCCTGTTTAAATTTTGAGGGAACTTTGATTTTGGTATCACATGATAGGGATTTTCTTCAAGGACTTACTAATAAAGTTTATGAATTTAAAGATCAAAAGATAAGAGAGTATTTAGGCGATGTGGACTACTACTTGGAACAACGTAAAGTAGAAGATTTTAGGGCTATTGAAAAAAAGCAGGCAGTAGCTACGTCAAAAGAAAAACCTAAAGCATCCAATTCTTTTCAAGACCAAAAGAGACTAAAGAGTTTAAAGAACCAATTGAGCTCGGTTGAAAGTAAGATCGGAACACTTGAGAATGAGATTAAGAATATAGATCATGAGTTGTTGGTAGATTATGACGCCACCATAGCAAAGCCTAATTTCTTTGATGGTTACCAAGCTAAAAAGAAGGAATTAGAAACATTAATGCAGAAATGGGAAACACTTACAATGGAAATTGAGGAGTTAGGTTAAACAAATAATACCAAACCTACAGTTTTGCTACTTTCACAACATATTTTGCTACTTTCACAACAAACAGAGGTCACTCAACGATAAAATTTCAGTTTTCAGCGTTATTAGTTCAAATTTGTAGGAGAATTCTTAGTGTAAGAATTTTCCAAACCACCATCTTATGAAAAAATTATATTATTTAAGTTTCAGCCTATTTTTTCTGACAACGATTTGTTTTGCAGAAGTTTCCAAAAAGGAGAAGAAAGCGTTAATTGATTTATATGAAACCACAAATGGTAATCACTGGGTAAAAAAATGGGATTTAAAGACTCCTGTTTCCCAATGGCATGGTATTACGGTAGAAAATGATCAAGTAGTAGAGATTAATTTATTCCATAATAATCTTATGGGTGCAATTTCTTCTGAAATAGGTAATTTACAGAATCTTAGAGTGTTGAATTTAGCATTCAATTCTTTAACCGGTGCTTTGCCTTCAGAAATAGCGAATCTTGCCAACTTAAAAGTGTTGAAATTAGAAATGAACAGGCTTAATGGTAAGTTGCCAGAAGGTATTGGTAGTTTGGTTCAATTAGAAGAGCTTTCTGCGTTCAACAATTTTTTTACAGGAGAAATTCCGGCTACGTTGGGTAATCTAACCAGTTTAAAAGTATTGAATCTTTCTAGTAATGAGTTTTATGGCGATATGCCAAGTTCATTGGGCGCACTATCGCAATTAGAAACTTTAGGTCTTTTTGAAAATAGATTGGAAGGCGCAATACCAAGAGATATGGGCAAACTTAGTAAGTTAAAGGAACTGGTCTTGGCCAATAATAGATTTATAGGAGATATACCAAATGAGTTTGCGGAATTGGCAAGTTTAGAAGTATTTCAAATTCAGAATAATAATTTCAGTTCTTTTAAGGCTTTAGAGTTGTTGGAAACAAAAGAATACTTGGTTTTTGATTATGATAAAGAAGATAAAAAGTTAGAATTTAAAGATATTAACTTCAGTAAGACCAGAATGGCGGATACGAAGTTTGAGGATATAGAAGAGTAAGAGTAGTTTACACTTTTAGTTAGTTTGGTGAAAAAAAGAGATGTTGAACAGCATCTCTTTTTTGTTATAAGTATATTAATATCAATGGCGTATCATAAATGTATTTTTTGCACGTTATAATAAAAGTACTTTTTACACTAGTACCGTTTTTATATGGTATAACTAATTAAATGGTATGCGTAAAGTCCCCCAAACAATTAATTTTTTCAATATGAAAAATTTTATAACCTATGCCTGCTTAATTTTTATTTTGTCTTGTAGTTTCACTATTCATGCTCAAATACCTTCAAGCGAAAAACAATATTTATTAGATTTTAACAAGAGAACCATTGGCGAACAATGGCAAAACAAATGGGATCTACAGGATGATCCTTCTACATGGTATGGTGTAGAAATTACGGATGGCCATGTAACGGCATTAAAACTTTATCGCAATAATCTTAAGGGTGCTATTCCAGAGGGAATATCAAAATTATCGCATTTAAAAACCTTGAATCTAGCTTTTAATATCATAGAAGGCAAATTAACTAATGATATATTCCAGTTAGAAGAGTTGAAGGAGATACGTTTAGAAATGAATAAACTATCAGGTAATCTACCTCAAGATTATTCAAAAATGAAACAGTTGGAAGAACTGTCCGTTTTCAATAATTTATTGCAAGGAACAATTCCAGAAGGAATAGGGGAGATGTCAAATTTAAAGTCGCTGAACCTATCAAGTAATTATTTGGAAGGTAGTTTGCCAAAATCAATTGAAAAATTGGCTAAACTGGAAAGGCTGGAACTTTTTGGTAACAAACTGGCAGGCGCCATAGAAGTAGATCTAGGACGTTTGGTGAACTTAAAGGAACTAATACTTTCATATAATAAGTTTGAAGGTGATCTGCCAAGTGGTATGGCAACTTTGAGTAATTTGGAATTTGTACAATTACAGGGCAATGATTTTAGATCGCTGAATTCACTGTTAAGGATGCAAAGTTCTAAATTGGCCGTTTTTGATAGCGATGACGAATTTTTAAACATGAAGTTTGGTTCAACAGATGCGGACAGAACAAGAATTGTTGATACTAAGTATGAAGATGCAAAAAGAAACTAGACGAGTATAATATTGATAAAAAAAGGGATGCTTTGGCATCCCTTTTTTTGTTTTTAATCTTCACGCCCAACGCCTATTTTATGATTACTTTAACCATAAAGGCACTCCATGCCAGATAGGTTTTTTTGTAGTTTCGCCAATGATTCTTTGATATCCAAAAGTTTTACGTTAAAATCTCATTAAAACAAGTGCCACATTTTAACAATAAATTTATTGTTTCTTCAAATGGTTTTAGGGTTTGGGACGAATACACAAAACTTTTGAACAATGGTGAATAAAGCTGAAATAGGATCAAAGTCGGTTCACTACCAAATTTGGTCGTTTCATTTAATTGCCATAATGCTAAGGGATATTAAAAAGTATTTTTGATACCAAGTTTTTTGAAATACGCTTATAAATTAAAATAAAATGCGAAAAATTATTTTTACCGTTCTAGGTTTGTTACTAATTGTAGTATCCTTTTTTTTAGCAGGGATTATTATAGATAGTAAGAAAACATTTAAACCGAAATCTGAAAAAGTAGTAAAAACTGTTTTTACGGAGGTTGTTAAGAATGGTACGGTACCTATCGTAGTATCTGCCAATGGTAATTTAACGGCCAAGCAGCGTGTAGAGCTATATGCTGAGGTTCAGGGGGTATTCAAAAAAGGTAGTAAGTTGTTTAAGGAAGGTCAGGCTTTTCGTCAAGGTGAAACCATTATCAGTATAGATGCCAATGAATATGCCGCAAGTGTACAATCTGCAAAAAGTAATCTTTTCAATCAACTAACGGCGGTAATGCCAGATTTAAGATTGGACTACCCTGACATTTATTCTAAGTGGCAAGAGTATCTTTCTAATTTTGATATGTCTAAAAGTACCCCGGCACTTCCGGAGTTGGCAACGGAAAAAGAAAAGTTTTTTATATCCGGTAGAGGAATTTTAACCAGTTACTACAATGTTAAAAATTTGGAGCAAAGATTGTCCAAGTATCGTATAACCGCGCCATTTTCGGGCGTTCTAACAGAGGCTTTGGTTACTGAGGGTACTTTGGTAAGATCAGGTCAGAAATTAGGTGAATTCATCAATACCGAAGTATATGAACTTGAAGTGGCCATTAGCAAAAGATACACGGATCTTTTAAAGGTAGGGGAATCTGTAGAATTGACCAATTTAGATGATAACACTACCTATAAAGGAAAGGTTACCAGAATCAATGGTAGTATAGATCAATTAACACAATCGGTAAATGCATATATAGAGGTTGCGGATAAAAACCTTAGGGAGGGTATGTACCTAGAGGCAGACCTAGATGCCAAAAAGGAAGAAAATGCCATTGAAGTTGACAGAGGGTTGTTGTTAGATGGCAATCAAATATTTGTAGTAAAAGACTCTGTACTTGACAAGATAGATGTAGAACCCGTTTATTTTTCCGATAAGCGCGTAGTGTTAAAAAATGTACCGGATGGTGTTACTATAGTTTCTAAACCAATTAGTGGTGCATTTACAGGGATGTCCGTGAAAATTTACTCTGAACAACCAGAAAAAACAAAAGAATAATGCGTAAACTGATAGAGTATTTTATTCGGTACCATGTTGCGGTCAATGTGGTCGTAATTTCTTTTGCCTTATTTGGTATCGTTGGTGCCAAGGCGCTGAAGTCTTCTTTCTTTCCGCTGACAGATTCAAAGAATATTGCCATAACCATTACATACCCGGGGGCATCTCCACAAGAGGTTGAGGAAGGTATTGTTCTTAAAATTGAAGATAACCTAAAAGGGCTAGAAGGTGTTGATCGTGTTACCTCTACGTCTAGGGAGAATAGTGGTACTATAAATGTTGAGATCGAAAAAGGCGAGAATATAGATTTCATGCTTTTAGAAGTCAAGAATGCCGTAGATAGGGTACCTACGTTTCCTACAGGTATGGAGCCATTGATTGTTTCTAAACTAGAGACCGTACGCCAAACAATATCATTTGCTATTAGCGGGGAGGATATTCCGTTAGCGACTTTAAAAAGTGTAGGCAGGGATATTGAAAATGACTTAAGGGCAATGGACGGTATTTCTCAAATAGAAATTTCGGGCTTTCCAGATGAGGAGATTGAAATAGCCGTTAATGAAAATGACCTTTTGGCCTATGGTTTATCTTTTGCGGAAGTAGCTAGCTCGGTTTCAAGTGCCAATATTTTAGTTACGGGCGGTAATATTAAGACCGATGCGGAAGAATATTTAATACGTGCCAATAACCGTTCATATTATGGTAGTGAATTGGGTAACCTAGTTGTGCGCGCAGATCAATCCGGTAATGTAATTCGTTTAAAGGATGTAGCTGTAGTTAGGGATAGATTTGCGGAGAGTCCTAATGCAACGTTCTTCAATGGTAATCTATCGGTTAGCACAACGATAACGAGTACCAATAATGAAGATTTAATTGCTGCAGCGGACCAGGTCAATGCCTATGTAGACGAGTTTAACGAAAAGTATAACAATATTAAATTGGACGTTGTTTCCGATCAGTCCACTACGCTTAACCAAAGAACCCAATTACTTACGGAAAATGCCATTATGGGTATGGTTTTGGTACTCATATTTTTATCCCTGTTCCTGAATACCAGATTGGCGTTCTGGGTTGCCTTTGGTCTACCTGTTGCATTCTTAGGTATGTTTGTTTTTGCAGGTTTCTTTGATGTGACCATTAATGTACTTTCACTTTTCGGTATGATCATCGTTATCGGTATTTTAGTAGATGATGGTATCGTAATTGCCGAGAATATCTATCAGCATTATGAAAAAGGAAAGTCTCCTGTTCAAGCGGCGGTAGATGGTACTATGGAGGTTTTACCACCAATCATATCTGCAATTATTACCACAATATTGGCCTTTTCTATCTTTTTGTTCTTAGATAGTAGAATAGGGGAGTTTTTTGGTGAGGTTTCGGTTATCGTAATTTTAACTTTGGTAGTGTCATTGGTAGAGGCTTTGGTAATTTTACCCGCTCACTTGGCACATTCAAAAGCATTACAGCCTATAGATGATAAGCCAAAAAGCGGATTTGCAAATGCCTTTGCAAAGCTTAGGGTAATCAATGAGTTTGGCGACAGGCTAATGGTATGGATGCGCGATAAATTGTATACGCCGGTATTGAGCTTTTCAATGAACCATAAAATATTCATGTTTGCGGTATTTGCATCTGCATTCATTCTAACATTAGGTTCTGTAGGTGGTGGTATTATTAGAACGGCATTCTTCCCTAGAATAGCCAGTGACCGGGTTGGTATAGAATTAGAGATGCCAAACGGTACCAATGAAAAAATTACAGACTCTATTATATCATTGATCGAAGAGAAAGCTGTGATCGTCAATAAAGAATTGACTGAGGAATACCTTGCTGGATCGGATAAACAAGTTTTTGAAAACGTGATCAAAAGATTAGGTCCTGGGTCATCTTCTGCGGTATTGACAATTAACCTGCTGCCAGGAGAGGAAAGACCAAATGAAATTTCAGCAGATTTGGTTACTAGAAGGTTAGAAGAGCTTGTGGGGCCTGTTGTGGGTGTAGAAAGCCTAATTTATGGGTCTGGTGGTAACTTTGGTGGGTCTCCGGTCTCGGTTTCCTTGTTAGGGAATAATATTGAGCAACTGAAAGCTGCAAAGGCAGAGTTAAAAAGCATATTGACCAAAAACCCAAGGTTAAAGGATATTTCGGATAATGACCCGGCAGGTATCAAGGAAATTAGGTTGACATTAAAGGAGAATGCCTATTTATTAGGATTAGATCTTCAAACATTGATGACGCAGGTTCGTGCAGGTTTCTTTGGGGTACAGGCACAACGTTTTCAAAGATCGCAAGATGAGATTAGGGTATGGGTCCGTTATGATAGAAATGAGCGTTCGTCGATTTCCAATTTAGATGATATGCGTATCGTAACTCCGTCAGGTGATCGCGTTCCATTGAGTGAAATTGCCGATTATACCATTGAACGTGGTGATGTTGCCATCAATCGTTTGGAAGGTAGAAGGGAAATTCAAGTGTCTGCCGATATGAAAGACGTAAAGGATAGCCCTACGGAGATTATGACAGAAATCCAAAATGTACATATGCCGGAGATACAATCTAAGTATCCTACGGTAAGTGCATCTTATGAAGGTCAGAACAGGGAGTTAGAGAAATTAACAGGCTCGCTAAAGTTAGTGGGTTTCACGGTAATTCTTTTAATCTATATTACAATTGCATTTACGTTTAGGAGTTTCAGTCAGCCACTAATGCTACTATTATTGGTGCCGTTTAGCTTTACGGCTGTAGCATGGGGACATTGGATTCATGATTTCCCAATTAACGTACTTTCTATTTTAGGTATCATTGCCTTGATCGGTATTATGGTAAACGATGGTCTGGTGCTTATTGGTAAGTTCAATTCAAATTTACGAGAAGGTATGACCTTTGATAATGCCATATTTGAAGCAGGTAAATCTAGATTTAGAGCAATTTTCTTAACATCGATAACGACTATTGCAGGTTTAGCTCCTTTAATGCTTGAGACGAGTAGACAAGCACAGTTCTTAAAACCAATGGCCATATCTATTGCCTATGGTATTGGTATTGCTACGGTACTGACATTATTGATGTTGCCATTGTTCCTATCATTCAGTAATAATCTAAAAGCTCAGAACTTATCTTTTGCTTCTGGCCATAAGATTACGAAAGAAGAGGTGGAAAGAGCTATAAAGGAAAGAAAAGAAGCCAATCATTTAGAAGGCCATTCACAAGAAGGTATAGAAGGTGGCAAGCATCAAGAACAAATTGAAGCAGGTTCAGATCCATATAAGAATATAGATAAGTTATAATGAGTAAAGTAAAATTCATCATATTATTGGTATTTCTGCCCATGTGCACAGTTTTCGCGCAAGAGAAAACACTCTCTAAAGAAGAAGCTGTAATCAAGGCGTTAGAGAGCAATTACGGTATAGAGATTGCCAGAGGACAAGTTGATATTGCAGAGAATAATGCCAGTATTCTTAATTCAGGATATTTGCCAACGTTGACCGGAACGGCAGCTGCTACATATAACAACAATAATACGACTACTGAGTTTCCTGGTCAGTTTAACGAGGATGGTAGCCAAAGAGACGATATCTCTATAGACGGTGCAGAAAGTCAACGGTATAGTACGGCATTGAACCTAAATTATACCTTGTTTGATGGTTTGGGCAGGTTTTATAATTATAAAAGATTAAAAGAGCAATATCAGTTGAGCACGTTACAGGCTCGGGAAACTATAGAAAATACCATGATCCAAATGTTCACGGTCTATTTTGAAATTGCAAGACTTACGGAAAATAAGAATGTACAAAAGCAGGCATTGGAAATCTCTAGGGATAGAATAACGAGATCAGAATACTCTTTTGAATATGGTCAAAATACTAGATTGGATATATTGAACGCCCAAGTAGATATGACCAATGATAGCATTAATCTATTGAATACGGAACAGCAATTGGCCAATGCGAAGCGTGATTTGAATGTAGTGCTTAATCAAGATTTAAATACCCAATATGAGGTAGATACCACCATTGTTTTTATACCGAAGTTTCAAATAATGGAATTTATGGATAAGGCAATTGCCAATAACGTAGCAGTGTTACAGACCGAAACTAACTTAAATATCAATGCATATGATATTAAAGTAAGCAAGTCCGGCTATTTACCAACAATCGGTCTGTCAGGTTCTTATGGTTGGAACCGAAACCAGAACGCACCATCGGCATTTTTAACGGGTGCTGTTTTTCCGGGTACCAATTCTAATGTTGGCAATTATTCATTAGGTGCAAGCCTTACGTGGAACTTATTTGATGGTGGTAGCACTACTGTAAGTGTTAAGAATGCGAAAATTACATATGCCAATCAAGAATTATTGAGAAAGCAGGTAGAGCTAGAGGTAAATCGTGATATGCAAAATGCTATGGCCTTGTATGAGAATCTATTGAAAATATATCAAATTCAAGAACAGAATGTATTTACCAACCAGAATAACTTTGAGCGTTCTAAAGAGCAATTTCAATTGGGGAGTATTACATCAATCGAGTTTAGACAGGCACAGATCAATTTGTTGAATGCACAGACCAATAAGAATTTGGCGAAGTATGATGCAAAGTTGGCAGAGCTTCAATTACTGCAACTTACAGGACAATTACTAAATATAGAACTATAAGTAAACCTTAAAGTTTTAACCTAGAATAACGAGCAAATAAATTAGGGAAAAAATGTATAACGATAGAACAAATAGCGAGCTCATAGAGATAATGAACCAACATTCATTGCTCACTTTTGAAGCACAGTTAAGTTTACATGAAGAGCTGGAGAAACGCGCTGTTGTTGTAGATTTAAGTGATTTGGAAAATACCATTGCCCATAAGCGTGCTGAAATAAATAACTTGGATTACTTAAAAGATTTTGGCTTTAGGGCAGATAAAACTGCAGAAGGTTTGGTAGTGACCAGAACCACAAAAGCATTGCTTACAGATGTATTGGCCGTTGTAGTTGGCCTGTTGGTTTTTATGTTAGGTATTTACGGTTGTATAAACTTAGTGTATACTTTTATTAACGGTGATGAGTTAGATGTATTTACATTGGCATATAAGTTTGCCATGGCTGCTTTGATTTATATAGGATTTAGCTTTTTCAGCGGCTTACAACGTTTGTTCGATTTTTACGGGTTTGAATTAAGTAAGATCAATGGTTCCATTACCCTAAAAAAGCGTTTTGATGTTAAGCTGGAGGAGATTAAGGTAAATCCGTCAGACATTCATTTAGATGTAGATGAAAATGTGCTTTCTTTGAAATTGGGGCATGATACCATTTTCACATCCAACGGCGGCAATTTAATTCAGTCCCTGACTTTAAAGGAACTTGCCAAAGAGTTAAAAGCATAAAAGATTATTATGTTCGAGCATTATTTTCAATGTCCGTATTGCTGGGAAGAAGTTTCTATGTTATTAGACCCATCGGTGTCATTGCAAACTTATGTAGAAGATTGCGAAGTGTGTTGTAACCCAATTGAAGTTACGCCGCAATTTCAAGAAAATGAGTTGATCGGTTTTGATGTTCAAAGTATAGAGCAATAATTATTCTACTATTGCAATTTTACCGCCAAAGGTATCATCCTTGTCCACGGTTTTTGGGTTGCCGTAAACGGTAATGGCCCCACCGGCCTTTACTTTTGCAATGACCGACTCACTGGCGTATACTTCCGCACTACCGCCAGATAGAACTATTACGGTACTGTTTTTAGTCTTTAAGCCCTTGTTCAAGAGTTTACCACCGGTATTGATCATTATTTCTTGGTCATTACTTGTTCCAGATAGTTTTATTTCGCTACCGCTAGTACTTTTTGCGGACACATTGTTGTAGGCAATATTCAAAGTTATGGTACTGGCATCTTGTGCCTCAATTTTTAGGTCGGTGCCAATAACCAGTCCCGTTGAAATAATTCTAGAATTTTTGTTCGCATCTAAAACAGATAGTGCATCGGTATAGAAAAGAGTAAGGCTTAAAATGGTACTTAAATTAGATTCGCCAGAGCACATTTTTAGCCTTAAACGCCCATCGTTTTCGGTAATGCTTAGTTCTTTTTTGTCGGCAGCGCTTATTTCAATTTTATTTTCCTCACCTTTTACCAGGGTAACACTTATTCTGTCATATACGCTTAGCTCGGTATATTTTTCTAGAGGTATCGTGGCTCGGTGTTGTGCAAGAGTGTTTAAGGTAGAAAACAGGATAAACGTTAAGAACAAAAATGGCTTCATATAAATTTGGTTGTTGTGTAATACAAAGTTAAGGTACAAATGGGCTCTTATCACAACGGCTATTGTTTCAAAACCTTTTTTGCTTAAAATGTCAGTTCCAGTGTTTTTAAAAGAAGCGTAGTGAATTTTAAAAATGTATCGAGAACAAGTTTTGGAACACGTGAGCTTCTCGATACTAATTTCTTCGTGCCTCAAGAATTTACTCGAAGTGACATTTGGGATGGAAAAGAATCAATAGGTGAATCGGAAATGCATTGTCAGTTCGAGTGTTTTTGAAAGAAGCATAGCGAATTTTAAAAATGTATGGAGAACAGTTTTGGAACACGTGAGCTTCTCGATACAAATTTCTTTGTGCCTCAAAAATTCACTCGAAGTGACATTTGAGATAAACAAGAATCAATAGGTGAATTGGAAACGCATTGTCAGTTCCAGTGTTTTTGAAAGAAGCATAGTGAATTTTAAAAATATAATAGAAACATATTATTGGCAAATCACCACACAAACTCCTTTTTAAAAGTTAAATAATGGTGCAAACAGACATAGGTTTTGCAGTTTTGCTATCTTAAACAAGCGTTTGCTGTTAACTGGTCTATGAAGAAGAAATATCTTTTTATTGTTTTGATTGTTATTGGTGGTATTGTAGGTTTTGCCGGTGTACAATACTTGCCAACGGCAGAACAAGAGATAATGTCCAAAGAATTGGATTCTATAGCTTCGCGAAGAGATCTGCGTAGAAGTTTTTTTGATAAACGGGAGATTTTGGTCGTATACGGGGCAAAAGATACCGCTTTGCAAAAGCAATATAAAAATATACTTCATGAGCTTTCATTAGTAGAAGTATCTCGATCATGGCGCAGTGTCAAAGTCAACTTCAAAAATGTTGATGAGGTAACCCATGAAGCGTTGAACAATAGCATTGTGTATTTAGTGGGGACCATAGCTGATAATCCACTCATTAAGGAATACATAGGTAATACCCCATTTAAAATATCCCAGTCAAAAATAAAATTGGGAGCTAAGGTAGTACCCAATAATAATTCGGTTTTAGGAGTATGCTTTTATCCCAGTCCCAAAAATCCAAAAATTCCTTTTGCCATCTTAACAGGTACAGATGCTCAAGAAGTGTTTGCCTTATTTTCGAAGAAAATAGAAGATTGGGGACAATCGTTTTACCGCCAGAATTTAGAATATGAGGTGTATGAGAGCAAAGAGCGATTGGTCATGGGCGATTTTAATGCAAACTGGGGAATAGATAAATCTACCTTTTTTAATTTTGCCCAAGGTTCTAGGGTATTGTTAGATACTGATGATGTTAAGTTTGTAGACCACCAGAAAGCCGTTCAACAAGCAGATGTAGCCAAGTGGCAAGCATTGATTTCCACATCAAAAGCAGAGATCATAAATTTTGTAGGAGGCAAGAACGTACCAAAGATCACGTATAATTTCTATACCTGTACAGAAGAAAAAGGTTTAATGACGGGCAATACGGACCACGCAACGTTTGATACCGTTACAAATTCCGTACACACCATAGTCAATAATATTTATGCAGATAATAACATTGGCAGGGACAATGCGCTGTTATTGCACCACCTGATCGGTAAGAGCAATAAAAATATCATGACCTTGGGCTTGCCAATTTATTTTACCAAAACTTGGCAAATGAAGGGATACAAGTATTGGGCCGCAAGATTGGTAGAATCTGAAAATACGTTTACGGTAGCAGAGCTTTTGAACAACTCATTCTTGGAGATGGAATCTTCGTTGATCAGAGATTGTATGGCAGGTGCGTTCACTGATTTTTTGATTGATACCTGGGGCAAAGAGACATATCTAAACCGTTATCATAAGCTGTCGCTTACCCAACAAGAGGTAAGGACACTTGAAGCGAAATGGCAGGGCTATTTGGCGGAATTACCAAAAACATACCCCAAGAAAGAAACGGTAAAGAAAAAAATACCCTATTTAAAAGGCTTTAATTTTGCACATGAAGGCTATAGTATTTACAATGGTTACGGTTCAAAAAAAGCAACGGAATCTTTGTTGAAGCAAAGAAATATGGGCAGTAATGCCATGGCAATTGTACCGTATACGGGTATTAATGATATCAATACACCTACACCATTGCATTTTAGTGATAATGCCGGAAGCGAGAATGATGATGCCGTGGTACATGCCGTTTCTATGGCAAGTGATATGGGCATGTATACCTTATTGAAACCCCAAATTTATGTGGGCGGTAGTTGGCCTGGTGGTATAGACATGCCTACAGATGCCCAATGGGACAAATTTCATGACTATTATTATCGGTGGATTCGCCATTACGCTTTTTTGGCGGAGATTCATGAGATGGATGCGTTGTGTATTGGTGTAGAATTTACCAAAGCAACATTGTCCCAGCCCCATGCATGGCGCCAGATGATCAAAAAGACACGCGCATTATATTCCGGTCAACTGACCTATGCCGCTAATTGGGGCGATGAGTTCGAGAAAATCGAGTTTTGGGACGATCTGGATTTCATTGGGTTAAACTCCTACTATCCGTTGAGTAAAAAAGACAACCCTACAGATGAGGAAATGAGCTTAAGGTTCGATACCGTGAAGACCAAAATTAAAAAAGTATATGACCGTTTTAAAAAGCCCATCGTATTTACGGAAATAGGTTTTAGGAGTGTAGCTACTCCGTGGAAGAATCCGCATGCAGAGGCAGACGATACTATAAATGAAGAAGCACAGCGCAGATCTTACGAAATTATTTTTAAGGGTATTGAGAATGAACCCTGGTGCCAAGGTATCTTGTGGTGGAAATTCCCAAGTTATTTAGAATACCGTGGAGAACATAACAATGCCTTTACGCCAAACAATAAATTGGCAGAAGAAACGGTACGTCATTGGTTCGGTCAACACTAAGAATAAAGTGCTCTAGTACGTAGTTATTCTGCTTACATCTCATAGTATTCAATTTTTCATTAGGTACTGTTTGTTTTTATTTTTTCCATGTTTTTTTGCCCTTTCCTAAAATTTCATAATTGGCTAAGGTTGTTTTAGATGTAATTATAGACGTTTGGGTCATAAATACCATCGGTTAGCCATATTCCACGTTATTTTTGTGCATAAACTACATAGGTTTATTACGGTATATTTGAGAAATACCAATAGAGATAAATTAAATGGCAATAACAAAAGTTAAGCAGGGCGAAGTAATTAAGACAGCTCTTCTCTTAGGAATATTGGTGTCGTTACCAAAAACCATCTACTTATACAATGGTATAATGGAGGGTAATTTAAATTTTTCCATGTCATGGGTGGTCGATTTTATGTATCGTTACCTGTTTTTCTTTTGCTATTCATGGTCTGTAATTCAGCTTAACGCGAATATTGATTACGATGAATTTAAGTGGCCGTCATTTTTTAGATGGATCGTTATTCTATTGGTCAATATTGTGTTGGCAATTACGGTGGTTAAAATTTTTAAGATCTGTTATCCTTTGGTCAATGGTAGGTCGTTGAGATCCAATGAAATGGGTTGGGTCAATTTCACCTTCATCAATCTATCTATTGTTTTGTTTTTTATAGCACGTTTGTTACGGGTAAGTACGGATAAACAAGAAAGTAGAATAGAGAACGAACAATTAAAACAGCAAAACCTGGAGAATGAGCTAGCGGCATTAAAGAACCAGATAGATCCTCATTTCCTGTTCAATTCATTAAATTCTTTATCATCGTTAATTCGTGAAAATGAGAATGCCACCAAGTTCGTAAACAAGCTTTCTTATATGTATCGCTATATTTTACAGAGCGGTGAAACCAATTTGGTACCGGTAAAAGATGAGCTAAAGTTTTTGGACAGTTATATTTTTTTAATGAAGACCCGGTATCGTGATCGTATAGAAATTCAGGTCAATATAGATGAGCGTTTTTTTGATCGTGAGATACCGCCTTTGGCTTTGCAATCCTTGGTAGAGAACTCTGTAAAGCATAATGAAATATCATCTACCAATCCTTTAATCGTAAAGGTTTATGCAGGTAAGGATTCATTAATTGTAGAAAACCCTATTCGCTCAAGAAGTACATTGGCAGAAGGCATGGGCACAGGATTGTACAATCTTAAAAAACGATATTTACTTTTATTAAAAAAAGAAGTTCTGGTAAGTACCGATAATGATATATTTAAAGTAGAATTACCTTTAAAGGAAGTGGCATGAAAGTAATATTGGTTGAAGACGAACTTGCTGCAAGTGATAACCTAACCTATTTGTTGACGAAGATCAATCCCGGTATTGAGGTCATTGCGGTATTGGACACCGTAAAGAGCGCCGTTGATTATTTTTCAAATCCGCATGAAGGTGTGCTGGTTTTTATGGATATTCATTTGGCGGACGGTATTTCTTTTGAGATTTTTGACCAGGTTACCATCAATATTCCCATCATATTTACAACCGCATATGACCAATATGCGTTAAAAGCTTTTAAGGTCAACAGTATAGATTATTTATTGAAACCAATAGACCAAGAAGAGCTGTCAGATGCTTTAGGTCGTTTTGAAGTTCAAAACCAACAAAAGGGTATCAATGAGCGGCAAATGCAAAGTTTATTGCATTTAATACAGAACAAACCCTCTAATTATAAACAAACATTTTTAGTAGTTGTCGGCGATCAGTTGTTGCCTATAAAAACTGCGGACATTGCCTATTTTTATATAGATACGGGGCTCGTTAAAGCAGTAACGCTACAGGAACGATCCTATGTACTGGATATTAAACTGGAAGATGTTGAAGATGCACTTGACCCTCAGCTGTTCTATAGGGCAAACAGACAGTTTATAGTACGTAGAGAAGCCATTACCGCCATTAAATTTCATTTCAACAGCAAGTTGTTGGTAGATGTTCATCCACCGTGTAGCGAGCGTATTGTAGTGAGTAAGGCAAAAGCGTCGGACTTCAAAAATTGGATGGGCGCCTAACTTATATGTTTATGGTACGGTACTAATCTCATTCAGTTTCCATACGCCCTCTTCATGTTTTCTAAAAGAAAAGATATGTTGCCTGCCTTCAAAAAATGCAGTGGGTAGGGTAGTGGTCACTAATATATGGGCAAAATCCACCCCATTCTTATCTTCGTTTGAAATAACCGTTTCATTTTCCCTGAGAATGTGTATGAATTTTTGATTGAACAGGATGTCATAGTCATTGGCGATAAAACTATCTATGGGAATATAAATGAA
>JAHDDL010000049.1:22285-24055 GCA_020629415.1 Maribacter sp. | reverse complement strand
TAAAGCAATTCGTAGTTCCGCTTGTATTTTATTATTTGATTTTTAAGCTCCTCAAAAGGGTAATTAAAAATTTCTCTTTAGGTTATCAAAAATTGAAATCTAGTCTTCCTATTTGAATATTTCTTTATCTTTTAACTTTTTAGCAGTTAGCTAATTGGACTGTAATCTTTTCCTCAGCAATTACTCAACTACTCTTGAATTTGCATCATCCAACATCTTGTTTTCAAAACTTTTTAGATAAATCTGAGTAGTCCGAAGAGAATTATGTCCAAGTCCTTCACTAATTATCTCAGTAGAAACACCTAAATATTTTGCGATTGTAGCCCAAGAATGTCTTATGGTATATGTTGTAAATTTTTCTTCGATACCTGCATCTGCTGCGATTATTTTTAAACGTTCATTCACACGCCGGCGTATAGATTTATATTTTTCGTAATGTTCTGTACTCCCGTCATAATTGATAGGCAATAAATAATCTTCCGGATTTTTATTAATAATATAGTAGACTAAAATGTCTGAGAGTTCAGACGTTATTTTTACTGAAAGTGGGTCGCCCGTTTTACTTCTACCATAATATAGTCTATCCCCGTTTATATTTTTCAATTTAAGTTTTACTAAATCGACAAGGTTCATTCCGCGACAATTAAACATTATCAAAATGTAATTCTTGGCATGCCAAAGTATAGAGTCTTCGGGATACTTCAAATTCCTAATTTCTAAAAAATTATCTTTTGAGGTAGCTCTTTTTTTTGTGTTTTTGCTAGTTGGAATTCGATATTTTTTAAAAGGATTACTCAAAGGTTTGAATTCATCTTCCTCTATGGCTTTATTATAGATGGCACGTATTCCGCGCATATAGGAATTAATTGTGCCAGGCTTATTTCCTCTAGAAACAAATTCAACCTCATAATCTTTTAATATACTAACGGTAATTTCATCAAGTCGAATATCTTCGGATTTAATAAACTTTAAAAACCTGTTCATACAGCTCTGATACCATTCTGCCGTAGATGGAGAATTCATTTTCCGCTTTCTTTCAATAATTTTATTTCCACATTCTACCAAACTAATGCTATTGTCAATTCGATGTCTTTCGGTTGTTTGAATCTGCTTGTCCCACGAATTTTTTATTTCTCTAACGAGTTGGCTAACATCAATTTTATTAATGTCGTCTCCAAAATTTTTAATTTTCTTTTTAGCAAGATATAGTTTGTCATGAATCTCATCCTCTATGGAATCATAGTCCATAAACTGATTACAGGTATCAGATTTTTTCAACCTACCATTTCTATCATCCCATCCATGTAGTGAAGTTGAATATCCAAGGGCAATGTATCTTGTCTTTTTATGATGAACACGCAATGCTATTGGATAACTTCCATCCTTTTTTTTTGAATTATTTCTAGTGTCTAATACTACTCTTGCGATAGCCATTTTTCGTTCTATTCTTCTATTAAGTTAGTCAAAAAATTGCACACTTTTTGCACACTTTTATTTGAAATCAAACGAAATCAAATGATTTCAAATAAAATTAAAAATCATAAATAACTGAACATCAATAATATATACACAATTTTATTTTTCAACTAATTATAATTTCAAGACTGGCAGGCAAGAGGTCACCGGTTCGAATCCGGTATTCTCCACTCAAAGCTTCCATTTTGGAAGCTTTTTTTAATTGTAGTCTTTAGGCGATTAATTATCGTATTAAATTGATTAGATAGTAAAGGAACAGAGCGTCCCGAAAGCCTTCGGGAAGGTCACCGGTTC
>JAHDDL010000049.1:0-22185 GCA_020629415.1 Maribacter sp. | reverse complement strand
ATTAGATAGTAAAGGAACAGAGCGTCCCGAAAGCCTTCGGGAAGGTCACCGGTTCCGGTCCGGTAGTCTCCACATAGTGTTTAACAAGGTTTAAAATGCCTTTACAAAACACTAGTCTACACAAGAAATTTGCCTTAATCCATTTTACCATTTCTTTTAGATATACAATATCATGAGTAATAAAATCTTATTATAACACGATTATTGATGATATATAAAACCCCCAAAAGAAAATCATTAAAATGAAGAAAATTATTTTCACTTGCCTGTCCATTGTATGTTTATTCAGTTGTTCCAGTAATGATGCAGAAGAACAGTTAAACGTAGTAAACATTCAATTAGACCTAAGTCAAGTTGATGAATATTCAAATGCTTATGACTACACTGATTTTAAGGTAGCGGTATACGACTCTAAAGAGGATTATTTCAATGAGGCAAATACGATGTTTTCTGGAAAAGTAGATGCTTCTGGTAAAATTTCAATTTCAGAAGATTTAGAGGATAAGAGTTATTATGTAGATATTTATACAGAAGATAAGGTATTAAGTAATTGGGAAGTAATGGATATAGACGTAGATGCTTCAAATGTTATAAAGTTTTCTCCAACTTCTACAAATGAATCTTATTCTACGGTGTACATGACGGATAATAGAAGGTTTGTCGGTAATTGGTCATTTCTATCTTATGAAAATATCAATAATGACAATGAAGAAAGAACGCATAAAGTGTTTTTGTCCATCAACAAAGAATATACGGCCACTTCATATGAAACGTATGAAGGAGTAGCTTATCAATTGCACTTTAAATTACTAGGAAGTGGTCATATGGAATTAGTTGCAATAGAACCTAGTCCAGATAACTACCCGGTAAGCCAATCTAGCACACAAGATTTAGTAATGCAGATAGAACAAGATGGATTATTATATTTTACAAACTACTCTGGTAATGAAGCAGTTTATATTAGAAATTAACTATAAAGTTGCTCAGTACATTGTTAAGAATTAGAAAAGCCTTCACATTTGTGAAGGCTTTTTTTTTTCAATCTACCGTCTGTACACTTTATTCCTACCTAACCCAGTATCGGGTATATTTTCAACATACCTTACTTGAAATCAACGATGTAAAACAACTACAAACGCCTACTTATACACATTAAGGTATCATCAATATTGACGGGTGGGGTTGAAATTTTATATAAAATAATACCAGACGTAGGTGCTTTGTACTCTTTAAGTTTTTCCCCAAATTCATTTGTGGTGTAGCCTACAATATCACCTTCTTTAACCGTATCTCCCGCTTTCAGATCACTGTAAAAAATTCCGGTTTCGGTAGCGCTTAAATAGGTTTGATTGTTGAGTTGCACAAGATTGGCACTTGGGTAAGAACCGTTATCGTACATGTTCAAATGTTCAAGCATATTATAGATTCCATTTTTTATGAAACGTACGGCATCTTTCTGAACATTGCCCAATTTGCCACTTTCAAAGCTTAAGGCTACTTTGCCATCTTGGGAAGCTTGTTTAAAAACGTATTTAGCAGGTTCATCGTCCCTTAAATTAAAAGGGTATGAAACTATATACTTGAATCCGCTAATCTCTGTAAGTTCCCTTGCCTTTTTAGTCTGTTCTGGATAATTGGGGTTGTCGTAGAAAAGCGCAAACGGTAGCAGGTCTTCATTGACACCGCCGCCATGTATATCTATAAAAATATCACTTGCAGGTATGATGTCCGTTGTTATAAAATCAGCTATTTTTTGCGTAACGCTACCGGTAGATTTTCCAGGAAACGCACCATTTAAATTCACTTGATCATGCGGATTTACGATAGACGTTCTGGAGAAAAAAGAGCCGGTATTGGCAATGGGTATAATAATTAAAGTACCGTTCAACTTGTCAACATCAATTTCTCTCAAGAGCTCTTGTACGCCAACAATGGGTGGATATTCAAATCCATGAACTCCGGCAATAATGGTAAAAACCGGTCCTTCATTTTTTCCCTGGAGTATAGATACGGGCAAGAAGGTTTTGTTGTTTCTAGCGTCTTGAAATGCTATGCGTATGTTTTCCTTTAATGGTCTTTTAGCGTTGGAGAACACATCTTTAAAAGTGTTTTGGGCTATTGCTGAGCAAAGGGATAAAAACAAGAAAAGGGTAAAGAATAGCTTTTGCATGATACGTTTATTTATATGTGATGTGTTTGGCTAGACCAAAATATTAAAAAGACATTATTTAATTACTTGTACAACCATATTTCTCTCTTAAAAAATACTGGTAAAATAAGATAAAACTCCCTATATAGTTAAGAAGAGCCGTTTTAATTGAGGTTAAGCGCAAGGTATTTAAACGTCAAATTTCTCTACCTATCTCCCTACATAGTATATAAATGAGCCATCTACCCAACATGATGAAAAACTGCTCAAAACATATTGATGTTCAGTAAATTATAATGTAATAGGATAATTTTATATGTAAACGGACACATAACTTAATCCTAATATTCCGAAATTGCCCATGGTCATAGCACCATAAAATTCCATAAAACATAGGATATGAAAAAGACAGATTTCAGCGATTTAAAAGTGATATATATTAATTGTACGCTAAAGAAATCGCCACAGGAAAGTCATACCCAAAAATTGATGGAAGTATCAAAAGCGATCATGACCAAGGAACAGGTAAAAATAGATGAGGTTAGGCTTATAGATCATCAAGTGGCAAGTGGTGTATATCCAGATATGACAGAACATGGTTGGGATGTTGATGAATGGCCAGAAATAGCCGAGCGTATTTTAGATGCCGATATCACAATTATTGGCACACCAATTTGGTTGGGCGAAAAATCATCTGAAGCCCAAAAGCTTATTGAACGTTTGTATGCCATGAGTGGTGAGACCAATGAAAAGGGTCAGTATATTTTTTATGGTAAAGTAGGCGGCTGCATTATAACCGGAAATGAAGATGGTATTAAACATTGCGCCATAGGTATTTTATATTCCATGCAACATGTGGGCTACTCTATTCCGCCGCAAGCAGATAGTGGATGGATCGGTAAAGTAGGACCCGGACCAAGCTATGGCGATACTAAATGGAAAGGCGAAGACCTTAAAGAACCTGTAGGTTTTGATAGTGATTTCACCAACAGAAACACCACCTTTATGACCTATAATCTGTTACATTTAGCCAGAATGATGAAAGATAATAAAGGCTACCCTAATTACGGAAATTCCCGCACCGAATGGGACGATGGCAAACGCTGGGAATTTGAAAACCCGGAATATAGATAGTGGTTTAGTTTATAGTAGTAAGTAATAAGTATCAAGTATTAAGTATTAAGTACGAAGTACTTAGATGTTACTTTTAAAGATAACTTACCTAATACTTTGTACTCAAAACTTAATACTATTTTTTCTCCTAACACTTAATCACTAAATACTTCAATCTTCGTACCTCGTACCTCGTACCTTTTTCTCTTAAGATTTCCCGTTTTCCATTAAAGGAAAATTTTACCTAGTGAATTCATTTCAATATAAATTAATCCCAACCGGAAAGTCCAATAATTTCTCCGTTAGGTCCTACAAAAAAGGTGTATTTATCACGAGCGTAGTTTTCGTTTTCCAGTTCGTAGCCTTCTTCTTTCAGCATATCACCAATTGGTGTTATATCGTTTACCTTTAGCATAAAGTGGTTATGGTTGGTGTTTCCTATAGGTCCAATGGTGTCTATAAATTCTGGAGCCGTTAAGGATAGTCCAATAGTTAGATCATCTGCCTTAAGTTTCATTACTAACATACCTTCAAGTCCCGGTCCGTGAAGTACTTCGGCATCAGCCATTTTAAAACCTAATATTTCTCGATATAATTTAAGGGTTTTCTCTAGTTCCAATACATGTACACTAATGTACTTTAAACCGGTAACCCTTGCTTTTTCAGAATCTACAATTTCAATTGTGCTAGGTGAAGGATCAGCTGTCTGTGCAAAGCCGTAATGTGTACTTGTAAAAACAAATGCTATAAAAAAGCAAGTTCTCAATACAAGACGTTGTAGTTCATGGTTTTTTGTACTGTGGTTATAATCAACTTTCATAATAAATATCGTTTTGTTAAAACTATGATATTATGAATGAACCTTAAGCTCAAAATGGCTTAACAAAAACTGAACATTTGCAATGTTTGTTATAGGTAATCTTAAACATAATCAAGAGAGCTTCAATAAAAACTGAACAATGAAGCTTTACGCGTGCAATCTTATCTTTTGGTGAATATTTCTTTGTAAAATTACCATACTCACATGCTTTGGCAGGTTCAATAAAACCCTATTGTTTAAAGGAATTGGGTCTCTGTATTGACCGGCAATCTACAAGGCATATAACTTAATCAACAACAAGTAATATGAAACATTGTATACGTTATTTACCACTTTTTTTCCTTGTAATATCTTGTTCAGAGGTAAAAAATGAAGAACAAAAAAATCTAGAAGAAACATATGAATGGGAAGAATTAATAGATGAGGATCTAACTCAGTGGGATACTTATTTAAGTTACCAACATCAACCAGGTTATGATGGTTCTGTACCCTTAGATGAAAATGGTGAAGAAATTGCCCCAATTGGGTTGAACAATAAAGATTATACGGTTTTTTCAACCTTACAAGAGGGCGAAGAAACCATTATCAAGAATACGGGAGAATATTACGGTTGCCTGATAACTAAAAAGGAGTACAGGAACTATCACTTTCAATTGAAGTACAAGTGGGGAGATAAAAAATGGGCTTACCGAAAGGATCTGTTGAAGGATTCCGGAATATTATATCACTCCGTAGGACCTATGGCTGTTGAGTACTGGCGTTCATGGATGCTTTCTCAAGAATTTCAGATAATGGAAGGGCATACAGGAGATTTTTGGAGTCAAGCTAATTCTGCAATGGATATTAGGGCATACAAACCAGAATCTGTTTTAGATCCATTGGCACATGAATCACAAGAGTATTTGCCTATTGGTATGGGTAGTCAGTACAACAATTATTGTTTACGAAGCGGTAATTATGAAAAACCCCATGACGAGTGGAATACGCTAGATCTAATATGTTACGAAGGCAAAAGCCTACATATTGTAAACGGAGAGGTGGTCATGATTTTAAAAGATTCAAGATACATAGGTGAAAACGGCGAAGAAATACCACTGATCCAAGGAAAAATTCAATTACAGAGTGAAGCTGCAGAGTTATTTTTTAAGGACATCAAAATAAGGCAGATAGATTCGCTCACACAGCAGCAAAAGGCACTTTTTTAAAACAGATCAAACAATTAATATAGCATCATATGAAATTCAACGTATTTCTAATTTTAAGTATTATTAGTGCATTTATTGCATGTTCATCAAGTTCTAGTGATGAAGAGGAAATGGTAAAAGATCCGGAAAACCCAGAACAAGTAGTGGAAAATGAAGAAGACAATGTTGATGAAATTGAACCTTTTGAACTTTCTGATCTGGACCCTGAGCTACCTTCTTTCGTGTCTGTTGTAGATGAAACACCAGAAGGAATGGAGTGGGTTAAAGTAGAGGCCATGTCAGATGAGTTTGATACGTGGAACGAGGACAAGTGGTTCAATTCATTTTGGAATTACGGTAACACCCCGGTTTCTATGCGTAGTGAAAACTCTAGCGTGGTAGATGGCAAATTAAACATACAGGCCACTTTAGATGAGAACAGTTCTCAATGGTTTCAAACGGCAAGGGTACATTCCAAAACCAAAATAAGTTATCCTATGTATACAGAGTGTAGTATGAAAACTTCCAGCATTTCGGCGTTCAATACATTTTGGTTGAACAATGGGGATATCAATGATAGGGACGAGATAGATATTGTGGAAAGCAACGCAAACCCTACTCCTGAGTGTAGTGATCAATCTACGAAACCGAGTAACTATCCATGGACGCCATGGGATTTTCCTACCCAAATGAACTCACAGTATTTTATTGCTAAAAGAGGTGTTACAGAAAGGCATGAAGATAATTTTGATACTAGAATGTTATCGGATGCCAATCCCAATAAAGGAAAAACTTGGGACGAAACCTACCATATTGTTGGTGCTTGGTGGAAAGATGCCAGAACGGTTCAGTTTTATTTAAATGGAGAGCCAGCAGGTGTTGTTACTACTAACCAAGATTTCACAAGAGAATTAGAGTTGATATTTGATCTTTGGACATCTGAAGAGTGTTATTTAGGAGGTTTACCTCAAAAGGAAGAGTTAAATGACAATTCTAAAAATACCATGCGTGTAGATTGGGTACGTACTTGGAAACTTGAATCAAAGTAGTAATACATCAATTATTCACGTAGCATTAAAAGATGAAATAAAGAAGCAGTTTGTTAGTTTAAAACGGAAAGGGGGCATGGTATTTACCATGCCTCTTTCTATTTAAATACTTTTAAGTAATATAGGTTCTTTAATTAATGCTATAATATAACCTCATGTATTTAATTGCATTTCTAATGTAAGCCTAAAAAAAAGTTGTGCAATTAGAAAATGAAGAAAGTATTATAATGTATTGCCTATGTGTTTTATGACAGCCAAGCATAAACATCTAATGGGAGCTAAACTTAAAATTTTAGTCTAAGGAGGTGCCGTTAAGATATTTTGCACGTTTCTTTAAATTTTGCTTTTGGCAATCTTGTCTTTTTCCCTGGTAATGTACCCCACATGAATAGTAAATAAATTAAAAAGGACAGTAGCTTTTTATGGCATACCGTCCTTATCAAAACAAACTCAACTATTGTTTTACTCGCCTTTGGCCCTATGTTGGGTCTTTCTTTCAGAAGTAAAGCTCATAATGCTTTGGTAGTCCCAGCTGTTGTATATATGAGAAAGTCCCCAACGTAGTATTTCGGTAGGTTCTTTTTCATTGTCAGCAGATCTGTTTAGACCAATGGCATGCGCACTAACTCCTGGAATAACGGACATTATTTCAAAATTAATACCGTCTGGTGCCCATTGAATAGTGTTTTTCTCTGGTCCATCCGTAGTAATTAAAGCTGCTACACCGCCATTGTATGGCCAAACACAAATTTCGTGGCCACTATTACTAATTGGGTTGTAAGGAGACTTTATATATGGTCCTTCAGGTTTATCCGCTATGGCAAGCCCATGGCGTATTTGTCTACCGCCAAATGTAATTTCCTCACCCATTTGTTCACCTTTGTAGTACAGATAAAACTTACCATTAAGAGGAATAATACAAGGATCATGAACCTTATGGCTATCAAAGTCACCTTTTCGCTCTACCGCAAATCTATCTTGTTCTTCACCTTTCCAAATACCATTATCGGCAGGGCTTAGGATAGGCTCTTTCCTTTTTGTCCAAGGACCGTCCGGAGAGTTGGACCAAGCTAGGCCAATTTGGTTTTTTACACGAACCGTATAAGGAGATTTAACCGTTTGGTAGCTCAAATAATATTTGTCTTCATATTTCATGATCTCTACGGTAAAAACAGATCGGTCATCATATGCTCCCGCTTTTCCTCTAGGAACGGCCAAACCTTCTTCTTTCCAAGTTTCACCGTCTTCTGAAGTTGCATACCAAATGTCACAACGGTCCCATGGAAATACCTTGTCGTTTTCAACGTCGCCACCAAACCCTTGTGTCGGCCCGGTACTTTTTGAGTACCATACATAGTATTTTCCATTTTCCTTTATAACGGCACTAGGATCTCTACGCACAACACCTTCTTCATATGCCAAGTCACCTTTTAGAGGTTTTAAATCTGAAAATTGAATAAACCATTCATTGCCCAGGTCTACAGGCCATTTTAATGCTCTTTTAGAAGCGGCGCTTAAGTGGTTTATATCTGTAATGCCCAAATGGTCTATCTGTTCTTGGGTTATGCCTAAAGAGTCTAATATTTTTTGATCATAAGTTGTATCCTGAGCTTGGCATTGAAAGATAAACAGTGCAAAAAATAGAAAGGAATATAAGGTTGTTTTGGTTTTACTGATCATTGTGTTTGTTGTTTAATTTATACGAATTTTATTATAAGCTTTCATCTAGGCTTACTACTATTAGTTAAATATTGGTTACACATTCTAAAAGGATAATTGCGCTTAGCAACTTTTAATATGTTGGATTAAACCGCACGAATTTTGTTAAAATGTTTTAATGCAGTTTTTAATATTTCTAGTCTGTCTATGTCATTTTTTGGGTTTCAACGAAAATGGTCGTCACTTTACTTAGTCTCAACTTTAGCATTTTAATGCGTCTATTGTGATTTGCAAAAAGTAATGATTACATAATGGATTACTAATTATGCCATCATTATATTGACAAATATTAACTATATGTGGCTAAAAACTCCGATTTATTAATGAATAAAAACTGAACATTCTTAAAAACAGCCCTACTTTACATGAATTTAAGCTGAGCAAATACTATATTGATTTTCAGAGCGGCACTTTGTTATATGTTCAGTACAAATTTCAACAGTGTTTAGTTTTTTAAAATTGTTCAGTTAATATTAATCATGATATGAAGACACGTATAGCGTTTCAAAAAATTGCCAGTATAGTGGTACTTCTATGTTGTTTTTCCGTAACCTCCCAACAACCTTATGGTACCAACGAATATATAGAAAAGGCAAACCAGCTTACGGCTAAAAATTTGGATAGCGCCATCTATTATCTAAAAAAGGGTATTGTTCATTATTCAATAGAAAAGGATACGATCAATTTAATCAATAGCATGTGCCAATTGTCCGGTTTGTATGACAATGTATTGGATTACGGCAAGTCTTATGATGGGTATTGGGAGGCATTAATATTAGCCGATGAATCTAATGATGATATTTCCAAAGCACGCATCTATCAAGAACTGGGTTGGTTATATACCGCCTATAGAAAGGAAGAAGAATCTTTACGGTACTTTAATATGTCGCTGGAGCTTAAGAAGAAACTAGTTGAGCAGAAAAAGATAAGTAGGGATTATTTGGTAAGTAACTACTTTGCCATAGTAAACTGCTACAGAGTAAATCATAATTATGTAATGGCAAAAACATATTTGGATAGTTGTGAACTGTCATTAAAAAAGATCAGTCCAAATAAAAAATCATATTACGTAGAAACGGAAAAAGGGTATTTTGATGCTGTAGCAGGTAATTATGAAAAAGCATTGAGTAAACTGAACGAGACCAAGCTATTTTTTGAAGAGAAAAACCCTTCATATTTAACGGTGGTTCATTTCTTAATGGGAGAGGTATATAGGTTTAGGGGAGAATACGATCAGGCTATAAAAAATTATAAAGAATCGCTGAGGTTTTCAGAAATGTATAACAAGCATTTGGGCTACAAACTGTTCAATTATGAAGAGCTATCTAAGTTATATTATGATCAGAACAATTTTAAGGAAGCCTATTTTTATAAGGACAAAGCACAAGCGTTAAATGAAAGCATATTTGGGAGAAAAAGTATAAACCACAAGCATTTATTTGAAATAAAAGATAGATATAGACTTCAAAAAGAGAAAGAAAAGGCACTACTAAAAGAGATAAAAATAGAGAAGCTAGAAGATCAGAAAAGAATTGGTTTTTTACAAAATATCTTAATGGGCGTGGTAGTGATTTTTATGTTTTTGTACGGTGTTCTGTTTTTTAGAAATCTTAGGAGGAAACATAAACTTGAAAAACAAAAGACCAATGAGGTAATGATGCTTAAAAATAGAGAGCTAACGGCATCTGCCCTTCAGTTGATCGAAAAAGAAGAATTCATTTCTAAATTAAAACAGAATATCTCTAAGAGTGATGCTGTAGATACAAAGGTCATTCATAATATGCTGAAGGGCTTTCAAAACACCCCAGGTGGTAACTGGAAAGAATTTGAAGCCAGGTTTACCTCTATTAACGAAAGTTTTTATGAGAAGATCAGGGCTAAATATCCAAATTTGGGCCAAACCGATTTAAAATTGTGCGCCTTGGTAAAGCTAGGGTTTTCCAGTAAAGAAATGTCGTCTTTGTTGGGTATTACTATTGAAAGTGTACATACATCAAGATATAGACTTCGTAAAAAGCTAAATCTGCAAAAAGGAGAAAACCTTATAGATTTTATGGCTACCATTTAATTATTGTACAATTTCCTTTTAAGCAATTACTGTGTCAAGTTCAAGGCTTATAACATGATCAAATGGGTATTAAAAAACCAAACTTCTGTCTTGGATATGCAGGTATAAATGATTGTCATTTATTATGATTATGAAATTTGGTACGTATAATGCCAAACGGTAGTTTCATATGGTAAGTTAAAAGTAGTATTCACTAAGATTTAGTTGTTTTGCCCTCTCACCGTAAACAATAATAGGGCAGAAAGAAGTTTTTACGTGCAAACGTATTGCTGTTGGTTTTTCTAAAACCGTACCTATAATGACGAGACTAAACATTGGCAAATAAAAAGGGCAGCCTATTTTAGGCTGCCCTTTTGTAATATTAAATACACCAGTTATGGCGTAGGCTATAATTATGGCCTAACGGGAACTTCAGCCAAGAAAAAGTCATCTAAATAGAAGACAAGATTATTGTCATGAAATTCGTTGTATCCTCTTATAAACCATGAGATATCTCTACCGGCACCTGCTGTGAATATTTGCTTTTGGTAAATCCATTTGCCTGTAGGCATATCAGAAGTAAATGTAGTTGGTATTAAACCTGGTCCGCCCCAGTCATCTGCATAAAGTTGAATATCTGCAGATTGTGTTCCGGTCGGTAGGTTGGATATATCACTTTCAACATATAACCAATAGCCAAATTCATATGTTTTACCAGTTTCTATGGTAAAAGTAATTGGGTTTCCTCCAGACTCAGGTCTAATGATCATACCACCATTAGGTCTTAAATTAACTTTAAGGCTTTGCGATCCTGTATGGGTATTCAATAAGTCCATGCTTATATCGAATCCATCCCAAGGTGCTCCCCATCCTTGATAAACATAATTACTAACATTTGTAGTTTCAAAACCGTAATCATAAGAAGAGGTAGTATAAAGGTTGTCTAGAGCGTCAAATTCTGTTAATAGCGCATCTGTAATAGCTTCAGACTCTACTTCATCAACTGTTCTTAAAGCTCCTGGAGTATAACTTACAAAAACTTGGTCGTCATTATAAAGCTGTTCACCATCTAATTCTAGAATAACAATAGTAGCTTCATCTTTATCTAAGGTTGCAGAAACAACAGTAGGATTAAGCACTATAGGATTCATTTCATCTCTATTGTTTTCTATTCTAACTGTAAAATCACCGGCATTAATAGAAGTACCGTCTATTTCTCTACTAAACTCTAGGGTAACCTTGTCATTTCTTTCCGCCACTCTATCCAAAGTAACGGGCGCAGTAGAAGGAATCACTTTTATTACCTTCTCAAAAGAAAGGGTATCTGCATCCGTTGGTCTAAACCTAGAAGCAATATATTCAATATCCCAAGATCCCAATCTATTGAATCTCATGTCAACGGCAGAGTCGTCGTTAATGGTTATGGCATTTGGCTTACCGCCATCGGAAGCCCATGATACATTTTGAGGCTCTCCTATAGCCGTATAAGATAAACGGATAGAGTTACTGGCTTCCAATTCGTTTTCAGCACCATCTGCCAAGTTGATTTCAGCACCGGTAGAGCCATCAGGGTTTATTCTAAATGCTTTAAGTACCGATTGTATAGAATCAATGACGGTTACTACAATAGTGGTATCCAACTGTCTAGAGTCAATAGGTGCTGTACTATCATCATTGGGGTATACATTACCCTTGAATGTTTGGTTCAACACCACATCATAAACGCCTGCTTTATTGAATATCGCCTTAACGACTTTTTCAGATGACGTTGTTCCACTTTCCCCAACAATACGTGCATTGCTAGGTAAGGTCCATGTTCTAGATTCTACACCACGTGAAATGTCACCAAAATCAATGTCTCCACCAACAATTACTTTGTTTTCAAAGTCCATTTCAGAGGTGACGATAATTCTGTGGTTAGGGTCATTTAAATTTAGCTCTTCTTGCTTTTCACAACTTACTAGAAGTAAGGTGAAAACAAAAAGTATACTTAAAAACTTACATTTTTTCATATCTAGTAATTTTAGTTGTTAAAGTTTGGATTGTTTAATACCTCAGCTGAAGGAATTGGGAAATAGTTGTGCTCTTCAGGTTTGTAGTTTTGAGATGATTGACTAAAATCTGGCCTTACCCTTCCTGAAATAAATAAAGGTGCTACACCTTGTCCCGAAATGTCTAGGTTTTCTTCTCTCCAAATTTCATCGGCACGTAAATCATCAAAAACTTCTTTTACGATGCCCCAACGTACCAAATCTTTATAACGATGTCCTTCAAAACATAACTCAATGGCTCTTTCCACACGTTGAATATGTGTTAAAACTGTTTGCGCGTTAGCGGTAACCATTGGTTGATCGCCATGAACTTGTTTACTAACATGAAGCTGTGGAAACATACCACCGTTCATGTCCATATATTGCTGTAAAGTAACAACACCGGCTCTACTTCTTACCATATCAACATATCTAATAGCCGTTGCAAAATCACCGTTGGCATTGATTACGGCTTCTGCATACATTAATAAAACATCGGCATAACGAATATGTCTAAAATTGATACCGCTACGGCCACGTACCGGCTCACCGTCCATATGATACCAGTTAGAGTGTTTTTTCACATACGCACTTTGTCCACCGCCCCAGGTAGCTTTTGCTTCTGAAAAAGGTGCTAGGTACCAATCTCCTTCACCGTTTCTAGGAGCAATGGTATAGTTCATTCTACGAGACTCTAGGTTACCGTCATTAATTGAATTATTAGGGTCAACTTCGTCGTTTACCAACATTTCATGAAGGTTATAAGAAGCCAATACGGTATTAAAAGCACCGTACTGTATATGACCAACTTCTGTACTTAGTGTGGTAGATTCTGCACCTGCTCCACCGGTAGTGGTGTCATCTTCTGCAAAACCACTATTTCCAGGATTTAAATCAAAAGAGTAGTTGACCTCAAAAATAGATTCATCGTTAAACTCATTAAAATGTGTAAAGTTATCTTCAATGTTTCTGGTTAAACTATAGATACCTGAATCTATGACCTCTTTGAATAGACTAGCAGCTTGCGGCCATTGTTCATCATAAAGATATACTTTGCCTAAAAGTGAAGTGGCAGCGCCCCAAGTAGCTCTACCTGACGCGGTACTTTCCCAGGTTTCAGGTAAATTGCTCATTGCAAATTCCAAATCTGGAATAATTATTTGTGCGTTCACTTCAGCCGTAGAAGATAGTTCTTTACTTAACTCTTCTAGAGATTGTGCCACCTCATCATGAATCATTGCACCACCATAGGTATGTACAAGCTGAAAGTAAAAGAATGCTCTTAAAAAGCGGGCTTGAGCTTCTATTTCAGTTTTGGTCGACTCGTCTAAAATGTCCTCGTCAACTGTTTTTAGCTGGGTAAGTATTGTATTTGCCCTAAAAATACCAACATATAGCTCTTGCCATTTTTCCGATAAGTGATTTTGACCGTTGGTATAGGTTAAATTTCTAAACGGAAACGGTCTATACCAAGGTTCTGTACCAGCTAAATCTGACATTACAAACTCCTGTACCAATTCAGAGCCACTAACAGAACGGTATTGTAACGCACCATATACTGATGTAAGTGCAGAATTAAAATGGCTCTCTGATTTCCAAAAGCTAGCTTCTGTAAGCGCATTTGGATTTGGTTCGTCTAAAAATGTGTTTTCGTTACAACTAACACCCACTAGCGTAAGAAGAACAAAACTTTTTACAATTATTTTTTTTATTGATTTCATAGTCTTTTTTTTAGAAACTTAATTGAACTCCCATTATAAACTGGCGCGTAATAGGGTAATTACCATTATCTACACCTCTTTGAAATAGGTTATCGCCACCCACTTCTGGATCATATCCTGTATAATTTGTAAACGTAAACGGGTTTACGGAATTTAAATACAGTCTTATTTTATCTACGCCGAAATCCTGTGTGTTTGGAATAGTGTATCCTATAGATATGTTACGGATACGTAGGTAGGTACCATCTTCTAGGAAATAATCTGAAAATGCCCTAACATTAGAGTGGGTACCACTTTGTCTAAAAGTAGGAATATCGGAATCAGGGTTCTGAGGTGTCCATTGAAATACTTGATCTTGATGGCGTCCACCGGCAAAAGCTATTTGCCTTCCACCATTATAGATTTCTGCACCATATGACAAGTAACTTTGTACACCAAAATCCCAGCCTTTATAACCTAAGTCAAAATTTAAACCGGCCTCCCATTGTGGAATACCAGAACCTGAGAATACACGGTCACTATCATTAATAGCACCATCACCGTTGGCATCAATATATTTTATATCCCCTAGTCGTGGGCTACTAACTGCGCTTAGATCTAATTGTTGGTACTCTTCCAACTCTTCTTGAGTTTTAATTACACCGTCATTTTGGATCAAGTAAAATGATCCCGCTGGGTCACCAACGCTTAAAAAAGTAGTGGGGTCATTACCTGTACTACCATCTGCATTGGTAAGCGTACCGCCAGAAGCACCAAGTGTTTTACCATTTAAATTGGTGATCTTATTATCGTTAAGTGTCCAGGTACCTGAAAATCCAAAGGTTAAATCTTCACCTATGCTGCCCTTATAATTTGCGGCCACCTCAACACCCTTATTCTGCATGTTACCGGCATTGACCGCCACGGCACCATAAACGCTTTGCGCACGTGGTTGCCATAAACCGGCTGAAGGTGGGGATAACTCATTAATTAACATATCCTTCTTATCATTTCTATAGACATCTGCCGTAAGGTTTAACTTGTTGTTGAACATGCCTAACTCAAAACCAATGTTAGATGAAATTTGGGTTTCCCATTGTACATTAACATTAGGGAATCTACGTTGTACTAGACCGTTTTGTAAATCTTCATCTGCGCCAAATGGGTAATTTACACCAGGTTCTATTACAGGTATGTAAGAGTAATCTGGAATACCGTTAAAACCTACTTGGGCCCAGCTACCGCGAATTTTAAAATTGTTTATAGTACTTGAGTTAAACCAATTTTCATCGCTTACGTTCCAACCTGCCGAAAAACCGTAGAAGTTATTATTTCTGTTATCCGGAGCAAATTTAGAAGAACCATCTCGTCTAATACTTGCACTTAAAAGGTACTTACTGTCATAATTGTACTGGATCCTACCTAGTTTACCGGCTAAGGTGTTTACATTTCTAAATTCACTTGGTGTAGTTGGGTTAGCCCCTGCGTTAAGTACTTGCACGTCATTTGAAGCATCGTCGGCAAAAACGGTACCGGTGTTCAAGGTTCTAAATTTGTACTTTTCATAAGAAGCAACCGCCAAGAAATCTAAATTGTGCTTTCCAAAAGATTTTTTATAGTTTAAAATGTGCTCAATGGTTTCTCTTGTAGAAAACCATTGGTTGTATTGTAGAATAGCATTGGGTGTTGAAGCGGATAAACTTAACTCCCCATTACGATCCAAAGCTAAATACTGAGGCTGAAAGAACTTTCTAAAATACTGACTCTCATTACGACCAATATTGACTTTGTAGGTTAACCCATCTAAAATTTCGTATTCCAAGTTCAAGGCAATACTATTGCTCTTGTTTTCCCTTTCGTCAATATTATCTAACTGGCGCGCTAGAAAGCCATAAAATATTTCGTTTTGTACACTTAACTGAACGGTGTTTTCCCCATTAGGTTGAAATACGCTAAAAGGTGCACTGTGGGGTACGTTACCAATAGCAAAACCGAATATGTTCCAAGGTTCTTGCTCACGATTTTCAGTAGTTAAACTTGCGGAAGCAAAAGCTTTGAATTTCCCTTTGGTAAACTGTCCGGTAAGTCTATTCGTTAAACGATCAAAACCGGAATTGATCAAAACCCCTTCTTGTTCGTAAAAAGTAGTATTGTAGTTGTACGTTAAATTTTCGGCACCACCAGATAAGTTTACATTGAAATTTCGCACTACGGCGTTATCGTTTTGTACTTCATCAACAAAGTTGGTATCCCAATCCAATACGTTGCCATCTATTAAAAAAGTTAGTGGCTCATCACCCGCAGCTTCTGCACTGGTTTCCGTAACATAAAGAAAATCGGTTGTATTAGATAATGGTGTACCAGAGGTAATGTTTTGGATACCTGTAAACATATTTACGTCTACCTTCATTTTACCTTTTTTACCACGTTTTGTTGTAATCAAGATTACACCACCGGCACCACGCACACCGTATACCGATGCCGAGGCACCATCCTTTAAGATGTCTATAGACTCAATTTGTTCAGGAGCAAGATTCGGATTTCCTTCTTGGGGTATGTTATCTACCACGTATAGCGGTTCTCCACCGTTCAAGGAAACCAATCCACGAATTTGTACGTTTGCGGCTTCCCCTGGACGGCCACTTGCCGCTTGTATGTTTACCCCGGCAACTTTACCTTGAATGGCAGCTCCAATATCGGATACAGGTATTTTAACAAGCTCGTCAGAATCTACTTTTGCAACCGCACCGGTAACTTCTTTCTTCTTCTGTGTACCATAACCTACAACAACGACCTCTTCTAATTGTTGGGAATCTTCTTCCAAGGCCAAGTTCAAGGTGCTGGTGTTGGCGGAGACTACTTGTTTTACACTTTTAAAACCTAGGTAAGAGAACACTAGGGTTTCACCTGTGTTGGCATTAATGGTATAATTACCATCAAAATCGGTTACGGCACCCTTGCCTGATCCTTCAACAACTATGGAGACACCCGGCAACGGCATGTTTTGTTGGTCCGTTACCACACCTGTAACGGTCTGTTGTGCGTAAGCCCAACCTATTCCTAAAAATAGGTAGAGCACAAAGGCACTCATTTTCATAAATTTTGGTTTTTGTCCTTTCATAATGATGAGTTAGCTAGTTGTAATTTGAACGACACTATTAAAATGTCATTTAAATAGATTAATAATTTAATTATCGAAAAAAATTCAGCTATGAAATTATCATATTATGAAAAGGGGTGATAAAAAACGCCCTCAATAAAAACTAGACACCGTTTTACAATTTTTGGTAAACGGTCAAGTTTCATTCAAGAATTTAGAATAGTTGTAGGGGAAATTTTTGAGAATTCTTAAAATGTTGGAATTTCAGTGTTTGTTGATGGTTTATCCAAGTTGAAATTGCGGTGAGCAAAGCTATTTCAGTAGTTTTCCATTGGTTTGGCGGCATTAAAAAATCATTAAATGATGGTGGGTATAGATAGTATGTTCAGATTTTGTTCAGGTGTTATATGTGATGCAAAATATAAGTTTTGGTCAACTATTGGCGCTTTTTATTTCTATGGCAAAATTTACGTTGGTTTTTTAATCTGATGTCCGGATTGCAGAAATTAATGCTCAAGTACTCTAAAAAAATCTACGATACCTGTACAAGTTCTAGAAGTTTGTTCAGAACGGTATAATGGTAAATAGGGTGTTATTACTTAGAAGTTTACGGTTGTGTAAAGCATAAAATGTGTAGTATTTTTTACCATTTTTTACTTCCATGCCCTGTATTTTTTCTTTCTTCTTTTACGGGTTACCGTAATTTTCCATGGAAGAAAAATACTACCTTGTTGGTCTGGTTCTAAAACATTACTTCCCCCTGCTGTTTTGGAATGTTATTATATAATTTAATATTTAGGTGTAAAGTAACTTGTTACTTTATACAATTATTACCAAACATTTTAAATAATAATATGATAAGACAAAATCCATTTTCTCTTTATGATTTTCTTGGTTATTTTATTCCAGGCGCATTATTATTTTATTTAATTCTCTTTATAGATTATGTTGAAAATCTATCGGAGAATTTCGAATTAAAAAACTTTATAGAAAAGAACAGTGACTTTCAATTAGATAAGGTCCTATTTTTTATAATAATCAGTTATTCTCTCGGTCATTTACTAAACTTTATATCTTCTATTACAATTGAACGTTATGCAAATTGGAAATATAATTACCCTTCAAAATACTTACTTGGATTTGAATACTCTGGTTTTTGGGCTACCAAAAGTAAACGAGGTATAGTTTGGCGGATTTGCTTAATCCTAATTATATTTCCAGTAACTGTTCTTGATTTAATTCTTGGAGAAGTTTTAGCCTTTAAAAATTTCTATACCAGAAAATTGGATAAATTTCTAATTGACTTAATTACATTAAAAGGACAAAATTTATTTAATCGACTAGCGGAAGGACAATTAAATGGATATGATGATATAAAAGTTAGAGATTTTGACTTTCATCGAATTATTACACATTATACTTTTGAACATTCCAAAAATCATCAATTTAAAATGGTCAATTATGTGGTTCTTTATGGTTTTTTAAGAACATTAACTTTGATAACAATAATTTCATTTTGGTATATAATATTCACCCATTTTTCTAAACTAGGTAATTTAACGATCATTATTATTCTATCGTTATTGTCATTAATGTCATACATTTTCTTTATGGCTTTTATGAAATTTTATAGAAGGTATACTCTTGAAGGATTAATGTTAATTGCAATAAATGAAGATTTGAAATAAAAAACATTTGGTGAAAATGCCTGAACATACAGCGGAGTTTTGGACTAGATCGATAGGTCTGTGTACATTTATAATGCCGCGAAATCTTTGGGATTGAGCTTTGAACAAGAAAAAACTAAACAATACGCTTTAGCATCGTGCGCAGATGGAAACGAAAAGTTTCCTTGCCACTGCACTACACTTACCATAGAGTTTCAAAGTTTCTATGTTGGAAAAGTTATCTGGACTTGTGAACATAAAAAAGATCTGATTCCAGGAGATGAGCTATATAAAATTGAAGGTATTTAATATTTTCAGTGCTACTAGAGGAAGATCAGTTTTCTAAATCCATCAATCTTCTTAGAATATTATATTAAATATAAATATCTTCCAATCAGCTAAGCATCAATCACTTAATTTCCCCTGTCTTTTTTGCATAAAAACTTACGTTCTATTGTAAGAATCTATCCACGTGAAATACTTAACTTTCGCTTTTATATAAGTAGGTACAAATAGTTTTGTTCCCCCAATAAAATTTATGAAATACTATGTAAATACTTCATTGTCAAGGCTCAAAATGAGTATTATATAAATGTTTAATTTTAAATTTTAAAGAATGAAAAATTCAATGAAAATGATGGCAATAGCTTTTGCTTCATCAATTTTATTAACTTCTTGCTATTCTTACACAAGTGTTGTAGGTAGTGGTGCTCAAGGTAACAGCCAAAAAACTGAATGGAACCATTACGTGGTTTACGGTTTGGCTCCTGTAGGTGTTTCTGATTCTAAGGCTATGGCCGGTGGTGCAGAAAACTACACAGTTACTACAAAACAAACATTTGTTAATGGTTTGGTTTCTGCTCTTACTTTTGGTATTTATACACCAACTACTACGACAGTTACTAAATAATTATTTTACAAAAATGGGGGTTGCTATACGGCAACCTCTGTTTTTATGATTTACGTTATCATGAAGAAAATCATCTTATACATTGCCGCGGTTGTCTCATTTTTTATGTTGATCAATATTGCGAGTATTTTAATTTCTGACTTTAGCAGACTTACCGAATATGGTTTTGGTTACTTGGCCGGTAAAATAATATTGTTCTTCTTTTTCGTTGCCATTGCTTTTATTTTTAGAAAAGAGGTGATACGCCCTAAAGAGATTTCCTAGTAGACAGATTCCCTTCAATCATATGTATTTATTACTATAGCTAAAAAATCCTTTTTAGTTATCATCCCACTATCACCCGAACAAACTAATCCCCACCAAAAAGTACACAACATTCGAAAATGTGTGTAAGTCCTAACGGCATCTTCTCACATACCTTTGTCCTATTCTTTTAGACATTTAAAAAATAGGCGATATGAGTACAACACAATTTGGTAAAAAAGGGTGGACCCCAGATAGAATCAAAAGCCTTAAAGGCAAAACATTTCTAATTACCGGTACAACCAGTGGTACTGGTTTTGAGGCGGCAAGAATACTATGGAAAAAAGGAGCTAAGGTGGTGATGCTAAACCGTAACCCCAAAAAGGCTGCCGATACGTTGTCAACCTTAAAACAAGAACTTGGCAATGCCATACCGGTAAGCAATATAGAAATGGATTTGGCATCATTGGCATCGGTTAGGAAAGCTGCAGATGAAATTTTGAAAACCGTTCCACAAATAGATGCCCTAATGTGCAATGCCGCCATTGCGCAAGTACCCAAACAAACATTTACGGAAGATGGTTTTGAAAGTCAGTTAGGGGTAAACCATTACGGTAATTTCTTATTACAGGCTTTGCTGTACCCACGTATAGAAGAATCAAAAGGACGAATAGTGACCGTGGGCAGTATGGGCTACAATTTGGGCATAAAGACCATACAGTTCAATGATATGAACTGGGACAAGAACTACAGCCCAAACGGCGTGTACAGTCAAAGTAAATTGGCGCAGATCATGACCGTTTATGAATTGCAAGATAGACTTAAGGCGGCGGGCAAAACAGGTGTGAAGTCATACGCATGCCACCCGGGAGCCTCTTCAACATCATTGATCAAGACCAGCGGTAGCTTGTTCACAAGATTTATTTGGCAGATCATGAAATTAACGCCCATGGTACAATCTGCAGAGAAAGGAGCATACCCAGAAATCATGTGTGCCACTGAGCCAGATTTGGACCAATCTGGTTTTTACGGACCAACGGGTAAAAATTATTGGACAGGTCCGGTTGGGGAATGCAAATTAGAACCTCATGCCAAGGACAAACCCGTCATGGAAAAACTGTGGGAGCTTTCAGAAAAGGAAACTGGTGTAACTTGGAATTTGTAAATTAGTTAACGATCAAAATAAGAGACATGGATATATTAAAAGCGGCAACAGATTGGGCAAAGGCAGAACTATTTTCAACTCCGTTCTTCATGCTGTTCGGTCTGGCTTTTTTAGTGGCAAGCTTGGGGTTTTGGCAATTGGGTAAAACAGATATCGCTAGAGCGTATATTATTCCTACATTGGTAGCGGGCAGTTTACTTTTAATCATTGGTGTTGGGTTGTTTTTTACCAATAAATCAAGAATTCCCCAATTTGAAAAAGCCTACCAAACAGATGCACCTGCGTTTGTAGCATCAGAATTGGAACGCGCCGAAGCTACCTTAAAAGAATATGATACTATTGTCTTTAAGGCGATACCCATTATAATCATAGCTTGTGCCATAGTACTGTTGTTTGTAAGCACACCGGTTTGGAGAGCTAGTATGATTACCACCATAGCCATGTTGACGGTTATTTTATTGGTAGACGGTACCGCCCATGCCAGAATAGATGGGTATAATAAACAATTACAATTGGCAGCTAAAGAAATGAACAAGTAGTATGCAGCATTTTAAAACATTATCGTCCTATATAGCGTATTTGGAACTACCTGGTCCGGAACATCCTATGTTGAGTGTATTTTCGGCATCGGGAGATGGTTTTTTACCTTGCCCCAAAGAAAGTTCTCCGCCCATTACCAACGATTGTTATACCATTAGTTTTAAGAAGTTTGTACAGGGCGATTTAAACTATGGCCGAACAACATACGATTTCAATAACGGAGCGCTATTTTTTATTGCACCAAGGCAGGTGTTGCAATGGAACGAGGCAGCGGTATTTGAACAAAAAGGGTTTTCGATCAGCTTTCACGAGGACTTTTTAAAAGGAACGGAGTTGGCGCATCAGATCAAAAAATATGGTTTCTTTTCGTACTCGGTCAATGAGGCATTGCACCTTTCACCAAAGGAAGAAAAGCAGATAGAATCCATTGTCGAGAATATTGAAATTGAATATCAAAACAATCAAGACGAGTTCAGTAAGGACATTATTGTATCTCAATTGAGCACTCTGCTGAAATACGCCAATCGATTTTATGAGCGTCAATTTTTAAACAGAAAAGAACTTTCTACAAATTTGTTAGAACAGTTTAATACGCAGTTGTTGGAGTACGTAGAATCTGGTCAGCTACAGGAAAATGGTATTCCTAGCATAGAACAGATTGCCGATAAAATGGCTATTTCGCAACGTTATCTAAGCGATACCTTAAAAAAGGAGACCGGTAAGACCACCACGGAACATTTGCAGTTGTT
>JAHDDL010000048.1 GCA_020629415.1 Maribacter sp. | reverse complement strand
AATTCTGGGTTGTTATAGGTAATATCCGTAGCATCTGTAATTACACATGTAGCTTCGCCACCGTAGGCTTTAGCAATATCGCTCACCATTTCAACCATACGTTTGTTAAGCTTGTCTTTCATATCATAATCCAACGTTCTTATAGTACCGATCATTTCTGCAGATTCTGGTATAATATTAAAACGGACTCCACTCTTTATTTTACCTACGGTAATAACGGCGGCTTCATTGGTAAGTTCAGTTTCTCTACTGATTATGGTTTGTAGACCGTCTATGATTTTAGCACTGATCAATATTGGATCTACACCGGACCAAGGTTGTGAACCGTGCGACTGTTTACCTTTAACATTGATAACAAATTGCTGGGCTGCGGCCATGGTTCCGCCAGATTTATAGCGAATGGTACCAACGGGAGTTTGTGAATTAATATGAAGGCCAAAAATAGCATCTACCTTAGGGCTGGTCATTACACCTTCCTTTACCATTAAAAGTGCACCGCCTTCTTCTCCTGGTGGTGGTCCTTCTTCTGCTGGTTGAAAAATGAACTTAACGGTTCCTTTGATCTTATCCTTATTTTTAGACATAACTTCAGCTACACCCATTAAGATAGCTGTATGCGTATCGTGCCCACAAGCATGCATAACACCTACTTTTTCGCCCATAAATTCTGAAGTGACATTAGATTTATATGGTAGGTCGTTACGTTCCGTAACGGGTAACGCATCAATATCCGCTCTTAACGCCACTACCTTACCTGGTTGGGCACCTTTTAAAAGACCTACAACACCTGTGTGCGCAACACCGGTTTCAACCTCTATTCCCAAAGATTTTAGGTGTTTTGCAATTTTTTCCGCAGTCTTAAATTCGCGATTACCCAGTTCTGGATTCTGATGTATTTCCCTTCTCCAGTCAACTACTTTGCTTTCAATTGCTTTGTAGTCTTTTTCAAGATTTGGACCTTGTGCCTGTACGGTATAACCGAAAAGTACGAGAACCAATAAGCCTAGTTTTTTCATAATCAATATTTAATATTTGTTTGTTCTCTGTGTTTTTTGTTGATCATTATGGCATAAGAATGTTAACAACCGTAATCTCTATGCAAGAATTAAAGTTTAAATATATTCAAAATGAAAAGAAATACCATTTATTGTTTACAAAACTAAAACACTTCACTTTTACTATCCCTCATTTATGGCTAAATTTACGTCACTAAAAAAAAGAAAATTTGAGCTCATTTATAGATGAATTGAACGATGCCCAAAAAGCTCCCGTTTTGCATAAAGACGGACCTTTAATGGTTATTGCCGGGGCAGGGTCTGGTAAAACACGTGTATTAACGTATAGAATTGCATACCTGATGGCGCAGGGAGTAGATTCTTTTAATATTCTGGCCTTGACCTTTACTAATAAGGCGGCACGGGAAATGAAGGAACGTATAGCACATATAGTTGGTGCCAGCGAAGCAAAAAATCTGTGGATGGGTACCTTTCACTCCGTATTTGCAAAGCTTTTACGTATAGACGGTAACAAGTTGGGCTACCCTGCCAATTTTACTATTTATGATACACAAGATTCGCAAAGACTTATTGCCTCTATTATTAAGGAAATGGGGTTGGACAAGGATATTTATAAATACAAACAGATTCAAAATAGGATATCATCATTTAAAAATAGCTTGATTACCGTAAAGGCCTACCGTAATGATCCGGATTTGGTAGAACAGGATGCAATGGCCAAAAAACCACGAACTGGCGACATTTACGAGAATTATGTGGATCGATGTTTTAAGGCAGGGGCAATGGATTTTGATGATTTGTTATTGCGTACCAACGAGCTTTTAACACGCCACCCAGAAGTGTTGGCAAAATATCAAGATAGGTTTAGGTATATACTGGTAGATGAGTATCAAGATACCAACCATTCCCAATACTTGATCGTAAAAGCATTGGCCGATCGTTTTCAAAATATATGTGTTGTAGGTGATGATGCACAGAGTATTTATTCTTTTAGGGGTGCTAACATTAGCAATATTCTGAACTTTCAAAAAGATTATGATAATGTAGGTATGTACCGTTTAGAGCAGAATTACCGTTCTACCAGAAATATCGTAAATGCGGCAAATTCTATCATTGGAAAAAATCAAAATCAAATCGAGAAAGTAGTTTGGACCGATAATGATGATGGGCCTTCAATTAAAATTCATAGAAGTACCACTGATGCCGAAGAAGGTAGATTTGTAGCAAATTCTATTTGGGAGCATAGAATGCAGCAGCAAATGACAAATGGTCAATTTTGCGTATTATATAGAACAAACTCCCAATCTAGGGCAATTGAAGATGCCTTGCGTAAGAGGGATATTCCGTATCGTATTTATGGCGGATTGTCATTTTACCAGCGTAAAGAGATTAAAGATGTTTTGTCATATTTGCGCCTAGTGATCAACCCAAAAGATGAAGAAGCTTTAAAAAGGGTGATTAATTTTCCTGCCAGAGGAATTGGCGGTACCACATTAGATAGGTTGGTGGTAGCTGCAAATCATTACAACCGGTCCATTTTCGAGGTAATGGAAAATATAGACCGTATAGACTTAAAAATTAATGCGGGTACCAAGCGTAAACTTACGGACTTTGTTAACATGATCAAGAGTTTTCAGGTCATGAACGAAACTACTGATGCCTTTACGTTATCTGAACATGTAGCCAAAAAAACCGGTGTTCTTTTAGAATTTAAGAAAGACGGAACTCCAGAAGGTATCGGTAAAATGGAGAATATAGAAGAACTTTTAAATGGTATAAAAGATTTTGTTGAAGGGCAGCAGGAAATTGATGAAGCTACCGGTAACATTAGTGAATTTTTAGAAGATGTAGCCCTTGCTACTGATTTGGACAATGATACTGGTGATGATGATAGGGTTGCCTTAATGACCATTCATTTGGCAAAGGGATTAGAGTTCCCTTACGTATATATTGTAGGGATGGAAGAAGATTTGTTTCCTTCCGGAATGAGTATGAGCACGCGTAGTGAGTTGGAAGAAGAGCGAAGATTGTTTTATGTTGCTTTAACGAGAGCGGAGAAACAAGCGTATTTAACGTATACGCAAAATAGATACCGTTGGGGTAAATTAATAGATGCAGAGCCCAGTCGCTTTTTAGAGGAGATAGATGAGAAATATGTAGAGAACCTTACGCCTATAGACGGTGGGTACCGTTACAAATCCCTTATAAATGCCGATATATTCGGTGAGGTAGATAAAAGTAGATTACGTCAAGAAAAGCCTAAAAGGGGTACCCCGCCAATGGTAGGCCAGCCCAATTCAGGACAACTGAAAAAATTACGAAAATTAAAGCCACAGTTGTCTGAGCCTGTTGGTAATACCAACAAAATAGACCCAAACCTTACCGTAGGTTCATTGATTAACCATACGCGCTTTGGTCGCGGTAAGGTTGTTAAGATTGAAGGTGCCGGTAATGATAGAAAGGCAGAAATATTATTTGATAAAGGAGATATTAAAAAACTATTGCTACGTTTCGCCAAATTAGAAGTAATTGGGTAGTTATGATGTAATATTTACTTAATATAGTTATTAAAAATCTTTACGTTATGGCAGAATTCATAAAAATATACGAAGAGAATCCTAATCCTAAGGAAATAAAAAAGGTAGTGGAAGTATTGCGTAAAGGTGGTTTGGTTATTTATCCTACTGATACGGTCTATGGTTTGGGATGTGATATTACCAATACTAAGGCACTGGAAAAAATTGCGCGTATTAAGGGAATTAAACTGGCAAAAGCCAATTGGTCTTTTATATGTACGGATTTGAGTAATCTATCCGATTATGTTCGGCAAATTGATACTGCTACATTTAAAATATTGAAAAGGGCATTACCTGGCCCCTATACTTTTATTTTACCAGGAAACAATAATCTGCCTAAGGAGTTTAAAAAGAAAAAGACGGTGGGTATTCGTGTGCCGGATAACAGTATTATAAAAGCTTTGGTGCAAGAACTGGGAAACCCAATTGTTTCAACTTCTATTAGAGATGAAGATGATGTTCTTGAATATACGACCGATCCAGAATTAATTTATGAGAAATGGAATAACCTTGTAGATGTAGTAATTGATGGAGGATACGGTGGTAATGTAGGGTCAACTATAATAGATGTGTCTACCGGAGGGCTGCCAGAAGTTGTACGTGAAGGTAAAGGTAGTCTTGATATTATTTAAATAGATATTTTATTAGTTTAGGCATAAAAAAAAGCGGCTCAATTGAGCCGCTTTAATTTTATAATCTATCTACAATTATTTGTTGATTGCAGGATCTTTCATTCCTTCTTCGATCATGCTGTAAAATTGATCGATTTTTGGAAGAACTACAATACGTGTTCTTCTGTTTTTAGACTTTTCAGTAGTAGAGACCGGTACATATTCTGCTCTACCTGCAGCAGTCATACGCTTAGGGTCTACGTTGAAATCATTTTGTAAAATACGTACAACCGCAGTAGCACGTTTAACACTTAAATCCCAGTTATCCAACAAAGAACCGTTACCTCTGTAAGGAACGTCATCAGTGTGGCCTTCTACCATAAATTCAAAATCAGGCTTGTTGTTTACTACTTTGGCAACTTTACCAAGCACTTCTTTAGCTCTTCTTGTTACATTGTAGCTACCACTGCTAAATAACAATTTATCAGAAATAGAAACGAAAACAACACCTTTTTCAACGCTGATTTCAATATCCTCATCATCCATATTTCCTAAAACACCTTTTAAACTTTGCACTAAAGAAAGGTTTACGGAATCTCTACGTGTTATGGCGTCGTTCAACTTGCGTATAGTTAAATCTTTTTCTTGTAAGCTTTCTAAAGATTTCTCTAAATTCTCCGCACCTTTTGTAGTTAAAGTGGTTAAGTTGCCCATATTATTGATCAACTCTTGATTATTGGCCTTTAAAAATGCATTTTGATCTTCTAATGTTTGAAGTCTAGATGAAGCCGTTGCTTTTTCTTCTAAGCAATCATTCAATTTAACCGTAGCTGAATTCAATAAATCCTGTGCATTTTTGTGTTTAGCTTCAAGATCTGCGTACTTCTTTGAAGACACACAAGATGAAAGTAAAAGGGTTACTCCAAGACATCCTAATAATACTTTTTTCATAATTTTATTCTATTATACTTATTTAAGTGGTTTACTCTATTTTTCGCATCTAAGCGACTTCAAAATTATATAATTACAAAGTCACTTATATGTGTTGTTAGTTAATCTTTTACTAAAATGTTAAAATTACTTATTCTATGTACGAAGTAAGACCATACAATGGACTTCGTAGCATAGTATTTTCTGAGAAATTGTGTTTTTTCTCTTTTCTTATACATTTTTCTAAACTGTCTGTAAAAGCTTAAATGTGCTCTAAAAATAGCGAAAAAGTGTTTGAATCTTAACTGAAAAAGAAATCGTATTGCCGCTATCCCATCTAACAGTAATCTTAAGAAGATAATAATGAAGGCCTTTCTTCTGGGCAAGTTTTTTGTAATAGAGAATAGTGTGTTTCTGAAATTCAAATATGTTTTTTTGGGGTTCATATTGCTTAACGTAGAACCGCCCAAATGAAAGATATGGGAAGTGCCTACATACAATATTTTGTACCCATGGTTTTTTGCACGCCAACATAAATCTACTTCTTCTTGGTGCGCAAAATAGTCCTCGTCAAAACCGTTCAACTCCTTGAATACATTTTTTTTGATAAACATACAGGCTCCGGTTGCCCAAAATATTTCCCTAACATCATCATACTGGCCATTATCCTTTTCTAAGGTTTGAAATACCCTGCCTCTGCAGAAAGGGTAGCCAAGTTGGTCAATAAAACCACCGGCTGCACCTGCATACTCAAAATGATCTTTTTTAAGTAAATCCAAAATCTTGGGTTGTATAATTGCAGCTTCGGGCACTTTTTCAAAGGTTTCTTTTATAGGTGCCAACCATTTGGGCGAAACTTCTACATCTGAATTCAACAAGCAAAAAATATCTGCATCCACATGTTTCAAGGCGTCATTATAGCCTTTGGTAAAACCTCCATTCACAGAATTCTGAATAATCTTAACAGTGGGGTAGGTATTTTTTATAAACGAAACAGAACCATCTGTTGAAGCATTATCCGCAACGTATATATCTGCATCAGCGGAATAATTGATAACAGAAGGTAGGTACCTTTCTAAAAGTACTTCACCATTCCAGTTTAATATGACTACAGCTATCTTCAAAACGATCGCAAATTAACGGCTAAAATCAGGAATTTCCTTCATAAATTCATATTTTTCAGCAATTAGGTCCGTTTGGCAGTAGTAATGTGAGAGTCCGTTAGTAACCATTAAATAAGAAGCGTTCAACTTAAAGTTGTATTGTGCTATTTGATCAAATGTCATTTGGGATATAGAAACTTTTGGAGCTTTACATTCTACAAGTATGTGTAGCTGACCGTTTGGTTTAAACACCACTACGTCATATCTTTTTTTTAAACCGTTTAGGGTTATCTGTTTTTCAACATTAATATGGCTAAGCGGATATTTTTTTTCTTGTACTAGATATTGAACTACATGCTGCCGAACCCATTCTTCTGGTGTGAGTACCAAAAATTTTTTACGTATAACGTCAAAAATCAAGGTTCTATTTTCGCTATTTTTGACCCTGAAAGTGTAGTTAGGAAAATTTAGTGGCTGCATTATACAAAGTTGATGATTTTTTCTGAATGGATGAAGCTGTACAAATAGTCAATACAATTAAGAAAGGACAAATAAGTCCTATTTATTTCCTGTATGGGGAAGAAGCTTATTTTATTGACAAGATTTCAGATTTTATAAGTAACAATGTGTTGACCGAAGATGAAAAAGGGTTCAACCAAATGGTATTGTATGGTAGAGATGTGTCTATTGAAGACATTGTAGGTAATGCCAAACGTTACCCTATGATGGCCGAACATCAAGTAGTAATCGTAAAAGAGGCGCAGCACTTATCCCGTACCATTGAAAACCTTTGTGCATATGCGGAAAACCCTCAGCAATCTACAGTATTGGTCATATGTTATAAATACAAAAAATTAGATAAGCGAAAAAAACTGCATAAGATCATAAAAAAGAACGGTGTAGTTTTTGAAAGTAAGAAATTATACGAGAATCAGGTAAGTGACTGGATCAGAAAGCATTTAGTAAGCCGTGGCTATACCATATCTCATAAAGCAGCGCTTTTGTTGGTAGAATATTTGGGTACAGATCTGGGTAAAATTAGCAAAGAGCTAGACAAGCTAAAATTAGTTTTACCGAAACAGACCGAGATTAACCCTGTGCATATTGAAGAACATATTGGCATTAGTAAGGACTATAATAATTTTGAGTTAAAACGGGCCATTGGTGACAGGGATATCGTCAAGGCTACCAAAATCATTAACCATTTTGCCCAAAATCCAAAAGACAATCCGTTTATATTAACAATAACCTTATTGCATTCATTTTTTACGCAGTTATTGCAATACCATGGGCTTGCGGATCATTCTCCTAAAAATGTGGCAAGTGCTTTGCGTATTAATCCTTATTTCGTAAGCGAAATACAAACAGCAGCTAGAAATTACCCAATGAAGAAAGTAAGCGGTATTATCTCCAGTCTTCGTGAAATGGATTTAAAAAGCAAAGGAGTAGGGGCTACGCCTATGAAAGAGGCAGATTTATTAAAAGAATTGCTTTATAAAATTGTGTAGTAACCGGCTATTCAACTAAATGACAATAATTGGACATTTAAATTTCAACGGAAATAAATTAGATGCTATAGTGTATAGATTTGCTTTAAGCGATTATTTTTTATCGATTGCGAATTTACCCGGACCAACTAATGAAATGGTAATAAATGCTACCAGGTAAAACAACGCTTTTTCCTTTGTACTAAAATCATCCGCACCATGGGCAACAAATGCCGCGACCGCCATAGTTATGGCTGCCGGTATTGCCGCTAATCGTGATTTAAAACCTAGAATTATAAGTATAGGACAAATGAATTCACCTATTACAGCTAAGAATAGTGATGGGGCCTCTCCAATACCGAAGGGGTCTGAGAATTGAAAATCTCCAGAAATCAATTTTTGAAATTTAGGAAGACCATGCGTTAACATCATGGCAGATATTGCAATTCTAAAAAATGCCAAGCCGATATCTTTTAGTAAAGTATTTTTCATGTTATACAATATTTCCCTTAAAAGTATCGATTTTTTTTTGTTTTATTGAAATTAATAAGGAATCGTATTTGACTGATTTTAAATTTTGAAACAATAAATGATAAAGGTAGCTTAATTTTCAAGTAATTAAAGATCCTTCTATAAAAAATAAAAATTTTCTTTTATTCATTGGAAATTCTAGGGCATAAAAAAAATCCCAGTATATATGGGATTTTTTCTTACTAAAACTTCTTGTTTTACTTATCTCAATTTAGGATAATCGTTCGGTCTAACTTCATGCATGATCGCATAAACCTTTTCAAAAATATCCTCTCTGTTAGGCTTTGAAAAATAGTCGCCATCGGTACCATATGCCGGTCTGTGCGCTTTTGCACTTAAAGTTTGTGGGGTACTATCCAAATATTTGAATGCACCTTGTTTTTCTAAAATTTCATTTAGAAGATAAGCAGAACATCCGCCAGGTACATCTTCATCAATAACCAACAAACGGTTGGTTTTTTTAACACTTTCCAAAACCTCCATTTCAATGTCAAACGGTAATAATGTTTGCGCATCTATAACTTCGGCATCAATACCCACCTCAATTAGTTCTTTAGCGGCCTTTTCTACAATACGTAGCGTAGAGCCATAGGAAACTAATGTGATATCGTTGCCTTCTTTCATTGTTTCAACCTTACCGATAGGTGTGCAAAATTCACCTAGGTTTTTTGGTTTCTTCTCTTTTAGTCTATAACCGTTTAAACTTTCAATAACCAATGCAGGCTCATCACTTTTTAAAAGTGTATTGTAAAAACCGGCAGCCTGCGTCATGTTTCTAGGTGCTAAAATGTACATGCCCCTTAGTAAATGTATCAATCCGCCCATTTCTGATCCAGAATGCCATATACCTTCAAGCCTGTGGCCCCTGGTTCTAATAATTAAAGGAGCTTTTTGTTTTCCGGCAGTTCTATATAACAAGGTTGCCAAATCATCGGTAAGGGTAGATAACGCATAAAAAATATAATCCAGATACTGTATTTCTGCAATAGGCCTAAGTCCTCTTAATGCCATACCTATACCTTGCCCAATAATGGTAGTTTCTCGTATGCCGGTATCTGCAACACGTATTTTCCCATATTTCTCTTGCATACCCTCAAGACCTTGGTTAACATCGCCAATGGCTCCTGTGTCTTCACCAAAGATCAATGTGTTGGGGTATTTCTCAAATAGTTTGTCAAAATTATCCCTAAGAATTACCCTGCCGTCCACAAGTTCTTCATCATCATTGTATTCCGGAGTAATACCCGTTACATTTGTGGCCTTATTGTCATTTTCGCTATATAAATGAGAGCTGTACTTAAATTGAGATTCTTCTAGAAAATTGTTGGTCCAATTAATTAAATCCTGTTTCTCCTGCGTATGTTCCCCAAGAAGATAGCGCAATGATTTTCTTGCTGATATAGCCAAATCTTTTCTAATTGGCTCTTCAGTTGCGATTAAATCATTTTTTAATTTATTTAAAAAGTTTTTGTTAGGGCTTTTAGAAGCCGCTTTTTCTATCAAATTCAGCAATAGCGTTTTGTTTGATAGGTTATCTTTCAAATACTCGTCCCAAGCCTGTTTTTTAGCTTCTCTAACGGTACGTTTAATTCTTTTTTCAATGGATTCCAATTCTTCTGATGTGGCTATGCCCGATTCTAAAATCCACTCCTTAAAACGTTTGTTGCAATCATGGTCACGTTCCCATTCTAATCGCTCATTGTCTTTGTAACGTTCATGAGATCCAGAGGTAGAATGGCCCTGTGGCTGTGTTAGTTCGTTTACGTGAATAATTACCGGAACATGCTCTTGTCTGGCAATATCCGCAGCGTTTTCATAGGCATGCATCAATGCAGTATAATCCCAGCCGTTTACTCTTAAGATTTCATAACCTTTTTCTTTTTCGGTCCTTTGAAAACCAGATAGAATTTCTGAAATGTTTTCTTTGGTGGTATGAAATTTTGCAGGTACGGAAATGCCGTATTCATCATCCCAAATGCTAATGACCATTGGCACCTGTAAAACACCGGCGGCATTTATGGTTTCAAAAAACATGCCTTCACTAGTACTTGCGTTACCTATGGTGCCCCAGGCAATTTCATTTCCGTTTATGGAAAATTTTGCACTGTCTAGACCTTCTTGGTTCCTATATACTTTGGATGCTTGTGCCAGTCCTAATAATCTAGGCATTTGCCCGGCGGTACATGAGATGTCGCCGCTACTGTTTTTTTGTTTTGTTAAATCTTTCCAGCTACCGTCCGCATTTAAACTATGTGTTAAAAAGTGACCCCCCATTTGCCTTCCCGCACTCATAGGTTCCTTTTCAATATCCGTAGTGGCATATAGCGCGTGAAAAAATTCTTTAGGCTGCAGTAGGCCCAAGGCCATCATAAAGGTTTGGTCTCTATAGTACCCGCTTCTAAAATCACCATTCTTGAATGAACGAGCCATGGCTAGTTGCGGTAGTTCTTTACCATCACCGAAAATGCCGAACTTGGCCTTACCGGTCAAGACTTCTTTTCTTCCCAGCAAACTACACGTTCTGCTCAAAAAAGCAACTTCGTAATCATTTATTATTTGTTCTTTGAAATCTTCAAAAGAAATATCATTACTGGTTTTAGAAGAGACATCCATGTATAAAACGTGTTTTTACAAAATTACCGAATCAAGTACTTTTTAGCAACGCTGTAACCAGTTAATTTATTCCATATTTTTCAACAAAAGTGATATTATTTTGAAAATATCTTAATTTTAACTAAAATTTATACGGGCCGTATTAGAATTTCTTAGTTTAAAACCATTTTCTTGTGAATAATCCAGTTAAGGTTTTTGGACTAACGGTTATGATAAACCTAATTTTTTCGCCGTAGTTTGGTTGTGAAATTTCCCAACCATTATTAGAGTGTAGCGGTAGGTAAAGTTCAAAATAATCTGTAACCAAATTTAATCGTACTCCAGAATCATACACAAACTTTCCTTCACGACCTTTATTTTTTACCAATCCGGCATCACCATAGAGTTCTATCCATTTCCAAATATTGAAACTACCGTTTACCGTTGCCATCCAGTCATTAGAAAATCTGTAACGTTGATCTAAAAATGATTTGAATCCGCCTTCGGCAATAATTATCTGTTGGCTGTAAATACCAGAATCTTCTGAACGGCCTAGATATCCATAGTCAAAAAGATAATCGGTAGGTCTATCCAACGCAAAACTAAAAAAATCTGTTTCTGTTTTATTACTAAGAAATTTACCGGCAAAAAATCTTAAATTAAGTTGTCTGTTGTTCTCAAAGAGTTTGCGATATTCATATTCAAAGGCCAGTTTACTGAAATTGCCTGCCAATTGAAAATCCGCAAACCAAGAGTTATAATCTAAGATGCCATTGTTCCTGCTTGAATACCGTGCATTGAAAACACTATAGTCCGGATTTTCCGGGTCATTGGCCAAACTTAAAAGAGCCGGATCAAAATCCCTAAAAATGTTAACATATCTGAAACTTAGAAATTCTCTCTTGTTCGATAATAGATCTGCTGGTCTAAAACCAAAGCTTACCGATGGTGTAATTGATGAATATCTAGAGTTTTCATTGAAGTGAGATGTGCCTGCACCAATATTATATTGGGTAACGTACAAACCACTTTTGCTTAGGTATTTTCTATAACTGAATTTTCCAGAGCCTACAAAAGCTTTTTCTTTAAAGGAGTAGGAGGGGGAGAAATCATACACAAAAGGTCTTTCAAGTAAGGTTTTGTTGTATAAACGCATGCCCGGGGTCCAACCATCATAAACATTAAAACTCAATACAGGAACATAGAATACCTGATTGTAATATGGATTTTCGGCATCTTTGAAAAATGTAAATTTTAATTTTTTGTTGCTTGATAGAAAGCCTTTTAAAGATTTCCAATTATCGCGTTGATTGAATTCCGGTATTTTTTGGTCATAGTTAAGTACCAATCTGTCCTCTTGGTTATTGGCAATGGTAAATGTATTTTCAAGCTTAATATCCTTGAACCAATATTCAGAGACTACGGAATCTTTTTTTAGTCCAAAAACTGAAATGGGTACATTGGTGCCTTCTTTATTTTTAATCGTAACATGCAAAGAATCTACTTCTTTTTTTACGTTTTTTATTTTAAAATCAATCTTTCGATCGGTTGAGACATAGTCCTTGAAAAACCAGTTAATGTCCTGTTCTGTTGACCTTTTTAAAATAGATTCAAAGTCCGCAACTTTTACATTATTTAGTTTATAATACTCAAAAAAGGTTTTAATACTTTCATCAACATGTTCTTCACCAATGTAATCTGCCAAATACGCCAGTCCTAGTCCGGCCTTATATTTATTGGCAATTTTTTGATTGAATTTTATAAGCGAATCATTAGAGGTTTGCAATGCTTGGTCTAGATTTTTTCTAGCGGTAAGATTGTATAGAAATGAATATTGGTCGTTAAAATCCATCTTGGCCAGTTCAAAACTTCTAAAGCCCCAGATTTTAGATAGCTTTCCCATTAATTTTTGATTGGGATAGTACTTCTCTACATACGCAATCATTAGATAATTTGCTATGGCGCTGTTCAACCACTGTTCTTTTCTAGGATTTAGGAACATGGTCTCTCTTAAAATACTATTAATGGCCGTTTTTAGAAATTTCATTTCAAATTGAAACTGTTCCCTGTAAGGACGTATAAAAGAGGGGAGTTGATTTATGCCGTAGAGCGGGTCTTTGTTATAATCTAGTTCGCTGACCAATATTTTTTCATGTGGATAGTCACCTAGATTGTTATGAATAAAATTGGCAACCTTATTGATAGATAGACCTTGGCCGATTGTGCTATATCTAGGAGCGTTAAAATCGGTCATAAAGGTCATATACGGTGTTCTGTGTGTGTAGAAGCTTTTTTGTGTATTTAGTATGATCTCTCCGCCTCGCTGTAAATTTCCCTGTAATTGCGCAAATTGCCCATGTGGAAAAGATGATTCTGTCTTAATATCAAAGTTAGAGGCAATGTATAGACTATCGGGGTATTTAAAATTAATGGTGGTATTGGTTTCGTTCATATAAAGATCTTCAAGATTTTTATTTGAATAAAGGTGCCACTTACCATCATATACTGCAGGTGTTAAATACCAATCTTTTAAATAATAATCTCCTCTATTGCCGTAACCGTAAGGTGTGTATTTGTTTGGCGGTAATTTTACCTTGTAGGTGATGAATATTTTTGTTGATGTTTTGGGAGGTAAAATTTCGTTTAGGGTAACCTTTAAAATGTCCTTACCCTCGGTACGGCTCCATTCAAGCCCGTTGTATGTATCGTCAACAACACTTATAATAGTTGTTTTACCGCGTTCGTCCGCTTTTGCAAGATGAAGCGATTTTTTAAATTCTTGAGCAAACCTTTTTGCTAGGGCCGTGTTCTTATCAGAGTAGGCATTAGCCCAATCATTAAAATAAATGATACCTAGGTTATAATTAGAATTATTATAATAGGTAAATTCTTGACGAATATCCAACTCTTTGGTGTATTCGTTTAAACTAACCGTCAAGTCAGTTTCATACTGTGCATAGCAATTAGTTACATTGACAATCAATGTTACTAGGCACAGATAGAAAAGTAAATTTAAATGTTGTTTCAAGGTGTAAATTAAAAATTAGGACTCATGCTGTGTCCCTTGTAAAATGAATCTATAATTTCTACTACCTCTTCTTTTGTATCAACAATTTTAATAAGATTTAAATCTTCTGGACTAATATTGCCCATCTTCAACATGGTGCCTTTTATCCAGTCCATAAGACCTGTCCAGAATTCACTGCCAACCAATATGATCGGGAACTTACCAATTTTATGTGTTTGTATTAACGTTATAGCTTCAAAAAGCTCATCTAAAGTTCCAAAGCCACCTGGCATTACCACAAAACCTTGAGAATATTTTACGAACATTACTTTTCTTACGAAGAAGTAATCAAAATCCAAACTTTTATCATTGTCAATATAGGGATTGTCATGCTGTTCAAAAGGAAGATCTATGTTCAGGCCTACAGAAGTTCCGCCGGCAAGATTTGCACCTCTGTTACCCGCTTCCATAATACCAGGGCCACCACCTGTAATTACACCGTAGCCAGCTTCTGCTATACTTTTTGCAATAGAAACCGCCAATTTGTAATAAGGGTCTTCTTCTTTGGTTCTAGCAGAACCAAAAATAGATACACATGGGCCAATCTTGCTCATACGCTCAAAACCATTTACAAACTCTCCCATTATCTTAAAAATGGCCCAAGAGTCATTGGTTTTTATTTCATTCCAGCCTTTGTGATGTTTTTCTGATCTCATTCGTTTATATATTCTTTTAGATAATTTTTTACCTATTTATTATTTTAATTCTCTCTTTAAAAATTTAGCCGTGTAGCTTTTCTTGTTTTTGGCTACTTGCTCTGGAGTACCTTTGGCAACCAATTGCCCTCCTGAGCGGCCACCTTCGTAACCAATATCAATAATGTGGTCTACCATTTTAATTACGTCCATATTATGTTCAATAACTAACACAGTATTTCCTTTATTGGCTAATTTATTTAAAACTTCCATCAAAACCCTTATATCTTCAAAATGAAGTCCGGTTGTAGGTTCATCTAAAATATAGAAGGTATTACCGGTATCTCTTTTAGAAAGTTCGGTAGCCAATTTTATACGTTGTGCTTCTCCACCGGATAAGGTGGTGGATTGTTGCCCTAACGATATATATCCCAATCCTACATCTTGGATGGTCTTTAACTTACGATGTATTTTTGGAATAAGTTCAAAAAATGATACGGCTTCATTAATGGTCATTTCAAGAACGTCTGAAATAGATTTGCCTTTATAGCGTATTTCCAAGGTTTCCCTATTGAACCTTTTGCCGTTGCAGGTTTCGCATTCCACATAAACATCTGGCAAGAAATTCATTTCTATGACCCTTAGACCTCCACCTTGGCAAGTTTCACATCTACCGCCTTTAACATTGAAACTGAATCTACCCGGTTTATAACCCCTTATAGATGCTTCGGTGGTTTTTGCGAACAAAGATCTTATTTCACTGAACACACCGGTGTATGTTGCAGGGTTTGATCTTGGTGTTCTACCAATGGGAGACTGGTTAATGTCAATTACTTTATCTATATGCTCTAGACCGGTTATCTTTTTATAGGGCATAGGTTTTTTAACGCCATTAAAGTAATGTGCGTTCATAATAGGATAAAGCGTCTCATTGATCAAGGTAGATTTTCCACTACCTGAAACACCTGTTACCCCGATCATTTTTCCCAGTGGAATTTTTACGGTAATATTCTTTAAGTTATTACCTGTGCAGCCAGATAATACAATCTCATTACCGTTGCCTTCTCTTCTTTTTTTAGGAACTTCAATCTCTTTAACACCAGTCATGTAATCCGCGGTCAAGGTATGTACATGTTTTAACTCTTCCGGTGTTCCTTGAGAAATAATTTCACCACCGTTCTTGCCCGCTTTTGGACCTATGTCAATGACATGGTCTGCTCGTTCTATCATATCACGGTCATGTTCCACTACTATGACAGAATTTCCTATATCCCTTAAAGATTCCAACGATTTTATCAATCTTTCGTTATCTCGTTGGTGTAGTCCAATACTAGGCTCATCAAGAATATAGAGTACGCCTACTAATTGCGAACCTATCTGTGTAGCCAATCTAATACGTTGTGCTTCACCACCTGAGAGCGATTTAGAACTTCTGTTCAATGAAAGGTAATCTAAACCTACATCTAATAAGAACTGTATTCTCGTGGTAATTTCCTTAATGATTTCCTCCGCTATTTTTAGCTGATTTCCGCTAAGTTTTTTGTCTAACCCTTTAAAAAACGAAGCAAGTTCAACAATGTCAAAATTTGCCAATTCGGCAATATTCTTCTCTTCTATTTTGAAATAAAGTGATTCCTTTTTTAGGCGAAAACCTGTACATGTGGGACAGGTGATTTTGTCCATATATTCTTTTGCCCATCTTTTGATTGAAGTAGAAGCAGCTTCCTCGAACTGGTTTTTTATAAAGTTTGATATACCTTCATAATCTATCTTATAGGTGCGTTTAACACCTAAGGTTTTTGAATCTACCTCAAAGCTTTCTTTTCCTCCGTTCAACAGAATCTCAATAGCTTCTGCAGGGATAGTATCTATAGGGTCTGTAATTTTAAAACTATAGCGTTCGGAAATAGTTTCAATTTGTTTAAAGGCCCATGATTTTTTGTAATCTCCCAAAGGAGCAATACCACCACCTTTAATGGATAATTTTTTATTAGGAAATATTTTCTTTTCATTCACCTCATACACATGGCCTAATCCTTTACAATTGGGACACATACCCTTAGGGGAATTAAAAGAAAATGTATTGGGTTCAGGAGTAGGATAGGAGATACCTGTGGTGGGGCACATTAAATCCCTACTGAAGTACCTAGGTATATCAGTCCCTTCTTCAAGCACCATTAATACGTTGTCACCACTATACATGGCCGTATTGATACTTTCTGATAATCGTTTATGAAAGTCTTCACTTTCTACAACCTTTAGCCTGTCTATAACGATCTCTATATCATGGGTTTTGTAACGGTCCACTTTCATGCCCTTTACAATATCCTTTACCTCACCATCTACCCTAACTTTTACAAAACCTTGTTTGGCAATTTGCTCAAAGAGTTCACGGTAGTGCCCTTTTCTAGACTTTATGACCGGTGCAAGAATGTTAATTTTCTTGTCTAAATAAGATTCAATGATCAAATCTTTAATTTGCTCATCACTATAGCTTACCATCTTTTCGCCTGTATTATAACTATGTGCATCTGCGGCACGGGCGTAAAGTAGTCTTAGGAAATCATAAATTTCGGTGATGGTACCAACGGTAGATCTTGGCGATTTTGAAGTGGTTTTTTGTTCTATGGCAATTACGGGAGACAAGCCATCTATCTTGTCCACATCAGGGCGTTCTAAACCTCCCAAAAATTGTCTTGCATAGGCTGAAAACGTTTCAATATATCGTCTTTGTCCTTCTGCATAAATGGTGTCAAATGCCAATGATGATTTACCACTACCAGATAGACCGGTTATAACGACCAGTTTATCCCTAGGTATGGTAACATCTATATTTTTAAGGTTATGAACGCGTGCGCCCTTGACCTCTATATTTTCTTCAAAATTAATCATGTATTCATAGCAAAGTTGCAAAAGTACGATTTTGAGTGCTAATTACATACGTTCTTGTATTCTTTGAAAAAGGCTATAATTTTAAAATGTGGATTTAATTGGAAGTACATGATGGAGTAAAGAATAGTAAATAAGTAAAGGGAGGATTTTATTCTACTCGTGCATTACCAATAATGGTACCGAGGTATGGTGACTTAATTTTTCGATTTTATTATTAAAGAACAATTTTTGAAACAAGTTTAGGTTTTTTGCTACCATGACCAGCATTTTAATATTGTTGTCTTGTATATATTCGGCAATGGCTTGTTTTATCTCTTTACCTTGAATATTTCTAAAACAGTGGCTATCTATAAATAATTCTTTTAAATAATCGCTCAGATAGGCTTTATTGTTCAATTGAGTATTTGAAAATTTAGGACTGGATTGTGTCTTGTGAACCACATCTAATCTTGCATTGGTTATTTGTAGAATTTCTGTAATTGAGTTGAGTATTGAATGGTTGTAGAATAAATTGTAATCTGTTGGAAAAGCTATTCTATTTGGTAATTCTACCTTGGTGTTTTCAGGTACCGCAAGAAAGTTACATGCTATTTTAGTTATGATGTTACCTGCATTACTACCTATTACCGATGCCATTAAACCCTTGGCACCTTTGGTTCCCATTACAATTAATTCTATTTTTTTGTCACGTACCGTATTTCTAACTATATCTACAAGGTTGCCATATTCTTTCAAGGCAATATACTGGTGTATTTTATTTGAAAACTGACTGGAGATTTTATCTGTTAGATCATTCAGTTTTTCTTTAGTATTGCTTTTTTGCGGTGAAGTTAAAACCATGAAGGAATTACCGTTAATACCAGAATTGTTTAAAGTATCTACATGCAATACATAGAATCTGCATGGTTCGTTAGTAAATAGATTTGCGGCATATTCCAGCGCATTCCATGCATTTTTAGAGAAATCTGTGGGAATTAAAATATGTTTCATTTATTCAACTTACCTTACAAAAGTAAATAGATGATAAAACGTAATAAATGATATTTATCAGATTTCGTTTAGTTTACATATTGAAGTGCCTTTAGCTCTTTAATTTGAATATTTCTACCTTCGATCGCAATTAGCCCCTCTTTCTTAAAACCCGATAATGTACGTATTAAACTCTCTGTTGCTATGCCGGCAACACTTGCCAAATCATTCCTGGAAATTCGTATGGGCTCATTTGGCTTGGTATTCATTAACTCGGCAAATTGGAGTAAGGTCTGCGCCGTTTTTCTTCGAACGGAGCTATAGGCCATTTGTAATAATTGGGCTTTGATCATTGAAATGTTTTCAGACAACAACTCCATTAATTCCATAGAGATGTTCTTGTTCTCATTCAGTATTGTTTTGAGGTTATCTTTAGAAATCCCTGCAAGTTCTACTGTTTCTAAAGCCGTGGCAGTCTCTTGGTACGGTACGTTATTTAAAAAAGAGGTGAAACCTAAAAAGTCATCTGCTTTAGACAATGAGGTAATCAACTCTTTACCATCAGTATCCATACAATGGCACTTTACAAGACCTTTTAATATGAGATAAATCTTGTTTGATCTGGCACCCTCATCATAAATTGATTCCCCTGCTTTAAAACTGGAAACCTCACCATTGTCGTCAAAGAAGTTTTTGAGTTCATGAACCGTACGTATTTCATTATCTGTAACACCATGTTCTTTGGTGCTTTCATCTTGCATACGTTTAATCAATTCTGCTTTTGCAAGTCTACTTTCAATAGCGCTGATAAGATCTTCTTCGTCAAAAGGTTTGGTAAGGTAATCATCTGCACCTAGATCCATTCCTTTCCGTATTTCTTTGTGCTCAGTTTTAGCCGATAAAAAGATAAACGGAATTTGTTTTGTTTTTTCGTTATTCGATAATTGTTGTAGCACTCCATAACCATCTAATTCTGGCATCATAATGTCGCAAATAATAATGTCCGGTACATCTTCAATGGCTGCATTAACACCTATTTTTCCGTTGGGTGCGGTATTTACGCTATAACCGGCTAATTCTAAAAGTTCTTCCGTGTTTTCACGTAAAGCCTTGTCATCTTCGATCAATAGAATTTGTTTCATAATGTTAGCTGGTTTTTAAATTAGGTATACTTAGTGTAAACGTAGATCCAAAACCTATTTTACTGGTGAATTCTAGACTTCCTCCCAAGTTTTCCATATGTTGTTTTGCGATATTAAGACCAATACCGGTACCCTGGGTTAGTAATGCGTTTTCTGCTCTAAAATAACGATTAAAAATATGCTTCTGTTCTTCTTGGGGAATACCAATGCCTTGGTCAATTACACTAATGATTATGTTAGTATCGTTCAATGTGACTTTAATGGTAATAGTAGTATCTTCAGGAGAGTACTTTATGGCGTTATGTATTAAATTAGATAAGGCCAATTCTAGTGTTTTTTCATCAAAATTGATGTTTAGCTCGTCAATATTTTCTGGGTAATGAATTTGTTGACCAGATTTTAAAAGCATATTACTATTGTATACCACTTCGTTTACAATTTTGCTTAACGGAAATTCTTCTACTTTGTAATTGACTTTGCCGGACTCTAAACGCTCTACAGATAAAAAATCTGTTAGTATGGTGTCTAAATATTTTACTTTGCTTTTAATTGTTGCCACATGTTTGTCCCTCTTTGGTTGCTGATCGGTCTGAGTATATTTTCCTAGCAAGGTGATAGAGGTGAGTATACTACTTAAAGGCGTTTTAAATTCGTGTGACACCAATGATAAAAACCTGGTCTTTAATTCGTTGAGTTCTTTTTCTACGGCTAAAGCTTCCGTTAATTGCTGTGTGCGTTCCTCAACTTTTTTCTCTAGATTTTCGGTGTAATTTTTTCTTTCGGTTATATCTAGTATAAATGCTACGAAAACCTTCTTTTTTCCTAATTCGGACAACTGCAAATGAACTTCTACTGGGTAAGTAGAACCATCCTTTCTACCGTGTATCGTTTCAAATTTAACTTTGGGAATTTCATTATTAAGTAATGGGGAAATCAATTTTTTAAAGTTTTCTTCATTGAACTCCGGTTTAATATCTACCGGGGTCATTTCATACATTTCCGTTATGGTATAACCAATGTTTCTTTGCGCTTCTTTATTGACATTCAAAAATTTGAAGGTTTCTGCATCAAACACAAAAATTTCGTTAAGAGATTCGTCAAAAATTCGTGCCCAATGGCTTAGTTCTTCTTCTTTGTTCTTTCTTTCGGTAATATCGATCACCAAGGCCATAACATAAGTAGATCCGTAAAATTCAAACGGATTTAAACCGGCCTCTACCGGAAATTCTTTGCCACTTTTAGTAATGCCGTAGAGATTTCTACCGTGGCCCATTTGTCGTTTATCACTTTTTGCAATAAACTTGTTTACATGTTTACTATGGTTGGCAAGATATCTTTTGGGTATTAAGATATCCAACGGTTTTCCTAATAATTCTCCCTTTTCATACCCAAACATTTGTTCTGTAGACGTATTGGTGGCCACTACATTTTGTTGGGCATCAACAACAATAATACCTTCTGAAACTCCTTCTGAAAGCAAATTGAAGATATCACTGTTCTTTTGAAAATCTTGCATAGTATCAAATATATAGATTACGACTGATTTTTATCATATATAAAGTGGGTTCTGAGCTGTATTTTCATGGTAAATTCATAGAAAAATTATAAAATGGAAAATACTGCGAAAACAATGAACGGTCTTTATGAGAGCTTAGGAAAGCTTTTTTATGCCGTGGCTATGTGCGATGGTAGTGTACATAGTAATGAATGGGAAAAAGTTAAGGAGTTGGTGAAAGAAGATTGGTTGTACGTAGATGATTTTACGGATCGGTATGGTACAGACGCCGCTAACCAAATTGAAATTGTCTTTGATGTTCTTATGGAAACATCAAAAGGTAGTAAGGAATGTTTTGGAGAATTTGTGGAATTTTACAAGGAGCATCCACATGCCTTTTCAGATGAGATAAAAGCCTTGACCCAAAAAACGGTCAAGGCTATTGCAAATGCATTTTCAGGTAACAATAAATCTGAGCTTATACTTTTGGCCAAGATCAAATTGTTACTCAATTAATGCTATTTCATTAACTTTTTTATATTTGGGTCTGCGTATATTTTCTGCACCATTTCACTGTACAAACTGGAGAATGTCGTATTCTCTGCCAAGTTGCCAAATAAAGATTCTTGTTTTATAAAGGCAAGTGGGTCTTCATTGGTTTTACTGGCGGCTTGGTGCAGTTGGTCTTGCATGGCATCTATAATTTCTATGGATTCACCATCTTTATTTACGCCCTTATCACTATAATAACACCATGCCGCTATTACTAAAGTTGCATATTTAATACTGCCACCCTTAGCCAGGTTATCTTGAATGGTGGCGATTAAAAATTTTGGAAGTTTTGCCGAACTCTCTGAGCAAATTCTACTAACACTATCCTTTATGTTTGGGTTGGCAAAACGTTCTTGTAGACTGTCCTTATATGTTGTAAGATCAATACCTTCTAGCTTATCTAATACTGGTGTTGCTTCCTTATCCATAAAAGCTCTTAAATAGGTGACAAAAAGATCATCTTCCATACAGGCATTAATGGTTGGGTGACCATGCAATGCGCCTAAAATGCCTAGCACGGAATGCCCAGCGTTTAAAAGGCGCAGTTTCATTTTTTCGTACGGTTTCACATCTGGTACAAATTGTACACCTACTTTTTCAAACGCAGGTCTTCCGTTAGAAAAGTTATCTTCAATGACCCATTGTATAAAAGGCTCGCAAGTTACGGGCCACTCATCTTTTAGGTTGTAAGTTTGTTCTAAATAGTCAATGTCGGCCTGTGTGGTTACCGGGGTAATGCGATCAACCATGCTGTTAGGAAAGCTTACCTCTTTTTCAATATATGAAGCTAACTCCTTATCTTGTTTGTTGGCAAAGGTTAGCAACATTTCTTTGGCAACATCTCCGTTGTGTTGAATATTGTCACATGACATTACGGTAAAGGACGGTAAACCGTTCTCCTTTCTTTTTCTAATGGCGGTGGTCAAAAAACCATAAATGGTTTTTGGCTCTTCTGGGTTCGCTAATTCATGTTGCACATCTTTATTCTCAAAATCGAATTCACCTGTAGCCGGATTAAAATTATACCCACCTTCCGTGATGGTTAATGATACTATTTTTGTGTCAGGATGCGCCATTTGGTCAATCACGACATTGGGAGTATCAAATCCCAATTTAAAATCTATGATAGCACCAATAACTTCAGAATCAATTTTTCCATCCGGATGTTTGATTATTAAGGTGTACATACCGTCTTGCTGTTGCAATACATCATGTATTTTTTGATCACCTTTTCGTAAGCCTATACCACAAATACCCCATTCAGAAGCATTTTCTTTTTCTTGTAATAGATGGTTGTAATATGCTTGGTGTGCTCTGTGGAACCCACCTACGCCAACATGTACAATTCCTGCTTTAACTGTATCTCTTTTATAAGATGGTGTGGGTAATTGTCTGCTTATTTCTGCTAAATTTTTCGAGTTCAACATCGTTTCTTTTGTCATTTTTTAGCTAATATTTTTAGATTTTCCGCGTAATAATGCCGCATAGGCAGTAACAAAGTAAACTACCGTGCATATAAACGCATAATAGTAAAAGGTTTCTCTATTTTCAATGTAAATATTTTCGCTTGCACTGCTAAACAATACAATGCCCGCCAAAATTAAGGTTATGATCAAAGCAATGAGCGATACCACCTTTAAGATTTTTGTGAGTAGCGTGGTGTCCTTCACGGGTTTAGTTTCGGTTAAACTTTTTTCTTCTTGGTAGGAAATGATTTTTTCATTTCTTAACCTCTCTTTTTCTTTTTCTTCCGGATATTTATTTTTTGCACCAAATTTACCGGCAAGAACGGTGTAAATGATTATAGTGAAAATCCATGTAGGTATAAATAAATAGAAGAAAGACATTACGTTAAACGCATTTAGCCCAAAACCAAAAACCAAACCTAACCCCCAAGATACAATGGCGGGTGTGCTAAAGGTTAGATTACGGTAGGCCGACCAATAACGGGTGTACCCTATTTTTGGGAAAATTTGGTGTTCGGCAAATACTATTGCGCCTACAGGTACAACCAATAGACCGGCATAGGTAAGTAAGGGCAGAATTTGAGAAAACACAAAAGGAAAACAAGCAATGGCAATGGTAATAAGACCAACGATAATGGTTGTTTTTTTACGAGAGTGTCTGTGGAATATGGCTTGTGCAGCCAACCCTGCCCTATATAAGTTAGTTATTGCAGTGGTCCACCCGGCAACGATAACAATGATAAATCCAGACCATCCTAAAGCATAGAAAGCTACATCTCCCGGATCTAATTCAACGATAGTTTTACCTATGATCACAGCTGCACCGGCACCCATAATACCAGCTGCGATCCATGCAACGAAATGACCGAACATCATACCCGTACTGGTTGCAAGCCCGTATGATTTCTTTTTGGCAAATCGTAATAATGCCATATCAATTAAACCAAAGTGGGTAATGGTATTGGCGGCCCATGCAAAACCAATAACTTCCAATAATCCAATGCCAGGTTCCCCTGCACTGTTGATTCCGGTCCATATGGATTTATCGCCCAGTGATATCAATTCGTTCCATCCACTGGGTAACGTAGTTCCTAAAACATCAAGGGATAATGCGGGTAATAAAACCATAGCACCGCTGGTAAACATTACAAATAACCATGGCGCACATA
>JAHDDL010000047.1 GCA_020629415.1 Maribacter sp. | reverse complement strand
TGGGATAGCGGTAGTAACAGCTTAGGTATTGGAACGAACACACCATCTAATAAATTAGAAGTATCTGGCGCTATGCGTTCTCAAGGTATATTAAATTCCAACGGAACAGCTAATGAACCCTCATACAGATTTTCTAATGACACAAATACAGGAATGTATAGACCAGCAGCGGACGAAATCGCTTTTACAGTAGGATCAATTGAGGCTTTAAAAGTGGAAGAAACTTCTGGTAACACATCTGTAATTGTAAACGAAACCTTAGAATTGGAAGGTGCGGTATTAGATGAGAATGATTCTGCCGGTACTGCCGGGCAAGTACTTACCTCAACAGCAACAGGTACAGAGTGGGTAGATAATTACAACCCTGTTAAAGCAATAGGCAAAATTAGTTCTACAGGAACAATTACTAGAGCAACCACAGGTGTAACAGTTGCAAGAATTAGTGTGGGTTATTATAGAGTAACGCTACCTGCAGGTTCAGTTTCCGATGCAGATTACATTATACAATTATCACAACCTGGTAGAGGTGGCGCCGGTAACGACGACCCTGGCATCTCCTACTCCAACCAAACCGCAACAAGTTTTGAGGTCATTATTGGAGATAACGATAATGGTGGTACAGATAGAAGTCGTTTCGATTCTGAATTTATGTTTACCGTTTTAGATTTATAGAAGATGAGAAAAATAGTATTCATATTATTCATTATAGCAACAAGTCTTGGATATTCCCAAGCACCTACCGCAGGTGAACTTGTAGCTATACATTCGGCCACTTTGGCAGAAATCAATGCAATTGTTGATCCGTACGAGGGATCATTGATTTATAATTCCGATGACAGTTTTCTATATCAATATACGGGTAACGCTTGGCAAAAGCTTACGCCAGAGGGTAATGAAACAAAAATTATATCTGACGGAAATGTAACTATTTCCGGCACGGGTACAACCGCAGACCCCTACATTGTTTCTTCCATAAAACCTACTTTTACAACAAATCCTGATGGGTCTTTTACTTTTTCCAATGGCGTTGATCCAGATGTAAATTTTTTCCCAACGGTACCGGGCAACTCCCCTATTGTTTCAAATTCTGACGCAGGTACAGGTAATTGCTCGCAATTTGGATTAAACGAAACTAAGAACGTAATTATACAGGGCGCCTATTTTGATGGTTCCTCCACAGTTGCCATTACGGGACAAACGGTAAATTCTGTGGTAATCAACAGTTCTTCGCAAATAACCGCCAATGTTACATCAGGTTCCAGTTATGGTAATTATGATATTTCAGTTGCCAATAACGCAGGTTCCAGTACATTGACCGGAGGATTTGTTCTACAGGCAGCTTCATCACTTACTACCAATGGTATTGCTATTACAGATATGATCTTGACAGGATCAATGAACTATAACGGTATGCAATTAACAAAGACAGCAACAGCCGGCTGGAACGCTCAAGGATATTCTACTGCGCAATCTATAGACCCAACCATTGGCGGACATTTAGACTGGACAGCAGACCAATCAAACAAATATGTCATGATCGGTCTAAGCACTACGCCACATACCAGTGCATCGTACACTAATTTGGATTACGCCATGTATATGGTCACCAATAGCAACATTCAGATTAGAGAAAATGGCGCAAGTTTGGGTTACGTAAGCGGATATTCTGCCGGAGACAGACTTTCTATAAATATTGATTGTTTGGGCAATGTCACATATTTAAGGAATGATATCGTTATATTTTCTTCCTCTAAAAAAGCAACTAACCCATTGTATTTCGATTCTTCATTTCACAGTGTAGACGCTTCTATTTCAAACATAACCATGACCCACTAAAAATCATGAAATTATTCAAGATCTTACTTGGCTTTTTACTGCTGGCAAATACCATTGCAGCACAAGACGCCGTTCATAATTACGGTAATATTCAAATTCATGATAATGGTTTGGTAGGTTTTCATATGGATGTTATAAACAATGGTGCATTTAACCAAAATAAAGGATTGGTAGGATTCTATTCTTTCAACAAGGCCTTGGCAATATCAGGTGGGTCAAACCCGGTATTTTATGATTTTGAGGTCGCAGTAGACAACGACCTATACATTTATAATACTGTTGGAGTTCAAAACAACGCAAACTTTATTACAGGTGATATAGTGACCCCTAGAGAAACATCTGAAGTAAATATTAATTTTTTAAACGATTCTTTTTATAATGGAGATACTGATTTTACAAAGATCGATGGTTATGCTGCCATAAGTAAAAAATCTGAATTTACATTTCCTATAGGTCAATTTGACAAAATTCGTCCTTTGACCATAGAATCCATCAGTACAAATGATTATGCAAAATCTGCGTACTATTACGAAGACCCTAATACCCCAAGCGCTTTTAACACAAATTTTAGCACTTTTATTAAAGAGAACCAAGCATTGGTCATCAGTGAATTTGAATTTTGGCATTTAGAAAGTACCATACCATCAAAAGTGACCTTAACATGGGATCAAGAAAGTTATGCCAATCTCTTTGGTACGGATATTAAAGATATTAGAGTCGTAGGCTGGAGTATTATTGATAAAATTTGGGTTGATTTAGGCAACACAAATGTGAATGGCGACCTCATCAATGGCTCGGTAACCTCTGAAGAATTTATTCCCAGCGATTATGAAATTATAACCATTGGAGGACAAACCGACTTTTTGGCAATACTGGACAATATTATGTTGGATAACTATTACATGACACCAAACGGTGACGGTATAAATGACTATTTAGAGATTGAAGGTATTGAAGGCTCTCCAAATAACCAATTAGAAATTTATAATCGTTATGGTAGATTGGTATTTTCAAAAAGTGGCTACAGCAATGAATTTACTGGCTTATCCAACGTAAACGGAGTAGTATCTAAAAATATAGGTTTGCCATCGGGCATATATTTCTATATTGTTCACTTGAACGAATTAAATTACAAACACCAGGGATACCTACACCTTACCACTTTCAATGAAAATTGAGATTGAATCTAATTCCCCTCAATATTTATTACTTTTACCTTTAGATTGCATGATTTACAACTTTCAAAAGTTTTTCTCTTTTGGTATAGTTTGGCAAATCTTTTGCACTGAATAACACAATACACAATTATGCAGAGAAGAACATTTATAAATAGAAGTAGCTCGGCAGCTTTAGCGCTTGCCCTAGCACCAAATTTCTTTATTCAAGAAGAAACCGAGTACAGTATTTTAGAACTGATGGGCAAGCAAGATATTGAGTTGTACGGCAAAGATATTAACCTACGGAAAGAAGCACATGATGCTTTTCTTGAAATGAAAAAAGCTGCCTATAAAGATGGAATTGATCTTAAAATAGTTTCTAGTTTTAGAAGTTACGACAGACAAGAGGCCATTTTTGAACGTAAATTCTTAAAATATACAGATGATGATGGCATGGACCCTATAGATGCTATTAATAAAATTATAGAATATAGTACTATACCAGGAACAAGCAGACACCACTGGGGAACTGATATTGACGTAGTGGATGGTTATAGAAAAGTAGATGGTGATGTTTTAGTACCCCATAAATACGAAGGCGACGGCCCATATGTAGATTTTAAAAACTGGATGGACGAAAATTCCGAAACATATGGTTTCTTTCTTGTTTACACGAACGAACCAAAAAGAAGAGGTTTTAAATATGAGCCATGGCATTATAGCTACGCACCTTTATCAATACCAATGTTAGAGCAATTTAGGAGTAAAAATATTGCATCTATACTTATACGTGAAGATTTCTATGGTGCCGAAAATTTTACAATGGGCTTTTTAAAATCGTACATTCAAAACAATATATTAGATATCAATAGAAATTTATTGTAAGCATTTCGTACATTAGAACCTGTACCATACTATATTACCATGAGAAGAGGAAGTTGGAAAATTAGAATATTCATAGGTTTGGCCATTGTTGCTTTTGCATTCATACAAAAATGTAGCAATACGGAAGAGAACCCTTACACAGGCCGTTCGCAACATATTACAATGTCAGCCGATCAAGAAATTGCCATTGGTTTACAAAGTGCCCCGGAAATGGCGCAGCAGCATGGCGGACTCTACCCTGATCAACGCTTACAGTCTTTTGTTGAATCTGTAGGTAATAAATTAGTTGAGAACAGTATTGCTAGAGAAACTCCGTATCAATATGATTTTCATTTATTGGCAGATGACCAGACCATAAATGCTTTTGCCTTGCCAGGAGGACAATGTTTTATAACGTACGCATTATTCTCCCAACTCAACGAAGCACAACTTGCCGGGGTACTTGGACATGAAATTGGCCATGTGATCGGCAGACATTCCGCAGAGAGAATTGCCGACAGCCAAACATGGCAGACCGCCACTATGGGAGCAACGGTAGGTGCAGGAGACATGGGCAGTATTTTAGGAAGTATAGGTCAAAACACATTATTAAAAAATGGTAGGGAAGATGAGTTGGAAAGTGATGAACTAGGCGTATTGTTTATGATTCAATCTGGCTATGACCCATACGAAATGATAAAAGTGATGGAAATTTTAAAAGCCGCTGGCGGACCTAATCGTACTCCTGAATTTCAAAGCACTCACCCAGACCCTGAAAATAGAATTGAAAAAATTAGAGAAGCTATAGATAAGTACAAAAACCAAGGTTAATCGGATTTATTGTACCGTTGGCCTAGACGAACTTCTTCAGTAATTATAATTGATTACATTTGATGAAGTCCCAAGCTTATTTTGCCATTTATGGATTGCCTTTATAGCTATGATTTAATCATAGAAGAACACTATAATGGGAACAATTACACATTTCAGAAACTTATACGTGCAGGCGTTTGAGAACTGTAGACCATTGGTATTGGTTACATTTTTAAAAGTCTACTCAGTATTTTGTGCCTTAATGATATTTTCGGCACTGTATGCGTTTGTTGTCAGAGCAGCAAATGGATTCGATTTTTAACACATTTTACTCTTTTACCTGAACACTATTTGAAGTAGAATTCCGTAGTATTAAAAAGGCTCCTTGAATGATCAAAGAGCCTTTATTTTTAATATATGTGTATTGAACTAACTTCCGGTTGCAATTTCTATTAATTCAAGAGCTTCAGTTGCGTTAGACAATTCAGCATATCTTTTTGCAGTATACCCTTGACTACTCTGCATCTTTAAATCTGCCCCGTTAGAGATTAAAATCTGTAAAACTTCAACTTTATTATAACGTGCGGCAAACATGGCCGGCGTCATTCCCAAGGATTTCTGATTTACATCTTCACCCAAATCTATTAAACGACTTACGGTTTCTAAATCGCCCTTAATAACCGCTTTACAAAATGAACTGATGTCTACCCTTTTTACAAGTTCCGTGTTAAAATCTGTAGCATTGGCAGTTTTGTCCGCTGCCAAAATTGTTGATCCCATGGTAAGTGCTACCAAGGATAATGTTAGAATTACTTTTTTCATGATGATTGATTTTAATTGATGAAGTACAATAACGTACATTTAAAAGACGCTCGTCTACACAAATTGTTTCAGCCTTTAACATTGTTATAACTAAACTTTAACAAACAAATCTTAACACAGACTACAAATTTGTTGTGTTACTCCAGCTTTACAAAAAAGGTAGGTAATGTAGTAGCTTAACTTAATAGATCATAGTATTTTTGTAGCCTTAAAACCTAATAAAGATGAACAAAAAAGTAATCTTAATGATATTAGATGGTTGGGGTAAATCCCCAGATCCAGAAGTATCTGCAGTAGATAAAGCCAATACTCCTTTTATAGATAGTTTATATACCAAATATGCAAATTCCAATTTGTTGACAGACGGAATGAATGTTGGTTTGCCAGAAGGCCAAATGGGCAACAGTGAGGTAGGTCATATGAACTTGGGAGCAGGCAGAATAGTTTATCAAGATCTTGCCAAAATAAATAAGGCGGTCAACGAAAACACCTTAAGTTCAGAACCAGTCTTAAAAAGTGCTTTTGACTACGCGAAGAAAAACAACAAAGATGTTCATTTTTTAGGCTTGTTAAGCGATGGTGGTGTACACAGCCATACAAACCATATTAAGGGTTTAATAGCTGCTGGAAAAGAATCCGGTGTAAACAATATGTATTTACATGCATTTACGGATGGTAGAGACGTTGACCCAAAAAGCGGAAAAGGCTTTCTAGAAGACATTGTAGCATACGGTTCTGATAAAAACACAAAATTGGCAACGGTTATTGGTAGATATTACGCCATGGACCGCGACAAAAGATGGGAACGCGTTAAAGAAGCTTACGATGTAATTGTAAATGCCGAAGGTGAAAAATCTACCGATATCGGTAAAACAATCCAGAAAAGCTATGATGCCGATATTACAGATGAGTTTATTAAACCTATTGTAATGACCAATACGGACGGCACTCCTGTTGCTTCCGTAAAGGAAGGCGATGTGGTTATCTTCTTTAACTTTAGAACTGACCGTGGTAGAGAATTGACCCAAGTGCTAAGTCAAGTAGATATGCACGAACAGAATATGCACAAACTTGATCTTTATTATGTTACCCTTACCAATTATGATGAATCTTACAACAATGTTCATGTTGTTTACAATAAGGACAACATCGTTGAAACGCTAGGTGAGGTTTTATCCAATGCGGGTAAAAAACAAATAAGAATTGCCGAAACAGAAAAGTATCCACACGTTACTTTCTTTTTCAATGGCGGAAGAGAAGTCCCTTTTGAAGGAGAATTGCGTATATTATGTCCGTCTCCAAAAGTGGCTACATACGATCTGCAACCAGAAATGAGTGCATTTGAGATTAGGGATAAAATCATCCCTGAAATCAAAAAAGGAGATGTAGATTTTATTTGTTTGAACTTTGCAAATCCAGATATGGTTGGTCATACCGGTGACATGAATGCTGCGATCAAGGCTTGTGAAACTGTTGACGAATGTGCAAAAGACGTTATTACCGCAGCTATAGAAAAAGATTTCTCTGTAATCGTAATTGCGGATCACGGTAACTGTGAGACCATGATCAATGAAGATGGCTCACCTAATACGGCACATACTACCAACCCTGTACCATTAATTTTGGTGGATAAAGATATTCATCAAATTAAAGATGGTGTATTAGGAGATATCGCGCCAACGATATTAAAATTAATGGGTGTTGAAAAATCGACATTTATGACCCAAAATTCTTTGGTATAATTATTAAACCAACCCATTAACAAACAATGAGCACGATTAAAATAAAAACAGCTGAAGAGATTGAATTAATGCGAGAAAGCGCTTTGATCGTTTCCAAGACCTTGGGAATGATCGCCGCAGAAGTTAAACCGGGTGTTACGACTCTTCAGTTAGATGCTTTGGCAGAAACTTTTATTCGCGATCATGGTGCAGTACCTGGCTTTTTAGGTTTATATGATTTTCCAAACTCGTTGTGCATGAGCCCTAATGCGCAAGTGGTACATGGTATTCCAAATAATACACCATTGAAAGAAGGCGATATCATTTCAATAGATTGCGGTGCTTTAAAAAACGAATTCTACGGTGATCATGCATACACCTTTGAAGTAGGCGAAGTTAGCCCTGAGGTAAAAAAACTACTTGAGGTCACTAAAAAATCACTCTACATTGGTATTCGTGAATTTAAAGTAGGCAACCGTGTTGGTGATGTAGGTTACGCTATTCAAAAATTTACAGAAGACCATGGCTACGGAGTGGTACGTGAATTGGTTGGTCATGGCTTGGGAAGAAAAATGCACGAAGGTCCCGAAATGCCAAATTATGGTAGACGTGGAAGAGGCAAAAAATTTGTAGAAGGTATGACGGTAGCTATTGAGCCTATGACCAATATGGGCACTAAAAATATTAAACAGCTTAAAGACGGATGGACAATACTTACCGCTGACGGTCAACCTAGCGCCCATTTTGAGCATGATGTAGCTATTGTAAATGGAAAACCTGAGCTATTATCAACTTTTAAATACATTTACGAAGCTTTAGGTATTGAAAGTGACGAAGAAGATGAGTTTACTACTTCTAAAGTAAAGAGCTAGTCAACAAGCATGAAAAAAATTTTTAAATTTTTTCTCAACCTTGTTCCTAGACCGGTATTAATATCACTGAGCTATTTGGTAAAACCATTTTTTAAGATGTATTACCGTGGCAGCACTTATGAAGACCCTATTGACGGCAATACCTTTAGAAGTTTTCTACCATATGGCTATGAAGACCCACGAGAAAATGTACTATCCCCTTCTACCCTATCTTTAGAAAGACATCGATTGTTATGGATGTTTCTAAAAAAAGAAACGGATTTTTTTAGTGCCCATTTAAACGTATTGCATTTTGCACCGGAACAAGCTTTCTATAAAAGATTTAGAAAATTAAAGAACCTAAATTACGTAACAACAGACTTAAATTCTCCTTTAGCGGACGTTAAAGCGGATATTTGTAATTTACCTTTTGAAGAGAATAAGTTTGATGTAATTCTATGCAATCATGTATTAGAACACATTCCTGATGACACCAAAGCAATGTCTGAATTATATAGAATTTTAAAACCAGGCGGATGGGGTATTTTTCAAATACCACAAGACTTAAACAGGGAAAATACCTTTGAAGACGATTCTATAACCGACAAAGTAGAACGTGCAAAGATTTTTGGTCAGTATGACCATGTTCGTATTTATGGTAGAGACTATTTCAATAAATTGAGAACTATTGGTTTCACGGTCGAAGAAATTGACTTCACAAAACTTTTAAGCCAAGAAGAAATAGATAGGTACCGACTAGCTCCTGGTGAAATCATACCATTAGTGAAGAAATAATTACTTTACTACCAATGATTTAAACCCTTGTGTCATGTATTCTTGGGTATCACCATTTTCATCCACATAAACAATATAGGCCTCTAAGCTTTTATCCCCATTGATTACCTTAAACGCCTCATCTAGGTCCATTGCCATGAAAGCGGTAGCATAACCGTCTGCCGTAGCACAATTATCCGCCAAAATGGTTACGCCTAGTGTATTGGATAATTGCGTGTAACCGGTTTTAGGATTTACGGTATGAACATATTTTTTACCAGTTGCTTCATCTACCCTATATTTACGGTAATTTCCTGACGAAGCCAATGCCTTGTCGTTTAAATTAATTAAGATTTTGGTAGCCCTACTCATATCGGTTTCAGGATCATCAATACCTACTACCCAAGATTTACTTTTAAGCACATTTTTACCCTTTCCTACAAGCTCACCACCAACTTCTATTAAATAGTGTTGAATTCCCTTAGCATCTAGCATGGCAGCCAGCCTATCTATAGCATAACCTTTGGCAATTGAATTAAAATCTAAATAGATACGACTATCGGTTTTTACTATTTGATTATTGGCATTCAAAGAAACCTTGTCAAGACCAACATAATTCAAAAGGCTATCAACCTTTAAACTATCCATAGTTATTTTTTGCTCTGGTCCAAATCCCCAAGCATTTACTAAAGTCCCCACTGTAGGATCAAAATATCCATCCGTCTTTTTATGAATTACTTTTGAAAGTTCTAAAACCTCCTTGAACATAGTATCTACTACTACCGTGCTGTCACCACTATTTATCTTTGATATGTCCGATTGAGGTATATATGTAGATAACGATTGGTTAATGACCGCAAATACCGAATCAATTTCTGTTTGTAAGTCGGATTTATTCTCCGTGAAGGATATAATACTATATGAAGTACCTAAGGCTCCACCAACATTATCATTACGGACAAAACTATCATTGCCGATTTTACACGATTGAAGCCCTACAGCCAGCAAACCAATTATTAAAAAATACTTTTTCATATTTCTACCAAACCATCATAATCAACAATATACTCCTCATCTAAATACACCGGTAGATTATGGTCAGCGGCATTTACTAAGCCCACACCTGCATAAAATGTAGTTGCCTCAAACTTAAGGGCGTGGTCTTTCATTTTCTTTAAATCTGACATAAAGAAATCTAAATCCTTGGGATCACCTGGATATTCAATTGCCTTAACCACAATGAAACGCATCTTCTTATCCTTGGTACAAACAAACTGCGGATTTTTACGCAATTCACTATTGACCGCCAAAAATTCAAACCCTGCTTCTTCTAACTGCTTCCCTACAATATTCATTGCCAAATTGTGAAGCTCCTGTTCTGTTAATACGTGCATATCTCAATAAAATTATAAAAAAAACCGATACATTACATACCGGTTAATTTATTCTATTTCAATAACTTATCTCTTATCCTCCAAAGTCATCAAAACGTATATGTTCATCTGGAATTCCGAAATCTTCACCCATTTTCTGAACAGCTTTGTTCATTAATGGTGGTCCACAGAAATAAAGTTCAATATCTTCTGGAGACTCATGAAGACTTAGGTAGTTATCAATCACACAATTGTGTATGAAACCAACGAAACCATCACCAGGTGCATCTATATTCTCTTTTACTTTCCAATTATCTTCTTCTAATGGTTCTGATAATGCCAAGTAGAATTTGAAATTTGGAAACTCTTCTTCCAACTTATAGAAATGATCTAAGTAGAAAAGTTCTCTTTTAGAACGACCACCGTACCAGTAAGTTACTTTTCTATCAGTTTTTAAAGTTTTAAATAAGTGATATAAGTGAGAACGCATTGGCGCCATACCTGCACCACCACCTACGTACAACATTTCTGAATCTGATTCATTGATGAAGAATTCACCGTAAGGACCAGAAATTGTACAATCATCACCAGGCTTCAAGTTAAAGATATAAGATGACGCAACACCAGGGTTAACATCCATCCAACCGTTCTTAGCGCGATCCCATGGCGGAGTAGCAATACGTACGTTCAACATAATTTCTCTACCCTCAGCTGGGAAAGATGCCATTGAATAAGCTCTCTCAACCGTTTCCGGATTCTTCATCACCAAAGGCCAAAGGTTGAACTTATCCCACTCAGCTTGGAACTTATCTGGAGTTTCATGCTCTTCTGGGTGAGCGGTAATATCTATATCAGCATACTTAACCTCACACTCAGGAATCTCAATTTGAATATAACCACCAGCTTTATAGCCCATATCTTCTGGAATCTCAACTACAAATTCCTTAATAAAAGAAGCAACGTTGTAATTACGAACCACTTTCGCAGGCCATTTCTTAATACCGAATACCTCTTCTGGGATGGTAATTTCCATGTCTTGCTTTACCTTGACCTGACAAGCCAAACGTGCACCATGGTTTAATTCTTTTTTAGAAAAGTGAGGAGTTTCAGTAGGTAAGGCCTCACCTCCACCAGAAAGTACATGACACTCACATTGAATACATGTTCCACCACCACCACAGGCAGATGGTAAAAATACTTTTTGGTTACCTAAAGTAGACAATAATGATCCACCTGATGCAACTTCAATTTTCTTCTCCCCGTTTATAGTAATGGTCACAGGACCTGATGGAGAAAGTTTTTGTTTGGTAAACAGAAGCAATGCCACTAATACCATTAAAAGTATTAGAAATGCGACAACGGTTATCAGTATTGTTCCGCCAGTACTTGCAGCTAAAATCATATCTATTTGTTTACGTCGTTATAAGAAATCACTTTTTCGTCAATTTCTTCGTTCTTATCTACTACTACTTCTTTAACAGGTACAACCATTTCAGGTTGGTCAACTTTGTTTACTTGCTCATTAGCCTCTTCCGTTTCTTCACCACCGCCTGTTAACATACCTCCAAAGCTTTGAAAACCAATACCCATTAGACCGGTAATTATAAATGTTATACCCAAACCTCTTAAAGGTGCAGGAACATTACTATATCTAATTTTTTCACGAATGGCAGCAATTGCCAAAATTGCCAAGAACCATCCAATTCCAGAACTAACTCCGTAATTAAATGCCAAACCAAAAGTTTCTATCTCTCTTGCTTGCATAAATAACGACCCACCAAGTATTGCACAGTTTACAGCAATCAACGGTAAGAATATACCCAGGGAATTATATAAAGAAGGTGAGAATTTCTCAACTACAATCTCAACCAGTTGTACCATTGTTGCAATGGTTGCAATGAAAAGGATAAACGATAAAAAGCTAAGGTTGTAATCTGCGTATTCAGGCCCTAACCAAACTAAGGCTCCATCCTGTAACAAATACTTATCCAATAACCAGTTCATTGGTACAGTAACCGCCAATACGAATATAACCGCCGCACCTAAACCAACTGCTGTAGCCACTTTTTTGGATACCGCCAAATAAGAACACATCCCTAAGAACACGGCAAATACCATGTTATCGATAAAGATGGACTTAAAAAATAATTCTACATGTTCTAACATAATTTCTACTTAAATGTCGTTTAATTTTCTTCTACAAGTGCAGGGTTTCTTGAACGTTGTACCCAAATGATAATACCTACAACTATTAACGCTGCCGGTGGTATAATCATAAAACCATTATTCTCATAACCTGTAGCGTACAGTCCTGTTTTTTCAATTGGATCTCCTAAAACCGGAATACCGAACAATGTACCGGAACCTAAAAGCTCTCTGAAGAAACCTACGATGATCAGAATAACACCGTAACCTAATGAGTTACCAATACCATCTAAAAAAGAACGCCATGGACCGTTTGCCAATGCAAATGCCTCAAAACGTCCCATAATAATACAGTTTGTAATAATAAGACCAACAAATACCGCCAAAGTTTTACTTAATTCATAAGCAAATGCCTTTAATACTTGATCTACTATAATTACCAATGTAGCAACTACAATTAGTTGAACAATAATTCTAATTTTTGAAGGTATAATGTTTCTCATTAATGAGATAACCACATTACCCGCGCCCAATACGAACATTACAGAAATAGCCATTACCAATGATGCTTTTAATTCCGCCGTAATTGCCAATGCCGAACAGATACCTAGTACCTGAATAGTAATAGGGTTGTTATCCGCTAACGGATCTGTAATAAGATTTGTATCTTTTTTTGATAGTAGTGCCATATTACTTTGCTCTAATTGTTTCTAAATAAGGTTTATATAACTTAACAGTTTCGCTGATCATAGCAGAAACACCGTTACCGGTAATAGTAGCACCGGCCAAGGCATCTACTTCATTATCATCTTTTGTTTTATTCAATGGGTCGTTATTACCCTTTGCTACGGATATACCAGCATATTGAGTACCGTTAAGTATAGTCTCTCCTTTAAAATCGTCCATGAAATAACGCATTTTAATGTTGGCACCTAAACCTGGCGTTTCACCTTTATGATCAAAATAAACACCCTGAACCGTCATAGTATCATCTAAAGCAATGAAACCCCAAATAGCATCCCAAAGCCCTTTACCGTACATAGGAACTATATAAAACTTATCACCATCTTTCTCTCCAATAAATACAGGCAGTTTGTAATCCTCGCCCTTTTTCATTGCAGCTAATTGTTTTTTAAGATCGATCAAATAAGCTTCATTATCCTCAGTGATCTTATCACCTTGAATTACCAGTTGCTCTTTGATATAACTTGCAAACTCATCCTCTACTTTATCTGTAGGAATAAAATTTACACTACCGGTGTCATCTCCATTCTCATTGACTCCCATTGCGTAAAGAATGTTCTGTTGTTTTTCAAAACGTTCATTCTCTTTAATATTAGGACTTAAAAATGAAGCCAAAAAAGCAAGAATAGACCCCACTACCACAACCATAACAGCAGCAAAAACTACTGTATAAACGTTACTATCTGTTTTACTAGCCATAATTAAACTGTTTCAGCTTTAAGTTCCTCTGCTTTACCATCTGAATCTTTTGGATAGATAGTAGCATTTTTTAATCTGTTCATTCTTTTCTTAATATTACCCCTTACAACATAATGGTCTATTGTTGGCGCAAATACATTCATCAACAAAATTGCCAAAAACACCCCTTCTGGGTAAGCCGGATTGAATACACGGATCATTACAGAGATAAACCCAATAAAAAAACCATAATACCATTTCCCTTTATTGGTCTGTGAACCGGTTACAGGATCTGTTGCCATGTAAACAATACCAAAGGCAAGACCCCCTACAATTAAATGTTTCCAGAAATCAAAACTCATTAAACCGTAAAACTTACTGGATTCTGCCACCCAACCAAATTCAACAACTTGATTGAATATTAAGCCCATAACCAACGAACCGATTACAGCGCTCACCATTATCCTCCAGCTGGCAATTTTTGTGAATATCAAAAACAAACCTCCTAATAAAATCAGGAAAGCAGATGTTTCACCAACAGAACCAGGAATAAATCCAAAGAACATATCCGACACCGAATATGTCATCTCAGCTCCTTTATTCTGAGCCAAATAACCTAAAATGGTTTCACCAGATATTGCGTCAACATTAGCACCTGCAAGAATTTCTTCTGAACGTTCCCGTGCACCATAAACCCAAACTTTATCTCCACTCATCCAAGTTGGATAAGCAAAAAACAAAAATGCTCTTATTGTTAAGGCCGGATTAAGAATATTCATTCCTGTTCCACCAAAAACCTCTTTACCGATCACAACACCGAAAACAACGGCTACAGCCAACATCCAAAGCGGCGTATCAATAGGCACAATTAAAGGAACCAACATTCCTGTAACCAAATAACCTTCTTCTACCTCATGACCTTTTATTACTGCAAAAATAAATTCTACAATAAGACCGACAGCATAAGAAACTACCACTAATGGCAACACTTTTATAATACCTATCCAAAAATTATCCCAAGTAAGAAAATCGTTCATCAACGAAAAATCTGCCGGGAAACCATTGATTGCAGAATAATGCTGATAACCTGCATTGAACATTGAAAATATTAACACTGGTATCAATGCCATGATCACAGTATTCATCGTACGCTTTAAATCATCTGCAGATTTAACATGTGTACCACCTGCATGAGTAGTCTCATCTGGCGAAAACAAAAAAGTATGAAAGGCATTAAAGGCAGGAGCCATTTTCTTACCCTGATACTTCAGTTTAAGTTCGTGTAATTTGCTTTTTAAACTCATTTCTTATCCTATTTCTTTTTGCAATAAATCTAACCCCTCACGAATGATTTTTTGGTGCGGTTGTTTAGAAATACATATAAACTCAGTTAACGAAAAATCTTCTGGAGCCACCTCATACAAACCTAATTGCTCCATCTCATCCAAATCCTTAACCATACATGCCTTTAAAAGCTGCATTGGAAAAATATCCATTGGAAAAACTTTTTCATACTGCCCCGTTACCACAAAAGCTCTATGCTCACCATTGGTATTGGTATCTAAATCGTATTTCTTATTTGGCTGCATCCAAGAGAACGTCAATGCCCTTGTTGCAGATATTTTATTGAAAACCGGTTTGTTCCACCCGAACAATTCATAGTCGTCCCCTTCCGGAATAACCGTTACAGTATTATTATAAAAACCCAAATAACCATCAGGCTTACTTTTAGAACCTGTAAGCACATCACCATTTATAACTCTAAAATTTTCTTCATTTACACCACTAGCGTACAAGAATGTAGAAATTTCAGACCCTATTTTGGTCGTGTAGTACTTAGGTGCCTTTACCGAAGAACCGGCCAAAGCTACAGTGCGCTCTGCATTGAACTTGCCCGTCAAAAGATATTCACCGATAATGATCAAATCTTGTGGAGTTACCGTCCAAACCAATTCACCTTTATTAATAGGATCTAATTGGTTGATCTGTGTACCTACCAAACCTGCAGGATGTGGACCAGAAACATTGTGCAACTCAACCCCTTTCATAGAAGATAAAGGCGACTTACCAGAACCTACCGACACATGAACCTTACCGGGCGTTAACTTTCCTATTGCTGTAATTGCCGCTTGCAACTCTTTCTCTTTTCCCTGCAACACATAATCCAAATCTGCCTGTAAAGGACCGCTTGAATACCCCGAAATAAAGATAGATTTAGGATTGGTATCCGGATTGGCAATTACATCATAAGGTCTTTGCTTAATAAATGGCCAACAGCCACTTTTTAACAAAACAGCCTTTAATTCCTCCTTAGAAGCGTTTTCAACATCTACTGCCGTACCCAAAAACTGCTCCTGAGTTTTATCCGCCAATATCTTTAAGGTCAAGATACGTCTTCTATCTCCCCTTTCGATCTCTATAAGCTCACCACTTACCGGAGAAACAAAAAGCATGCTTTCCATGTTCTTGTTATAAAACAAAGGCTCTCCCGCTTTTACTTCGGCACCTTGTTTTACCATCATTTTAGGAGTAATTCCGTGAAAATCACTTAACTGTATTGCGTAAACATTACTTAAAACAGCTTTTGAAGTAGTCTGTTCTGCGGCGCCCACCAATTTAATGTCGAGCCCTTTCTTTATTCGAATGTCTTTTGACATGTGCGTTTAGACCTTTAGGTTATCAAAATTTGAGCAAATTTAAGTACAAAAAGTTCGTTTTCATAATTATTGTCCCATAAATTAGACATTAGAACGAGCTATATTTTTTAGGCATCCTTTTTGTTTACCTTTACCTCTAAAAAACTGGGTATAATGCGCATTTTCTTCAAACATTTTATTTGTTTATTATTTTTACAAAATTTAGTTGCCCAAGTTCAAGTTGAGCTTAATTCTCCAGAAAACATAAAGTCTATCATATTCAAAGGACCAACGGAAGATCAATTTCCTGTAATTAAGATTGGAGAACCTTTATACCTGGAGTTTGATGATATTTTAGCCAATGAACAAGACTACTATTACAAAATAGTGCATTGTGATTACGACTGGACTCCATCATCGCTTTTAAAGTCACAATACATAGATGGCGTAGACAACCAACGTATAACCGACTATGAAAATAGTTATAGCACCCTTCAATCCTATTCCAACTATCAATTAACGATACCCAACGATAATGTTAGGCTAAAAGTAAGCGGCAATTATTTAATAGAAATATATAACAGCTACAACGAACTACAGTTTTCAAGAAGATTTGTAGTTTATAAAGACATCGTATCGGTCGCCACTGAAGTAAAACGCTCCAGAGACTTCAACTTCATCAATGAAAAACAAGTAGTACAATTCAGCATTACCTCCAATTCATTAAGATTGATCAACCCTAAAAAAGAAGTTAAAGTTGCCATTTTGCAAAATCATTACTGGCCAAGTGTAATAACCAATGTACCGCCCCAATACACCATAGGCAATGAGCTGGTGTATAAATATGACCAAGAGACAGCTTTTTACGGCGGAAACGAGTTTTTACTGTTCGACACCAGCGACCTTAGAGCCCCAAGTTCACAAATTTCAAGCATTGACCTTACGGACCTATATAATCATTACCTGTTCTCTGACGATTTTAGAAATGACAAACCTTACACTTATTTCCCCGATATCAACGGAGACTTTGTAATTAGAACATTGCAGGGCGACAATGCCTCTAGAGAAGCTGAATACACCAAAGTCCATTTTAGCTTACCCTACACTGAATTCATAGCACTTGATGATGTATATATATTTGGCAAATTCAACAACTACGCACTAACAGACGAAAACAAATTGGTCTACAACGAAAAAAACGGCATGTTAGAAGCTACATTAAAAATGAAACAAGGATTTTACAATTATAAATATGCTGTTAAAAGCGGTGAAAAAACTAAATTAAACGATGTTGGAGGCAACTTCCATTTTACCGAAAACAATTATTTGGTATTGGTATATTACCGCAACTTTGGAGATATGTACGATAGTATTATAGGTATTGGCTCTGCCAATTCTAGAAATATCACGAACTAAATGTATATTTACGTTTTTCATTGTTTATGGAAAACAAACCAACCACTCAACCAAAGGGCAGATACGAACTTAAATACAGGGGCGTAGACTGTTTAAATTGCGGACACCCGTTAAAATTAAGCGATAAATTCTGTCCAAATTGCTCACAGGCCAATAGCACTAAAAAACTAACGCTTTTAGATTTTTTTGAGGAATTCCTAGCCAATTACGTATCCTACGATTCTAAACTATGGCGTACCCTGACCGCGCTTTTATTAAGACCGGGAAAAATAACGCGAGAATATATAAGCGGTAGGCGCCTATCCTACACAAACCCTTTTCGCTTTTTACTGAGTTTATCCATCATCTATTTTTTGATAATTAGCTACAATAGCGAATTTAAATCTATTAACAAATACGGTTACAACAACCAAAAATCAATATTTGACCTTAACAAAGAATTCCAAAAAATTGAATTTGACAGTGACGAAGAAAGGCAACTAGCTTTAATTCAAATAGATTCGCTTAAAATGAGCAAATTTTTCAAAGATAGAATTAGCAATAAAGACTCAATTATTTTAAGTGATCCAACATCATACTTCAAAGAAATAAACACCGAAAATCTTACACGTAGGTTTTTTGGCAAAATAGACTTTTTTAATTCTATCATAAAACACGACACTATTTACTATTTTGAACAAGGGGTCAGCAAATTTGAAATACCTGAAAATAGAGAAAACGAAATTACTTTCAACCTTGCCAATAGTTTTGTAGAAATTGAAAAGCGACCTGGCACATTCTTAAATTCTTTGGTTTCCAAACTTCCGTTTACCACTTTTTTCTTTCTACCGTTCTTTTCCTTTTTCATTTGGCTGGTCTATATCAGAAAAAAATACACTTATACCGATCATTTAATCTTTAGCTTTCACAATCAGTCATTATTATTTATCTTGCTCATTGTTAGCAATTTGCTTAATGCCGTATTCAATTTTAGAAGTGAAGGAGTTTTTATTTTAATTTTCGCCATTTATCTCTACAAAGCAATGCGCAATTTCTATAAACAAGGAAGAGTTAAAACGGTTATAAAGTATTTTTTCCTGAACACGATATTTTTTATCTTAGGGATATTGGCAATAACCATATTAATAGCACAAAGCGTATTTACATATTAAATATGATGATAACACAAGTTACAAAAGGCATAAAAATATCGGTACAGACAACTTTTGAAGGCACGTTCTTTAAAAATTATAAAATGCACTATGCGTTTGGCTATACCATTACTATAGAAAACCAAAGTAAGGACGCCGTACAGTTGACTTCTCGTCATTGGAAAATATATGATTCCCTAAACGATATGGAAACTTTGGACGGTGAAGGCGTTATCGGTCAAAAACCGGTGATTCAACCCGGTGATTCCCATACCTATAATTCCGGCTGCTTACTTACTTCTCCTATTGGCGCCATGAAAGGCCATTACAATATGGTGAATATAAACAATGCACAAAAATTCAGGGTATACATACCTACATTTAAGTTCAGCGCACCTTTTGCACTTAATTAATTTCATTTACCCTTTTATTAGTTTTTAGTCCTATACCCTTTTAGTACCTTTGGTCAACTTTTAAATTTAAAAAATTTGACAATGGGTAAAGGATTTTTTCAAGTTCCTACAGCATTTAACGAACCAATTAAAGGCTACGCTCCTGGATCTCCTGAAAGAGAAGCAGTATTGGAACAATACAAAGTATATTTCAATGACAATGTTGATGTACCTATGTACATTGGCTCTGAAGAGGTACGTACCGGCAATACCAAGCCTATGTCCCCACCACATGACCATAAACATATTGTAGGCACTTACCATACGGCAAGCAAAGAAAATGTGCAGTCTGCAATTGACAATTGCTTAGCATCGAGAGATGCTTGGGCCAACTTGACCTGGGAGCAACGCGCTGCCATTTTTTTAAAAGCAGCCGAACTAATTGCAGGTCCTTACCGCGCAAAAATCAACGCAGCAACAATGATTGCGCAGTCCAAGAACATTCACCAGGCAGAAATAGATGCCGCGTGCGAATTGATTGACTTCTTACGTTTTAACGTAGAATATATGTCTCAAATTTACGCTGAGCAACCAGATTCTGCAGAAGGTATTTGGAACAGGGTAGAATACAGACCACTAGAAGGTTTTATCTATGCTATTACCCCATTTAACTTTACGGCCATTGCAGGAAACTTACCTGCAAGTGCAGCTATGATGGGCAATGTAGTTGTCTGGAAACCAAGTGACAGCCAAATTTTCTCCGCAAAGGTGATTGTTGATATATTTAAGGAAGCCGGTTTACCTGACGGAGTGATCAATGTAGTATACGGTGATCCAGTGATGATCACGGATACGGTTTTGGCAAGCCCTGATTTTGCGGGATTACATTTTACAGGTTCTACGCATGTTTTCAAAGAATTATGGAAACAAATAGGTAACAATATCCACACCTATAAAACATACCCTAAAATAGTTGGAGAAACCGGTGGTAAAGATTTTATTCTTGCACACCCAACAGCCAACACCAAACAAGTAGCAACTGCTATTTCTAGAGGTGCATTTGAATTTCAAGGTCAAAAATGTAGCGCAGCGTCAAGAGTGTACTTGCCAAAATCCACTTCTAAGGAGATTTTAGAATATGTAAAGGCAGATATAGAATCATTTAACAAACCTGGTTCTCCAGAAGACATGAGCAACTTTATTACTGCCGTTATTCATGAAGGTTCTTTTGATAAATTGGTAAAATACATCAACCAGGCCAAGGAAGATGAAAATGCAGAAATTTACGCTGGTGGTGGTTTTGACAAATCTAAAGGCTATTTCATAGAGCCTACGGTGATTCTAACGACAGACCCAAAATACACAACTATGGAAACCGAGTTATTTGGCCCTGTGGTAACCGTTTATGTTTATGATGACAAAGATTGGAGCGAAACCCTTCAATTAATCGATCAAACTTCTGAATATGCATTAACAGGCGCTGTTCTTTCTCAAGACAGATACGCCATTGATGAAGCTACCAAAGCATTACAAAATTGTGCAGGTAATTTCTACATCAATGACAAGCCAACTGGTGCCGTTGTTGGACAACAACCGTTTGGAGGAGCCAGAGCTTCTGGAACAAATGATAAAGCCGGATCAGCTCAAAACTTATTGCGCTGGGTCTCACCTCGATTAATTAAAGAAACTTTCGTTACTCCTGTAGATTACAGATATCCTTTTTTAGGATAAGAAAACAACTAAAAAGGCTGAAATTAAATTCAGCCTTTTTTTTGAATTTACCTTACCTTTAAAGTAAATTATAAAGATTATACATTCTTAATATCAACCTTAACACACTAATTATGAAAAAGTTACTATTCACCTTACTTTTAACAAGCTGCATCTCTTTTGCCCAAGAGGGTCTAACACAAAGCAGCATTCAAGCCGTTTTAAACGGTAACCAATTACAGGTAGTTCAACTTGCCGAAGCTTTCCCTGAAGAAAAATATGATTGGAGACCGGCAGAAGGTATAAGTTCTGTAGGAGAAGCACTATTACACGTGGCGGGCGCCAATTATTTTCTTGCCTCAAAACTAGGGTTTGCACCACCAGAAGACGTAGATGTAATGGGGCTAAGTAACATTACAGGTAAAGAAAACATTATAGCCGCCCTAAAAAAATCTAATGAGTTTGTTCTTGAAAATATCACAAAAGTAGAAGACGGTACTTTAAATGAAGAAGTTGATTTTGGCTTTATGAAGTCAAATAAATTAGGTGGACTACTTGCCATTATGGAGCACAATGGAGAACATAAGGGACAATTGATCGCTTATGCAAGAAGCAATGATGTTGTACCTCCATGGAGCAATTAAACTTTAAAAATCCTATAAAAAAAGCCCGTCAAAATTTTTTTTGACGGGCTTTTTTTTTATTTAAGAAACATTAACACTTAATACATACAATATCAATGTAAATTTAACGTTAATTAATTGTAAACTAAATGTGAGTTACCGAAATTTGTACCTCATTTAAAATCAATTGCTTATGATTATTGACAATTTAAAATTACATATTAGTTGTATTCAAATTCATTTATGGAATTACTTAAAAGAATTTGCCCATAAATACAAGAAGGCTTACTATAGTTCTTTTTTGTTGTAATACTTTACACTACCCTTTATACTTTAAAGGCAGATAGACCATTTTCTTTGTTTCAAAAAAATCTTCTTTGAAGTAATTGGTCAACTTAAAAATTTCTGCATTTCTATACTCCTTTAATTCATCTTGCAGATCTCCGCCCTTTAAATATAGAATTCCGTTTCTTATATTGTGTTTTGATTCTTTTTTGATTTTACCCTTTACCCAGTGAACAAAAGTAGGCATCGCCGCTACCGCTCTACTTACAATAAAATCAAATCGGTCAGGTATTTCCTCTACCCTTGCATTAATGGTCTTTACGTTGGTTAACTGTAATCCCTCAACTACCTCATTTACTACCTTTATCTTTTTTCCTATTGAATCTACCAAAGTAAACTCAACTTCTGGAAAAAAGATAGCTAATGGTATACCGGGAAAACCACCACCTGTACCCACATCTAAAACAGATGAACCCTCTTTAAATTGAATAAATTTTGCAATTCCCAATGAATGCAAAACATGTCTTAAATAAAGTTCATCTATATCTTTTCTGGAAACCACATTAATTTTTTGGTTCCAGTCTTTATATAGTAACTCTAGTTTTTCGAATTTTCTTTTTTGATCCTCAGATAAATTGGGAAAATTTTCAAATATGATTTCAGCAGTCATCCGTATATTTGTAAATAGATTTAATTAGTATATTCACTAGTGCAAAGATTTGGCTTTTAATTAAGCTATCAAACTATTATAGATTCAATTACATTATATTAAGTAAAAGATTACCGAATTATGGAACAAAATACCATTCGTTTCCCTAGAACTGATTCTGCAAAGTTCTTCAAAACTTTAAACAGCAGAGTTAACGAATACTTTAAAACAAATAAACTTAAAAAAACAGGTAATTGGCGATTACACCTTAAAACGGTAATCATGTTCGCTTTGTTTCTTGCCCCCTATTTTTTGATTTTAACCTTAGGTCTACCCAACTGGGCAAATGTTCTTTTGACCATAGTTATGGGTATAGGCATGGCCGGTGTTGGCATGAACGTTATGCATGACGGTAACCATGGAGCTTATTCCAATAAAAAATGGGTAAATAAATTAATGGGAAGTAGTATTTACATCTTAGCAGGTAATGTTTATAACTGGCAAGTACAACACAATGTACTTCACCATACCTATACCAACATTCATGAACATGATGAGGACATGGAAGCCGGCAGAATTTTACGTTTTTCAAAACATGCCGAATGGAAGAAACACCATAGATTTCAACATTTTTATTCTGTATTTCTTTATGGTCTTTTGACTTTCAACTGGGCAATCACCACAGATTTTCAACAGATGTACCGCTACATGAAGCGTAAATTATCTTACGGAAAACTACCTAGTGCTACCTTGAACTGGAGTACACTTATCATTACCAAAATTTTGTACATCACTATTTGGATCGTACTACCCATGCTTATTTTAGATATTGCTTGGTGGAAAATATTAATAGGGTTCTTTTTAATGCATTACGTTGCTGGTGTAATTCTTAGCGTTGTTTTTCAACTTGCACATATCGTTGATGATGCGGACACCCCTTTACCCGATGAATCTGGCACCATGAAAAACACTTGGGCTATTCACCAACTGTTTACCACTGTAAATTTTGGAACCAAAAACAGAATAGTAAATTGGTTTACCGGCGGATTGAACCATCAAGTTGAACACCATATATTCCCTAACATTAGCCATGTACATTACACAAAAATTTCAAAAATTGTGAAACAGACGGCACAGGAATTTAATTTACCATATCACGAGTATAAAACTACTAGAAAAGCTATAATTTCGCACTTTAAACATTTAAAAGAGTTGGGCAAAGAGCCTACTTTACAATATTAGAAATTAAGAGTACCCATGAGCAATCAACTTTCGGACAGAATCAACAGTGTTACACCGTCAGCTACTTTAGAAATGGCTGCTAAAGCCCGTGAACTTAGGGCTGAAGGTAAAGATATTATTGGTCTTAGCTTAGGCGAGCCAGATTTCAATACTCCAGATTACATCAAAGAAGCTGCAATTAAAGCAGTGAACGATGATTATAATTCCTATACTCCAGTTGATGGATATGTAGATCTTAAAAAAGCTATCATAACCAAATTCAAAAGAGATAACAATTTAAATTATGAGCCTGCTCAAATAGTTGTTTCAACAGGAGCTAAACAGTCCCTATATAACGTTGCCCAAGTTATTTTGAACGCCGGCGATGAAGTAATTTTACCTTGTCCTTACTGGGTAAGTTACAGCGATATCGTAAAATTGGC
>JAHDDL010000010.1 GCA_020629415.1 Maribacter sp. | reverse complement strand
CAACGGACAACGGACAACGGACAACGGACAACGGACAACGGACAACGGACAACGGACAACGGACAACGGACAACGGACAACGGACAACGGACAACGGACAACCAAAATCTAATACTTCAATTTCCATTATTAAACTTACCTCTTGTAGTCCTTTTATTTATCACAAAAGCAATTATGTAGGAAAAAGCTTATTAACTCGGTAAACTGCACAAATACAGCCAATAATAGTTCAAATTTTTGTAGGAAAACGGACTACAAAAACTGGTAGTACATCGAAATGCATACTTTTCATCGTAAAAAGCATACCTCTTATCGAATTGAAAATACGTTTACTTACGTGTAGGTGGTTATCTATACACCAAATTTACCTACTTTATTATGCGTACAATTATTTTTTTATTCCTTGTTATCTGTTTGGGAACCAAGTCTCAAGCACAATCGAAGTCACCAGACACGAAAGTACAGACCATTTTTATGCCCATGGCAGATGTAGCAGTTAAGTCTAACGTAAACACTCCCGGTTTCCAAACAGCTGCAAGGTTTTACACAGTCAAAAATGCAAGAATAAAACGTGCTTTACTTTTTAAGGCAAGGGTGAGAACAGTTTCTTTTGCCTAGTTCAATTCTTCTACAAGTTTTTCGGTTACCTCTGTTCCCCCTTGAGGTAATACTATAGTTTTTAAAACATCCCATACATTTTCGGTAACTATTCTCTGACCTTCTGCAGTTGGGTGAATACCATCTTCTAAGTTCAAGTCAGGAATACCGGCAACACCCTCCAATAAAAACGGAATCAGTTCTATATCATTACTTTTTGCCAATGCAGGATACATCATTTTAAACTGCGAAGCATAATCTGCACCCATATTTGGCGGTATTTGCATACCGGCCAATATAATTTGTGTTTCGGGGTTTTTATCTTTGACCATATCGATCATGGCTTGCAAGTTGTTCATTGACTCCGTAATAGGAATTCCTCGCAATCCGTCGTTTGCACCTAATTCCAAAACAAAAATATCTACCGGCTGATTTAGGACCCAGTCCAAACGGTTTAAGCCCCCAGAAGTAGTTTCACCACTTAATCCAGAATTGATTACCTTGTAATCTAACCCTAAAGAATCTAATCTTAATTGAATTCTATAAGGAAAACCTTCTTTGGTATCTAAGCCATACGCAGCGGTAAGGCTGTTTCCGTAGAATAAAATAACTTTATCATCTGTTGAAATTGCTTCTTCAGTACTGCTTACAGCTTCGGTTTGTATTTCAGTTTGTTTTTTTTCTGACGTTTCTCCACATCCAACGAATATCAACACCACTAAAAAATAACGAAACTTTAATACTTTCAACATAAGCTTAACTTATTAGATTCCAAATCATTTGTTTATTTTGTTGTCTTGTACCAAAATGATTTATGACAAAGATATTAAACGTACGTAATCTAAAGAAAACGTATACCAGCGGATCTAAGAATTTGACAGTTATTGATGATATTTCTTTTTCTATTGAAGAAGGCGACACTTTTGCTATCGTTGGTCCGTCAGGAAGTGGAAAAACAACACTGTTAGGTCTTTGCGCGGGATTAGATGAAATCAACGACGGAGTAATTGAACTTTGCGGTGAAGATTTAAGTAGTTTAAACGAAGATCAACGTGCTTTACTACGAAATGAAAAAGTAGGATTTATTTTTCAAGATTTTCAACTACTGCCAACTTTGACCGCTTTGGAAAACGTTAGTGTACCCTTGGAATTACAGGGTGCAACCAATGCTTCTAAAGATGCGATGGAACTTCTGGACAAGGTAGGTTTAGGTAATCGTCATGACCATTATCCGTCTCAACTATCTGGTGGTGAACAACAGCGGGTTGCCTTGGCACGGGCATTTTCAAATAAACCCTCTATTCTTTTTGCCGACGAGCCTACAGGTAATTTAGATGAAGAAACCGGAGAAAAAGTTATTAAGCTTTTGTTTGACCTGAATAAAGAAATGGGAACTACTTTGGTGATTGTTACCCATGATTTAGAGCTGGCAAACCTGAACAAGCAGGTATTGCGACTTAAAGGTGGTAAAATAGTAATTAACGAAACCACGGCTACATCTTGAGTAAAACACAAAGAACATCAAAAGCATCATTTAATTGGTTATTGAAAATGGCTTGGCGTGATGGCAAGGCAAGCGGTAAACGTTTGTTGCTTTTTATTGCCTCCATTATTCTGGGTATTGCCGCAGTTGTTTCAATTCAATCTTTTAGCGATAATCTGAAAGACAATATTGGTCTACAATCAAAAGCACTTATGGGTGCAGATTTTCTGATTGATAGTAATCAGCCGGCGAATGATAGGGTAGCGGCATTAATGGATTCTTTAGGAGGGTATAATGCACGAGAAGTCAATTTTGCCTCAATGGCGGCTTTCCCTAAAAGTCTAACTACAAAATTAGTACAGGTACGTGCCGTTGAAGGTGCTTTTCCTTTTTACGGAGCATTAGAAACTGAACCTGCCAAAGCTGCACAAGAATACTTGGAAAAAGGTGGAGCATTAGTTGATGCTACCGCAATGCTTCAATACAATTTAAAACCTGGCGATAGTGTAAAACTTGGTAACATTACTTTCCCTATTGTTGGGTCCTTGATTACCGCTCCTGGTAGCACAGGTATTGGTGCCACTGCAGCGCCACCTATAATTGTGCCTTTTCGCTTTATGGAAGATAGCGGGCTCTTACAGCGTGGTAGTCGTCTAAGATATAATTATTACTTCAACAATGATAAGGCGGATCTAGAAGCACTGAGTAAAGATGTTGACCCGTTATTAGATGCTGAGAATGCTGATATGGATACCCATACCGATACTAGTGAACGCCTGGGACGTAGATATGAAAATGTAGGTCGTTTTCTAAATTTGGTCGCATTTATAGCACTTCTCTTAGGGTGTGTTGGTATTGCCAGTTCTGTACATATTTATATAAAAGAAAAATTAAAGGCAGTTGCAGTGCTAAAGTGTTTGGGGGCAACTAGAAAACAGACATTTTTAACTTACCTGATTCAGATTGCTGGAATGGGTTTGTTGGGCGGACTCATAGGTACCATTATAGGATTGTTGTTACAACAGACTTTTCCGCTAATATTACAAGAGTTTTTACCATTTGATGTAGAAATATCTACTTCATTTCAAGCCATATTCGTTGGGTTGTTACTAGGTGTTTGTATGTCGGTTTTATTTGCCTTGTCACCATTGATCCATACTTGGTTTGTTTCCCCTTTACAAGTATTGCGGGTGCAAGAAGACACTGGTAAAAAGGCAAGACCTTATCAAATTTGGGTAGTTGTTGCCATAGTACTTTTTATATTTTTATTCGCATTTTGGCTGTTGGGAAGATGGGCGTTCGCATTGAGTTTTGTAGGAGGTATATTGGTGACTTTTTCCATTTTAGCGGGTGTGTCTATTTTATTTATGCGATTGATAAAACGCTACTTTCCAAAATCATGGAGTTTTGCCGCTAGACAGAGTTTGTTGAATTTATACCGACCGAATAACCAGACGGTAGTGTTGATTTTAGCTATTGGTATTGGAACATTTTTGATCAGTACATTATATTTTACAAAAGATTTTCTTCTGGCTAAAACTTCTTTCGAGGCAAGTGCCGAGAGTCCGAATTTGATATTATTTGATGTGCAGACAGATCAGCGTGATGCCGTGGCTAACACCATTACCCCAAAAGGTCTTCCTGTAATAGATAATATTCCTATCGTTACGATGAGAATTGAGCGTATAAAGAATAGAAATGTAAATGACATAAGATTAGATACGACTACCCGAGTGAACAAGTGGATTTTAAACCATGAGTTTAGAACTACGTATAGGGATTCTATGATCAGTTCAGAGAAACTATTTGAAGGGGAGTGGATGCCTACCGTTGACCCTAATGCAAAAGTAATTCCTATTTCATTGGCAGAAAATGTTGCCAATGACGCTCTGGTAACCTTAGGCGATACATTGTTATTTAATGTTCAGGGAAAATTGATGACCACCGTTGTGGGTAATATCCGTCAGGTAGATTGGGCTAGAATGCAGCTCAATTTCTCTATCGTATTTCCAAAAGGTGTGTTAGAAAATGCACCACAGTTTCATGTGGTAACTACAAATGCCCCGGACAAAAAATCATCAGCGGATCTGCAAAGAGAATTGGTGAAGAAATTCCCCAATGTATCGATCATAGATTTAAGACAGGTAGTAACCTTGGTCGAAGATATTTTAGATAAAATTTCATGGGTCATATCTTTTATGGCATTTTTCAGTATTCTAACAGGAATTATTGTCTTGATCGGCTCCGTTCGTAACAGTAAATACCAGCGTATTCGGGAAAGTGTATTGTTAAGAACACTTGGTGCCCAGAGTAAACAGATTTTAAAAATTAATGCCCTAGAATACTTTTTTTTAGGGGTTTTAGGAAGCGGAGTAGGGGTTTTACTTTCGTTACTAAGCAGCTTTCTACTCGCATATTTTATTTTCGATACGCCATTTATTCCGTCCTGGGTTCCATTTTTAGTTGTGTTACCGGGCATAATATTATTGGTCCTAGCTATCGGATTAATGAACAGTAGAGGGGTGTTAAATAGTCCGCCATTACAGGTACTGCGGAAAGAAGCAAATTGAGAAAAGCTTTTTCTGATATAAAATTGATGGTTGCATTATAAGTTTTCTACCTTTAAAAGCATGGGAAAGCAACTATTCTATTTGTTCATTATTTCGTTGTTGTTATGTTCTTGTAGAACCAATAATGTAAAAGCCGATTTGATAATTACCAATGCCAATATCTGGACCGGTAATTCAGACTTACCAAAAGCTGAGGCAATGGCCATAAAAGCAGATACCATTTTGACCATTGGCTTATTTGATGATATTCAAAAGTTTAAAGGCTCCATTACTGAAATAAAAGATGTTAGAGGCAAATTCATTACACCAGGTTTTATTGATACTCATGTGCATTTATTGATGGGGGGAAATAGCCTATTAAATGTAGCATTAAGAGATGTTGATAGTAAAGAAGAATTCATAAATAAAATAGCATCGTTCGCTAAAGAAATAGAACCTGGTCAATGGATCGTTGAGGGAAATTGGGACCATACCCTGTGGGGAGGTGAATTACCTAATAAAGATTGGATAGATGAATTTACGGGTGAAAATCCGGTTGCAATTTATAGAATGGACGGTCATATGATTCTAGCCAACTCGGCAGCGCTAAAAATTGCCGGTATAGATGAGAATAGTCCTAAGGTAGAAAGTGGAGAAATTGTTAAAAATAAAGATGGTACACCATCTGGTATTCTTAAAAGTGAAGCCATGTATTTGGTTTTAAATAAAATTCCGGAGTTAACAATAACAGAAAAGGAAAAGGCAATTAGTGCAGCTCAAGATTATCTAATTTCACAAGGAGTAACTACTATTCATGATGTAGATAGTTTGGGTGGATATGAAATTTTAGAAAAAATGAATTTCAATGATCAACTTAAGGTAAGGGTTTACACGGCCGATCCGTTGAAGTATTGGAAAACAACAACTAAAGATGAAAAAAACTCCAAATGGTTAAAGAACGGTCTTATGAAAGGCTTTGTTGATGGCTCGTTAGGTTCGCATACTGCAGCCTTTAAAGATCCTTATTCGGATAAGCCATCAGATAGCGGTTTATTTATTGTAGATAAGGATCGCTTAAATACTTGGGTCATAAATGCGGATAAACAACAATTGCAGATTACCGTTCACGCAATAGGCGATTTGGCAAACAGTACCATATTAGATGTTTTTGATAGTGTTGTGGTAAAAAACGGAAAACGAGATAGGCGATTAAGAATAGAACATGCGCAACACTTGGCGGTAGAGGATATTGATAGATTTTCCAAACTTGATGTCATTACGAGTATGCAACCCTATCATGCCATTGATGACGGTAGATGGGCTGAAGAGTTAATTGGACATGAACGGATAAAGACTACCTATGCTTTTAAATCTATTTTAAATGCCAACACAACTTTAGTATTTGGTAGTGATTGGCCTGTAGCACCTGCATCACCTTTATATGGGATTTATGCTGCCGTCACCAGAAGAACTTTAGATGCCAAAAATCCTGATGGTTGGGTTCCTGAACAAAAAATAAATGTGGAACAGGCATTAAGGGCATATACTAAAGATGCTGCTTTTAGCTCTTTTGATGAAAATATAAAAGGCACTTTAGAACCGGGTAAATTGGCAGATTTTGTTATTCTAAATGAAGATATTTTTCAAATTGACCCTACATCCATTAAAGACGTACAAGTGCTGGAGACTTATGTTGGCGGTAAACGTATGTTTGTACATAGTGAGCTTTCTAATTAACAATTAATTTCTTTGTATATTTTTCGTTTTAATACCGCTAGTAACTTGTTTAATTAGAAATAGCGTGCGCAATGTGGTATTAATTTTTATAACTTTAAGGAATACGTAATTTTTATAAATCATTCAATTATGAGTATACCTGCAGGCTTTTCGTTTACACTAAGTATTTGGCAAACTTTTGCAATTCTAGCCCTGTTTGTATGGGTGTATTGTTTGGTTGATATTGTACGACATGAATTCAAGAATAACAGTAAGACCACATGGTTGCTAATTGTATTTTTTCTTCCAATTTTAGGTTCGGTACTATATTTATCCACAGGGAAAAGTAAACGTATTTTAAAGGTCTAATCTCAATTCCGTTCTTACAATTTTCCGTTTTAAATAGTCTCTTGTTACCAAATTACGGATAAATTACTCACTATACGTAATTTGTCAACTAATCAACATAGCTTTGCAACTGAAATACAAAAGTGATTGTTATGCCGTTGTTTACCGATTTAAAAATATCTAGAAACCTAGAAAAAGCACTTGAAGATCTAGGTTTTGAAAATACTACTCCCATTCAAGAGAAAGCTTTTCCTATTGTAATGAGTGGTAGTGATGTTGTTGGTATTGCGCAAACGGGTACCGGTAAAACGTTTGCTTATTTACTTCCTATTTTAAATACGCTGAAGTTTTCCAAAGAAATCCATCCAAAGGTTATTATTCTTGTACCTACACGTGAGTTGGTGGTACAGGTGGTTGAAGAGGCGGAGAAGCTGGCTAAATATTCTGGAACTAGAATTTTAGGTGTGTTTGGTGGTAAAAGTATGTTGCGCCAAAAGGAGGCTTTGGCATTGGGTACAGATGTATTGGTGGCAACCCCTGCCAGACTTTATGATCTTATTCTAACTAAAGCGGTTCAATTAAAACAAGTGAAGAAGCTTGTTATCGATGAGGTCGATGTAATGCTGGACCTGGGTTTTAGATTTCAACTTGTAAATATTTTTGAACTCTTGCCGCAGAAGAGACAGAATATCATGTTTTCCGCTACCATGACCGATGATATTGAATTGTTCATTACCGATTTCTTTACAGGCGTTCAAAAAATTGCCATAGCCGTTAGTGGTACTCCTCTAGAAAATATTACCCAATATAGTTACGCTATCCCTAACTTTTATACAAAAGTAAATTTGTTGGTCCACTTATTACAAAATGTAGAAACGTACCATAAGGTGCTAGTCTTTGTTTCAAGTAAGCGTAGTGCAGATTTACTCTTTAAAGAATTGGCAGAGTTCTTTAGTGAAGAAATATGTATTATTCACTCCAATAAAACTCAGAACTACAGACTACGCTCCATTAATCAGTTTGACGAAGGTAAGAACCGTATTTTGGTAACTACAGATGTTATGGCACGTGGACTGGATTTACAGGAAATTTCTCATGTAATAAACTTTGATACTCCGTCATATCCTGAAAACTACATGCACCGTATTGGTAGAACAGGTAGGGCAGAGAAAGAAGGAACATCTATTTTATTGTACACGGAAAAAGAAGAAGAAGCCAAGAATGCTATAGAGGATTTAATGTCTCATAAGATAAATCAATTACCATTACCAGAGGATGTAGAAATTGCAACGCAACTTACTTTTGACGAGCAACCTAAGCATAGAGAGCGTGAAAATCCGCTTAATATAAACGAAGAGGAGCGTGGAGCAAGTTTTCATGAGAAATCTGATAAGAACAAGAAGGAGAATCAAGGTGGGTCTTATAAGCGTATCATTAAAAAGAAATATTCTAAACCTAAGACCCGTGGAGACAAGAACTATGGTAAACGTGGTAGAAATAAAAAGTAAGCAGAATTTACTTTAGTTTAATTTATTCTATTTTCCATTTCTAAGTTGGTCTTTTAGACCCCAATTTCTGCAGTGTTATAAATTTTACATACTTAAAAACATCGATAAAATACACGTGGAATCGGTGTGGTGTTTTTAGGTCAAAAACCATTCGTCGACACTTTTTGTCTATTCGTCATAGAATTTTACGCTAGGCGAAAATTATAGCAGTTTAGCGAGGGTAAGAGCCATTATCCTCTATCTGAAACTACTTTTATATTGTTCAACATTACGATATGAAAGCATTATTCACCACACTAATAGTTATTTTCGCCGGCGCATTGGCACTGGCACAAACTCCCCAAACAGATGATAAAATTAACGCTACTGAAGTGGGTGTTGTTTTGGCTGATAGCACTGACAATATTAACCACGAAAAAGAGATTACTATCACTGACGAGACGTCGGTAGCACGTTTGTACAGATATAAGAATGCAAGGGTTAACAAAGAATTAGCTTTTATTACAGCTAAGGATTACGGTAAATTGGCATAATCTTTGCCCTATACAACAAGGTGCAATTAAGCACCTTATAAATATTAAAACTATGATGTTACTTTCAATTTTAATACCAGCAGTTATCGTTATTGCAACTATTGCCTTTACTTCAAAAAATGAAAAAAAAGTACGTCCAATTAAAGTACCTGTAAACAAGCGTAAGTTTTAATTTTTTACGCCAGGCTGCTTAATAGTATAATTACTTTTAGCTTTTGCCTCATCTACTTGGCGTTTTACATCTGCTAGTAGCGCTTTGGAATCATAGATGATTCCGTCTTTAACGGTGTATTTAACACCACCAACCCGAACCACCTCATTGTCCTCGGTAAGTTTAATAGCTCCCGTACCGTACAATACTTTGAAATTTTGTAGCGGATTTTCCTCAACAATGACAAAGTCTGCCAATTTGCCTATGGTTACCGAACCTAATTTGTCATCTAAACCTAATGCCTCTGCACCATTTAGTGTAGCAGATTGTATGATTTCTAAAGGATGAAACCCAGCTTCTCGCATTAATTCCAGTTCTCTTATATAGGCAAAACCATATAATTGAAAAATGAATCCGGAATCTGATCCCGTGGTTACTCTACCACCTCTGTTTTTATATTCATTGATAAAGGTCATCCAAAGTTTATAATTTTTTCTCCAAGCAACTTCTTGTTCCGTTCCCCAATCATGCCAGTACGATCCATGAGATACTTTGCTAGGCTGATAAAACTCCCATAAAGATGGTAATGTATAATCTTCATGCCATTCAGCTCTTCTTGCGCGCTGTAAATCTCTACTAGCCTCATAGATGTTGAAAGTTGGGTCCAAGGTAAAATCAAGTTCCAATAATTCGTTCATTACGTTATTCCAGTGTTCGGAATAAGGCTCCGCCGCTTGTTCCCATAATTTTCCGGCATTTTCAAAACGATCCTGCTCGTTTTGGTAGTTGTAGTCCAACGGAAAATCTTGTACCGTTCTATCATCGAACAGAGCTTCTGGTAACCCGTACCAATGCTCCATAGAGGTTAAACCTGCTCTGGCGGAATGTAAAACATTCCAACGGGCAACGCTCATTTGCGCATGGTGGCATGCAGAACCTAATCCTAATTTCTTGTTCTCGTCCAATGCCGCTGCCATAATTGCCGGTTCAGCTCCAAAGAACTTAATACCGTCAGCTCCTCTTTTGGCATTGGCGCGTACCCATTCCCTAGCTTGTTCAGGAGTAGAAATAGGAATATCGTTCAACGGATTAAAAGATTTACTTGTTTGCCCGAAAGCAGTATAGGAAATAATACGCGGAGCTATAATTTCATTTTTTTCGCTTTTGCGTTTTAAGTCAAGGGTGACATCAATACCTCTACCGGCAACTTCACGGGCGGTAGTTACACCATGCGCCATCCAAAGTTTAAATACATAATCTGGATCAGCGCCTTGGGCATCACCGCCAATATGGGTGTGCATATCTATGAAACCAGGCAATAGATACATACCGGTACAATCCAATTCTTTACCACCTGACTTTAATTTTGGCCTCTTGGCCGCATCTATATCTACACCTGGATAACCAACCACCTTTATATTGGTGATCACATTGTTTTCTACAACAATGTCAATAGGTCCTTGTGGTGGTGCTCCGTTACCATTAATAAGCATTACGCCTCTAATGATCAATTGATCGTGGGGTCCGTCCCCTTCAAGAGATTGTGCTTGTATTGTAAACCATACGGATAAGAATAGAGCTGTTAAGAGCAGATGTTTACGTAACATAGGGTGGTTGTTTGCGTTAATTTCCTTAAATATAGAGAAACCCGCAAAAAGAATGGTGAACGTATGACAACTTTACAAATAAAAAGTGTTGTTGTTATTTGTACCCTAAAGCATTAAGCAACGGGAGATAATTGTTGCTTGATTTCTTGAAACTTGATAATGTAATTAGTCCCTTTCTTAGATTTGTCACGTTCTATTGTTCCGCGTAATTGTCGCGTAAGGTTATGAATCAATTTTAAACCTAAAGACTTTGTGTTTTTATGATTAATGGTTTCCGGAAAGCCGATTCCATTATCACCAATCTCAAGAATATAGCAGTTTTTTTGTTCACTATCTTTTCTTAGTTTGATACTGATGATGCCTTCGTTATCGTTTTCTATACCATATTTTAAGGCATTGGTCAATGTTTCATTAATTAAAAGCCCTAATGGAATTGCCGTGTCTATTCCCAATTTTATATCGGGAATATCAATTTTTAAATCAACATTGTTGTCGTTGCCCTTTATTGAACGAATTAAATATTCACCCAATTCTAACACATATGATTTGTATTCAATGTGGCTAATATCATTACGCATATACAGCATTTCATGAACCATTGCCATTGCAATTACCCTATTTTGGGTTCCTTTCAACAAGCCTTTCATTGGACCTGTTTCTATATTCCTGGATTGTAAGCTCAACAAACTAGAAACTGTTTGAAGATTGTTTTTTACTCTATGGTGAACTTCTTTTAAAAGATTTTCCTTTTCGTGTACTTGGTTTGCCAGCGCCTTTTTTGAACTATACATGGCATTGTACGTTTTTAGCAATGTTTTTCCTAAAGTGTTTCCTAATATGAAAACAGCGAACAAAACGGAAACTAAACTAAAGACCGAGCTTGATTCTTCTGGAACCAAATTTTCTGTAACACGCAATTCTGGTATGTTCTGTGTAAAAACCAATAGTATTAGAACGGTTATAATATTAAAATACACTTTGCCATATTTAGTGCTATTAATAAAACCTCCAAAGGCGATCAGCGGAATCATGAATATAAACGCACTGTGAATGCCACCACTATAAACAGTTACTATAACCGCTGTAATTAATCCTATTATAGAAGAAAAATTAAAGGTGGGTACTATATTTTTATGAGACCTGAAGTAAAGTAGATTAACAATGTTCAAGACGGCAAAGCCGACAAGGGCAAAAGGTATGATCTTAGTTATGTTCAAAAAGAAATAGCATAAAGCCCCAAAAAGAATGGAGATAATGCTTGTGGTATAATTTACCCTTAAAAATAGTTTGGTTTTATCCTGTAGACGTTCTTTGTCAATGGTAAATCCGGGCATAGAAATTATTTATGTACTAGAAAATATACAAATTACGTAATGTAAATCTAATTATGTTTTTATCATTATACTAGTATTTTCGACTTTAGTATGATAAAAACTGTTATAATTTTTTAGAATAACATATTTTTTATCCCTAAATAATACTTAAAAATATGAAATGATCTGTTAATTGAATACTTCACTGTATTTTTCTAATAAAAAGCATTTAGGAAAAATTAATTTCTATTAGGTTTATTTATAGTCTGTTATAGGTGTCAAATAAAATAGGCATCTATTTAGATGCCTATTTTAAACTTAAAATTATATTAAAATTAATCTTGTGTCAACACCCAAGATCCGTTTTGTAAAAGTGGTTCAGCTTGTTTAAATTTTACCGTTTTACTTTCGCCGCTCATTACATTTTTAATGGTTACACGCTCATTTCTACCAATTTTTGGTTGTTCCCTGGTAATAGTTTCGGTAACCGAAGGTCGTTCAGTTTGATTTTGACTTACCGCTCTACTACGTTCCGCTAATTCATCACTATTTGGAATTTCCTCTTTAGTAGTCTTTAAATTTTCTTTGCGTTGTACATTTCTTTCTTCTTGAATGGCATTGGGGTTCTCAGAAGGCAACTCTCCTTTGAACAAGAAAGAAACTACATCTTTGTTTACTTTCTCTATCATAGATTTAAAAAGTTCAAATGCTTCGAACTTATAGATCAACAAAGGGTCTTTTTGTTCGTGGACCGCTAGTTGTACAGACTGTTTCAACTCATCCATCTTACGTAAATGTGTTTTCCACGAATCATCTATAATAGCCAATGAAATATTCTTCTCAAAATCTGTAATCAGTTGTTTACCGTTGCTGTCATAAGCTTCTTGCAGGTTGGTTACTACATTCAAACTTTTAATACCGTCTGTAAAAGGAACTACAATACGCTCAAAGTTATTGGCATTGTCTTCATGTACTTTTTTAATGACCGGAAAGGCTGCTGCAGCGTTACGCTCCATTTTGTCGTTATAATGTCCGTAAGCTGCCTTGTAAATTTTGCCAGTAATTTCTTGAGCGGACAATTTGCCGAACTCAGCCTCATCTACAGGTGCCGTGATAGAGAAGTATTTGATCAATTCAAATTCTAAATTCTTATAATCACTGGCAGCTTTATTGCTTTCTACGATAACCTCACAGGTATCATATATCATATTGGCGATGTCAAGTTTTAATCGCTCGCCTTGTAATGCATGGCGTCTTCTTTTGTAAACGACTTCACGTTGCGCGTTCATTACGTCATCATATTCCAACAAACGTTTACGAACGCCAAAGTTGTTTTCCTCCACCTTTTTCTGAGCACGTTCAATAGATTTTGTCATCATGCTGTGTTGAATAACTTCACCATCTTCCAAGCCCATTTTGTCCATCATTTTGGCTACCCTGTCAGAACCGAACAAACGCATTAGGTTGTCTTCTAAAGAGACGTAGAATTGAGAACTACCAGGATCTCCTTGACGACCAGATCTACCACGTAACTGTCTGTCAACACGACGAGAGTCATGTCTTTCCGTACCTATAATCGCAAGACCCCCTGCTTTTTTAACGGCATCAGATAATTTAATATCGGTACCACGACCTGCCATGTTGGTCGCTATGGTTACAACACCGGCGTTACCGGCCTCAGCAACTACATCTGCTTCTTTCTTGTGAAGTTTTGCGTTAAGTACATTATGTGGAACTTTACGAACACTTAATAATTTTGATAGTAATTCTGATATTTCTACAGAAGTTGTACCGATCAATACAGGTCTACCCGCTTGACTTATTTTCGTTACTTCTTCTATAATAGCATTATATTTCTCTCTTTTTGTTTTGTAGATAAGATCATTTTTGTCTTCTCTGGCAATAGGTCTGTTGGTAGGAATTTCCATAACATCTAGCTTGTAAATTTCCCAGAATTCACCAGCTTCCGTTACAGCGGTACCTGTCATACCCGCAAGTTTACGGTACATTCTAAAGTAGTTCTGTAAAGTAACGGTTGCAAAAGTTTGTGTCAACGCTTCAATTTTCACGTTCTCCTTTGCTTCAATTGCCTGATGTAATCCGTCAGAATATCTACGGCCGTCCATAATACGTCCCGTTTGCTCATCTACGATCATTACCTTATTATCCATAACCACATATTCGGTATCCTTTTCAAATAAAGTATAAGCTTTTAATAATTGGCTCATGGTATGAATACGCTCGCTCTTAACGGTGAAATCTTTAAAAAGCTCTTCTTTTAGTTCAGCTTCTTTTTCAATTTCAAGATTTTGATTTTCAATCTTCGCTATTTCTGCACCTATGTCCGGCATTACGAAGAAATCTTTATCCTGCTCTCCAGAAATATAATTTACCCCTTTGTCCGTCAATTCAATTTGGTTGTTCTTTTCGTCAATTACAAAAAGTAGATCTTCATCAACAACTGGCATTTCCCTGTTGTTGTCCTGCATATAATAATTCTCTGTTTTTTGAAGTAATTGTTTTACTCCTTCCTCACTTAAGAATTTTATTAAGGCCTTGTTCTTTGGTAATCCACGATATACTCTTAATAATAAGAAACCACCTTCTTTTGTATCACCTTCGGCAATTAATTTTTTAGCTTCTGCCAAAACACCGGTTAAATGTTGGCGTTGTTTTCTAACGATTTCATCGACCTTTGGTTTTAACTCGTTGAATTCATGACGGTCACCTTCCGGTACAGGACCTGAAATGATAAGAGGTGTACGTGCATCATCTACCAAAACAGAATCTACCTCATCGACCATGGCATAGTTATGTGGGCGTTGTACCAAATCTTTTGGTGTGTGCGCCATATTATCCCTTAGATAATCAAAACCGAATTCATTATTAGTTCCGTATGTAATATCTGCATTGTAGGCAGCACGTCTACCATCAGAATTTGGTCTGTGGTAATCTATACAATCTACTGTTAAACCATGAAATTGAAAAATAGGTGCCATCCAAGCACTATCCCTTTTTGCCAAATAATCGTTTACGGTTACCAAATGCGCGCCATTACCTGTTAAAGCGTTAAGGTATAAAGGTAACGTGGCCACCAATGTTTTACCTTCACCTGTTTGCATCTCTGCAATTTTACCTTGGTGCATGGCAATACCACCAATAAGCTGAACATCATAATGTACCATGTCCCAAGTAACTTCTTTACCTGCGGCGTTCCATGAATTTTTCCAAATTGCATTGGCGCCTTCTAGGGTTACATAGTCTTTTGTGGCAGATAACGTTCTGTCATATTCAGATGCCGTTACTTGTAAAGTCTCATTATTTGCAAAACGCTTAGCGGTTTCTTTGACCACTGCAAAGGCTTCCGGTAATATTTTGTTTAACGTGTCCTCGGAAATAGTGTAGGCTTCCTCCGTTAATTTATCTATTTCAGTGTAGATATCTTCGTTTTTATCAATGTCTGTAGAGTTTTTTACCTCTTCTTCCAAAGCATTGATTTGATCCGTTTTTTCTTTTATAGATTCTTTGATAGCCTCTTTGAACGCTATGGTTTTCTGCCTAAGTTCATCATGGCTAAGACTTTCCAATTTAGATTCGAAGGTTTTTATTTGATCTACCAAAGGCTGCAATTCCTTTACATCTTTTTGTGATTTGTCACCAACGAATGCCTTTAGTATGGAATTAATGAAACTCATATATTTTAATCTATTAGAATTGAAGCTTTTCTATCAGGTACTATCATAAGAATAGCTTTCAAATATTTTATTATCGATGCTCATAAAGAGCAAAAGGTATTCCAGTCTTGATTTTTAGACCAATTTACCTAAGAACCTGTCAAAATTACATAAAAAAAAAGCCTCCGAAGAGACTTTTTTGTAGATATTATAATATCGAATATTAATATTCGTCCTCGTTCCAGAGGTAATCTTCTTCCGTTGGATAGTCGGGCCAGATCTCTTCGATAGATTCATATATTTCGCCACCTTCTTCTTCCATAGATTGTAAATTTTCTACAACTTCAAGAGGGGCTCCAGTTCTGATGGAGTAGTCTATTAACTCATCTTTACTTGCCGGCCAAGGTGCATCACTTAAATAAGATGCTAATTCTAATGTCCAATACATAGTAATTTTTTGATTTTAATTTTTTGCAAAAGTAATTTTTAAATTTAAACAGCAAAATAAATAGTAATAAAATTCAGTTTATCAATATCTTTTTTCGCATTTATTAATTGATAACGAATAAATTACGGATTTATTAGTCCTTTTTTTTAGGAACCCATTTTATTTCATTTGCTTGTAAATCATATGACAATTTCCGTGCCAATACAAAGAGATAATCTGAAAGCCTATTAAGAAAAGATAACACATTTTTATCAAACGGTTCGTTTTCATGTAATAATGTTGAAATGCGTTCCGCCCTGCGACAGATGGTACGGGCAATATGACAGTATGACACTGTGGTATGGCCACCCGGAAGAATAAAATGGGTCATTTGTGGTAGTTGTGTGTCCATGCTATCAATAGCATTTTCCAAAAAATTAATTTCATTGGTGCCTACTTTGGTTATTTTTAAACGCTCAGTACCATTTTTAAGCATTTCTTTTTCAGGATTTGTTGCCAAAATTGCACCAACGGTAAATAGATGTTCTTGTATGGCAATTAGCTGATGCTGGTAAATAGGGTCAATATCCTGATCTCTTATGAGTCCTATCCAAGAATTTAGCTCATCTACCGTACCGTAACTGTCAATACGTATATGATGTTTTGGTACGCGTGTGCCACCAAATAGTCCGGTAGTTCCGTCATCACCTGTTTTAGTATATATTTTCATTTAGATCGGGTTTAGGAAAGAAGTAAGGTTAAAACTAAGGTTAACATAAATGTCCAAAATAGTAACGCGGCTTTTATTTTTTGTCATCCTTGTTTTTTCTTTCATAATCTCCCATGAATTTTCTGGATTTTCGGTCTTTTGATTTTCCTTTACTGGTAATACGTATGGCCAAGTAGATTACGAAAACGATACCAAGGGTTATATAGATGGAATTACTGCTCATTAAGATTTGCTTTAGTCTAAAATTACTGGTTTAAATCCGTATTTTAAAATGTTCCTTTACTTGCTCTTTTCTAAAGAACACCGCTCCACAATAAAACATGTCTATTGTAACGGTCACGTTATTATTGGTTTTAAGCTTTTCCCAACTATCATGATTTTTTTTGTTCTTATGTATGCCGTCTAAAAGAAGCATACTGTCATTAGGTAATTTGCTCAAGTCTAAATTGATTCCTTTTAATTCATTGATGGTTGCTAGTAAAATATCTGCATTGTTCTCTACAAAAGTTATATGCGAACATTTTTTTTTTATAGTTTCTTTGGATGTCCTATAGTCGCCTACCAGAAAAATTGACTTGTACTTGAAGTAGTTTATACTCTTTACACTAACTTTTAATGTTGTAGCAAGCTTTAATCCTGTCTTTTGATAAAGACATTTAGTAATGTAATCATACACAAATGGTGAATGCACTCCGTGCTGATTTTTAGAAGTAAGAAGAAATTTAATGTAAGATATAAAATGAAACACTGATTACCTTTTCAATTTTTTGTCAAAAGTAAAGATTGTCATTAAACTAAGTTTAATTTTTGAATTTGTATTTAAAAAGTAGGTAATGGTAAGAATTGGGATAGGTGTAAGAGAGGGGACGAAAAAGGATTTTTAATTAGGATAGTTTGGCATCATTTAGTTTTGTGATGAATTCTAAAGCCCTAATTGCTCTATGGTTTTTGTACTTGTGTAATCTTGCAACTTCAATCGTATTTTCAGTTTCCATAGTTGCTACATTAATAGCGTTGATTTCAATTGTATGAACCAATTCTATTTGTGCAGTTTCAATTTCCAAAGAAACATTCTCATTGTTAGCCTGTGCCTGAGCGAAGAAACATGTAAAGAAAAGAGCGGTTAAAAGAACAATTGATTTCATAATATTTGTTTTACACTGCTAAAGTACAGGCAAGCACAAACATATTTTGCCGCTAGTCGTTGGGCATCATTTAACTGTAGACGAACGGTAAAAAACATTCGTTTGCAATTTTAGAAATTTTTAAAAAGGCTGGGTATGTACGTAATAAAGGAGGTTAACCTTCCATTAGTGCGGAAAGCTCAAACCAGCGTTCTGTTTTGGCATCTATGGTATCCGTTACTTCTTTCAATTCAATGGATAGATTTTTAATGTCCTCTCCGCTCAAAGTACTATCTGTAAATTTTTCTTGTAACGTTACTTTTTTTGACTCAAGTTTCTGAATCTCACGCTCTAGTTTTTTATACTCTTGTTGCTCTGCATAAGATATTTTAGGAGATGTCTCTGCTTCTTTCCAATTTGTTTTATTGGTAGGTTGAGATTCTTTTTGCTCTCTTTTTTCTAAAATCTGACTGTCTTCATAGGTACGATAGTCAGAATAGTTGCCAGGAAAATCTTCCACTACGGCATCGCCCCTAAATACAAACAAGTGGTCTACGATCTTGTCCATAAAGTAACGGTCGTGGGAAACTACCATTAAACAGCCTTGAAAATCCATTAAGAAACTTTCCAGTACGTTTAGTGTTACAATATCCAAATCATTGGTAGGCTCATCTAAAATTAGAAAATTAGGGTTTTGTATCAATACCGTGCATAAGTACAAGCGCTTACGCTCGCCACCACTTAGTTTATCTACAAAATCATATTGCTTTTTTCTATCAAATAGAAAGCGTTCCAGTAACTGCTGTGCAGATATCTGCCTACCTTTCATTAGCGGAATATAATCACCAAATTCCCTAATGACGTCAATTACTTTCTGGCCTTCTTTTATCTCAATTCCTTTTTGTGTGTAGTAACCAAACTTTATGGTTTCACCTACAATGACTTTTCCGCTATCGGGTTGTTCGCGCCCACTTAGAATATTTAAAAATGTAGATTTTCCAGTACCGTTTTTACCTATAATACCAATACGTTCTCCTTTTTGAAAAACATATTCAAATTTGTCCAAAATTGGTTTGTTAGGGAAAGATTTAGAAATCTTATGAAGCTCAAGAATTTTACTTCCCATACGCTCCATGTTCAATTCTAACTGAACTTGGTGATCTTTTCTACGTTGGCTTGCTTTATCTTTAATAATGGCAAAATCATCTATTCGGGATTTAGATTTTGTTGTACGGGCCTTTGGTTGCCTGCGCATCCAATCTAATTCTTTTTTAAATAGCAATTCTGTTTTATGCTGCTCTACCGCTTCCTGTTCAATACGTGCTTCTTTTTTTTCTAAGTAGTAAGAATAATTTCCTTTATACGGATAAAGCTTACCGTTCTCTAGTTCTATAATTTCATTACAGACACGTTCTAAAAAGTAACGGTCATGAGTTACCATGAACAAAGTCATGTTCTCTTTGGCAAAAAACTCTTCTAGCCACTCTATCATTTCTAGATCCAGGTGGTTGGTAGGTTCGTCAAAAACCAAAAGGTCTGGTTTGTTGATCAAGGCATTGGCCAAAGCCAATCTTTTTTTCTGTCCGCCCGATAATTTATCCACCTTGGCATTAAGATCGTCCAGCTTTAGTTTTGATAGAATCTGCTTGTACTGTGTTTCAAAATCCCATGCTTCAAAACGGTCCATTGCTTCAAAAGCTTTTTGATATGCATCGGCATCTTCAGGGTTTTGAAGTGCCTTATCATAATTTTTAATGACTTCAAGCACTTCGTTGTCAGAAGCAAAAATGGTTTCCTCAATACTCAAATTTGGGTCCATGTTAGGTTCCTGAGCAAGAAAGGATACACGGGTAGATTTACGATAGTTTACTTGACCGCTATCTGGGCTGTCAGCTCCTGAAAGAATATTAAGTATAGATGTTTTTCCTGTACCGTTTTTAGCGATCAAGGCTATTTTTTGGTCTTTATTGATACCAAAGGATAGATTCTCAAAAAGCACATGTTCGCCATAGGATTTTGATATGTTTTCAACGGTAAGTAAATTCATAAAAGGGTAGCTATAGGTTTATTTTTTGGCTAATTTTTTACGCTTAAAATAATAAATAAGATAAGTGTATCTAATTGCCAACGCCAGTAAAACAATGATTAATAAAACGGAAAACACTTGAATTTTAAACATCCACAGTATGCAAGTGATACCTAGTATTATGGTTAAAAATAAGATGTAAGTGAGCATCCAAGACGGAATCTGCTTTTTGACCATTATAAATGCGATTACTATATTCGGGGCAAATGCCCAAAGGGAATTAAAATTGGCTTTAGTAGCTAAGTGATCAGTTGCAAACCATAAGAATAATATAAGTACACCTGCTAACCCGGTAACTGCAAAAAGCCCAAAGTCTAACCATTTATTTCTACGTAAATTTTTGAAATCGTTATATGTAACATAACAAATTAATAGTAGTACTACACTAAGCCAAAATAACGGAGTTAGAAATAGTAGAGACCTGTCTTCTTGTTCTGGTATGTCTAGTAATACTGTCTCTTTTCTAACTATCGGTTTACCATCTAAAGTGGTATGTTTCATTTGTTCATACACATAAATAGGTAAGAATAAATGCTCGTATGGTGATGCTTCTCTGTCTATTACAGAGCCTAAAGCTAGATCAATACCAAAATTTGACCAGGAATTAGGGTTCAATTTTAAACGTATCAGCTCCCTAAATGTTAGTTGTTCTTTTAGATGATTGTAATGGAATTTGAAGGTGTTGCCCAAAGTTTTTTCAAATACCATAGGTATTCTTGTGGCGCAATTATCAAACAAAAAGTCATATTTGTATTTTTTGTTTTCCGGTAACAAGTTATGTTCCAAGAAAGATACAATAGCGTTTCTTTGCTCCAGATCAACATCTAATACTTGCTCCCTTATCCAACGTTTTTCTTGTTGGTAAGAGTATTCAAAATATTTGAACGGAATTCTAGAAATGGTATAGGATAGTTTACCGCGAGTGAAATTTAAATAGAAATTAGGGTCCTCAAAATCATAGGTGCCGTAACCGTAAACTTCATCTATGCCCAGGGTGGGGTCTTGTAGACGAATGGCACTATGTCCAAATTTAGCCGCTAATTCTTCGCCTGTTCCAACTGTTAACAAGCTAATCTTTGATAAAGGAGATAGTTCTGCATTTTGAGCGTGACCCAAAAATGCAGTACATAAGAATACTACAAGAAATGTGATTTTTCTGAACATATCTTTACTAGTTCATAGCAACTGCAAAGATGCGAATAATAACAGACTTGAAGCAGATTGGTTTTTTTAATTTTTTGTGAAAGATTTTATAAGTTGAACTACCCGCTATAAAACTAAAGCCACCTGTAATAGGTGGCTTTAAGAAATTTTATTGAAAAAATTATGCTTTATGAAATGGTTACGACCAAATCATCTTGCTTTACCATACTGCCTTCTTTTAGGCTTATTGATTGTACCTTACCAGATTTAAATGCGGTAACCGTAGTTTCCATTTTCATGGCTTCAATTACGAATAAAGGGTCGTTTTCTTTTACTTCTTGACCTTTTTTTACCAATACTTTGTACAAAGAGCCTTGTAACGGTGCACCAATTTGGTCATCGTTTGCCGGATCTATCTTTTCGTTTTCTTCAATTTTAAGATTTAAAGAGGTGTCTAAAACATCCACAAATCTGTTTTCACCGTTTACTTGAAAAAACACGGTTCTCATTCCCAACTCGTTTGGTATACCTACAGAAAGTAGCCTTACTATTACCGTTTTGCCCGGTTCTAATTCAATTAAGGTTTCTTCACGAAGCTTCATACCGTAGAAGAAATGCTTTGTTTGTACCAGCGCTAAATTACCATACAGCTTATAGTTTTCATGTGCTTTTTCAAACACTTTTGGGTATAAGGTGTACGAAAGAAAATCTTCCATTTCAATAGCTCGTGTAAAGCCTTTTTGGAATTTCTTTTTGAAGGCTTTGAATTCCTTGTCAAAATCTGTTGGCGCCAAATGGGCATTTGGTCTGTTCGTGTATGGCTTTTTGTTTTTAAGAATAATCTTTTGAAGCTTTTTAGGGAATCCGCCAACAGGCTGACCCAAATCTCCCATAAAGAAACTAATCACAGAATCTGGGAAAGATATTTCCTCTCCACGTGTCATAACATCTTCTGTAGTAAGTTCATTGGTTACCATGAAAATTGCCATGTCGCCAACAACTTTTGAACTCGGCGTTACTTTGATCAGGTTTCCAAAAAGTTTATTGACATCAGCATACATTTTCTTTACTTCATCAAACCTATCACCTAATCCTAATGCTGTTGCTTGCGGACGTAAGTTTGAGTATTGGCCTCCTGGAATTTCATGACCGTATACTTCTGCAGTACCAGATTTTAGTCCAGATTCAAACGGGTAGTACAACTCTCTTGTATCTTCCCAATAGTTAGAAAACTGGTTCAGCTTCGGCATATCGAATTCATGAGCTCTTGGTTGACCCTTCATCATTTCAACTACCGAATTAAAGTTGGGCTGTGATGTCAATCCAGAGAGGCCGCCCAAAGCAACATCGATCACATCTACACCTGCCTCAATTGCTTTTAAGTACGTTGTTGTCTGTAACGAAGAAGTATCGTGCGTATGTAAATGAATAGGCACGTTAACAGTGTCTTTTAATGCTGTCACCAATTCAGTAGCGGCATAGGGTTTTAAAAGACCCGCCATATCCTTGATAGCGATCATATGCGCACCGGCATTTTCCAGGTCTTTTGCCAGCTGTGTGTAATATTTTAGGTTGTACTTGGTTTCGTTGATATCTAAAATGTCACCCGTATAGCTCAATGCGGCCTCGGCAATACCACCGGTTTTATTACGAACATAATTAATACTTGGCTCCATGGCCTTTACCCAATTGAGCGAATCGAATATTCGGAAAATATCAACTCCATTTTCCCAAGATTTCTCTACGAACTTTTCAATAAGGTTGTCGGGGTATGCCTTGTAACCCACGCCGTTTGATCCTCTAAGTAGCATTTGAAACAAAATATTGGGTACAGCTTTGCGTAGCTCTCGTAATCGTGTCCACGGACTCTCATGTAAAAATCGCATACTTACATCAAAAGTTGCCCCGCCCCAAACTTCCATACTAAAGGTGTTAGGATGATTCTTGGCATAACTCTCTGCAACACGCAACATGTCATAGGTACGCATTCTTGTTGCCAATAGTGATTGATGCGCATCGCGCATAGTGGTATCTGTATAATGAATTTTCTTTTCATCCATTAACCAAGCACAAAATTTCTCTGGACCCATTTCGGTCAGCATATCTTTTGTTCCCTTTGGATGCGCTTCTAACGGATTGAATTTTGGAACTTTTGCATTTCTAAAGACCTTGTTCTCATCAATATACTTTACATCAGAATTACCGTTTACAATAACCTCCGCCAAAAAGTTCACCACCTTTGAGGTTCTATCTTGTGATAGTTTAATGTCGAATAGGGCAGGGGTGTTCTGTATAAAATTAACAGTTACCTTACCTTCTTTGAAAGTAGGATGCTGTATTACATTCTGAAGGAAATGAATGTTGGTCTCTACGCCTCTAATCCTAAATTCTTTTAACGCACGAACCATTTTACGGGTAGCACCGTCAAGTGTTCTGCCGTGCGAGGAAACTTTCACCAGCATGGAATCAAAAAACGGACTCACTTGATATCCTTGATAAATACTACCGGCATCTAAACGAATTCCCATACCAGAGGCACTACGGTACGTAGTTACCGTACCATAATCTGGGGTAAAATTGTTGCCTGGATCTTCGGTGGTCAATCTACACTGTAAGGCAAAGCCATAAGTGGATATGGTTTCTTGACCGTATATTTTAATTTGCTGACTATCTAATTTATAATTGCCCGCAACGAAAATTTGTGTTTTTACCAAGTCTATACCGGTTACCATTTCTGTAACCGTATGTTCTACCTGTATTCTTGGATTCACCTCAATAAAATAGATATTGTCATTGGGATCTACCAAAAACTCTACGGTTCCAATATTGTTATAGTTAACTTCTTTGGCAATGTCAACGGCATACTTGTAAAGGTTTTGTTTTACTTCTTTGCTAACGTTATGGGAAGGTGCGATCTCTACCACTTTTTGGTGACGTCGTTGCACGGAACAATCGCGTTCATGTAAGTGGCGAATATTACCATGGTTATCCGCCACAATTTGTACTTCAATGTGCTTTGGGTCTTCTACATATTTCTCAAGAAACATAGTGTCATCGCCAAAAGCATTTAGTGCTTCGTTTCTGGCAGAATCAAAATTCATTTCTAGATCTTCATCTTTTCTAATAATGCGCATACCACGACCGCCACCACCAGATGCGGCCTTAAGCATAACAGGGTAGCCAATTGTAGCGGCTTCTGACAAAGCAATTTTTAAAGAAGTCAATTTCTTTTTATTACTCTCAATGATAGGAACGTTACATTTTACGGCAACTTTCTTGGCGGTAATCTTATCGCCCAAGGCATCCATCACTTTTGGGTCAGGACCTATAAAGATGATGTCATTGGCAGCACATTGTCTTGCAAATTCAGAGTTTTCAGAAAGGAATCCGTAGCCTGGGTGTATGGCATCTACATTTTTAGCCTTTGCCAATGCTATAATTTGAGGAATGTCCAAGTAAGGTTTTAATGGCTGATTGTCCTCACCGATCTGGTAAGATTCATCGGCTTTATTACGGTGTTGAGAATAGCGATCTTCATAAGTGTAAATGGCAACTGTCTTAATGTTCAGTTCGGTACAGGCACGTAGTACTCTGATTGCAATTTCACTTCTGTTGGCTACTAAAACCTTTTTAATTTTCATTTTAGGGTAATGTATTTAATGGTTAGTGTATAAGATTGATTGTTATAAAACTGTATTTTTTTATTGAAATTGTTACACAGGTCATAATTTAATTCTAATATCTCAACTAAACAATACTATGCATGCATAATATTTTTCATATCGCAATTATTTTGTGATATGTTGTTGTAAAAGTTAGGCCTTATTTTCATACGATGGTCGTAAATAATAGAAAAACACGTGTTTAACCTGCTGTTCTAACTATTATTAGATGTCATTGAATTAAAGAATGCCACTATTGCAACAGTATTTTTAAGGCGATAATCTTTAGCACCATTTAATTATATTATTTTAGTGCAAATATTGTTAAAGGGGCATGTATTTAATGTCCTGTTTTTGACATTAGGTGAAGTATTATGAAAAGACATATTCCAAATTTTATTACTCTTTTAAACGTTTTCTGCGGCTGTGTGGCATCGGTTTTTGCCGTTTTGAATAAATTGGAAATTGCCGCAATTTTTGTGGCTCTGGGTATATTCTTTGATTTTTTTGACGGATTGGCAGCACGTGTTCTTGATGTAAAAAGTGAATTAGGCCTTCAGTTAGATTCTTTGGCCGATATGATCACAAGTGGTTTGGTACCGGGTATTGTAATGTTTCAGTTGTTGGCAATGTCACAGACAAGTGGTTGGGGAGATGGTTCTCACTTTTTTCTTGAAAGTGGTACTATTACATTTCAGCATTTATTGCCCTTTTTCGGATTTGTAATTACAATGGCTTCAGGTTATAGATTGGCTAAGTTCAATATTGATGAAAACCAGACCTCTTCCTTTATTGGCTTGCCTACTCCGGCCAATGCTTTGTTAATTCTTTCATTACCGCTTATATTAATGTATCAGAATAATGAATTCTTAAACGCGATTATTTTGAATCAATGGTTCTTGATAATTTTGACATTGGTATGCGCCTATTTGTTGAATGCCAATTTACCGCTGTTCGCCTTAAAATTTAAGAATACTAGTTTTAAGGATAACGCCATGCGTTATATCTTTTTAATTACTAGTCTGGTGCTTATTGTAACCATGAAGTTTATGGCCATCCCTTTGATTATTTTATTCTATGTAGTAAGTTCAGTAATACAAGAGAGACTTTAATACTGTACATTTAGGAAAGATAACTATGGAGAATGAAGAATATGAGTTTTGGTTAAGTGGTCCAATTGAAGGTGTACCAGATTTGTTACAGCCTGCCGCACATGCACTTTTACAATCAGAACGAGAGTTAAAGAAGTATACTGCTGATTTTCCTAAAGAATTATTATGGGCTAAAACGGCAGGTAGGGCTTCCGTAGGTTTTCATATGAACCATGTGACGGGCGTATTAGATCGCATGTTGACCTACGCTAAAGGTGAATCGTTATCAGATGAACAATTTACTTTTTTGAAACAAGAAGGTACTTTTAAGCTAAATACAGAGGTAATCCATTTGCAAGAGCAATTTTCTGCTAAAGTAGAAGAGGCTATTGGGTATTTTAAAACCGTTCCAGAAAATTCACTTACCGAAGATAGAACTGTTGGTAGGAAAAATTTACCGACAACCGTTATAGGTTTATTGTTTCATGCTGCAGAGCATAGCCAAAGACATATTGGTCAGTTATTGGTTACTGTAAGCATATTACAAGCCGATATTTCATAAACTTTTAATTTCCATTTTTTATCAGCATGAATAAAACGATAGTAATTATCGGCGCAGGATTATCTGGTTTGTTAACTGCGTACCGTCTACAAGAACTTGGTTTTAATGTAAAGGTATTAGAAGCTAGAAGCCGTATTGGAGGAAGAATACATACCGTGGAATCCAATAAAACCAAAGTTGAAATGGGTGCCACCTGGTTTAATGACGGCCATTATCATTTATTGGATGTTATAGAAGAGTTCAATGTTCCCTATTTTGAACAATTCATGACCGGTATATCTTATTTTCAAACATTTTCAAATGTGCCACCTCAAGAAATTGCTGTCCCTAGTGATAGCCCTAGTTATCGTTTTAAGAATGGTACGGTAGGTTTAATAAATGCAATTTTCTCTAAACTTGCGCCAGAAACGGTTTTGTTGAACGAAAAAGTAGATAAGGTTATTTTTGAGAAAGATAAGGCCAAAGTGGTAACTAAATCTCATACATTGGTTACCGATGTCGTTATTTCAACATTGCCCCCTGCAGTTTTAATTGATCAAATTGATTTTTCTCCGTCGTTGCCAAATGAGTTGCTAGCCGTTGCAGAGCACACACATACATGGATGCAAGATTCCATCAAAGTCGCGTTGACCTATAAAAACCCATTTTGGAGAGCGCAGGGAAAATCGGGCACTATATTTAGTAATGTTGGTCCTTTGACTGAGTTTTATGATCAGTCTAATGTAGAAAACAATTCATTTGCCCTGGTTGGTTTTGCATCGGGTAGTTGTGCCCGTTTTACTAAAGAACAACGTATAGAAAAAATTGAAGCGCAATTAAAAATGGTTTTCGGTGATGATGCTTTACACTATGAGGCGTATCATGAAACGGCTTGGTTTAATGAAGAATTTACAAAATCGGACATGCAGGCAGACCATTTGTTTCCACATCAAAATGGAGGTCACGCTGTATTTTCTAAACCTCTAAATGGTAATAAATTGTTTATTTCTGGTGCAGAAACTTCAAAACATCACTCAGGTTACATGGAAGGCGCTATTTTTGCAGCTGAATCTGTTGTGGCAAAACTCAAGAAACTGCACAACAAGTAGCCAATTTTAAATGTCAGTCACCTTACTATCTTCACCGTTACAAGGCTTTACCGATTTTAGGTTTCGTAATGCGTTTCATAAATATTTTGGAGGTATAGATACTTTTTATGCACCATACATTAGACTGAACGGTAAAATGGTGATTAAAAATTCGTATCAGAAAGATTTACAGCCAGATAATAACACTACGCTAGAGGTAATACCGCAGGTAATGACGGGCGATGCCGATGAGTTTTTATTTGTGATTAAGTATATTCAAAGTTTAGGTTACAAGGAACTCAACTGGAACTTAGGTTGCCCTTACCCAATGGTAACAAAGCAAGGTATGGGAAGCGGACTCATTTGTAATCCTGAGAAAATTGACCATATTTTAAAACGTGCGCATGAAGAAACAGATGTAGTGGTTTCCATGAAAATGAGAATGGGCTATGAGCACGCAGAAGAAATTTTAGATGTTTTTCCAATTCTAGATAAGTATCCGTTAAAAAATATTGCCATTCATGCGCGTATTGGAAAGCAGCTGTATAAAGGCGGTGTAGATTTAGATGCTTTTCAGAAATGTATAAACGGTACCAAACACAAACTCTACTATAATGGAGATATTACCACTGTAGCTAAGTTTAAAGAAATGAAAGAGCGCTTTCCTAGCATAGACCATTTTATGATGGGCAGAGGGCTGATCGCTGACCCATTTCTGCCTAGTATGATCAAGAACAATACCACCGAATACCCAAAAGACCGTTGGAAGATTTTTTCTGAATTTCATGATACGATTTATCAGCAATATGATGAGGCATTATCAGGACCAACACCTATAAAAATGAAAATGAGGGGCTTTTGGGAGTATTTTGCATTGTCTACTTCTAATCCGCATAAAGCTTTTAAAAAAATAAAAAAAGCTAACAATCCTAGGGCTTATCAACAAGCGGTGCGTGAGATATTGATTAATGAGTAGCGTAACCATTATCTTTGCTAACTTGTTCTAAAAATCGCTAGTGAAAGACCTTCTTTTAATAACACCGCCCTTTACTCAATTAAACACTCCGTATCCGGCAACGGCATACATAAAGGGTTTTTTGAACACAAAGGATATTTCTTCTTACCAGTCAGATTTAGGGATTGAGGTTATTTTATCACTCTTCAATAAAAATACATTTCATCAGCTGTTTGCAATGGCTTATGAGGCAGATGCCATTGTAACTGAGAATACCCAAAGGATATATGCTCTTCGTCATGAATATTTAAAAACCTTAGATGCGGTTATTCTTTTTCTACAAGGTAAAAATGATACTTTGGCAAGGCAGTTATGTACCGATAGTTTTTTGCCAAAAGCTTCTAGATTTCAACAATTGGATGATTTGGAATGGGCATTTGGGAATATGGGTATGCAAGATAAAGCCAAGCATTTGGCAACTCTGTATCTGGAGGATCTTTCAGATTTTATAGTAGAATGTATAGATCCCAATTTTGGTTTTAGTAGATATGCAGAACGGCTTGGGCGCAGTGCCAATTCTTTTGATGAGCTATATGGTCATTTAGGTAATGACCCAACTTTTATTGATGAACTAACACTAAATATTTTAAAAAAGCAATTAGAGGAACATACACCCAAATTGGTTTGTTTTTCGGTTCCCTTTCCAGGTAATTTATATAGCGCCTTTCGTTGTGCCCAATTTATAAAGGCTAATTATCCTGATGTGAAAATTGCCATGGGTGGCGGATTTCCAAATACAGAATTACGCAGCCTTACCGATGTTCGGGTGTTTGAATTTTTTGATTTTATAACTTTGGATGATGGTGAACTTCCGTTAGAATTGGTACATCAATATATAGTTGATGGAGAAGGGGAGTTAAAGCGTGCTTTTGTCTTAGAGGATGGTAAAGTTGTTTATAAGAATGATAGTTTAAGGCAAGATTATAAGCAGCAAAATGTAGGTACACCAGATTATGCTGATCTGCAATTAGAGAATTATATTTCGGTCATTGAAATTGCCAACCCAATGCATAGTCTGTGGAGCGATGGTCGTTGGAACAAGCTTACCATGGCTCACGGTTGTTATTGGGGTAAATGTACCTTTTGCGATATTTCTTTAGATTATATAAAAATCTATGAGCCGGTTGCCGCAAGTATGCTGGTAGATCGTGTAGAAACTTTAATTGCCCAAACCGGTGAGTCAGGTTTTCATTTTGTTGATGAAGCGGCACCGCCTTCGTTAATGAAGGCTTTTGCCTTAGAGGTGTTAAAACGTAATTTGACCATTACTTGGTGGACGAACATTCGTTTTGAAAAGAATTTTACCCAAGATTTATGTTATCTATTAAAAGCATCAGGCTGTATTGCGGTCTCTGGTGGTTTGGAAGTTGCATCTGACCGACTTTTAAAACTGATAGATAAAGGCGTAACGGTAGCGCAAGTAGCACAGGTTACTAGAAATTTCACCGAAGCGAACATCATGGTGCATTCGTATTTAATGTACGGCTACCCAACGCAGACCGTTCAAGAAACGGTAGATAGTTTAGAAATGGTAAGGCAGTTATTTGAGTTGGGAATTATACAATCTGGCTTTTGGCATCAATTTGCATTAACGGCGCACAGTCCGGTTGGTTTAGATCCTGAAGAATATGGGGTAATGCCAAATTTAAAAGATATCAGTTTTGCGAACAACGATATAGATTTTAAGGATAAAACTGGTATAGATCACGGTATATTCAGCTTCGGATTAAAGAAATCACTTTTTAATTTTATGCACGGTATCGGTTTTGATATGAGCTTACAAGAATGGTTCGATTTTGATATTCCGCAGTCTACCATATCACCCGATTACATTTATGATTGTCTGCAACAAGAAGTGGTCTTAAAAACAAAACCTACCGCTAAGATTGTTTTTATAGGGCAAATGCCATTAGTGCAAGAACAGGTGAAAAAGAAAAAGGGTAGGTCATGGGAGCAATTACAGTTATATTTTCATTCTACCACAGATGTATACGAAATTACGGTAGATAAACAACAGGGTGAGTGGCTATTGGATAATTTAGAGAAAATAAGTCCAGCCAATACACCAATTACTTTTGCCCAATTAAAGAAAGATTTTGAAATACAATTTGAGGATTTTGAATTATTCTGGTATTCTAAGCCTATACTGGGGTTACAGGATCACGGGCTTTTGGTATTATAAAAAAAGCCACAATGAATAACAAAGTGGCTTTTTTACCCATAAAAGTTAAATTACGAATAGCTATACGTATAGCCTACCTCTGTACTATAGGACGTTGATAAAAGAGTGTCTACAAAAATCCATTCAGAAGTTACCTCGGTAGTAGTGAAAGTGGTCATCATAAATCCTCTTCTAGAAGCATCAAAATAATTTAGGTTGTTTATTAAGGTTGTCATTGCTTCTTGAAAACCTGCTATTAATTCTGGGGTGACGTTTGCACCCAGGTAAGTTTCAAAACCAGGTGAGCTAACGGAAGAAGTTGCCAATTCAATGCCTACTTCAGAACCATCTGCAGCAATCAGTGTATTTTGCCAAGCGTTGTGGGTATCACCGGCAAGTGTAACAATTTTTTTGCCGTTCAACGCTCCGTATATGATTTCACGGTCCACTGGGTAGCCGTCCCAAGCATCTAAGTTATATGGAATAACAGAAGTTACCCTTGCTATTTCTTCCGGTGTCAATGCTGGGTCGTTATTAAGATGCCTAAGTTTTATGGTCACTAGTTCTGTAAGGATAGTGGCAAAATTGGGTGAGCCAAAAGCAGTTAGTAATTCTGCCGGCACGTTCATTTTACCCATAAGCACTTGTTGCCCCAGTACCTGCCATTTTGCAGAACTGTTACTGATTTCTGAAATGACCCAATCTCTTTGTTCCGTACCTAAAATAGAACGGTTGGGGTCTGATAATGCTGTTTGGAATGCAACAGCGTCAAAACCGGTTGCAGTAAAATAATCTGTGATGCTTAATTGTTTGTCCCTGCCAATTAAACGAGTATCCATCAACACCAGATTAACTAGGTTTCCAATATTTACAGATCTGTAGATAAGGCTATTGTCATCTGCAGAAATTCTTGAGAATGGTAAAAACTCGCTGTATGCTTGTAAGGCATTTTGCTTTCTTACTTCAAAACTACCTTCGGTAGCTTCATCATGGTTTTCAGCACCTTCTTTATAGGTGTCATTGGCAATTTCGTGATCGTCCCAAACACAGATAAAAGGCTTTTTTTGGTGCGCCAATTGTAAGGATGTATCCGATCTATATTGTTTGTAGCGGGTGCGGTAGTCATCCAATGAAATAATCTCTCCCTCTGGTTCATGAGAACGATTTAAAAATGCATTTTCTGCTGTTGAGCCATATCCTCCGGCACCATACTCATAAAAGTAGTCTCCTAAATGAACAATGATATCTGCATCGGAATTTGCCATTGCATCGTACGCATTGAACAAACCTGCTTGGTAGTTAGAACATGAACAAACGGCTAACTTGGCTTGCGTGGCATCGGTTGGTAGGGTAATGGTTTCACCAACCACGGAAATGGATTTATCAGAGGTACTTATAAATCTATAATATAATTTTTGATCAGCTTCTAGCTCGGTCAATTCAATGGCCAGAGTATTGTCCCTAGAGGTTTCAGTTGTTATTTTTCCAGTTCTCAATATGCTACTAAAATCGGTTTGTGTAGAGACTTCCCAGATAATTTCAACATTTGCCGTAGTATAACGTGTCCATATGATTACACCAGAATCACTTGGGTCAAAACTGGCAACCCCGTAACTAAAGTTTTGTACCGTTAATTGAGATTCGTCATATTCAACTTGTACATTGTCATCTTCGCTACAGCTTATAATGTTTGGGGCTAAAATTATTCCCCCGGAAGCCATTAAGGTTATTTGAATAAAATTTCTTCTGGTGTTTTTCGTCTTTTTCATCTGGTAAATTAGTTTCCTCAAAATTGTTTTAATTCCGATCAATCTATGTTAGTTGAACTTTATGTTTGTGTTATTGAAACTATCGGTAACAATAATGACCTAAGGTCAGTTGGTTTTATAACTGTTCTATATGAATTTCTTAAGTTTGGAGAATAGCTGTAGAAATATGACTCCTAAGATTATTACCCTTAAAGAAAAAAAGTTGATAGGATTATCTGCTGAAATGAGTTTGTTAGATAATAAAACCCCTCAACTTTGGAAAACGTTTAGGCAACGTAGTAAGGAAGTGGATCATAGGGCGTCTGAAGATTTTATATCACTGCAACAATATCCTAGCCATTATTTTGAACGATTTAGCGCTGGTAGCGAATTTGTAAAGTGGGCTTGTGTTGAGGTTGATGAAGTGGACAATATTCCCGAAGGCATGAACATGTTGCTATTGGAAACTGGCTTATATGCTGTATTTCATTATACAGGAAGTGCACAAAACGCACCTACTTTCTTTCAATATATTTATGGGGAATGGATTCCTAACTCAGAATATCAATTAGATGATCGCCCACATTTTGAAGTACTTGGGGCTACATATAAAAACAACGATCCCAACTCAGAAGAAGAAGTTTGGATTCCTATAAAAGCAAAATGAAACAACCTGAAAAAGCACCCTGGTACTATCTCTTATTATTGATATTGGCTGGGGAAAGTGTCTTTATTTTGCCGTTTGTGCTACAACGTGTTTTTAGACCTACTGTTTTAAAGGTTTTTGAACTCGATAATGTTTCTTTAGGTCTGTGCTTTTCAGTATACGGTTTTGTAGCGTTGGTCTCATATGTGCTTGGTGGTCCGTTGGCAGATAAATATCAACCAAGAAAGTTAATAGCCATTGCACTTTGGTTAACTGCAATGGGCGGATTGGTATTCGCTACTTTTCCCAATTATTTTACGTTGCAGGTTCTTTATGGTTTTTGGGGCTTTACTACCATATTTCTCTTTTGGTCTCCCATGATAAAAGCTACCCGTGTTTGGGGCGGTATAAATTCTCAAGGCAGGGCATTCGGGTTTTTAGATGGTGGTAGGGGCTTGGTAGGAGCCTTGTTCGGTACACTTGGAGTAGTGGTATTTTCTTATTTTATGACGACGGATTTGGAAGTCGCTAGTTTGGAAGAGAGCCGTTTTGCTTTTAGATATGTTATTTTAACTTCTGCAGGTATTGTAGCCCTAGTGGGTGTTTTGGTATGGTTGTTCATGAGATTACCTGCAGATCAGGAAAAAGAAATTGTCATTGATCGTATTACAGTTTCGCAGATTAAAGAGGTACTGCGGTTGCCATCGGTTCAATTGTTAATGGTCATTATTTTATGTGCCTATGTTGGCTACAAGATTACGGATGTTTTTTCGCTATATGCTAAAGATGTAATGTTGCTTAATGAAGTTGCCTCAGCAGAAGTTGGCACTGTTTTGTTGTTTGCAAGACCGGTAGTAGGGGTGTTGATCGGTATTGTTGCAGACAGGTCTAGACCTAGTTTGTTTTTGTTCATAGGTTTTGTAATAGCCTTCATTGGTTCTTTGATTTTTGCTTCGGGAGTGGTTGAAAATGTTTCTTATGCTATTTTCATATTTTCGATTATGATTGTGGCGCTTGGTGTTTACGCCATACGTTCCTTATATTTTGCGGTTATGCAAAGTGGTAGAATCCCTTTAGTTTTAACGGGTACCGCTGTGGGTATTATTTCATTGGTGGGCTATACTCCAGATATTTTTGCCGGACCCGCAATGGGGTACTTATTAGATGCATCACCGGGTTTAAAAGGACATCAACATGTATTTTGGATGTTGGCTGTATTTTCTTTTGTGGGCGGATTGGCTGCTTTTAGATATTTTCAACTTTATGGTAAACGGTTTTATGGTAATTCCTAAAAATCTTAATCTTCTACTTTCAGCGGTAATCGTCATTATTGCAGGTTTGGTGTATGGCGCCTATCCTACCTATGTTATGCCAGAACTTTTGGGTTTTCAGGTGGTAGATTTAGAATTGAAGAACATGTTGCGTGCCGTAATGGGAATTTATATGGGAGTTGGTCTATATTGGTTGTTTGGTGCTTCAAATCCTAAATTTTGGTATGGGGCAACGGTCTGCAATGTGCTTTTTATGGGAGGAATATCATTTGGTAGAATAGTAAGTACACTGTTTGATGGGGTATCGCCTTTGTTTACTCCCGCATTAGTATTAGAACTGCTGTTCTTTGGCTGGGGATTATATAACCTTAAAAAGTATAAGGAATAGTACTTGTTTTTTAAAAATCAAGCTTCTTCTTACGTAGCTCAAAATTCTGCCCCAGATATACTTTACGTACCATTTCATCTGCAGCCAAATCTTCTGGAATACCGGATTTTAAAATTCCTCCTTCGAACATTAGGTAAGAACGTTCTGTAATAGCAAGTGTTTCCTGTACGTTATGATCGGTAATAAGTATACCGATATTTTTGTTCTTTAGTTGCGCTACAATACGTTGTATGTCTTCTACGGCCACGGGATCTACTCCTGCAAAAGGCTCATCAAGAAGAATAAACTTTGGATCGGTAGCCAACGCTCTTGCAATCTCAGTTCTTCTTCGCTCGCCACCGGATAATAAATCGCCACGACTTTTACGAATATGTCCCAATCCAAATTCTTCTATGAGCGATTCCATTTTCATGTGCTGCTCTTTCTTGCTTAATTTGGTTAGTTGTAGTACACTTAGAATGTTCTTTTCTATACTTAGTTTTCTAAATACCGATGCTTCTTGTGCCAAGTACCCAATACCGTTCTGTGCTCTTTTGTACATGGGGAATTTGGTGATTTCCATGTCGTCTAAATAGATACTTCCGCCGTTAGGTTTTATAAGGCCAACAATCATGTAAAAGGATGTGGTTTTACCCGCACCGTTTGGTCCAAGTAGCCCTACGATCTCTCCTTGGTTTACCTCAAGGGAAATTCCTTTAACCACCCTACGGCCTCTGTAGGATTTCATAATATTGTCGGCACGTAACTTCATGTTTTCAAATCTATTGGTTATTGGTCTGCTAGAAAAGTAATTAGGGATTTTTTAACCTTCTTGGTTTTCTAATTCTTCCCAGTATTCATAAGCTCTTCTTAAGTGTGGTATAACAATAGTACCGCCTACCAAAGTAGCTATACTTAAAGTTTCCATGACCTCTTCTTTAGATACACCTTCGTTGTATGAACTTTCTAAATGATATTTTACACAATCATCGCATCGTAACACCGTAGACGCCACAAGACCTAATAACTCTTTGGTTTTCACATCTAAGGCACCAGCGGCAAAAGCATTGGTGTCTAAATTGAATATACGTTTTACTATTTTATTATTATCGGCCAATAACTTATCGTTCATCTTAGAACGATACGCGTTAAATTCTTCAATTTGATTTGACATTTCTATTTGCTTTTTTTTCTTTTTCAGCTTTTCTTCTTTCTTTTCTCAATACCATAGCAGAAATATAGATACTTACTTGATATAAGATCAATACCGGTATGGCCACTATAATTTGGCTGGCAACATCTGGCGGAGTTATTACGGCAGATAAGATCAATACGACCACCAATGCTATTTTCCTGTATTTTCTCATTATTTCTGGGGTTACCAGGCCAATTTTGGTCAAAAAGAAAATAATGATAGGTAGTTCAAACAAAACACCACAGGCAATTACAGATGCTCTAACGGTAGATATGTAAGAGGCAAGGTCAAATTCATTGGTAACCTCTGAACTTACTTGGTAGGTTCCTAAAAAGTTAATGGATAACGGAGATACCACATAGTACCCGAACAATACACCTAGAAAAAATAAGAAAGATGCTATGAAAATAAAGCCTCTAGAATTTCTTCGTTCTTTTTCGTAAAGTCCCGGACTAATGAATTTCCACATTTCATAAAGAACATAAGGAAAGCCAATAATGAAACCGGCCCAGATCGATGTCCAAATATGTGCGGAAAATTGCCCGGACATTAATCTACTTTGTATGGTAAATGGAAGTTTATCAGCACAAAAAGCCGAGTCGAATCCAAAATACGTTGCGATATCACAAAATAATTTGTAGGTGGGGAAATCCATTTTTTTAGGTCCGAAAATAACCGTGTCAAAAATGAAATCTTTCATTAAAAAGGCAACACTACCAATAATGACAACTGCCAAAACTGATCGTATTAAATGCCATCTCAATTCTTCTAAATGGTCAAGAAACGACATTTCGTTTGGTGGCGTGGTAGCTTTGGAACTCATTATAAAATACCTTCGTTTATTAAATTATGTAAATGAATAACACCAACGTATGTGTCGTTATCCATGGCCAACAGTTGTGAGATACCCTTTTTCTGCATATGTTCTAAAGCTTTTATGGCCAATGTATTTGCAGCTATTGTTTTTGGGTTGGTAGTCATGATATCTTTGGCGGTCAATCCTTTTATATTATCATGCTTGTTTAGCATTCGCCTAATATCGCCATCGGTAACGATACCAACAACTTTTTCTCCGTTAAGTACGGCAGTGACCCCTAACATTTTTTTAGAAATTTCAACAATAACCTTTTTGACCTCTTCGTCTTGTTGTACGCTTGGTACTTGGTTTTTGCTTACAAGGTCAGAAACTCTTAGATAAAGCCTTTTTCCCAATGACCCGCCAGGGTGATATTTTGCAAAGTCAGAACTGGTAAACCCTTTAATTTCCAGTAGAACAATGGCCAAGGCATCTCCCATAACCAATTGTGCGGTAGTACTTGTTGTAGGAGCCAAACCATTTGGGCAAGCCTCTTTTTCTACATGGGTATTTAAAATATAGTCTGCCTGCTTTGCTAAAAAAGAATCGGTATTACCGGTCATTGCAATTAATTTGTTTGTACCTCTTTTTATGAGCGGTACCAACATCTTGATTTCGGGCGTATTTCCACTGTTAGAAATGCAGATGACCACGTCATTGTCCTGTACGGTTCCCAAATCTCCATGAATGGCGTCGCCCGCATGCATAAAAATTGCGGGTGTACCTGTAGAATTCAAGGTAGCAACAATTTTAGTGGCAATGATGGCACTCTTGCCAATACCAGAGATTATAACACGGCCTCTTGCCTGGATAATGCAGTTTACGATACTGGCAAAATCGTCGGTCAAAAGAGATGAAAGTTGTGCTATAGCATCACGCTCAGTTTCAATGGTTTTTTTCGCTAAGCCAATAATGGTGTCCGTTGCAATCAATCTATTATTCAAATTATGGATTGTATTCCTAAAAGAATGTATTATCTTTAAGATGACAAAATTAAACAAACTTAATTTTAAATGCCGATTATCGCATAATAATTTAGAAACGCCTAGCTTGGTAATTTGTAATTTTGTTCGCTTATAAAATTTTAAAGTAAGTAGTGTCCCCTTAAATGTAAAATGTGACAGACAGTAAAGAATTTGACAATATCGATTTACATTCCTCATTAAAAAAATATTTTGGGTTTTCTCAGTTTAAAGGACTTCAAGAAGAGGTAATTAAAAATGTTTTAAAGCAGAATAATACGTTTGTAATTATGCCAACTGGTGGTGGTAAATCTATGTGCTACCAATTACCTGCGTTAATGCAAGAAGGTACCGCTATTATTGTATCTCCACTTATTGCTTTAATGAAGAATCAAGTAGATGCCATACGTGGTGTATCTTCTGAGAACGGAATAGCACATGTGCTTAACTCATCATTGAACAAAGGGGAAATAAAACAGGTAAAGCAAGATATCACCAATGGTGTTACCAAACTTTTATATGTTGCTCCTGAGTCATTGACAAAAGAAGAGAATGTAGAGTTTTTACGTTCGGTTACTATTTCTTTTGTAGCGGTAGACGAAGCGCACTGTATCTCTGAATGGGGTCATGATTTTAGACCTGAATATAGAAACCTAAAATCTATTGTTGAACGTTTGGGCGATAATATTCCTATTATAGGACTTACCGCTACGGCTACGCCTAAAGTGCAGGAAGATATCATAAAGAATTTAGGAATTGGTGGAGCCACTTTGTTCAAGGCATCTTTCAATAGACCCAATTTGTTTTATGAGGTACGTACCAAAACCGAGAATATTGAGGCGGATATCATCCGTTTTGTAAAACAAAATTCAGGCAAATCTGGTATTATATATTGTTTAAGCCGAAAAAAAGTAGAAGAATTGGCTCAGGTTTTACAGGTAAATGGCGTAAGTGCCGTGCCGTATCACGCCGGTTTTGACGCTAAGACCAGATCAAAATATCAAGACATGTTCTTGATGGAAGATGTAGACGTGGTTGTGGCCACTATTGCTTTTGGTATGGGTATAGACAAGCCAGATGTGCGTTTTGTTATACATCATGATATTCCTAAAAGTATAGAAAGTTATTACCAAGAAACGGGTAGGGCAGGCCGTGATGGTGGCGAAGGTCATTGTTTGGCATATTATTCATATAAGGATATAGAGAAGCTTGAGAAGTTCATGTCCGGTAAACCAGTGGCAGAACAAGAGATAGGAAATGCGCTGTTGCAAGAAGTTGTAGCCTATGCAGAAACCTCAATGTCCAGGCGTAAGTTTATGCTTCATTATTTTGGTGAGGAATTTGACGAGGTTAATGGTGAAGGAGCAGATATGGATGACAACACCCGAAATCCAAAAGAGAAAGAAGAAGCCAAGGACAACGTTGAAAAGTTACTAAAGGTGGTGACCGGAACTAGTGAAAAGTTTAAGTCCAAAGAAATTGTAAATACCCTTAGAGGAAAGACCAATGCAATAATTTCATCTCATAAAACCAATGAAAAGGAGTTTTTTGGTATTGGTTCCGATAAAGATAAAAGTTATTGGATGGCACTTATTCGTCAAACCTTGGTTGCCGGTCTTCTTAGAAAAGAAATTGAACAATACGGCGTACTTCATGTAACCGATAGTGGTAAGGAGTTTTTAAAGAAACCTTCATCGTTCATGATGACCAAAGATCATGTCTATAATGCGGAAAATGATAATGCTATTGTTGGTGCCGCTAAATCTGGAGGAATTGCAGATGAGAAATTGTTAAAGCAATTAAAAGATTTACGAAAGGCACAGGCCAAGAAAATAGGTGTACCCCCTTTTGTAGTCTTTCAGGATCCTTCATTAGAAGATATGGCATTAAAATATCCTATCTCGCATGAGGAAATGTTGAATGTTCATGGAGTAGGTGAGGGTAAGGCAAAAAAATACGGTAAACCCTTTGTAGCATTTATTAAAAATTACGTTGAGGAAAATGAAATAATTAGACCAGATGATCTTGTAGTTAAAAGTACGGGTGCCAACTCTGCTTTAAAGCTATATGTAATACAGAATGTAGATAGGAAATTACCGTTGTCTGATATTGCATCTGCAAAAGGATTGGAAATACCTGATCTTATCAAAGAAATGGAACAAATAGTATACAGTGGTACAAAGTTGAATCTTAATTATTGGATCGATGAGATTTTAGACGAAGATCAACAAGAAGAAATACACGATTATTTCTTAGAGGCCGATAGTGATAACCTTGAAGACGCCATGACCGAGTTTGATGGTGAGTACGAGGAAGAAGAATTACGTTTATACCGTCTAAAATTTATTAGTGAGGTAGCAAATTAACAGTTCTTAACTCAAAGTAGATTTAAATCCATTACCCAATTTAGTTTGGTTAATGGATTTTTTTTTGCCAAATATTATCTGAATAAAGATTTAATGACCGTCGTGCTCGGGTCGGGTTAATGTTTATAGTATGCAATGAGTTTTATTTAATGTAGTTAATAGTTTTGTAATCAGGTTTTTATAAATTGTTTAATATTTTTATTAAAACTTTAAACAAAATTTAAGACTATTACTAGTAGTTCCGTTATACATTTACGGAAATCTAAAAAAAAGAACTATGAAAATTTTGAAAATTACATTGTTAAGTGCTATTGCATTATTTGTTACAAATGTTTCGGCACAATCAGAAACTATTGTTGACGTTGCTGCCGGAAATGACAATTTTACTACTTTGGTAGCTGCAGTTAAAGCTGCCAATTTGGTAGAGACTTTAAGTAGTGAAGGTCCATTTACAGTTTTTGCCCCTGTGAATAGCGCTTTTGAAGCATTGCCAGCTGGTACCGTAGATACATTGCTAAAGCCGGAAAGTAAAGATGCACTAACTGGTATTTTAACGTACCATGTAGTTGCAGGTAAATATATGGCTGCAGATGTTATAGATGCTATCAACAAAAATGATGGTGCGTTTTCTGTAAAAACCGTACAAGGAGGTATGATTACATTAACGCTAGCCGATGAGAATGTAATGTTAAAGGATGAAAAAGGGAATATGGCAACTGTAATTATTGCAGATGTAGCAGCAAGTAATGGTGTCGTTCACGCCATTGATACTGTAGTAATGCCATTATAGAAATTAGAATTCTCTAGTACAAAAATCCCTTTTGCTTCTTTAGATAGAAGTAAAAGGGATTTTTTTAATTTATGTAATTTTTATTAGCGTGCAGTTGCACCGCTTGTAGATTTATTCTTCCGTAATTGTCTTTGTATTTTTTTAATAGCGGATTCAATAGATTTTTCAGGTTCTATGATATTGTATTCGCCCCAAAAATCCGGGTCTGCAAAACCAATGGCTTCATCACTTAATATTATAGAAGATTTCATTCTGTCCTTATATTTAGGGTAGCTTTCATTGGTGTTTCTTTCCCAATCCGTAATTGCCATTTCGCAGTTCATGCTGTAAATTGAATTGAACAAGCGTTTGTCCCAATCAATTTTGAACTCTAATAACACATTACTGTAGCCGTAATACCATTTACCATTTTTTTCTCTGTAATCTACACGATAAGATACTTCTGTTGGCCATACTTCGGCATTTCTTGGCTTTTTTCTAACGAACATTTGTGATGCCAACCTCTTATCGGTAATATTTAAAGAGTAAATGGCTCGAGTCAAAATTTTATTCTCGGCATCTATGTATAGTTTACCATTATATAATGGATCGATAATTTCTGGCTTTTGCTTGAATTCTATAACATATATCAATTGGTCGTTTACGCGGGTAGATGTGTCAAATGAAAAGTCGTAGTACGCCAAAGTTTCCGGGGTAAAGATGTAGTCAGGGTATTTTACCATATCTACAAATAAGGTATTGAACGGACCACCTTGAAGTTTTAGGGCAACGGTATCTAACTTGGTATAATCAGTGCTTTTGCGTGCTTTGTACAGTTCAAGTGCATCGGTCTTTTTAGAAGAATAGGGTGTTTTGTAAATATTTACTACCGCTTCGGACAGGCTTACGTTTGTTCTTCTTTTTTTTATGGTCTCTCTGTAAAAGGCAGTCATTACAGTACTTTCATCTAAGTAATTATCACCTTTTCTGTTCAAAGTTTCAAAAACTAATTTTTCAGCATCATTAGGGGCATCTATTCGCGCTTCGGACAAGGCCATGGCAAATTCCGTCATATAGATTTTGTTCTTCTCTTCGTCTAGTTCCGATATAGCGATCTGCTTTGTTTTGTATCCTAAAAATGCAATTGTTACATTGTTCTCGGTATATTCCTTTGGCACTTTCAACGAAAATTGTCCTTCAGAATTGGTAATTGTGGAGACATTAGTATTTTCTACTGTTAGGGTAGCGAAGATTAAAGGTTTTTTACTATCGGTATCTAAAACTTCACCGGTATATTCCGTATAATCAACTGTTTGTGCCAACATAGTGTTGGTTACTGTTCCTATTGAAAATAACAATAAGAAAACATACTTTACAGTATGGAGCCTTGTTGAGAAATTGTTCTTTTGTGACATAACCTAGCTTTTCTTTTAAGATAATGATTAAAAACGAATTTTATGTAATCAATTTTGTTAAATCCTTATCGTTGTGGTTGTTATCGTAATATAATTTTATTTCTTGCCATCAAATGTTTTTGATGAAGTACTTACCAATCTATTGATTTCCTTTAGTTCTTCTTCTGTAAGGTCTCGCCATTTTCCTACAGGTACATCCAATTGTACGTTCATAATTCTAATGCGCTTCAATTTCTTTACCCTATAGTCTAGATACTCGCACATTCTACGAATTTGTCTGTTCAGACCTTGTGTAAGTATTATTCTAAATTGATAGGTACTTACTTCAAAAACTTCACACTCCCGTGTTACTTGGTCAAGAATAGGAATTCCTTTACGCATTCTATTTAAAAAATCAATGGTGATAGGTTTATCTACCGTTACCAGGTATTCTTTTTCATGGTTGTTTCGGGCGCGTAATATCTTATTTACAATGTCGCCATCATCGGTTAAAAATATAAGCCCTTCACTGGGTTTGTCCAATCTGCCGATGGGGAAAATCCTTTTTGGGTAATTAATAAAATCAATAATGTTGTCTTTTTCAACACCGGTGTCCGTGGTGCAAACAATACCCACAGGTTTGTTGAATGCCAAATAGGTTGATTTACCTTTAGGGGCTTTGATAAGTTCTCCATCCACCTTTACCACATCGCCAATTGAAATTTTAGTGCCCATTTCCGGTACTTCTCCATTAATGGTAACTCTGCCCTGTTCAATAAGTTTATCAGCAGCCCTACGCGAGCAATATCCTGCTTCGCTAAGATATTTGTTGATCCTTGTCTTTTGAGTGTTGTCTTGCATATTCAGCTTTGCTGTATTTTTATTATTTTCTATTCAATTCTTGTTGATAGATTTCTCTACCTAATTGAGCTAAAAACGGAATTCCTATTTCATCATACTCATAGGCATCATCATTAAAAATGCCATCCTTGTTGACCAAGATCGTTGCCGTTAAGAGAAAATCGATATTATTTTTAGTGTCCTTTATATAGGCGCAATCTGTCAACGTTCCATAAGCAAACCCTACTTTATTATATATTTCTATAGACTCCGGTATATTTTTTTTAGTATCGCCATACATGAAAAACTTACAATAACCATCATAATATGTAGCTGGATCATAGCCAATGTGCTGAGGGGTGGTATGCATTGCTTTTAACAAATGTTCCCGTTGTTTTTCACTAATATTAAACCGTTCAACTTCTTTAAACATTTGCGGAAATAGTACTCTTTTAAGAAGGTTGTGTTGCGTTGTAATAGGATAATAGTTTTTTTGACTAAAATCAAAAGCTTCTTCTATAAGTTCATCACCTTCATAATACCCAATACCTTTTTCCACGTTAAGAAGTTTTAAACGCTCTGGAGTTTTGTTTAAAAGTGATTGCGTAATTCCGGTGGTAGAGTCGTTAAGATAAATGATTAATGGTTTGGTTCTTAAATCATCTGAACGATAGCCCACTCTATGGCTTAATCTTAGAGGTGAAATGCCTTTCTCCTTTAAATTTTGATTAATGGCTTCAAAACCTAAGAACTCCATCAATCTGTTGTTCGCTAAATTGTCACTGACCGCAAAAATTTTAGATATGTCAATTGCTACGGTACTTTCTATAGTATCCCCTTCTATATAATATTTTGTATTTATTGATAAAGTGTCCGTTAAATTTAGTTTTTCCAATGCTAAAACGGCAACGGGAAATTTAACCGTACTCGCAGGGTAAAAATAACTACTATCATTTACCTGAAATTCATAATCGGTAAATGAAATACTATCATTTCTTCTATTGATCTGTGTATATATAATTTGTACTTCATAGCTATTTATGCTGTCCATAACCCTTTTTATTTTAGGGTCATTTGAAGATAGGGCAACTTCAAGAAAGTTTAAATTCTGCTTTTCTTGTGCGCAAGAAATTAGAAGAACACCACAAATGAAAAGAAGAAAGTGCTTCATGTTATTATATATTTTTAGGGGTTGTAGACTTCACCCCTATGCGGTTTCAGTAAATCCCTTACCGTAATCATTTCTTTTTCTTCTACAACCATAAAAGCAATACTGTACATTTCATTAATTTCTTTAAAACCCGTAATATTTAATGCAGTTTTTTCAGAAGCTATAAACTCGTTTAAGTGCTTGACATGATGTTCGGCAGTTTTTAGAGCTGCAGGACCTCTAAAGTCCCATATAAGTTTTATTTGTCTGTTCAAGAAGATATAATTAGGTTATAAATATAAGTAACAAATTTACCATAAAAAATGGCACAATATAGTGTTTGAGAAACGAGTTGACGGCTTACCGCTACGCTAATTTTAATTGATTATTAGCTATTTGTTATATATTGTAAGCCCTAAAAACGTGTTAAGTAAATCATTAAGCATTTGCACACGATGTGGTTATTACTATTTTTGCTCGATGTTTTTTAAGAAATCAATGTTTTTACTGCGTAAAATTTATCCTATTGCAATAATAGGGTTACTGACAATTGTTTTTAGCTCATGTGAAGGTCTTTTTAAGAAAGATGAGGAAAAAAGGGTCATTGCTAGAGTTGGTGAGTCTTTTTTGTATGAAGATGACCTGGCGCCGTTAATTACGGAAAACATGACCAAAGGGGACAGTGCTTCATTTGCTGTCAATTATATAAACAATTGGGCCTCAAAACAATTGTTGCTTTCCAAGGCGAAAATAAATTTATCCGAAGAAAAATTGGCCGAGTATAATGCCCTGGTCGATGATTACAGAACGGAACTTTATACAAGTGTTTATAAAGAAGCATTGGTTGCACAGGCCACAGATTCTGTAATTACGGATGAGCAATTGAACGCTTTTTATGAAAATGCCAAAGAGAACTTTAAACTTAAAGAACAGATTGCAAGAATTCGCTTTGTTGCGCTTCCTAAAGGATTTTTAAATCAAGATGAAGTTGGTAAACGACTTAAGAGATTTAAAAACGACGATGTTCGCTATTTAGATTCCATAGGTGTACAGTTTACCAAATTGAATTTTAATGATTCTATTTGGGTTAGATATTCCAGAATATTTGAAGAAATACCACCAATAACAGCTGACAATGCCAATAAGTACTTAAAAAATTCACAATTTTTTGAATTAGAGGATTCAATCGGGGTATATTTGGGAAAAATAGAGGAAACCAAAGATGTTAACGACGTTGCGCCTTTGTCCTTTATTAAACCTACTATAGAACAAGTTTTATTAAGTCGTAGAAAAATGGACTACCTACGCAAATTAGAAACTGAATTATTAGATGAAGCAATCAAGGATAATGAATTTGAAGTTTTCGAAAACAAAAAATAGTATTTACATAGGCGCAATTTTACTATTTGCAGGTGCTGCAACAGCACAAGATTCTATACCAGATGTTTCTGCCAATGCAGCTGAACCAATGGAAGACATCGCAGAAGCGGAACCAATAAAAAAAGATTCGTCGGTTAATTTTAAGAGAATAAAACTTGACGGTATAGCTGCCGTAGTGGGTGATTATGTAATCTTGGATTCTGATATTGAAAAAACACTTATTGATTTAAAGAGCCAAGGAGCGTCTACTGAAGATATTACGCATTGCGGACTCCTAGGTAAATTGATGGAGGATCGTTTGTATGCCAACCAGGCAGTTCAAGATAGTATTTTGGTTTCAGATGATGAGGTAAATGCAACCGGTGATCGTCAATTGCAATCTCTGGTGCAACAGATAGGTTCAATGGAGAAGGTTTTAAAATATTATAAGAAAACCGATGAAGCCAGTTTTAGGGAAGAACTGTACAAAATCAATAAACTACGTATGCTTTCTGAGCGTATGCAACAAGATATCATTAAGGAAATTGAAATTACACCAGAAGAGGTTCGTCAGTTCTTCAATAAAATTCCTGAAGACGAAAGACCTGTATTTGGTGCTGAACTAGAAATTGCACAGATTACCAAAGAGCCGGAGCCATCTGAGGAAGAAAAGCAAAAGGTAATAGATAAGTTGAACCAGATCAAGGCAGATGTAGAAGATAACGACTCTAGTTTTAGTGTAAAGGCAATTCTGTATTCTCAAGATCCAGGTTCTAAATCTAAAGGTGGTTTTTATAGCATAACAAAAGATACCGGTTTTGATAAGAAGTTTAAAGATGTAGCTTTTAGCTTAAGGGAAGGTGAGGTTTCTGAACCTTTTGAGACAGTTTTCGGTTTTCATATTATTTATATAGAAAAAATCAGAGGCCAAGAGTTGGATTTAAGACATATATTGATTCAGCCAGAAATATCTCAAGCAGTAATGGACGAGGCAAAGGCAGAGCTAGATAGCATTAGAAAGAAAATTATAGATGGTGAATTTACTTTTGCAGAAGCGGCACTGAATTTTTCTGATGAAAAAGAGACAAAATTTGATGGCGGATTGTTGCGTAACCCTGTAAACTTCGATTCTAAATTTGAGTTGACAAAAATGGATCCAACCTTATATAATCAAGTACAAAATTTAAAGGACAATGAAATTACATATCCTGTACTTGAAGAAGATCCAAGAGGTGGAGCGCCTAAATATAAAATTCTAAAGATTACCAATAGGTATGATGAGCACGTAGCCGATTTTTCTAAAGATTACACAAAAATTCAGGAATTGGCACTTACTGAAAAGAAATACAACGCCATTAAAAAATGGATGGACAAGCATATTAAGGATACCTATATCAGCGTTAATGATGAAAACAAAGATTGTGAGTTCGCTAACAACTGGGTAAAAGAATAAATATATGTCAGACGTTGCGGCAATAGAACGCCTAGTTGTAAAACATGCGGAGCTTAAAAAGGAAATAGCCAAGATCATTGTAGGTCAAGATGAGGTTATTGAACAGATTTTGCTTTCTATTTACTCTGGCGGACATTCGTTGCTGATCGGTGTGCCAGGTTTGGCAAAAACCTTAATGGTAAATACCATTGCCCAAGCTTTGGGACTTGATTTTAAAAGAATACAGTTTACGCCAGATTTAATGCCTAGCGATATTCTTGGTAGTGAAGTTTTAGATCAGAGCAGAAATTTTAAATTTATAAAAGGTCCCATATTTTCGAATATTATTTTAGCGGACGAGATTAATAGAACACCACCAAAAACCCAGGCGGCCCTTTTGGAAGCTATGCAGGAAAGAGCGGTAACTATTGCGGGACATCAACATAAATTGGATTTGCCCTATTTTGTATTGGCAACACAAAACCCAATAGAACAAGAAGGTACATACCCTTTGCCGGAAGCTCAGTTAGACCGTTTTATGTTCGCTATAGAATTGAAGTACCCCAGTATAGCGGAAGAAATACAAGTTGTTAAGAATACAACGGCAGATAGAAAGCAAGTGGTTAGCCCGTTATTCAATGCCCAAGATATAATTGACGTTCAAAACTTAATACGTAGGGTACCCGTTGCGGATAATGTTGTTGAGTATACGGTAAAATTGGTCAATAGTACTAGGCCTAATTTAGACTCGGCTTCAGATTATGTAAAGCAATACTTGGACTGGGGAGCCGGGCCAAGAGCTTCTCAAAACCTTATTTTGGGAGCCAAGGCCAATGCCGCCATTCATGGTAAGTTTTCTCCGGATATTGAAGATGTACATGCCGTTGTAAAAGGAATTTTGCGTCATCGTATCATAAAAAATTACAAAGCTGAGGCAGAAGGTATCAGTGAAGAGGATATTATAGATAAATTACTTTAATAAAACAGCCTATTTTCTGCATTTTTAAATGAAATAAAGTCATTTAAACGCCATAAATGTTTAATTACTACGCACTTTTCATATCATTTGAGAAAAAATAGGTAATCATACTTATTTAATTTTAAATGCGTTCTATATTACGTAATTTTACGAAATTGCGTTAACTTAATATTAAATAACAGATGACATTTGACATTGATGGTTTTAAACGGATATATATTATGCTAATTCCATAATATATATTTAAATCAATACATTCTGTCAGTTTGTAGTTATCATGATTCTCATTTCAACAACAAATCTTCAGAACGAAATAAGAAATTAAACTACTTGCGTTAGTCTAACAAATACACAAATCAATTTTTAATGAGCATTTATAAAGATTACCTAAAGGAGATCGAAGAGCGTAAAGGTCAAGGTCTTCATCCAAAGCCAATTGATGGTGCTGAATTAATTAGTAAAATTATTGAGCAAATCAAAGATGTGGATAATGAATATAGAGAAGATTCTCTAAAGTTTTTTATCTATAATGTTTTACCGGGTACAACCAGTGCCGCTGGGGTAAAAGCAAAATTCTTAAAAGAAATTATTCTTGGTGAATCTGTCGTTAATGAAATTACACCGGCGTTTGCCCTAGAACAACTATCTCACATGAAGGGTGGACCTTCTATCAAAGTTCTGTTGGATATTGCATTAGGTTCTGATGAAGCTTTGGCAAAACAGGCTGCTGAAGTTCTAAAAACTCAAGTATTTCTTTACGAAGCGGATACTTCTCGTTTAGAAGAAGCCTTTAAAAATGGTAACGCCATTGCAAAAGATATTATAGAAAGTTACGCACAAGCAGAATTTTTTACGAAACTACCAGACGTAGAAGAAGAAATTGAGGTGGTAACATATATTGCCGGCGTGGGCGACATATCAACTGATTTATTATCGCCAGGTGGTGATGCACACTCAAGATCTGATCGTGAACTACATGGCCAATGTATGTTTGAGCATAACAAGGAGATGCAACAAGAATTATTGGCTTTGAAAGAGCAGCATCCAGATAAGCGTGTTATGCTGATTGCAGAAAAAGGAACAATGGGTGTTGGTTCATCTAGAATGTCTGGTGTAAATAATGTGGCATTATGGACAGGTATACCATCTAGTCCTTATGTGCCATTTATCAATATAGCACCGGTAATTGCCGGTACCAATGGTATTGCTCCAATTTTCTTAACAACTGTAGGTGTAACCGGTGGTATAGGTCTAGACCTTAAAAACTGGGTAAAGCAGAAAGATGAAGCAGGTAATACTATTGTAGATGAAGATGGCGAGCCTATTTTAAAACAGATGTATTCCGTTGCAACAGGTACAGTACTTACGATCAATACCAAAGAGAAAAAACTTTATCATGGTAAAGTTGAATTGAAAGATGTATCCGCTGCATTTACACCTCAGAAAATGGAGTTCATGAAAGCAGGTGGTTCCTATGCCGTAGTTTTTGGTAAAAAGCTTCAAACATTTGCAGCCAAGACATTGGGTATAGCTGTTCCTCAGGTTTATGCAACTTCAAAAGAAGTTTCTATTGAAGGTCAAGGTTTAACTGCTGTAGAGAAAATATTCAATAAAAATGCTGTAGGTACTTCGGGCGCTACGTTGCATGCAGGTTCTTATGTTCGCGCAGAAGTCAATATTGTAGGTTCTCAAGATACAACGGGTCTAATGACATCTCAAGAGCTGGAGATGATGGCCGCTAAGGTTATTTCCCCAATTGTTGATGGTGCCTACCAATCTGGTTGTCATACAGCATCGGTTTGGGACGATAAATCCAAAGCCAATATTCCTAGGTTAATGAGCTTTATGAACGATTTTGGTCTAATTACCGGTCGTGATCCAAAAGGAAAGTATTTTCCCATGACAGATGTGATCCATAAAGTACTTAACGATATTACGGTAGGGGATTGGGACATCATTATAGGTGGTGATTCTCATACACGTATGTCCAAAGGTGTTGCTTTTGGTGCAGATTCAGGTACAGTGGCCTTGGCACTGGCCACAGGTGAGGTTTCAATGCCAATTCCAGAATCGGTCAAGGTAACCTTTAAAGGACAAATGAAGTCTTATATGGATTTTCGTGATGTAGTTCATGCCACTCAACAACAAATGCTACAGCAATTTGGAGGCGAGAACGTATTTCAGGGACGCGTAATTGAAGTGCATATTGGTACATTAACTTCAGATGAAGCGTTTACGTTTACTGATTGGACCGCTGAAATGAAAGCCAAAGCATCTATCTGTATTTCTGAAGATGATACCTTAATTGAATCGCTAGAGATTGCAAAAGGCCGTATTCAAATTATGATAGAAAAGGGTATGGACAATGCAAAACAAGTTCTTAAAGGGCTTGTTGATAAAGCCGAAGCTAGAATAACGGAGCTTAAAACAGGTATTAAACCTTCTTTAAGACCAGATTCGGACGCTAAATATTATGCAGAGGTAATTATTGATTTAGATGAAATTGCCGAGCCAATGATTGCTGATCCAGATGTTAATAACGAGGATGTTTCCAAGCGTTATACACATGATAATATTCGTCCGTTATCTTATTACGGCGGAACTAAGAAAGTAGATCTTGGATTTGTTGGATCATGTATGGTTCATAAGGGCGATATGAAAATATTGGCTCAGATGTTGAAAAACGTTGAGGCACAAAAAGGTAAAGTTGAATTTAATGCCCCATTGGTCGTAGCTCCACCAACATATAATATTGTTGATGAGTTGAAAGCTGAAGGAGATTGGGAAGTGCTTCAAAAATATTCAGGGTTTGAATTTGATGATAGTGCACCAAAAGGCTTGGCACGTACCAAATATGAAAACATGCTTTATTTAGAAAGACCGGGCTGTAACCTTTGTATGGGTAACCAGGAAAAAGCAGAGCCAGGAGATACCGTTATGGCTACATCTACACGTTTATTTCAGGGTAGGGTAGTAAAGGATTCTGGTGAGAAAAAAGGTGAATCATTATTGTCATCTACCCCAGTGGTGGTATTGTCTACTATTTTAGGAAGAACCCCTACAATGGCAGAATATGAAGCGGCCGTTGATGGTATTGTATTGACAAAGTTTAAACCATCTACAAAACAATTGGTGAGATAATTAACTAATAACTATTATTCATATCACGCCCGGGTATTCGTACTCGGGCTTTTTTTGTTCAAGCTTTTTATAATCATTCTTAATTTCATATGCGCTCTTAAAATCACTGTACATTTTGTATCTTGTACAGATAAGATAGTTTAACAAATTTTATAAATAGATTTTATGGCTTTTGACATAGATATGATTAAAAAAGTTTACGCTACAATGTCTGAACGCGTAGACAAGGCAAGAGAGATTGTGGGTAAGCCGCTTACGCTTTCTGAAAAGATTTTGTATTCTCATTTATGGGACGGGGCACCGACCCAAGCATTCACCCGAGGAAAGGATTATGTTGATTTTGCTCCGGATCGTATTGCTTGTCAAGATGCTACTGCACAAATGGCCTTATTGCAATTTATGCAAGCTGGTAAGCCAAAAGTGGCAGTGCCTACTACAGTGCACTGTGATCACTTGATCCAAGCCAAAAGTGGTGCTACGGCAGATCTAAAATCCGCTAATACCACTAGTGCAGAGGTTTTTGATTTTTTGGAATCAGTATCAAATAAATACGGAATCGGTTTTTGGAAACCGGGTGCAGGTATTATTCACCAAGTAGTATTGGAGAACTATGCTTTTCCAGGAGGTATGATGATCGGTACAGATTCTCATACCGTAAATGCCGGAGGATTAGGTATGGTGGCAATTGGTGTTGGTGGTGCAGATGCGGTTGATGTAATGGCCGGTATGGCTTGGGAACTTAAGTTTCCTAAATTGATAGGTGTAAAGTTGACCGGAACAATTTCTGGGTGGACGGCGCCAAAAGATGTAATATTAAAAGTAGCTGAAATCCTTACCGTTAAAGGTGGAACAGGTGCAATAGTTGAATATTTTGGGTCAGGTGCAAAATCTTTGTCATGTACAGGAAAAGGTACTATATGTAACATGGGTGCAGAGATAGGTGCAACTACTTCTACATTTGGTTATGATGAATCTATGGAGCGTTATTTAAGAGCTACCGATAGAGCCGATATTGCAGATGCCGCAAATGAAGTAAAGGAGCATTTAACTGCAGATGCAGAGGTATATGCAAACCCTGAGCAATATTTTGATGAGGTAATAGAAATTGACCTTTCTGAGTTAACACCATTATTGAACGGTCCTTTTACGCCGGATCTATCTACCAAGGTAGGTAGTGATATGACAGAAAAAGCTACCTCACATGAATGGCCATTAACCGTTGAATGGGGATTGATAGGTTCTTGTACGAATTCTTCTTATGAAGATTTGTCCAGAGCTTCTTCAATTGCACAACAAGCTATTGATAAGGGAATTAAGATGAAAGCGGAACTAGGTATCAACCCTGGTTCAGAGCAAGTACGTTATACCGCTGATCGTGATGGTATACTTGGAATATTCGAAAAGCTAGATGCAAAAATATTTACAAATGCCTGCGGACCATGTATAGGGCAGTGGGCGCGTTATAGCGATCCAAAAAATGCACCTAAAAATAGTATTGTACATTCTTTCAATAGAAACTTTGCAAAGCGTGCAGATGGTAACCCTAACACTCATGCATTTGTAGCTTCTCCTGAAATTACGGCTGCAATTGCCATTTCAGGTAGATTGGATTTTAACCCTATGACCGATAAACTTATCAACGAAAAAGGTGAAGAAGTAATGTTCGATGAGCCTACGGGATGGGAATTGCCTCCTAAAGGATTTGAGGTTGAGGACGCAGGTTACCTAGCACCAGATGAAGATGGTTCTAGTGTAGAGGTCAAGGTGTCTCCAGATTCTGAAAGATTACAGTTACTGGAGCCTTTTACTCCTATAAAGGATGAAAGTTTAATGGGTGCCAAATTGTTGATCAAAGCGTATGGTAAGTGTACTACCGATCATATTTCTATGGCAGGACCATGGTTGAGATTTAGGGGTCATTTAGATAATATTTCTAACAACTGTTTAATTGGTGCCGTTAATGCATTTGGTAAAAAGACCAACATGGTCAAAAATCAATTGAACGGTGAATTTGGCGGAGTACCGGATACGGCTCGTGCATACAAAGCGGCAGGTATTAGAAGTATTGTTGTTGGTGATCATAACTACGGTGAAGGTTCTTCTAGGGAGCATGCGGCAATGGAGCCTCGTCACTTAGGTGTTGCAGCCGTAATCGTTAAATCTTTTGCACGTATTCATGAAACAAACCTTAAAAAGCAAGGTATGCTTGGTTTGACCTTCGCTAACGAAAATGATTATGACCTAATTCAAGAAGATGATACCTTTAACTTCATAGATATTGCGGAATTTGCACCGGACAAGCAATTAACGGTAGAAGTAGTTCATGCAGATGGAAGTAAAGACGTTATTAAATTGAACCATACGTATAATGAAGCCCAAATTGGGTGGTATAGGGAAGGTTCTGCATTGAACGTTATTAAAAGAGAAAATGCCTCATAATTCAACAACTTAAAATTTGTGAGGAAAACTCCTGATATTAATCAGGAGTTTTTTAGTTTTGACCCCTATAAAACTTTTATGAAGAGACAAACGGTTTTTACCTTATTGATCATTGCTTTTGTGCTTTCTTTTTTTGTTACCCCTTTGGGTGATTATAGCAAGATTATTCTCAACAGGGTTTTTGCCACTTCCCCAACAATTATTCAACCGGAAAAGCGTGGTAAAATAACCGATTACGATTGGAAGCTGAAAGATGCAAACTGGAAGTTCTTTAATTTTGATGAAGCAAAAGGACAGGTTGCCTTTATTACATTTTGGACCTCATGGCATATGCCTTCACAGGCTCAATTGAAAGATATACAGTATTTGTATGAAACTTTTGGTGATAAGATCAAGTTCTATATTATTACTAATGAAGAAAGAGCACCTGTAGAACTTTTTATGCAAGAACAGGGATATACTTTTCCCGTTACTTATCAGATTATAGGAGAACCAAGTCCTTTGTCATTATTAAAACCGCCTGGATCTTATGTAATCGACAAAAATGGTGCTATAGTAATTCACCAAAATGCCATTGCAGATTGGGATAATGAAAAAGTAAACAATCTGCTAAATCAACTGATTACTGAATAACCTAAAATTGTTTGGTGAATCTTATTTTTTAAAATATTTAAAGGGTACGAAAAGCATTCCAAAACATTCGCCATCGCTTTTACCTATATGTTTATGATGCATTTTATGTGCTCTACGTACACCTCGGCTATACCAGTTATTTGCGTTTCTGAAGAGTTTGAAACGTTGGTGAATAAATATATCGTGTACAAGAAAGTAGGCTATACCGTAAGCCAAAATTCCAAATCCTAAAGGATAACCATACCAAAAACCGGTAGTGCCCGCGTAAAATAAGGACATGCTAACAATTGCGTAAAAAATAAAGAACGCATCATTTCTTTCAAACCATGAGTCGTGATCTTTTTTGTGATGGTCTTTATGAAGACTCCACAAAAAACCGTGCATAATATATTTGTGCGTAAACCACGCCATAAACTCCATGAACAAAAATGTTCCTAGAAAAATCAATATCCAAATAACTATATTCATTATACTAAATTCATTTTAAATTTCACATAAGAACGTGCTAGTAATCCAAATTTCTGATAATTTGGAACACGTATTCTTGCATTTTTTATTTCCAAGGAAGGTGTGCTCTGTAATTTGTTCAGCAACTTATAATAATATTTATAGGCTGTATAAACACCAAATTTTGCATCGGCAGGCAAGGCAACAATACCGTCATAGCCTTTCTTGAAATCAGCTTTTATTTCATCAACTATTCTCTTTTTTGACACCTCATCTAGCTCTTTTAGATTTGTGTTTGGAAAATAAGATCTATTCAATTCTTCAAAATCTGCTTTTACGTCTCTCAAGAAATTTACTTTCTGAAAAGCGGAACCCAGTGCCATGGCAGATTCTTTCAGTTTATTATATTCTTCTACGTCTCCTTTTACAAAGACTTGTAGGCACATTAAACCTACCACATCTGCAGAGCCATAGATATATTCTTTATATTCCGCATCTGTTCTATAAATATTCTTGACCAAGTCCATACGCATACTCTTTAAAAAAGAATCTACCAAATGCCTTGGTATTTTGTATTTATGATAAGTGTACTGAAAGGAGTTTAAGATAGGGTTTAGGCTAATCTTATCTTTTAAAGAATCTTCAAGTTCTTTTTCAAATTTGTCAAAAAGTACTTCTTTATCATAATCATGAAAGGTATCTACAATTTCGTCTGCAAAGCGCACAAAACCATAAATATTATAAATATGACTGCGTATAGATGGGTGAAGCATTTTTGTTGCTAAAGCAAAAGAGGTGCTATATCGTTTTGTAACGACTTTACTACACTGGTGCGAAACTTGATCAAAAGTAGCTTTCATAAATCACTAGTTATCCTTAATAATTAATTCTGACACTAATTTTCCCGATATTAAAGCCGGTGGTACTCCTGGTCCAGGTACTGTCAGTTGTCCTGTAAAGTAAAGATCTTTTACCTTTTTACTTCTTAAATTTGGTCTTAAAAAAGCAGTTTGTGTTAAGGTGTTGGCCATACCATAGGCATTTCCTTTATAAGAATTGTAGCGTTCTACAAAATCATTAACACAGAATGTTTCCTTGAATATAATATTATTTCTAATGTTTTGGCCGGTTCTTTCTTGAAAACGGTCCATAATTATATTAAAATAGTTATTTCTAAGTTCTCCGGTGTCCTCTAAAGCTGTGGCGATCGGTACCAAAAAGAATCCGTTTTCACAACCTTCTGGAGCCATACTGCTGTCTGTAATAGAAGGAAAATTGGCGTAGAACAAAGGGTTTGTTGGCCATTTTGGGTTATCATAAATTTCTTGGGCATGTAACTCAAAATCTGTATCAAAAAATAAATTATGATGTTCTACATTGTTCAATTTTTTGTCAAAACCAATGTAAAATAACAGCGATGATGGTGCAAAAACTTTTTTCTCCCAATAATTACTACTGTATTGCCGGTGTTTTGCATCTAGTAAGCTTTCAGAATGCTGGTAATCTGCACCGCTTAGTACTTTATTGGCTGTATATGTTTTTCCATTACAGACAATGGCCGAAGCTTTACCCTCGTTAACAATGATTTTATCTACCGGAGAATTTGTATTTATTGTAACGCCTAATTCTATTGCTAAGTTCTGCATAGCCTTTATTACTTGGTACATGCCCCCTTTAGGATGCCATGTACCTAGACCAAAATCGGCAAAGTTCATAAAATTATAAAATGACGGAGTATTATTGGGTTTGGCGCCAAGGAATAATACGGGAAATTCTAAGGTAGAGACCAACTTAGGATTTTTAAAAGCCTTGCGAACTTGAGAGCTAATGGTCTTAAAAAATTGATCAACTTTAAATATCGTCTCTTTGGTAACCAATTCTAAGGGTGAAAGTCCTGGTCTAAGAACAACCTTATTGATAGCTATGTCATAATTTTCTTGGGCTTGTGCAATGAACTTTTTTAGCGCTTTAGAGCTTCCCGGCTCAATCCGTTCAAATTCCGTACAAATTTTATCCATACTATCACCAATAGTAATAACATCGTCAGAAAAAAATATTTTATAGGCAGGACTTAGTTTGTCCAGTTGGTAATAATCTGATGTTTGTTTATTGAAATCGGCGAAAAATTTATCAAAAATATCCGGCATCCAATACCAGCTTGGTCCCATATCAAAGGTAAACCCGTCTTTTTTAAACTGTGATGCACGACCTCCAACAGATTCATTTTTTTCAAATATGGTAACGTTCCAACCGGCTTTTGCCAAGTAACATGATGCCGATAATGATGAAAAACCAGAACCGATTACAATACAACTTTTATTCATTTATTTCTGTGCAATTATAGGTTGTTCACTAAGCTGTCTATTGAAGTAAAGGTTCTGCAGAAGTTAGGCTTTGTATCTTCTTCAATGAAATTGGTCTGTCTACCTAAAATCCAGAAATTAGGATTGTTATACTTAGAAACTAATTCAGAGAAATCTTCTAGATACTTGTTTACCTTGTCTTTTTCTGGGTACACTGTAAAATATGATACAAAATATATGTCATCAAAGTATTTTAGAACATCTTCTAAATTTTCCATGGGTATTGTTGGTCCTAAGTAAATACACTTATACCCTTTCAGAATAATTTCATAGTTAATGTACAATAAACCTATATCATGAATTTCATTTTCGGGTAAGAAGGCAACAAAGACTTTATCTTTTTTAGTGGGCTCTAAATGCTGAAGCTTTTCTGTATTTAATAAGATTTTTTGTTTAATTAAACTGCTCATAAAATGTTCATGTGCAGGACTGATGGTATCTGTCTGCCATAATAATCCAAGTTCGTTTAATAAAGGAACAAAAGTCTCTTTAAATATCTCTCTAAAAGAGTTTTCGCTTAGTAAAGCATTATATGTATTAAAGAACATGGTCTGGTCAAAATTCACCATTGCCAATTTAAAAGCGTTGATTGCTTGGCTCTTATGACTGTGTTTTGCTACTATTTCACGTACAACATAGGGAATGTCTTTATCAGAAATTTTAGCAATTTTTGAAATTTTATGTCCGTTATTGTATAGTAGGGTTACATTAAGTAGCTTCTGTAAACTAGAAAGGCTATAAGTTCTAATGTTCGTATCCGTACGTTCCGGTGATAAAAGATTGTATCTTTTTTCCCAAATTCTAATGGTGTGTGCCTTGATACCAGAGAGGTTTTCAAGGTCCCTAATACTAAATTGCTTTTTTACATTGTTCATACTTTCTGAAAAAGAATTAAACAAATTTACAATTTATTAATATGCCGTGGGATAGATGAGAGTTAAAATTATCAAAATAAAAAAGGTTAGACCTAAATCTAACCTTTTGTGCCCACGACTAGATTCGAACTAGCACGTCCTTGCGAACACTACCCCCTCAAGGTAGCGTGTCTACCAATTTCACCACGTGGGCCTATTTGTAGTAAAATGAATGGCAAATATAGAAACCTATAGTTCAATTTGAAATATAATAATGATATAAAAAAACGAAGTTTACTTTTTAAAGTATTGATTGTTGGTATTGGGTAGGGGTTATTCCTTTTATTTTTTTAAACTTCTTATTAAAATTGGAGATGGAATTAAAACCAGAAAGTTCGGCTATCATATTAACAGTTAGTTCTTTATTTGAAATTAATAATTGGCAGGCATGGGCAACGCGTAGTTCTATTAAAAATTGAAAAAACGTTTTATCTGTTCGTTGTTTAAAAAAACGACAGAAAGCATTTGGTGTCATACATGCCATTTTTGCTATCTCATCTAACGAAATGGGTTGTTGGAAATTTTTGAATACAAAATCGAAAATATCCTGTAAACGCTCACCTTCTGTAGAACTTAAGGTTTTAGAGTATATAAATGTACTTAAAGGTTCTGTAGTTGCTTTACTAAGTTCTTCTATTAACTCTAAAAAAGAAATAAACAGTTTGAGTTTTTGATTAGACTGTATTTCTATTAATTGTTGGGCAATTTGCTTTTGGTTTGATGTTATTTTGAATCCGCCTGTGGCATTTGCAAAGAAGTCGCCTAAGTCTTTAAAATAGGGGAGATTAAAGAATGCTGCGCCAAAGGATTTTTTCGTAAAAAATACAGTGATCATATGCGCATCTATCTGCCCAGGTATACTTTTAAAAACGTGTGGCAGGTTACTGCCAATAACATAGATATCTCCCGTGGAAAATTGATGAATACTATCACCCACCAACAATTTACCGTTACCGTTTACAATGTAACTTATCTGTATTTCTTCATGCTGATGAAGCTTGTTATAAAATATAGGTTCTTTATCAACCTGAACTATTAAATGTTCATCTAAGGGCTTTGGTATTTTAAAAGGAAACACTTTCATATGCATCTAATTTATCATTATAAAATGAAATTGAACATGTAAGATGGTAAAATAGTACCATGTCTGGATAATATGGCGACATGTATTACAAGGTGCTATCCCTAATTTTGGGTATCAACTAAAAGAAAGCAAAATGAGTATTTCATGGACGGGCGTAATGCCAGCGGTTACCACAAAATTTACGGATCAAGATGAATTGGATCTAAATATGTTCTCCATTAATATTAAAGCTCAATTAGAGGCTGGTGTAAATGGCATTATTTTGGGAGGTACTTTAGGTGAGGCAAGTACGTTGACCAACGATGAAAAAAAGGTTTTGATGAAAGAGACCGTAAACCTTGTAGAAGGTAAAGTTCCGGTAATTATAAATATTGCCGAGCAGACAACAAAAGGTGCAATACAAGCTGCTAAAGTTGCTGAGCAATGTGGCGCAACCGGTTTAATGATGTTGCCACCAATGCGTTACAAAGCCAATGACCATGAGACGGTTACTTATTTTAAAGAAACGGCCAATAGCACAGATTTACCAATTATGATTTATAACAATCCCATAGACTATGGTATTATGGTAACTCTTGATATGTTAAATGAATTAATGGTTTGTGATAATATACAGGCGGTCAAAGAATCTACAAGGGACATTTCTAATATAACCCGTATAAAAACAAGATTTGGGAATAGACTTAATGTTTTAACGGGTGTTGATACTTTAGGTCTTGAAAGTACCCTTATGGGCGCTGATGGTTGGGTTGCCGGCTTGGTATGTGCTTTCCCTGCCGAAACTTGTGCTGTTTTTGAACTGGCCAGAGCTGGCAGAATCAAAGAAGCTTTAGAAGTTTACCAATGGTTCTTACCATTGTTAGAATTGGATATTAGTCCGCAGTTGGTACAGAACATAAAAATGGCGGAAGTGGCAACTGGTATAGGAACCGAAAATGTTAGAGCACCAAGATTGCCTTTAAGAGGTGAGGAGCGTGAAAGAGTTGCAGCTATTATAGAACAAGGTATGGCAACAAGACCTAAATTGCCTGATTATAAGAATATCAATTAGTCTAATAGTATTTTTATGATAGTATTCCAGGACAGAAATGTAAGGAAAGAATTAAAATTTGTTTCGGCATCTTTAATTACTTTTGGGCAACACCATAAACATATATAATGATAAGCGGTACAAATGCAATAGGGAACAAATCTTCAAAACAAGGAAATAAAACTTTTAAGACTTTTGATCCTAAAAAAAATGTAGAAACGCAATGGACTTTTTACGAGGCATCTTCAAATGAAATAGATGAGGCCGTTGCTTTAGCAGAAAGTGCTTTTAAAGTTTATAAAGATTTTACTGGAACCAAAAAGGCAGAATTTCTTGAAGCCATAGCTATAGAAATAGAAGCTCTTGGAGAGGAACTTATTGAAACCTACTGCAAGGAATCTGGCTTGCCCGAAGGTAGGGCTAGAGGTGAGCGTGGCCGTACTATGGGCCAATTGCGAGCATTTGCAAATTTATTGAGAGAGGGGTCTTGGGTAGAGGCCGTTATTGAACAAGCACAGCCAAACAGAGAACCTATGCCAAAATCTGATATTCGTAAAATGCTGTTTGCATTAGGTCCTGTAACGGTTTTTGGTGCCAGTAATTTTCCATTGGCATTTTCTACCGCTGGCGGAGATACCGCCAGTGCACTTGCGGCAGGTTGTCCTGTAATTGTAAAAAGTCATCCTATGCATGCCGGTACCGGTGAATTGGTTTCCAATGCCATACTTAAGGCAGCAGCAAAAACAGGAATGCCAAATGGTGTATTTTCAAATTTAAATAGTAGCGGTATTGAAGTAGGGCAACAGTTGGTAAGACACCCTAAAGTAAAAGCTGTTGGGTTTACCGGTAGTATTAAAGGGGGTACTGCATTATATAAATTAGCGAATGAAAGAAAGGAACCTATTCCCGTATTTGCAGAAATGGGTAGTATCAACCCAGTTGTAATTTTACCTTCGGCATTGGAAAATGAAGGTAATGCATGGGCTTCAAAGTATGCCTCTTCAATAACATTGGGTGCCGGCCAGTTTTGTACAAATCCTGGTTTGGTATTGGCCGTAAAAGGGGAAAAATTGGATAGTTTCATTAAATCGCTATCCGAAGAAATTTTAAAACTAGAACCTGCCTGTATGTTGCACCCCAACATATACTCTAAATATAATGAGGGTAAAGAAGAATTGTCCGCACAGAGCGGGGTAATAATTACTGCAGATTATACCAAAAATACCGGTGTGAATACTGCAAAACCTTCTATTCTAAAAGTAAGCGGTGAAAACTTTTTAACGAATACAACATTGCACAATGAAGTTTTTGGACCTTTTTCCGTAGTAGTTGAATGTGAAAATACGGTTGAGATGGAAAATATCTTAAATCATTTAGAAGGTCAGTTAACCGGCACTATTTTAGGTTCTGAAGAAGATTTGGAAAATAACGCTGAAATTGTGGATGCACTGCAAAGTAAGGTTGGGCGTATTTTATTTAACGGAGTGCCCACCGGTGTAGAGGTAAATTCATCTATGGTCCATGGTGGTCCTTTTCCCGCTTCTACCAATCCCCGTTTTACATCTGTAGGAACTTCTGCAATTAAAAGATGGGTCAGGCCGGTATCTTTTCAGGATTGGCCAAATAAATTATTGCCCCTGGCCTTGCAAAATGAAAATCCGCTTAACATTACCAGACTTGTGGAGGGCGAATACACTAAAACTAAACTATTATAAACTGTTAACATGGCCAGTAGCACCTTTGTTTGTATCGATGCCCATACTTGCGGTAACCCTGTTAGGGTGGTGAAACAGGGCGGTCCAGATTTAGTTGGTGCCACAATGAGCGAGAAACGCCAGCATTTTCTTAGGGAGTATGATTGGGTTAGAAAGGGACTTATGTACGAGCCTCGTGGACATGATATGATGAGCGGTAGCATTTTTTACCCGGCTAGCGATCCAAGGAACGATTTTGGAATTTTATTTATTGAGACCAGTGGTTGCTTGCCCATGTGCGGTCATGGAACTATAGGAGCCATTACCATTGCCTTGGAAGAAGAGTTGATAGTCCCTAAAGTACCGGGAATGATCCGTATGGAAACTCCTGCCGGTTTGGTGAACATTACATATCATAAAGAAGAAAATAAAGTAGTGTGGGTAAAATTGACCAATGTAAAATCATATTTGGTAGATACGGAGCTAACGGTAAATTGTTCTGTATTGGGCGAGTTGATTTTTGATGTGTCATACGGAGGAAATTTTTACGCCATTATAGATGCACAAAAGAATTTTAACGGAATTCAAGATTATTCGGCCGCTCAGCTAGTTCAGTTTAGTCAAGAAATCAGAAAGAAAATCAATATAAAATACCCGAACAGATTTATTCATCCAGAGGATAGCACCATAAAGGACGTTAGCCATATTTTGTGGGCAGGTAAAACAATTTCTGATAGCGCTACAGCTAGAAATGCTGTGTTTTATGGTGATAAAGCTATTGATCGCTCACCTTGTGGTACAGGTACCTCTGCGCGTATGGCGCAATGGCATGCCAAGGGAATGTTGAACGTTGGTGAAGATTTTGTACATGAAAGCTATATAGGTTCTCAATTTATTGGTACTGTAGAAAAGGAAACCATATTGGCGGGCAAACCTGCAATTATACCTAGTATAAAGGGCTGGGCTAAAATATATGGACACAATACCATAACTATTGATGATGATGATCCATATGCTTACGGATTTCAGGTAATTTAATGTTTAGTATATGAAAGGTGTTGTTGTTATTGGTGGTGGCATTGTTGGGCTTTGCACCGCTTATTACCTAACTAAAGAAGGTTTTGGGGTAACGGTAATCGATAAAGGCGATATCACTTCTGGCGCATCATTTGTAAATGCAGGCTATATTACTCCAAGCCATATAATTCCTTTGGCATCACCAGGTATGATAGCAAAAGGGATTAAGATGATGTTCAATTCTGCTAGTCCGTTTTATATGAAACCTAGGTTAGACGCAGACTTTTTAAAATGGGCGTGGTATTTTCATAAATCATCAACCCCGGCCAAAGTAGAAAAGGCAATTCCGGCAATTAAAGAAATTAACCTAATTAGTAGAGGATTATTTGCAGATATGAAGAAGTCTGGCGATTTGGGTGATTTTCAACTAGAACGTAAAGGATTGTTAATGCTCTATAAAACCGAATCAGCTTATCTACATGAAAGAAAAATTGCCGAAAGGGTAGCTTTTGAGGGACTTGAAGTTTCAGAATTAAACAAAACAGAATTACATCAACTAGAACCAAATGTTAGAATTGATGCCGAAGGAGCCATACACTACGAATGTGACGGTCATACGACACCGACGGAGATTATGCCCAAACTTCTAGCTTATCTCAAGAGACAGGGCGTAATCATAAAAACGAACGAAGAAGTACTTGATATTGAAACTAACGGTGATAAAATTACGGAAGTCATAACTACAAATGGCAGCTATAGGCCAGATAACGTTGTCTTGGCAGCTGGATCTTGGAGTGGGGAGCTTGCAAAAAAACTACGTTTAAAACTACCGCTGCAAGGAGGTAAAGGGTATCGTATAAATGTGGAGCGTAGTACGGGTATTTCTATACCTGCAATATTGATGGAATCTAAAATGGCGGTAACCCCAATGAACGGTTTTACCAGATTTGCGGGTACCATGGAGTTTTCAGGTAATAATGAAATCATTAGAAATGAGCGGGTAATGGCAATTGCGAATGGGGCCCGATCCTTTTATCCTGATCTTAAAATTAACGAGGACGAAATTGCGAATGTAAGTACAGGTTTGCGCCCTGTTTCGCCAGATGGCCTACCGTATATTGGTAATTCTTCCAAATTTAAAAATCTTACTATAGCAACGGGTCATGCTATGATGGGGTGGAGTTTAGGTCCTGTAACCGGTAAGCTCGTTGCAGAGATTTTATCAAATAAAAAAACTACCATGAATATAGCTGCTTTTAGCCCTAACAGAACATTTAAATAATTTTGCGAATTTGTTCAGCGTAATCAAATTACCATTCACCGACAGTAAATGACCATTCGCCCACACAAGTCAAATTATATCGAGTGATTGTAAGACTTTTGACACTCAAATATTTATGCAATGGATATATTATTAATAGAAGACGATTTAATTGAAGTAATGAAGTTGAAACGAACAGTTTCTAAACTTGAGCTAAAACATTCAATCATAGAAGCAAAGAACGGTGAAGAGGCATTGGACTTTTTAAGATCAGGTGAGAAATTACCGGATATTATTCTGTTAGACTTGAACATGCCTAGAATGAACGGTATAGAATTTTTAGAAATATTAAAGGCAGATGACGTACTTCAATATTTACCTACTGTTATTTTAACGACCTCTGAGAATAGGGCAGATTTGTTAAAATGTTACCAGGCCGGTATTGCAGGTTATGTAATTAAACCTTTGAAATATGAAGATTATGAGTATAAGTTAAATGCAGTTTTACAGTATTGGAGCATTAACCAACTAGTAAAAGGCTAACAAAAAAGCTCATTTCACAACATTTTTATACAATTACGTATTAATTTTCCTACGTTTGAATATATTGTAAAAAAATTCAAATGAAGGGAATTGTATTTACCGAGTTTTTAGAAATGGTCGAATCGGAATTCGGTTTAGAGACTGTTGATAATATTATTGAAAAAACAGATTTGCCTTCCCAGGGCATATATACATCTGTTGCCACCTACGAATTCAATGAAATGGTGGCATTGATTACCCAATTGAGTGAAGAGGTAGATTTACCTGCCGGAGATCTAATTTACGCATTTGGACTCTATTTGTTTTCTAGTCTTAAAAATGCGCATCCAGAAGTTATTCAAAGTTACCGTTCTCCTATCGGTTTGCTTTATTCAATTGAAGACCATATTCATGTGCATGTAAAAAAACTATATCCAGAAGCAGAATTGCCTACATTTAAGATTCTTGAGAAAACTGATACTTCCATTTCCATGATCTATAGTTCTTCAAGAGGGCTATATAGATTGGCACATGGTTTAATAGAAAAATCTTTTGAACACTTTAATGGCAAGGCCGATATTACTTACGAACTTCTTAAGGAAGATGGTACTGAAGTAAAATTTGATGTTGTACAACATGGATAGTAAAGAGGTTACCCTTCTTAAAAAAGCCTTGGAAAGGCAAAAAATGGCCCGCAAACAAGCCGAAAGAATATTAGAAGAAAAATCTAATGAGCTTTACGAGGTTGCACGCCATTTAAGGGAGTCTAATAACAAACTTGAAAATCTTTTAAGCGAAAAAACATCCGAACTAGATGGCGTTTTCATCAATATTATAGATCCTTATGTGGTCATGGACTTATCCTATAATGTGGTAAGCATGAACCAATCTGCTAAAGATTTTTTAGGTTATGATCATAAGGAACAAGATATCAATCTTTGGAAATTGGTACACAAAGATTATATGGAGTACACCATAGAATCTTTCAGTAGTTTAAAAGAGGTTGGTATGCTTAAAAACTACCGGGCCAAAATCCTTGTTAAAGATGATGTTGAAAAATGGGTAGAAATTAATGCCAGTTTAATATTCAATAAAGAAAAACAACCAATAGCGGCCCAAGGTATAGTACGTGATATTACCCAAGAGATGGAGGTAACGGAAATGTTATCTGAACAAAAGCGACAATTGGATATTATCGTAAATGCATCACCGCTAGGTATTGTATTGGCCAACACGGATAAAATCTTAAAAGTAAACCACGCAATGACCAATTTGCTAGGCTATAGTTCTCAAGAGTTCCAAAATATGAGTATAGCGGATATTACCGCCTCTGATGATGAAGAGAAGAGCAAATTGTTAATGCAACAAATGTATGATGGTGAAATTGATGATTTTACAATATCAAAAAAATATATACATAAGAGCGGAGAGATCTTATATCTAAAAATATCTCTTAATGCCGTTAAGAACATACGTAACGAAACACGCTTTGTTTTAGGTATGTTAGAGGATATTACCAAACAGCATGAAGCTGAAACTAAATTAAAAGCGGAAAGGGAAAAGTATAGTAATATCATCGCCAATATGAACCTAGGCCTGTTAGAATTAGATGAAAAAGATACTATCCTTTTAGCTAATCAAAGTTTTTGTGATATGAGCGGTTTTTCCGAGAATGAGCTTATAGGAAAAAATGCTACAGATTTCTTTCATGTAGAAAACAAGAATGTATTAACGTCAAAATTAAAATTAGAATCTGGTGGTGAGTCTAATTCTTTTGAGGTTGAAATACTGAACAAGTTTGGCGAGAAAAAGCATTGGTTAATAAGTGGAGCACCAAGATATAATGAAGCTGGTGATGTAGTAGGCTCGGTAGGTGTTCATTTAGATGTAACAAAGCAAAAAGAATTAGAATTACAGAAAGAACAGCTGGTTAAAGATTTAGAGAACAGTAACCAAGGTTTACAAGAGTACGCACATATTGTATCTCATGACCTTAAATCGCCACTTAGAAGTATTAGTGCTTTGGCCACTTGGTTAAGCGATGATTATAAAGATGTTTTAGATGAAGGAGGTAAACAGAATCTTGCCCTTATGCAAGAAAAGGTGGCTTCCATGGATAAATTGATACATGGTATTCTTGAATATTCTACCGCCAATAGTTCTGCCTTAGATGATTCTAAAGTAGACCTTAATGAAGTTATTACAGATATTGGCGAAACTATTTTTATACCTGAACATGTAAAATTGGTAATACCAAAAGAGCTGCCCACCATCATGGCAGATAGAATTAAGGTACACCAGGTTTTTCAAAATATTATAGGTAATGCCGTTGTTCATATAGAAAGGGAAGTAGGTCTTGTAGAGGTCCTGTACAAGGATGATGGCGATTTTTGGCAGTTTACGATCAGTGACAATGGCGTAGGTATACCAGAAGAGTACCATAAAAAGATTTTTGATATTTTTCAATCTATCGGTAATAATGAAAGATCTACAGGTATTGGTCTTTCAATAGTAAAGAAGATTATTGATCGTTACCAGGGTAGAGTTTGGGTAGATAGCATTGTAGGCGAAGGTACCCAGTTTCATTTCACTATAAAAAAAGACCATAACTAATACAAATTAATATGAAAATCGTACAAGCAATTAAGAAACCAAATGCCCCTTTTGTACTACAAAGTTCCATGCATTTAAATGAACCCTTGGTACTGGTTTTTGGCAATAGATATATGCTTGATAGTGATTTGATCTATGATGAGGTTAGGGCGTTGTTTCCTAATGGGCATATTGTTTTTGGCACAACTTCAGGAGAGATTATTGATGATAAAGTTTTGGAAGGCACCGTTGTTTTGACCGCTATAGAATTTGAGAAAAGTTCAGTTTTGGTAAAACGGAGCAATGTACATAATTTTCAAAATGATGATCAAAAATTGGGAGAAAGTTTAATAGCTGAATTTCCCAAAGAGAATTTAAAACATTTATTCGTAATATCTGAAGGTAGTACCGTAAACGGCAGTGCTCTAATAGTAGGACTAGAGAATTTAAAAGAAACAACCTTCGGACTGTCCGGCGGACTCTGTGGAGATGATGATCGGTTTGAAAAAACATTGGCTTCGTATAATGAAAAGCCAAAGGAAGGGGAGATTATCGCTATTGGTTTCTACGGTGATACCCTAGAAATAACAAGTTCTAATTTTGGCGGATGGACCACTTTTGGTCCTGAACGTATTATAACCAAATCTAAAGGTAATTTGCTTTATGAACTAGATGGTAAACCTGCTTTAGATTTGTACAAAACGTATTTAGGCGAAAAAGCAGATGAATTGCCAAAGTCTGCATTGCTTTACCCGCTTAGCGTAAAAGCGACAGAAGATTCAGATCCATTGGTTAGAACTATACTCAATATAGATGAAAAGGAAAATACCATGTTACTTGCGGGCGATGTTCCGGAAGGGGCAAGGGTACAGTTAATGATGTCTTCCGTAGATGATATAGCTAACGGTGCCTCACAAGCGGCAGAGTTGGCTATGGAAGGTAGAAAGAAGTCTCCAGAATTGGCATTGTTGATCAGTTGTATAGGTAGAAAGTTGGTCATGGATCAGCGTACCGAGGAAGAAATTGAGGAGGTAAAGGCAGTAATTGGCAATAATACCGTTATAAGCGGGTTTTACTCATATGGTGAAATGGCTCCGTTCAGTGGTCAGGATAGTTGTAAATTGCATAACCAGACTATGACACTAACCTTATTTAGCGAATAATGCATTCTCTTTTAAAAAGACAAATAAGAAAATATTTACCTGCGGATATAGAATCTAATCCAGAGATGGCACAATTCTTAGAAGCAATAGAAAAATCATACGAGAATTACGATGATAAATTCTCTATGCTGCATAGAGCTTCTACAATTAGTTCAGATGAGCTTTTTGAGGCGAATAAGAAATTACAGAAAGAAGCAAAACAACAAAAAAAGATTCTTGTTTCATTAGAGAATGCCATTCGTAGCTTAACGGATAATCTTAATGAAGATCAATTGTTCGGTCAGAATATAGAGGATGAATTCAACGCAGAGCACTTGGCCATTAACATTAGTAATTTGGCATCTCAGGTTTCAGATATGTCCGTAGAGAAAGACAAATTGCTTAAAAGTTTGGAAATTCAGAACCAATCTTTAAATAATTATGCGCAGATGGTTTCGCATGATTTAAAATCGCCCATAAGAAACATCAATGCTTTGATGAACTGGATTATGGAAGATGAGAAAGATAAATTTTCTGAGACCAGCAAAGAAAATTGCGAATTGGTGTCGCAGAACCTAACAAAAATGGACAAACTCATTACCGGTATTCTAAACCATGCCACAATGGGTGAGACAGAAGAACATAAATCTTCCTTCAATTTAGAGGACAGTTTAAGGGATATTGAAAGAACAATTTTTGTACCTGAGAACATTACCTTTAAGTATCCTAAAGAATTGCCACACATGGTGTTCGAGAGGTCTAGACTAGAGCAATTATTCATGAATTTGTTGACAAATGCGGTTACGGCAACGGAACATGTAGAAAACGGAATTATAGAAATTGGGTACGAACCAGATGAGGTGTATTGGAAATTCAGTGTTTCCGATAATGGAAAAGGAATACCGGCCAAGCACCAAGAAGGTATATTTCAAATGTTCAAAAAATTGGAAACAGCCAATAACGCCACAGGTATAGGTCTTGCAATTGTTAAAAAAATTGCGGTACTTTATGAAGGTGATGTGCGGTTGAAGTCTGAAGAAAATGTAGGTACTACATTTTTTATAACTTTAAAAAAGAATAAATGATAGAGCAACCGAACCTTAGTTATATAGATGAGCTTGCTGGTGATGATGAGGGCTTTAGAGGTCAATTCATAGATGTTGTCAAAAGTGAATTTCCTTTAGAAAAAGACGAATATTTTGGTCATATAGACAACAGCAGGTTTAAAGAAACTGCCGAGATTGTTCATAAACTAAAACATAAATTTAATATTTTAGGCATGCATGACTCTTATAAATTGGCAGTTACCTATGAAATGGAATTATTGGAAGGTAAATATGAGAGTAAAACCAAATTCGATAATGTTCTAGCCACTATTGAAGAATACATAAAAACGATTTAAATGAACTGTATTATAATTGATGATGAGGCTATGGCAAGAGCAATCGTAAAGCAGCTATGTACCAAAGTTGCCGAGCTAGATGTCATTGAAGAATTTGATAATGCTATTTCCGCCATTAAATTTTTAAATCAAAATAGTATAGATGTCATTTTTTTAGATGTTCATATGCCAGGCTTTAGCGGTGTAGATTTTGTACAGACCCTTAAAGATCCCCCTAAAGTGGTTATGACTACATCAGATACAGATTTTGCAATTGCGGCTTACGAATATGAGTGTATTGTAGATTATCTGGTAAAACCCATAACTCTGGAACGTTTTCAAAAGTGTTTGCTCAAAATAAAAAATAGCTCTGCTAAAAGACCACAAATACCAACAGCTAACCAAGAAAACGCACAAGAAGAAGATTTATATATCAATATTGATAGAAGATTGATCAAACTGAAACTTAATGACATTTTAGTCATTGAGGCCAAGGGTGATTATATAGAGATAAAAACGGAAAAAGAGGAGCATAGGGTGCATACTACACTTAAGAAAATTAAGGAGAAATTACCTGAGAAATTATTTCTACAAATACACCGGTCTTACATCATCAATTTTACTAAAATTATTGATATTGAAGATAATAGTGTACTAATTGCCAAAAATGTAGTTCCCATAAGCCGATCTAACCGTCCAGAATTAATGCGAAGATTGAATTTACTCTAAATTTTACAACAGTAAAATTCTACCAATTTTCGTGATATATTTTTTTAAAGATTTCTGCCAGTTCTACTTTGTTTACAGGTTTTACAACGTAACCGGTAAGTTCTTCAAAGTTAGACGCTCTTTTAATATCACTATCACGCATAGATGAGCTCACCATATAGATATTAATATTGTTCATTATTTTGGGTTTTAATTTTTTAAACTCATTTAAAAATCCCCACCCGTCTAAAAACGGCATATTAATATCTAAAAATATCACCTCTGGTAATTCAACTTTTTCTTCTGTACATTTAGCAATATACTCAACGGCCATTTCGCCATCGGTAAATGTGCTAATAATAAGCTCATTTGATAATTGCTTGATAGTTTTAGTCATTAAATAGAGATAAAGTTCATCATCATCTATCAATAAAATGTTGGGTTTAGTGTGCATATTAAAATATAAGTTTAAAAGTTGTTCCTACTCCTACTTTACTGTCTATTGTTATTGTTGCGTTTAATGCCTCTAATTGAGACTTTACCAAAAATAGTCCCATTCCCTTACCTGAAATATTTCTATGGAATCTCTTGTATAACTTAAAAATGTTATCGCCATGTTTATCTAGATCTAGACCTATACCATTATCCCTAACATAAAGTACCTTTTGCTGGTTTTCAATGGTAGATTCAAATTCAATGTATGATGTATCCTCATCTTTTTTATATTTAATGGCATTGGAAATGAAATTGTGTATTATGCTTTGTAGGTAGAACCTAGAATATGAAATATGATTCCAGGCCTTAAGGTTTAGGCGAACTTCAAAACCAGTATTATCTAAAAGTGTTTCCGTAAATTCATGCTTTACCTCTTCTATAAGCGCTTCTAGATTTAAATCGACGATTTTAATTTCTTTATTGTCCAGTATGGCCACGTAGTCGTTGATATCATCTGTTAAATGAGTTATACTTTTGGCTACATCATCTAGTTTTGGTAGTAGTTGCTTTAATATTTCCGGGTTTTTCTCATTCTGTATCATCTCAACGATTACGGACATACTGGTAACCGGAGAGCGTAAGTTGTGAGAAATTAAATAGTTGAAATCACTTAATTGCTTATTTCTTATTTCTAAGCTATTGTTCATTTCATTTACCATGACATTACTTTCCTCAAGTTTGTCCCTACTTCTGGTCAGTAATACATTCTTGCTTTCCAGCTCTTTATAAAATTGGTCTTTTTCTGTTTTCTTTTTTTGAAATACATAACATAAGGTCAATAAACCGGCAATAGAAATTACACTAAAGGTCTTTAAACTATCTGACAATGGTTCTAGATATGATGCTATTAACCTTGGTGGTATCTCTAGGACCATATATAGGTTGGATGGAGCAATGATTTCTGCCGGAACTTTGGAGGTTGAGCCAAATGAATTTTCAGTTCCATTAAGAACAATTGGCTGAAACCTCCAAATATGCTCTTCATCAAAAATGGTACTGTCTTTTGTTATATCCTGAACATTGGTAATTAATTTTCTAGGAAAAATATTGTCTTTATTACCAGTTTCATAGGGTAGATCTTCTTCATGTATACTGGAGCTGATGATACGGTGTTCTTCGTCAAGTAAATAAAGCTCTGTATCCGCTACTTTAGATTTAAGTTGATCAAGTACTCTTTTCATTTTAAAATTGATGACTACCAGACCTATTTTGGTTTTTGTAGTATCATAAATAGGGGCAACGGCCCTAATTACTGGTTTATTAGGTTTTTCTATTACACCATTTTCCCTGTTCAAGCTTATTTGAGAGAGGTATAATTGATTTTGATGTAGCTCCAGGCCCTGTTTTACGTATTGATGATTTTCTTTATTTTGAAGATTACCTATAGTTACTGAATCTGCATTATTTCTTACGGCTCTGTAAAACTCCTGTCCGTTCAAGTCTATAAAGCGAAATTGGTCATAATCCGTTATTTCTTTTATCACTTCTATATAACGGTTCATGAAAGCCTTATCCTTTCCCATAGGATCAAAACCTACAGGATATTCTAAATGTGCCCAGTACTGGGTATCTTTAAGTAAGGTGTTGCACTGTTCAAAAAAATATTCCTTTTTAATTTTGGCATCTCTTTTCTGATATTCTGAAAGAGCATTAAGTTGCTTCCCTTTTTGGGTATAAAATACATATAAAGTTAGGGCCAATAACGGAAGGTATAGACCTAAAAACATTTTCAAAACTCTCTTCCACATACTGGCTTAATTAGAGTTTCATTTTCAATAGAATAACAAGTTCTTTTAAGTGTTCTAAAACTTACACTAATATAAGTAAAATTCCTACATTTATTAAAATTTATATAGAAATTTGGAACATTTTCCCCCTTAAAAACGGTCTATTTAGAGATAATTTGCAAGAAGTAAAAAGTTTGTTTAAAGTTTTTTTTAATTGTATATACAATCTGTGAAAATTTACATGGTTGTTGGTGTAATCTTAAAAATTTCTTTTTTTAAAATTTAGTCTAGATCTAACTTTTTGTAGAATAAAGGTTTTTTCAAAAACAACCATTTTGCTTTTAATCCTATTTCGGTAAATTCAAACCCCGCTGCGGTGGCTGAGGCAATATTACTATACTTACCATAAACGTTTAAACTAAATCTTTTTGAGAATTGATGTTGTACAGAAGCTTCGGCTCTAAAGATGTTGGTATTAGGATCATCTTCTACTTTTTGAATACCCGTAGCTGCACTGGCCATATATGTGGTTTTTTCGGAAATTTTACCGCGAACATCTGCAAATAGTTCAACTGCTTGGTACTTCTCAGGACTAAAATATATAGTTGGTACTTGGTCCTTAAACGTAATGTACTGATAATTGACACCCATTTTCAAAGCAGGTTTTTTAAGCACGTTATAATAAAGAGACGTGAACAGTAAATTTCTTACATTTTCATCACTCTGCCGAGTATGCATCAGTTGCGTATACCAGCCAAAATTTACATTGGTTCCCAAGTTATAATTTAAGCCATAGTGGTTCTGTACAATCTCTCGTTCAATCAATTCTGCGTTAAAGCTTTGTACTTCCCTCTGGTACCCCAATGTTAAGTTCTGAAGCTTAAATGGTTGTAAATCCAATTTAATATCAAGCACCGGCTGAGTATATGCCTCATCCAAAAATCTAGAATTGTTGAATCCTAAAACCGTTTTAAGAACCGTTTTTGGAAATAACTTGTATTGTAGCCCTACTAAAGCTACATGAGAAGTTGCCTTATTATCCGTAACCGTATTTTCCGTAGATCTAAAGAAATAGGAGAAAGTAGTCCTAAACTTTGTTGAAAAAGGTATGTCTACCGTGGTATTGGTATAAAAGGCCGTATTGTTACCATTATCAAAAGTATAAGCGGCATGTTCTTCGATCGTTGGTGTGTGCATTAAGTTCAACTTCTCAATAAAACCTTTGGCATCTTTTTGATTATCGTAGAATTTTAAGGTCTGATTTGCCATATGATATGCCGGTATTATTTTATCAGATGCAAATAAGGCATTGGCTTTTCCCAGATTTCCATCAAAAGATGCACTATCGTTAACTAAGATTCTATCATAACTTACAACACTTGCTTTTGAGTCGCCAGTGTACAGACCTAAGGTAGCTCTAAGGGCATGTATCCAATTTCTATTTGGGTAATGAACTTCTAAACTATCTATTTTTTTACGGGCAGGTATGAATTTTTTGTTCCAGATCAAAGCTTGCACATAACGATCATAGGTATTTTCAGTAAGTGGTACGTCATCTATCTTATCTACTTTTACCGTTGCGTTCTTAGCAACAATCAAGGCTTCTTTATCATTTTCATCTAAATGCTCTGCCAACGCTATACCGTTTAAAGCGGTAATGGAATCTTTAGGGGTAGTAGCATACCTGACATACATATTCTTAGCCTTGTCCGCTTGCTTTGTAATTAAATAAAGGTTGGCAAGATTAATGAGTACATCTTTGTCTTCAGGAAAATCTTCAAATATTTTTTTTAGGGTTTCTTCTCCTTTACCGTATTGTTGATTATTTACAAAGGCATTGGCATAACCAAGTCTCATAAATTTTTTAGAGACCTTTGCACTTTCATTTTCTGGCTGTAATTCTATAGCTTTTTCAACCCAGCTTAAGGCAGATTCATATTCTTTTAAGTTACTTAAGGTATTGGCGTAACCGAGTACGGCCCCAAATTTCTTGGGAAATTTATCAACTAGATCCGCATATAGGGGTTTAGCTTGTTCATATTCTTTGGCCCATAAAAAAGATTCGTTATAGTTGATCAAAATCTCAAAATCGCCAGGGTAATCTTTTAAAAGGTCGGAGAAAAGACCGGTTGCTTTTTGGGGCTCTCCGCTTAACCCTACTGCCCGGCCATAACAGAGCAATGCTGTTTTGTTGTCCGGGTCTGTCTTAAGGTATTCACCAAAAAAAAGTTCAGCTTTTTGAAAGTCACCTTTCTCCAATAAACCAAAACCTTCGGTCATATCAGATTGGGCTTTTAACAGTGAAGAAGTTAAAAGAATAAGGAAAACTATTTTTTTAATCATTAATGTGAGATTTATACTACAAATACCTAACGGTAATTATTGCGATTTATTTGTCATAATCAATATTGTAAAGATAAAATTGCCTTTACCGTTTTGGAAGTAGGATAATTACCGTTCGTCTACAGCTAACGGTTATCTACCTTATGCACTTAAAAAATGATAACAGCCTTTATGATATTTGAACTCTAACCAAGTCTATGTTAGGACTTTAAAAAAACATAACCATGATGGCAATTAAACTGGTACTGAATAAAGTTTCCCCTGAAAAGGTATTTATGGTGAGTGTACTGGTAGTAAACGGAGGAAATTATCTTTACAACCTAATATTGGGTAGATTACTTGGTCCAGAAGCGTATAGTGAAGCCGCTTTATTGATCACATTGGTATTGGTACTCTCCTTTTTGGGTATGACCTTTCAATTGGTTACCGCAAAGTTTGTTATTTTATTTTCTAATGATGATCGTGTGGCACTTAAGCACCTATTATATAAATATGCTCTAATTTTTGGTTTATTAATAAGCATAATACTTTTTGCGTTTTCAAAAAATTTGCAGGAAATATTCCATACTGAATCTGACTTACTGTTCAAAACCTTTGCTGTTTCCGTTCCCTTATATTTTTTAATGTCCGTTAATAGAGGAAGGTATCAAGGCAAACAGGAATATCAAAAATTATCCATGACATATCAAGCAGAAATGTGGAGTAGATTGTTCATCACCTTGGGCTTGTTAGTGCTGTTACCTTTCAATTCAGCTTTTATTGTAGCTTTAGGTATTGGTCTATCATTTGTATTCGGCTTAATTCCTACCACATTAGATATAAAGAGTTTTATCAAAAAAGTAACTTTATCCAAAGAGAATAAACGTAAGGTAATCAGTTTTGTAGCACTGACCACTTGCTATGAGCTTACCCAAATAATTATTAATAATAGTGACATTCTTTTGGTAAAACACTATTTTGATAATGTTACCGCCGGTCTCTATTCTTCTCTGGCCATGATAGGGCGTGTAGTTTATTTTATAGCTTGGATGTTTGTCATGCTTTTATTGCCTGCCGTGGTACAAAAGCAGAAAGATGGCGAGGCTACAGCACCATTATTAATGAAATACGTTGGTTATGTAGGTGTCTTATCTGTAACGATTATCATATGTTGTGCTGTTTTTCCTGAGTTGATTGTGCAATTAATGTTCGGGGAAGCATATCTCTCCATGGCGCCATTGTTATGGCAATATGCCTTGGCTACATCGCTGTTCGCTATATCAAATATATTTGCCTATTACTTTTTATCTCTTGATCAATACCTACCGGTCATTCTATCTGGTATTTTGGGTATCTCGCAAATAATTATGATCATGTTTTTTCATAGCTCATTATACATTGTGGTACAGGTACAGATTATAGCCATGGTTTCTTTATTGGTTGCCCAGCTACTTTATTTTACGCATAATACCATTCTTAACAAGATAGTTTGATATTTAAAAAGTTGCTATGCCCGGCCCGAAGAAACTCCCCCTCTTCGGGCTTTTGCATGTCCAAAACTATTATAAAAACTGGCATATTTAAGCAGTGCTATATGGAGGATAGATAATAATTGGATAAGACTGCATAAGGTTTAACCAAGCATTTCTTCCATTCGTCTACAGTAACTCTTGATCCACCTAATATGGCCCTAAATTTCTTTCTCTTAGTTGGATATTTGTAACAACAATAACCCAGTTGAACTATAAACTTAACCTTATGAAACTTGCCATTGTAACCGCTTATCCGCCAAGTAAAGTAACATTGACCGAATACGGTTATCACTTGGTAAAACATTTTAGACTTCAAAAAGATATAACGGAAATTATTTTAATAACCGATAGAACTGATGGTCCAAAAGATTTAAACTTTGAGGGCGGAGGTTGTAAGATTACGGTAAAAGAATGTTGGAATTTTAATGGTTACACCAACTTCTTTAAAATTAATAGAGCCATAGCCTCGGCAAAGCCCGATGCCGTATTATACAATTTGCAATTTTTAAAGTTCGGGCACAAAAAGATACCTGCGGCACTTGGCTTAATGTTACCCTTTATATCAAAATTAAAAGGTATACCTACCATTTCTTTGTTGCACAATATACTGGAACAAGTAGATTTAGAAAATGCCGGTATTACCTCTAACACATTTTTAAAGAAGATGTATAATTTTGCCGGTAACGTGCTTACAAGATTTGTATTGGCTTCAGATATTGTAGCGGTGACTATAAGTAAATATCAAACTATTTTAGAAGATAAATATCAGTCAAGAAATGTAGCCTTAATTCCGCACGGATCTTTTGAAACTCCACCAGAGCCAAACTATAAATTACCATCTGGACCAAAAAAAGTAATGGCTTTTGGCAAATTTGGTACCTATAAAAAGGTAGAGATTATGATAGAAGCAGTAGAGTTGATCAGAAAACGTAGCAACCAAGATATTGAAATTGTAATTGCAGGTACCGATAGCCCTAATACACCAGGTTATTTAGACGGTATAAAGAAGAAGTATGCACATGTAGAACAGCTACGTTTTACAGGTTATGTAGCAGAAGAAGATGTGCCGGTCATTTTTAATGAAAGTGCCGTAGTGGTTTTTCCGTATACTTCTACTACAGGTAGTTCTGGTGTATTGCATCAGGCAGGTAGTTACGGTAAGGCAGTAGCATTACCTAACTTGGGGGACTTAAGTATATTGGTAAAAGAAGAAGGTTATAAGGGTGAATTCTTTAAGCCTGAAAACGCAGCCTCCTTGGCAGAAGCCATTGAGCATATATTAGCACATGACTCTTACAGAAAGTATTTGTCTAAGGCAAATTATAGGGCGGCTTGTTCAATACCTATGTCAACTATTACAGGAATGTACATTGAATATTTTAAAACATTACAATTGGCAAAATCTAAAGGATTTACGTTAGACGTTTCTTTGGTAGAAAAAGAATTAATGGCATGAACTATTTGGTTAGGTTTAGTGAAAAGGGGAGTAGTGTGGTTAGCTGCTCCCTTTTATTTAATACCAATAATAGTGGTTTTAATACGTAAAATGATTTTTAACAAACAAGTTTTCTTGAATGTAAATGATATTAAAAACACCCGTTTTTAGGTAAGTTTCAGAGGTTTAACCAACTTGACTTTAATATTATTTTACTATTTATCTGTTTAAATCTTACAATTTTTGTAAAATACTGCGTTATATGTAAGTTAAATCTTACTTACTTATAGCATGAAAATACTAACTATAGATGATCAACAGCTTATTTTATTATCTGTTGAAAAACGACTTACCGAACTAGGTTATGATGTAATGACCGCTGATTCTGGTACAAAAGGCATAAACTTATATGATTCCTTTAAACCGGATTTGGTGCTTGTTGATATCAATATGCCGGACATGTCCGGTCTAGAAGTTGTTAAATATATAAAAGCAGGCAGTAGAAAGGATACTCCTGTTTTAGTAATGTCCGGTAATACACAGGAGAATATAATTATGGATGGCTTTACGCTAGGGATCGATGATTATATGAAGAAACCTGTGAGTTTGTCAGAAATGAGTGCTCGTATTAAAAGACTAATTGGCGCACCGGTAATAGAAATTAATACTGACGCTGCCGGTACGGGTAGAATGCTGCAAAAGAATTGCGTGGGAGTTGTCATACCTTGTTATAATGAAGAAGAACGCCTTTTAGGTAAAGAATTTAGGGATTTTGCGCACAGTAACCTCGGTTATCATCTTTGTTTTGTAAACGATGGTAGTACAGATAAAACCTTAGAAGTTTTAGAAGAACTGAGAAAAGGTAACGAAAGTAATATTAGTATTTACGATTGTGAAAAAAATGGCGGTAAGGCAGAAGCGGTACGCTTAGGTATGTTACATATGGCCAAAGACCCTCAATTAGATTATATAGGCTTTTTAGATGCCGATCTTTCCACGGATTTTAGAGATTTTGATGACTTGGTAGAAACACTTGATAAATCTGATTTTAAAATTGTCAGCGGTTCTAGAATGAGTAGAATGGGTGCGGATATTACCAAAGAGTCTGCCCGTAAGATCATAAGTATGACAATTAACCTCATCATACGTACTATTTTAAGAATGCCGTTTAACGATACACAATGCGGAGCCAAGGTCATGGACCGTTCTGTGGTACCGCTAATGTTTTCTAAACCATTTATTACCAAGTGGCTGTTCGATGTTGAAATGTTTATACGAATGAGAAAATACTTTGGTAAGAAAGAAGCTGTGAAACTTATTTGTGAGCAGCCTTTAAAGCGATGGATACACGCAGACGGATCTAAACTGTCAATGAAAGACTCTGTGAAAATCGTTGGCCAACTTGCCAAAATTGCAGTTGTTTATCGATAACCATACCTCTTAACCCCCCAAAAATTACCTATTAAAATGACAGCAATAAAATTAGCCCTTAAGCGAATCTCCCCTAAACAATTGTTTATGGGTAGTGCTTTGTTGGTAAATGGCGGTAATTACCTGTACAATTTATTATTAGGTAGATTGTTAGGTCCTGAAGCTTTTGCAGATGCTGCATTATTGGTCACGTTACTATTGGTACTTTCTTTTGTGGGAATGACATTTCAATTGGCCACAACAAAATTTGCGGTATTGTTTACAGATTATACCTGGATAGCATTTAAAAATACCATGTATAGGTATGCACTGGTTTTTGGCGTATTTACCGGTATTGCTGTTCTCATTTTTTCCAAGAATCTTCAAGAACTGTTCAATACCCAGAACCATTATATGTTTATGATTTTTGCGGTTGCCATACCCTTATACTTTGTTATGAGTGTAAATAGGGGAAGATTTCAAGGAGGCCATGATTTTGGAAAATTGGCAGGTACCTACCAAACGGAAATGTGGAGCAGACTGCTCCTTACTTTTGCCCTTTTGCTTTTAGTGCCTTTTGAACCGGGTATATTAATTGCTACAGGTATAGCCCTTTCTTTTGTGTTTGGCCTATACCCTTCAGATTTTAAAGGTGTTCAGGTATTTTCTAAAGATAAGTTAGCTGCCGCAGATCTAAAACAGGTTTGGATATTTATAGGATTAACTGCCGGGTATGAGCTTACTCAAATTATTATAAACAATAGTGATATTCTATTGGTCAAGCATTATTTTGATGATAAACAAGCGGGCTTGTATTCATCATTGGCGTTGATCGGTAGGGTTGTTTATTTTGTTGCTTGGATGTTCGTAATGCTATTGATGCCAACCGTAATTCAGAAACAAAAGGATGGTGAGCCAACTGCTCCCGTTCTCTTTAAGTATGTATTCTTTATTGGTGGTTTATCTACGTTTATTGTATTTGTGTGCTTTCTTTTCCCCAATCTAATTATTACATTAATGTTCGGTGATGCTTATTTGTCCATTGCCCATTTATTGTGGAAATATGCGTTGGCAACCTCGCTGTTCGCTATATCGAACATATTTGCTTATTATTTTTTATCATTAAATCAATACGCGCCCGTAATACTGTCAGGATTATTAGGTTTCTCTCAAGTTGCCCTGATAATGATATATCATAATAATTTAGAAACAGTAGTACATATGCAAATTATTGCAATGGTCATATTACTGGTAGCGCAACTCTTATTTTTTATCATTAAGAACAAAGTAGATTCCAAAATCATCCAAGAATAAATTATTTATACATATCTAGTATAGCTACATTAAAAAAAAATTAGACCTATTTAATAAAATACAAATCAAATGAAATTAGCCATTGTAACCGCATACCCACCTAGCAAAGTAACCTTAACAGAATATGGTTATTATTTGGTAAAGCATTTTAGACTGCAAGAAGAGGTGACAGAATTGATACTGATTACAGATAGAACCGATGGTCCTAAAGATTTAAATTTTGAGGGCGAAGGTTGTAAAATTACGGTAAAGGAATGTTGGAGCTTTAATAGTTATAGCAATATATTCAATATCAGTAAGACCATATCAAAGGTAAAACCAGATGCGGTCTTATTTAATCTACAGTTTTTAAAATTTGGCGATAAAAAGATACCTGCGGCATTAGGGCTTATGCTTCCTTTTATTTGTAAGAGCAAAGGTATACCTACCATCTCATTGTTGCATAATATTCTTGAGCAGGTAGATTTGGAAAATGCAGGTTTTACTAAAAATAAAGTGTTGCAAAGTATCTATAATTTTATAGGTACAACGTTGACAAAATTTGTTTTGGCATCTGATGTTCTTGCGGTTACTATAAGCAAATATGTAACTACATTAGAAGATAAGTATAAGGTTAAGAACGTAGCATTGATACCTCATGGAGCTTTTGAAACTCCCCCGGAACCAGATTTTAAACTTCCTGAAGGTCCTAAACAAGTAATGGCATTCGGTAAATTCGGTACCTACAAAAAGGTTGAAATTCTCATAGAGGCCGTAGAACAAATTAGAGCTCGTACCAATGAAGATATTGAAATTGTCATTGCAGGTACGGATAGCCCCAATACACCTGGATATTTGGAAGAAATGAAGCAGAAATATAGTCATGTACCACAAATTAGATATACTGGTTATGTAGCGGAAGAAGATGTGCCCCAAATATTTGGAGATAGTGCTGTTACCGTTTTTCCATATACTTCTACCACTGGCAGTTCTGGCGTATTGCATCAAGCAGGTAGTTATGGTAATGCAGTAGCGCTACCAGATTTAGGTGATTTAAGTGTTTTGGTAAAAGAAGAAGGCTATGTTGGCGAGTTTTTTGATGCGCATGATACGTCGTCATTGGCAAATGCCATTGAAAAAATTATTACGGACGACACGTACCGTGTACAACTTGCAAAACAAAATTATAAAGCGGCATGCTCATTACCAATGTCCGCTATTACACAGATGTATATAGACTATTTTAAGGCAATACAAAAGTCTAAAGAAACCGGTTTTAATATAGATATAGCCGCTGTGGAGAAAAAATTGGTTCACTAAGAATCGATATGGTTAGTATTTGAGGGCTGGTGTGGTAACCAGCCTTTTTTTATACCATTATTTCGTGTTATTTTTTATAACCAATTCATAATATGAGGGTTTCTTATTTCCTACAGAATCTAAAACACCAAAGAAATGTTGTTTTTTTGTTCGCCAAGGTAAGCTACCTGCAACTGAGCTAGGTACTTTTTTAAAGTCATAAAGTGTCCAAAATAGATATGGAATGTTCTCTTGTGCTAGATACCCTTGCATTTCTTTATAGTAAGCTGCCTGTTTTTCGTTAGAGCCAGAAAATAAGCTCCACATACCGTCATAACTAGATTCTCCATATTCTTGTAACACAATAGGTTTGTTTGGTGTTAAATACCTTAGAATTTTAAACGATTCTATAAAATATTCAGGTTGTTTATAATAATGAAAAGAAATGAAATCAACTTCTTCAGATAGGTTTAAAGCAGCTTCTGGACTAGACCAACCTATAGTAATCGGGTTTTTGGTATCCCAATTTTTAATTTCTAAAATCATTTGTTTTAGCCATTGTAAGACATTTTCTTTCCCTCTAGATTCAAAATCCAGATCGGGTTCATTTTTAATATCCCACCCTACAAGAGCCGGATGGTCCTTTACCGCATTTACAATTGCTTCTGCATGTCTATGGGTCAATGTCCAATTAGAAATATCATAATCTCCATAAAAATCGAATAGGGTTATAAGAACATCCAAGTTGTTGTCTTCTGCCTTATCCAATAGTTTCTTTAAAAGGTCAAGCTTTTTTGCATCGACCCTATTTTTGCCAAAATCCTCATATTGAATAAAAACACGAATTGTATTTAAACCCATATCGTGTATTATTTCAAAATCTTTTTCTATGATGGTGTCGTTAAAACGTTTGCCAAAAGTATCCCAAGGGGAGTCTTTAGGATAGTAGTTAAGACCTTTTTGAGTATTGATTTTTTTAAGTTGCGCCTCTATATTTCGTTTTTTTATTTTGGAAGTGTCAATAGGAGCGGCAATTTCCTTTAGATGTCTAATTCTCCAAAATCCGTCCTCCAACAGCATCATAACCTGGTAGCTGGTCGTGTCTTTTTCCTTAAAAAGAAGACTTTCGCCCTCATAGGCTTCTTGGTACTCTTCAACATTATGGTCTTTGAACACCACCATGGTACCGTCTGCCGTATAAAAATCCAATGCCGGATTGTGGTTTAGCGTGGTACGTTTGTACCAATGATTGTTCTTTAGATTTAAGTCTATTATGTCATATAGTCTTACACGTGCACTGTCCGTATAAAAATCTTCAATTCCGTAACGGTCATTTTTTTTGTAGGCAATATTTCTTACGTGCCATGCATTCATATAATCATTGGTAATCTCACCCAAGGCTTGCTTTTCCATAGGACGGCCCGGGTTGTCTAAATTTGTCCAGTTGAGGTTTGGCTTGTAAACATCTTCCATAGGTACCTCTAAATGCAGCATAGAAGTTTTGTCCGCACCGGTATTCATAAAGGTCCAAGCAGCACCTATTCCATATATTATTAGTGTGTTGATAGCCAAGAATGTGACTATTAACACAGTTCTGTATAGTGTTTTATTTAACTGTATCGCCATGAATATTCTTTCTGAATTCTTTTGTAATACCTGCAGCGGTCAATTTTAAAATATAGTCGCCATCTTCAAGAAAATGCTCGCCTAAAAATATTGTACATACTCCGTTTTTAGATGTTGTTTTTTTAGTGTCTATATATGTACCATTAGCATCGTAAATATCCAATTGTGTCAATAGCCCATCAGGTATTAACTGTTTCATAAAACTTTCAAACGGTCCAATATCCAAATTTCTATTTCCTTTTGAAAAATGAACGGGGTAGTCTTTAATAGCAGCGTTAAAAGTAAAGTTGGTAGTGTTGCTTTCCGCGGCTCCGGTTACAAATGCCTGTATTTCCCAATTGGCAGCTTCATCTGGGTGTAGTGTTTTTGCTTCGGCTATACCGTTTATGGTTGTCCCTATGGTATATAGGTAAGCATCTTTGTCCGTTTTTATAACAAAGGTTACCAATGTACCATTAGTTACAATGTTGCCATACTTGTCTTTGATGATATCTGAAGTAAAGGTGATTATTTGGTTGCCATCCGCATAATTATGTGCGCTAGTACCGCTTATAGTAAAATCTGTGGCATTATCCGGATATACGATCGTAGCAAGTTCTTTGGAGGTCGTGCCGTTACATTCCGCGGTTACCAATATTCTGCCAGATTTTAAAGTGGACCTAACATTGTAAAAAGCAAAAAAACTTTCTGTTTCAATTTCTGTTTCATCGATATTTTCTTGAAACTGATATTTTACTGTAATCTTGGTGCCGTCATCCAAGGGGTTGTCGAAAGCATCGGTAGGGGCAATGGTTAACATAGAGTAATCATTATAACCTGCTGTAACGCTACGTGGACCAAAATATGATTCTATATATGTAGCTTTAGGCGCATTGGTTGCAACATCAAATTTCCCCTCTTGTATGTTGTGCCCTTCTAGCAGTAGTTTCCATTTACACGGACCGGCAATTCTAGTGTAGTTTTTAGGAATGTGGAATACAATATTTTCGTTTTCGGATATCGTGGGAGACAAAAACGTACTGCCAAATGCATTTTTTATGTACAGTTTAATAGTGTTAACATCTGCTTCAGTTTTGAATACGAGTGTAATTGCTTCACCCGCAATACTGTTGGTGGTATTGGAAATTATTTCTACCGCGGGTTTGGTAAATGAGGTGGTTTGTTCTTCTTTTTTATTGGAACAACCAAGTAGTATAAATGCTAAAATGTATAAAATTTTACCGTCCATACTATTTTGGATTACCTATATAACTATTGATCTCAAATTTTAAATAGTCATAGCCTTTGCCTTTAAAAGGTTGGGTCTGCTGTTTGCCATGAATCAGTTTTCTGTCAGGAAAAATTTTATCCGCAATGGCTTTATTGGGCAACCCGTTTACAAAACAATTTTCTAAACTGCTACTTATAATCTCTAAACTATCTAATGCCAAAGGTTTGTAATTAAAGAATTGTTTGCGTTGAATGCGTACACCTTCCGTAATAAATTTATGATCTACCCACAATAGTTCACTATTTTCATCATAATAAGAAATGATCAATTGCGGTATGGTAACTTCTTGTACGCCAGAATTGAACAAAATGCCTTCAAAACCTTGATCGGTATATTTAAGATTTTGTAATGCCACGTGTTTATACAAATCTGTATTTGCGGTATTTCCGGCAGATTGTAAATTGAACTTGGTAGGTTGTTCTTCAAAACTGACAGGTGTAAACTGGTCCGGGTCAAAAGTAGGGGGCAAGGTATCTTTAGTGGACGACCACGCTATACCTTCAAAATTTATTTTAAAGGTCGTAGTTTCCTTGGGCATTAGCTTATGTTTAATTTGATGTTTGGCATTGTAATTTGCCAGCTCTTTGTCATCGTCATTGTACAAAGTAGCCTTTATGACCACATCTGCAGGTGTATTGTCTACATTCTGTAGCTCTCCTATAACACTGTACTGCCCTTTGTATTTAACCAATTTTGCAGATAAAATTTCTAGTACCGGCTGTTTTAGAACATCTTCATGGTAGGTTTCTTGAGTAGTTATTTTTCGTCTACCATGGTTGTAATAGGTTGTGCCGTTGGCAGTAAATAACTGGTCTGGCGGAATATCGTTGTCTACCTTCTTAGATTTAATGTACCATTTGTTCTTACGTTTTACCAATTCATGATAATCGTTATTAAAAACATTTTCTAAAGGCGTGATCCATCTAGTGGCAACTTTTGCCTTTGCGCTATTTTCGGTCTCATCATATATTTCTATGCCCAAAGAATCTAGTTTTGCATAAGAGCTTAATATGCCATCTGTAACGGAAACTTCTAGCATGTACTGCGCTATGTCTATATTGTCTTCTGGATCTAAGTAGGAGTGTGCAGTGGAGAACTCTTTAAAGTCCAATGCATCATAATACGATTCTACTACGTTGTTTGGAGATAATTGTGCAACGTTCTTTACGTAAAAAATATACATGCCATACCCTATGCAGATAAGCACTACCAATGCCCACCAATGGGAAAAGGTCAATAACTTGGAAGGAAATTTGTTGTAAGGCAACTCTAATTTCATAAAAGAGTGTACCGGCGTTTTTCTAGATTTTAAAAGTCTTACCCATATCATTTGAATATTTACGAATATGGCTATTAGCACGGTGGTCAACGGTATAACACCCCACATGATCTTCATGATAGTGGGTACATCTTGCTTGGGCATTATTTGTGGTATTGGGGCAACATTTAGTTTTTCCCATACCATAATTCCGTTTTCTAGTTGCTGTAAACGTTGCCAACCACAATAGTAGAGTATGGGGTCATAAAATTTATCGTTAGAGAAAATATACTTTAAGTTGTATTTTTCAGGTACGGTCAAAAACTGTTGTAAAGAACCAATACCTTCTACACCCCTAAATTTAGAATTCTCTATTCTTTCAATGGCCCGGGTAGTCAACTCTGGCAGTCGCCTTGCAGAATGGTAATTGCCATCTACCGTCATGGCTCCGCTCTGGGCGGACAGCCATGCCATTTGATCACCGAAACCTAACGGTAGATAGCGCCATGAATCATGTGAATCCGCACCCAAAAAGTTTACTATGGGCAGCATTTTAATTTTAGCGGGCTGCGAGGGTCTAAAATAGCCTAATGTCATGGTAAACAATACCATAAAAAGCATTCCTCCGGCAATCAGTCCGCCCAAGACTCTATGGTAGACCCCGCCGAATTTTTCCTGTATCAAGGTTTTTAGGTCACCTTCTACCATCCGGTAGGCAAATTCTGCAAATATGGGAAGCGCCATAATGGTGGCCCATAAGGTAAACCTATCCAAAGTTAAAATATTGAATGCCATTTCGCCCAACATGAGACGTGGTATGGGGGTGGTGCCTCCCGTTCCCAGTATGGTCAATAGGGTAAACGATAAGCCGAAAAAAACATACCTTTTACTAAAATATCTGTAAAAGAAATAGGGTAGTATAAAAAGGAATACGCCCCACGGAATCAGAAAGAACACAAGACCTGATGACGTTATTTCCAAGAAATTGTCTCTTGACCCATGTGGTATGGCAACTTGTGTAATGGGGTTTCTTTTAGAGTTATACCAATATGGAAAAATACAGAATACGAGCAAAAATATTGCCGTTCCGCCAAATTTCGCAATTCGCCAAAAATGCTGTAATGTGGTACCCCAGAAAACTTTAAAGGTAAGCGCTTTATACGATGCTACTTTTTCCCTGGCGGCATCCATAACCGCCATGCCCATTAAAGGTGCAATGAAGAATACCATACCGAAAAGGGGCGTAACATGATGTGAGGTTACCGTAACCGCAAGCATGGTTGCCGATGTAATAAAATAACGCGTTTTACCTGTTTTGATCCACAAGTATATTTCTGTCATTGCGTGTAATAAGATGGACAATGCAGAAACGCTTGGCAGTTGCCCAAAAATATGTAAGGTCTCTACGAACGTTGATGAGAAAACGGCCATTACGGCACCATAGCCTGCTATTCTTCGGCTTCCGGTCATTAAAAGGGTATACCTATATGCACCGGTTATAAAAAGTACTATGGCTATTAGGGCAACGGTATACATGCCAAATTTTAAGCCGCCAATATATGAGAGAATGCCTATGAGCTGATGTACCAATGGCGGATAGGACTGTACGGTAAAACCCGTATACCATCTATACTCCCAGGGGTCAAACCAGCTACTGGCATAATGGTCGGCAAAGAATAAATGAATTAAGGCATCATAAGTAGATTCTAACGTAAAGAAAATAGCTGAACCATGAAAAGCCAGACCTACTATTAATGCCAGTATTAAAAGAGTGTTGGTTTTTTTTTTCAATGCTTGTATTAGAATCTAATTCAATATAAAGGTATTAAATATATAAGATGATGATTACAATTAAAAGGGATTAGTTTAAATTTTAATAATAGAATACCTACAATTTCAATAGCTATTATAAGATATACCGTTGTGTGGTCTGTTGTTTAAAAAGCATAATTTATTGTGGTCTATTGTAATAAACCATTCGTCTACAGTAAACTGTCAGCCATCTTGTCGGTTTCCTGATTTTAGTACTTGGTATGTAGATTTGTCACTGTTAACCATTACTAATCATAACCAAGCGTATGAAAATTTTAGCTATAGACGACCAAAAGCTTATTCTTCTCTCTGTTGAGAAACGACTGTCAGAGTTAGGTTACCAAGTACAGACCGCCAATTCAATAGAAACTGGTATACAGTTATTTAATTCTTTTAAACCGGATCTGGTATTACTTGATATGAATATGCCCGAGATGTCCGGAACTGAACTTGTTTCATGTACCGGTACGGAAGTGGTAAAATATATTCGATTATTTATGCGAAACGATACGCCAATTTTAGTAATGTCCGGTAATACGGACGAGTCGCTTATCATGCAGAATTTTTCTTTGGGCGTAAACGATTATCTTAAAAAACCAGTGAGTTTAGATGAGATGGCAGCTAGAATTAAGAGAATTATTGGGGCACCTAAAACCAAGACCGTTGTTGAATCAAAAAAATCCGATACACGTATACTACAAAAGAATTGTGTTGGTGTGGTCATACCTTGTTATAATGAGGAAGAGCGACTTTCAAGTGAAGCATTCAAAGATTTTGCCCATAAAAATTTAGGGTATCGTTTATGCTTTGTAAATGATGGTAGTACGGACAATACATTGGCGGTTCTTGAGGAACTAAAAAAAGAGAACCCTGATAATATCAGTATCTACAACTGTAAACAGAATGGTGGTAAGGCAGAAGCTGTAAGGCAGGGCATTCTTCATTTGGTAAAAGATAAACAGTTAGATTATATAGGTTTTTTAGATGCGGATCTTTCTACGGATTTTAGGGATTTTGATGATTTGGTAAAAACTATTGAAAGTTCAGATTTTAAAATAGTAAGTGGTTCCCGTATTGCAAGAATGGGTGCCAATATCACAAAGGAATCTGCCCGTAAAATTATAAGTACTACCATAAACTTGATCATTCAAACTATTTTGGGAATGCCTTTTAAGGACACTCAATGTGGTGCCAAAGTAATGGATAGGGAAATTGCCTCAAAAATGTTCAATAAAAAGTTTGTTACCAAATGGCTTTTTGATGTGGAACTGTTCATGAGAATGAAAAAGTATTTCGGTAAAACTATCGTTAAAGATATGATATGTGAACAACCGCTTAAAAGATGGATCCATGCAGATGGTTCTAAACTTTCTATGAAAGACTCCGTTAAAATTGTAGGTCAACTTGCACAAATAGCCGTGCATTACAGATAATACTATTAAAAATTTAGGTTTATTGGTTAAGTTTCATAAAAGTGTTGAGATCAGGTTATCTCAGCACTTTTTGTTTTTATGTAGTCAATGCCTGTTATTACCAAAGTGTATCTTTGTGGTACATTCTTACGGTATTGGGCAAAATTCAAGATTACATTACAACATCTTTTAAAGAACTGTTACAGTTTCTTAGCAGCACAAGTTTTTCTAAATCCGTGCTTAAGGTAATTGCCGTAGTAACACCATTGGCAATTGGTATTGTAACAGGATATGCAGAGATCGGTGTGGCTATCTGTTTTGGAGCTTTTTGGTGTAACCCCAGTGATGTTAACGGTAGTCTTAAGCATAAGGTATACGGTATTTTATTTTCTGCTGCCTTGGTTATGGTCGTTAGTTTTATTGGCGGTTATGTTCATTACTCCAATTGGCTTTCTTTGCTGATTTTAGGGGTAACTAGTTTTGGTATTTCTTTAATTTCATCTTACGGATTTAGAGCTTCCCTCATTAGTTTTTCAGGATTGTTGGCATTGATATTAAGCTTTGCCCATACGCCTGGCCAGTTAAAAATTTATGAATATTCTTTATTGGTAGGTCTTGGCGGACTTTGGTATTTGGCAGTATCTCTTCTTTGGTATAAAATAAACCCTAAAGGACAGACAGAAGAGATCCTATATGAAACTATAGCCAGTACCGGTAAGTTGATGAAAAAGCGAGGAAAACTTATAGATGGGCATTCTAATAGAAAAAAGCTACTAAAAAGCTTGTTCTTGATGCAGAGCCAATTGACCGAACAACACGAGACACTTCGCGAAATTCTTATACTATCACGTAAAAATTCTGGTAGATCTGTATACAATGGTAAACGGGTGCTGGTTTTGGTACAACTAATAGAAATGTTAGAGACTGCAGGTGCTAATCCGGTCAACTATACCAAAATGGATAAGCAGTTTCAAATGTATCCTGAATTTACCAAACTGTTTCAAAACCTCATATTTCAAATGGCAAAGCAATTACGGACCATTGCAAAGATTGGTAACAAGCCCAGTAAATTACCCAAACATGATAAGCTAAATGCGCGTTTTGATGAAATACGAACAAAAATAGAAGACCTTATAAAAACTAAGGATGCAAAGGCATACGAAGCATATATAATGTTTCAGAATTTTTTGGAATACCAAGAAAAGCAGTTCGATAAACTGAAACGTATAAAGTGGCTGTTAAGTGATCACGATGTTGCATCAGAAGAATTTATCGATAAGGAAATTTTAAAGCGATTCTTGATCTCTCAAGATTATAGTCCGCGCATTCTATTGCGAAACTTAAGTTTTAGGTCTACTATCTTTAGGCATTCGTTACGTATGGCAATTACTTTAATGATCGGTTTTGTACTAGGTAATTTATTCGATTTTCAAAATCCGTATTGGATTTTGCTGACCATTATCTTGATCATGAGGCCTAACTATGGTCTTACCAAGACAAGATCTAAAGATCGTACAACCGGTACTTTAATTGGCGGTGCCATTGCTACGGTAATTGTTTATTTGGTACAAGATGTATATGTGTATGCAACCTTGGCATTGATTTCGTTTGTTATTGCACTATCCATGCTACAAAAGAATTACAAGGCATCTGCCATATATGTTACCCTCAGCATTGTGTTTATCTACGGTATTTTACAACCAGATGTAATGACCGTAATTCAATACCGAATTATTGATACGCTTTTGGGCGCCGCATTGTCCTATGTAGGATTTTTATTTTTATGGCCTAGTTGGAGCTTTGAAGAAATACAGAAAGATGTTACCAAAAGTGTTGAAGCCAATAAAGTATATCTGGCGAAAATTGCTGATTTTTATATCCACAAAGGTAATGTACCTACCAGTTATCGTTTGGCACGTAAAAATGCATTCCTAGAGACTTCTAACCTGAGTTCCGCCTTTCAGCGAATGACACAGGAACCACATTCAAAACAAAAGAACTTAAACAAGATCTATGAACTGGTAGAGTTGAACCATAACTTTTTATCCTCGTTGGCATCATTAAGTATATATATTCAGCATCATACAACCACTGAAGCTTCTGAACGTTTTAACGGTATAGTAAGTAAGATCGATGAAAATCTTTCTTTTGTATTAAATTCTCTGGCCAATGTAGCTGAGAACGACAATAAATTAAATTTAGATGAGGTAGTGTTGTTTGAAGAACAATTACCAAAGTTTGAATCTGAAAACGTTAACTTAAGTAACGTAGATAATGTTGCCGTAAAGCGTAAGCACCAAGAAGAACAACTTATTTGGGAGCAGTTACGTTGGTTATATTCTTTAAGTTCTACCATGTTAAGGTTAACATCAAGTTTATGATGTTCCTTTAGTTTTTAGTCACTAGGAATGATCCACTCTATAGCTTCATGTATTACAATCTAGACTTTTGAGTTAGTAAAATTGATTTTCAAAAAATTTGAGAGCGCTTTTAGAGACTTGGTTGTGTATTTTTCTACGGTTAACTGTAGCATCATCCTTAAATAGGAAAGGAGCTTCTTTTTCCAATACCAATTTAGCTTCGTTCATAAATACATAATGGCCAACTTTACCTGGTAATATTATATGTCTAGATTTTTTGATCATTTTATGATAGTGCCCGGCATTGGTTTTAACCGGTGCCCTAGAGTCATTTTCTGCGCTGATGATCAAAATGGAATCATTGATTTTTGACAATTGATCTTCATGTACAAAACCTTGACCTATGGCGGGTGCCATTGCTACAAAAGCTGTAATTCTATTATCTTTCAAATGTCTAAAGGTAGTATTGCCTTCCTCAATGATTTTAGGGTTCATATATTTAGATATATCACCAAACTCAGGGGTATTACATTCGTTTTTACCTTCGTCCGTTTTAGAAAAATTAGATAATGCCTCGTAGTCAATTTCCCCGCCGGCTAGGGCAATGGTAGTATAACCACCTAAAGAAAACCCGGCAACACCAATTTTTGAAGGGTCAATGATGTTTTTGAATTTGGAGTTGTTTAAAATATGATCTAAAGTAAAGCTGACATCAAGGGGCCTGTCCCAAGCTTTTACAAAATTTTCAGGAATTTTATTGTCGTAAGTATTACCGTAATGATCAATAGCCGCAACAATATATCCGTTAGATGCCAACTCGCTTGCTAACCAAGAATGGTTTATTCTATTACCGCCAGTACCATGAGATATTAGAATAAGTGGAAATTTATTAGCTATAAAAGCTGCGTCTTTTGAAGTAGGCGGTAATTTAAAAGGATAATCCAAAGTTGCATTTACCTTAGTGGTATCCTTGGTAGGATACCAAATCTCGGTAATTAGCGGCCTATTTCTGGTAGCGTCTGTAATTACCATTTTAGATTGACCTATAGCGTAAGTATGTGTCTTTAAATAAGTTTTAAAAGTAGGTGGTACATCATGGTCATTTTTACATGAAAACAGAATTAAAAAAGATAGTGCTCTAAAAGCATTTAGTAGTACTTTGTAATCCATTTGTTTTTTTGGTAAAACTATCGTCATTCATTTAAAATAAAATTGACTTTTATCAATTTTATTGTTTTTTGGCTTTCAACCTACTTAGCGTTTCTTGGGTCAATCCAAGATAACTGGCAAGAACCTTGTTCGGCAACCTTGCCATCAGTTCACTTTGGTTGCTTCTAAAATCATCATATAAATGTTTGCCGCTCATTGTTATTAGTTGTTCTATTCTCTTTATACTATTGGCATAAGTTGTTTCTAAAGCCCTTGTATAGAACAGCCTCCAAGCAGGTATTGTGGCATTCAGTTGTATAAAATCTTTATGTGAAATATAATATAATGAGCTAGTTTCTACAGCCTGTAAATAAGAAGCACTGATATTTTGCTCTATAAAACTTGGAAAAATGGTAATAAAATCATTTTCGGTTGCAATTTGTCTTGTCCATTCTTGACCATTATCCCTGGTACAAACCACACGAAGACAACCTTTCTTAACAAAGAATAGTTTTTTACTGATTTTATTTTGTGGAATTATGATCTCATTTTTTGTTGCTTCAAAATAATGAAAACAATTTGTTACAGTATCTAAAAGCTCTTTAGGTAAAGTTGTATTTTTCTCTATATATTTTTTAAAATAGTCTAACATTAGGTATGTTTTTACTGTAACTTACTTTTTATCTTTCATCTCATTTGTAAGTTAGAAAATGTCATTGGTTACAAATACGGTAATTTTTTAGAATTCGTATTACTCTTTGGATATATCCAAACGCTTAAAATCTGTACTTTTAGTTTCAAGGTAAGTCCAAATTTCTGACATATTTCTTGAATTGGATAAATCATTAAAATCAGGTTGCGAAAGGCAATAGGTGAGAAAGCCGTTTACGTTAGATTCTGGAATGTTAAATTGTTCCGCTATCGTTTGCTTTGAAAATTTATAAATTATTTCTTTTTCCAAAGCCATGTTTTCATCACGCTTTACCATTTCCTCAAGTGACTTGGTTCTGCCAGAGAACCTATTCATGATTTTATGGGTGTTGACCTTTACACTCAAACCTACGTAACTCAATATCTCGTTCAATTTACCATACTCATCCATTGTTTGTAGACTAACATATTTTCCTCTATCAGCTTCTTGTAACAGCCTTTCGCTTTGGGTCATTTTGGTTACATCTGCATTTTGTAGTCCCAAAGAATAGGATGTTACGGTTGGTTCTAAATGCAATCTATCTATATCTCTGTCAATATCTCCGGTTAAATTATAGGGCGTAACTGTAACTTCATTTAGATCAATAATATTATCAATGAGTTGAATAGTTATCATACTACTATTCATGTGAGATTTGCTAATTACTATATCTTTTGGTAGGTATTGCACTGCACGAATGCGAAGCGAGTCTTTTAATTTAACCTCAATCGAGAATAACCCCAAAGAATCTGTAATGGTAGATTTCTTAGAATTAAGATTAACGACCAGCACGTTAGTTATATCATTTTTACTACTTGTAACTTTACCCTTTAATAGTATGACATTATCTTGACCAAACCCTAAAAACGAGGCTAGTACGGCTGCAAATAAAAATATAGAATGTTTTGGCAATGGCTGTGTTTGTGCTAAAAATACTACGCCGTTATTTAAAAATTTAAAAATTTAAGTTAAAATAGGAATACGTGATTTTAAATCTTTAATAGCTTATGATACTGATATTAAAGGGTTTGTTCATACAAGACTAGTCTTGTCCTACACGATAAATTGTTGCCTTGTGCTATATCAACAGTTGGTACTATAGTTTTTTCAACAACATTATATGGGAGATGAACACTATGGGAACAATGCAAGTAGGTAACATGCTATATGGAAATTCTAAAAGTGCAATATTAGGTTGGTCAAAGGCGAATTGCTGAATAGGTAAGGGAGCAGATAATATGGCAATGATAACGATGCTGGAAAGAAATAAGATCCCAATTATATTCCAAGTTTTAAAATACCTTTTGCTGATATCCTTTTTTTTTAGAAATCGATACAGCACTAATGCCAACGCTGATATTCCTATTAAAATATCAAAATTATACCCTGAAAAAGTCATTATTTTAGGAATTTGTGCATCTAGGAAAAGTTGGTACAAGCATAGTTCTACCGGAATTCTTATCATATGAATGCCTAGTAGATAGTCTGTGTTCAGTTTTTCTGTTGCCAATTTGCTTACACAAAAAACGGTAATTATAATAGTGCCAACAATTGCCAATGGAAATAACAACGGGGTATTTTTAAATACTTCGGTAAATGATAAAAAACCTATTATTAGTTGCCAAAAAAAGATTAGAAAAACTACCTGCTTATTTTTTCCCGTTCCTCTGTATAATAAGAACATGGTCAACAGCGTAAGTATTATAAATGTGGTCTGTAGCATATAGTTACCTATTAAATTGTCTTAAGTGATGATCCGTATGTTTGTATACGAATATGCCAATTTCATCATAAGTCATTTCTCCGAAGAATGGATGGGTGAGGGGAGAATTTTCAAAATTGGTATAGTTATTTAATAAATTGATCCATTTGGCTTTTTCATTCTCAAAATCACCCGTACCGGTTATCTTGAATGCCGGATGTGTAGGTTGATTTTTCTTCATTTGCTTTTCGTTCCTTACAATACCTTTTAAAGCCGTACTACCAAACAGCCTGCCTATGAACAAGCGCTTGTACTTCTTTTTACCTTGAAACAATTCTTCGCTCAATGTGCAATGTTTCAACATTTGGTAGGTATTCATTTTGCCCCATTGCGCATGGTCCTTTTCTTGCAATTTATCTATGCGCTCTATTAATTCAGAGTTGGTATCCTTATGGAATATACTTTTCATAATCCGGTAGATTAAAAATTGATGAATATTTGTTTAACTATTACGTCAAATATATTCTTGATTTTCAACTAAAAAGTTGCCTTATGGCAAAAACGGATTTTATGATGTAATTTCTTTGCGAATACGGCTCAAGGAATATTTGGTAATACCCAAATAGGTGGCTATATGCTGTAGAGAAACGTTTTTAATTATATGTGGTTTCTCTTGTATTAAACGTAAATAGCGTTCTTTTGCTTCATCTGCTATAAACGATACGCGTTCATTTTTAAGACTAAAATAAGAACTGACTAGTTTTTTCCGACCTTGTTCCCTAAACGGCTCTATGCTATGAAATAGTTCTTGAAAGGTTTCAAAATCTAATTGCCAACAATTAATGTCCGTCAAAGCCTGTATATTCTCTCTTGTGGGATTGCGAAGAAAAAACGATGACCAGTCTATTGCAATTTCTCCTTGACCATAAAAGTTGGTAGTTATATCATTTCCTTTCGTGTCATTTACAAAAGAACGGGCAAAGCCACTTTCAATGAACCAATAATGGTTTTCAATTTTACCTTCTTTTAACAGATATTCATTTTTTGAAAAGCTTACTTTTTTAAATTTTGGAATAATTATATCTAGCTGGCTTTTTGTAAATGTATCGGTAGAAAATATGTTATTTAAAAAGTGCTTGGTTTGCATTTTAAGTTTGTTTTCAATGACCCTGCCGGAGTACAATTTCCAGTATCTAAGCTACGGATAAAATAATACTCATTAGTTATCTTTTAGTTATTAATCTTAATAAGATATTCTCTTATAGTTCATTGAACTAAACAGGCACAGCCAAAGGCATAAATGAAAATTTCAAATAAGTATTAAAATAAAAGGCAATAGATGGTTTTGAAAACTAGTACTACTGGTCTAGAGTTTACTTTTCCATTGCTTATAAAAGTCTTCAATTATTAATTTATCATCTGCGGACAATTCTTGTGACTTTAAAAAGTAATACACCCTACGGGCTATTAGAAAATTATCTGTTTTTAAAAGCGAGGTTAATTGTGAAGTAGTTTTGCTCGTAATTAAATTCTTTTCTTTTAGAATACTTAAATATAGATCAATTTCTTGATAGCTGAATTCAGATATCAAAGAATTTATTTTATTGATAAAGGCAGTATTTACTTTTTGGTCAGTGTGTAAAATATCGGTTAAGTATAAGATCTTATTTGCAGAGTTGGCCATAGGTAATAATTGTTCGGCACTGTATTGGTATATATTGCCTGGAGCACTATTCCAGTACCGCATGCTGGCTCTCAATAGTTCAGGATTATTTCTTATTGCGTTTAAAATGGCAGTGACCGTATTATCTGAAAACTCTTTTTTTCTAGTTAATTGTTCAAGTGCAAAGAGCTGATAATCCTTTTTACTTAAAAAAGATAACAATTGCTTGGTGGAATATGAGTTTCCGGTAATATCTCTAATGTGCCGTTTTACATCTCCGTGAGCCCAATGCCAGAGGGAATAGCAGGTCCAGACCGCTCCTTTTACATAAGCCGATTTTTCTAGTAAAATGGTTTCACCGGACATTGCATCTACACCTTCACTGCCTACCGTTCCTACAATTTCATCTTTATAAACATCTTTTAGAGCAGAATTTTCATTCTTTAATATTCTATGTAATTTTTTGTAATCATCTTCGGTAAAACTTTCGCCTTCAGATTTTTCCAATGCTACATCATCAGGTAGCACAAGTTTGTTAAACCGTCCCAGTTCATCCCAATAAATGCGAACTACGTCTATTCTACATTGATTATCGCCACATACTACAGATTCTACATCCATGTAAAACTCATGTGGTAATGCTTCTTCATTGGTTATTTCTACCAATGTGCAAGCAACAGGCTCAGTAAAACTGATGCCTTTATGAATAACATGTAATGTATGTTTGATTTCATCTGTAGAAATAATGCTGACCCATATAAAAAGGCAAAAAAATGTGGCGAAATAGATGATGTGCTTCATATGTTATATTCAAGTTAACTATAACATCTTACTTCAAATAATTTGGCATGATCTGCGCCATAGGTACTTTTTAAATTTATACGGACCGCTGTGGTCTCTATGGTTTCAAAATTGAATTTGATCAAGCGGGTTCTGTTTTTATCTATACTACCTATTTTAACCCAATTACCATCTATACGAGCTTCTATATCCAAGGATTGTAGTAGTTCCTTTGGAACCTTAGTGGTATACACATCATTTTCTAAACTATCTCTACGTAGCATTAAATTTCGTTTTACATTGGTATCACATTTTAACTCAAGCTGTGAGATATTTATACGGTCATCCCATTCAATTTGAACATGCGCAGGTAGTCCGTCAGATTGCCAATGATGTGGTTTGTCATTGTAATCTCTGGACCAACCATCGTTCAATAGTTGTGCATTGCCAGAAGATGTACTAGAGCCAAATATCAATGCTGCTCGTTTAACCAGATCTGTGCTGTCATTTGCAGGTCTGTTGGGAATAAATGCATCGTCCCTTATCAATTGCTCTTGTAAATCGTTAATATGTGCGTTACCTAAAGTACGCGGTAGCACCTTCTTTTGTACACACAAGGCTGCCGCAGTGCCTACTGCTTGCCCTTCAAGCGCACATGTAGCCATAATTCGCGAAGATGACAAGGCTATATGAGTCTGACTAATATTTCTGCCGGCAAATAACAGATTTGGAACATTTTTAGAATATAGGGAACGAAATGGTATTTGGTACGGCTCTTCAAAATCTTCATGAAAGTAACTGGGCGGTTCTTTAAGGTTTTCAATTCCGCCAGGGTTGTGTTCATCCAAGGACCAACCGCCAAAGGCCACTGCATCTTTAAACTGTTTGTTCTTCAACAAATCTGGTTCGCTAAGGATATAATCGCCAATAAATCTGCGGCTTTCTCTTTTGCCAGGTAATGAAGAAACCCAATCTAAAGCATAGTTTTCTGTTTCAGGGAATTTACCTGAGTTTTTCATATAGTCCCAAACCCCATAGGCATATCCTAAAAGTTTATGTTTGTTATCTTCAAATTCACCAATTATATCTTCATCACTACCTACCTCTACCCACCAAAAACCTAGTTCAAAAGGTTTTAATTGTCTTCCTTTATGAGATTTTTCCGCGTCATATTTAAGGGTGAAATGTGGCGGTTCAAAAGGCATAGGTCTACCCATGTCTTTTGAACCCAATAGTACGGTAGAGCCCATTTGCCAACCATCTGCCTCTTTGGGTGCATATTTCTCGTTAAATTCAGAAGAGGCTTCTCTTCCGGTTCTGTAAAGTGCACCGGCGGTAGCACCTAGTAGGCCGTCACCAGAGCAGTCTATGAAAATTTCTGCTTCAATGGTAAATTCTGTTTCAGTGGTCAATTGCCAGCAATATGCGGCCTTAATCTTACCATCCTCTGACATTACGGACCTAATTGCCGTGGTATTCAATTTAAGATGAAGGTTTTCTTCTTTGGTAATAAAGTCGTAAAGAATATGGTCCCAAACGGGGTAGGAGTCTTGTGGGTTATGAAAGCGATTGTGTAAAAGTATCTCCTCTATGATACCGGTTTCCCTTTCTGGTAAACCGTTTCTTAAGTGATTTACTCCGTTAAGGTGAACACGGATTTCGCTTGAGGAATTACCGCCCAATACGGGGCGATCTTGAATTAAAACTACCTTAGAGCCGTTTCTTGCAGCTGCTATTGCGGCACACATGCCTGCAGCTCCACCACCTATTACGGCAACATCATAAGTTTCCGTTTTACGTCTGTCCGGTCTTGGCTTTTTGCCCGTACCCATTTGGTGCCATTGATTGGGGTCTGTATTTCCAAATGGTTTTTTTGGTGAAGTACCTGTACTATTTACTTTTTCCGATTCGTTGGAATATCCGGTCAGCGGTATAACACTTGCACCTAGAGTTGCTTTTACAGATTTTTCAAAAAACTTTCTTCTTTTCATTTTGGGTCAATAGGTTGAGTTGATTCTTAGTTGTTCGGTATATTTTATGAACTGTGGTTGAAAAAATATTTGGACCAATAATTAAAAAAATATTGATGTAAATAAATTGATAGGATTTCTATGTTGTAAAATCTTAACTAGAATAATAGTTAAGCACACATTCTTTCTATATAATCCGTAGTAGTAATAATAAGAAATTTTAAATTTTCTTTTAAGGAGGGAAATTGAATTACCGTACTTGTCTAGTTTTTTATCAGAAATTTTAGCTGAATTTTTAATTTAGAATCATGTAAAACATAGTTACAGCTGTTTTGGTTGATGTGAATTCACAAAAAACTAGTGTTAATTATTAAGATTTGGTAAATTAGTTAGAGTGTTATTTGTAAAACTGCAGGTTTGTAAGAAGGTATATGAATAATAAATGAATTGTAGGATTTAAATATCTATAATTCATTCTTTATTCTCTCGATACCTTCACGATAGGTGGTAACCTTAAAATCTGGAAATCTATTTTTAAACTTGGTAGAAATAAAAATATTATGATGTTTATACCTAGGCAGTAATTCCTGTAATTCTTTAAGTTGCGAATTAAAGAGACCGCCAATTGTAAATGCAATTTTTGGAACAACGGAGTATTTAAACGACTTTCCAAAAATCTCGGATGCCTTAGCTATAAATTCCTTGTAGGTTAGTCTAGCATCATCACATGGCAAGTGCCAAGTTTGGTTATATGTATCTGGGGAGTTACCGATCAAAGCCATGGCCTTACTCGCATCCGGAGTCCAAATTAATGTTCTTAAAGTATTGTCTTTTATAAATACCTTAAGTTTCTTCTCATTTTTAATATTGTTAAAAATGATTTCGTTGGTTATACTCTGGGTTTTACCGGGACCATAAAATTCTGGAGCTCTACAGATAACAGCTTCTAACTGGCCTGATTTTATTTCTGCCAAAAGCATATTGGCAATTTCTGCCCTTACTTTTCCTTTTGGTCCAACAGGTGCAAATTTACTTTCTTCGGTTAAAGGAGTATCGTTCTGTGCATACATATAGGTATTATCAAAGAAGACTAGTTTTACTTGGTGCTTCTTGCATGCATCTATTACATTACGCATCATTGTGGAAAATTGGTCTACCCACATTTTGGTATTCATGGGTAGACCAACTGTTAGATATGCAATTTCACTCCCTTTTACGGCTTCTTCGGTTTCTTTTTTGTGAAGTAAATTAGCAGAAAAAAGTACGTCGGTATTATTAACCTTTTTAGGGTTTCTACTGACAAGCCTTATGTTAGAAGTGTACTTTTTGTTAAGTTCTTTTGCTAATTCAATTCCTATTTGACCATTGGCGCCAAGTATAGTGTGCATAAATCTTGTTATTGCTTTCTTATCCAATATTGGGTTCTTCCCAATAATGAAAACCCTAAATAACCTCTAACTTTTAATTTGTTAGGTTCTTCAAGTTCTAAGTAACACTTATATACTTTACCGTTTTCGGGATCTAGAATGGTACCATCATTATATTCATCACCATCCTTTTTTATATCCTCAATAATTACCAAGCCTCTAATTTTTTGACCTTTTTTAGCCCCTTTACAGTTTTCACAAACTTTGTCTGCATCACTTTTATAGCTATTTACTATTTTGGCAAAATAGGTATCGTTTGTTTTATAAATTTCTATGAGTGCCTTTTTCTCATTGGTCTCGTCATCATACGTTTCCCATTGACCGGTAATTGTTTGTCCGTAGCTGATAAAGCTTATTGTCATTACTAATAGGAAGAATAGATTTTTCATGTTTTGTGCTATTTTTTAGTTTCAATTTTACTTGTCTGTTGTCAGTTTCAGCCGAAACTCCAGAGAACAAAGATGGTAAAAAATATAGATAATCTGTCCATGAATACTATTTGTTGAAGCTATTTGCTGAAAACTTGTCGTTATTGGAACGTCGAAAATTTTTCCTTTTTAATTGCACGCCAATCTTCTTTTATAATACTGAAATATACATCATTTCTGCTCTGACCATTTTGGTCAATGTAGTTGTTTCTGAAAATGCCTTCTTTTGTGGCGCCTAATTTTAAAATAGCTTTTTGTGACCTAATATTTTCTTCATCTGCACTGAACTGAATTCTTCTAAAACCTACAGTTTCAAATCCGAATTGTAAAAGCGCATATTTACAAGCATTGTTGAGCCCTGTGCCCTGAAATTTTTTTCCATACCAGGTCCAACCAATTTCACACTTCTCACTTGCACTATTAATATAACCGTATCTGGTGCTACCGGCAACTTGGTTGGTTTCTTTATCAATAACTAGAAAAGGATAGCAAATCCCAATTTGTTTGTCCGTGGCGGTATTAAAGATATAATTGCTAAAATCTTCATCATTTTTCATGTGCATTCCCATGAACTTCCAAATAGAATCATCGAATATTATTTCTTTAAGTTCCTGGTGCCGTCTATGGTGAAAGGGTAGTAACAGTACTCTTTCATTTTCTAGTTGTATATCTGTGTTTAAAATAGCAACGTTCATATAATTTAAAGCATTAGAGAAGCTTTAAATATAGCGTATGTGGGGCGGGAGAAGATTTTTTTAAGGTTTTGTAATTTATTTCAGTGGTATTGTCAGAAAGTGAACGAGCCTTTTTAATATAGTATACCTCTCAAAACCTATATTTTTATGGAACAAACAACCAACTAATTTTTGGTTTTAGCTGTTCTTTTACTCTTTTGTTTTTGTTTAAAGAAATCTTTTTCTGCTATGTAAATGGTTTTGATGACTTCACAAAAAATAACGGATTTTTCTTTATTGGTTAGCTGCGTTTTTTTAATTACCGTAATTTCTTTCTTTTCGGCTACTTGTTCTTTAATGTCGGATAGTTCTTTCTCTGTAAAATTGAAATCTGCATATAGGTTTTCTTTTGCAGGTTTCTTAAAGAGTATTTCTGCAGATTTATCCCAGACTACATAGTCATTTCCCATAATGCTCAGCAGTTGAATCATAGGGATTGGGTCTACGGCAGAGAACATGCTACCTCCAAAAATGGAGTTTACGTAGTTCTTGTTCTTATAACTAATGGGGATGATGATTTTTACATGCAATAGATTTTCTGAAACCTCTATTATTTTAGCGGTACTTCTTCTATACATTGGCGATAAATTAAAGCCAAGTCTAAATATGGTATTCTTCTTAAGTACTTTAGAGGCTAAAGCTTCTATTTTCTGGTAAACGGACATATGTAATTA
>JAHDDL010000009.1:39229-107225 GCA_020629415.1 Maribacter sp. | reverse complement strand
CTGACAAAATCTGCTAACCTAATTATAAAGACCGGACCACTACTGGATATTAAAAGTGGATTAAAAGAACTGTCATTTGTAAAAGAGATTCATATTATTGCGGTAAACAATGATGTAAAAGAACTTCTTTGGGTCATTCAAAAAGGCTTTAGCAACGAACCAATTGTTAAGACAATAAATTTTAAGTTAAACTATATACAGAAATTTGACTTTTATTTTAGCGATGAAGAAAATACATTCTCCCAATTTTCAGAACCGTTAAACTATCTATATGAACCAAATGCCTCTATATTGAAATCTGGTTCATTTCAGTTTGTAGGCAAATCTTTTAACCTACATAAACTTCACCCCAATTCTCATCTTTATACCTCAGAAACACTACTTGAATTTCCTGGCCGAATATTTAAAATTGAAAAAGTCTACGATTATTCTAAAAAAGTATTCAAAAAAACCGGTCTGTTTAAAGCCAATATTACTACGAGAAACTTTCCTGATTCTGTCGAAAAAATAAGAAAAAAATTAAGCATTAAAGATGGTGGAGACAACTACCTTTTTTTTACCACCAACATAGACGAGAAATTGATTATAATTTCTTGTTCTCAGATCTAATATCATAGTAAATTATCTTTAAATAGAGATTTAAGAAATAGCTAGAACACCAAAAAATAGACTCAACTATAACGTTGTAATTTTCATTTTTTTTGATTTTTTTGTCTACAATTTAAAATAAAAATGTTAAAAATTTAACGTGCTAATTTCCAAATTTTACTGTGGCTAATTTATTGATTACTCAATATTTACGCCTATTAATACAGATTATTACAATAACAATACACCATATTGCTTTTATGACCTTTTCAAATTAACACTAACGATTTATAGATATTTAAAGGAAAAGTACTATTATTATAGTGGATTTTGATTTTTTTAACATTTAACAACTGCAACTAAAAATTTTAAAAACTCGATTTCCAAGTATTTAATTTAAACTAACAAACAACAACTATTATGAATCAAAAACGTGATTACACGTTGATGAAATTCAGTAAAAGGTCATCCTTTATTAAATCTGGAGTTTTATCAATGCTCGTTTGCCTAGGTACACAAATGGTACAAGCAAATGAAAACACAAGTACTTCAAACGAAGTTGAAGTAAAAACCCTTCAAACTACTATTACGGGAACCGTTTTAGATGACACCGGCCAACCATTACCTGGGGCCAATGTTGTAGAAAAAGGTACGACCAATGGTACACAAACAGATTTTGACGGTAACTATAGCTTAAATGTATCTGATGGTGCTACATTAGTTTTTAGCTATATAGGATTTAAAAGTATGGAGATTGCCGTGAACGGTCAATCAAGTGTTAATGCAACTTTAGCTGAAGATGCTGCTGCTCTTGATGAAGTTATCGTATTAGGGTATTCTACACAAACAAGAGGTGATTTAACTGGTTCTGTAGCATCAGTAGATGTTTCTGAAGCAACCAAAGCACCAGTTGTAAATGCTGCATCTGCATTACAAGGTCGTGTAAGCGGTGTAACTGTTGTACAAAATGCAACACCAGGTAGCCCACCAAAAATTAACATTCGTGGTTTTGGTACTAGTAACAATACCAACCCTCTGTTTATTATTGATGGTCTACAAACAGATGACCCATTTGTATTGAACAGTATCAACCCTAACGACATTGACCAAATGAACGTTTTAAAAGATGGTGCTGCTGCCATATACGGTGCAAGAGCATCTAATGGTGTGGTAATTATTACAACTAAAGGTGGTGGTTACAATATGGATAAGCCAATTGTATCTGTTGACACATACACTGGGTTTTCCTCAATAGCCAACACACCTGACTTTTTAAATGCACAACAATTAGGTGATGTTTTGTTTCAAAGTTCCGCAAACGATGGAACTGTGTTTGATCACCCTCAATTTGGTAATGGTTCATCTGCAGTTGTCCCATCATCCTTAAATGGTTATACCAGAGTAGTATCTTATGATCCCATAGTAAGAGGCGATGCTTCTGCTGCCGTAAACCCTAATGGTACGGATTGGATAGATGCGATTACAAGAACTTCAATTATTCAAAGTGTTGCATTTTCGGTTGCTAATGGTGAAGAAAACAGTAAATATTCACTTTCTGCAAACTACCTGAACAACCCAAGTAATCTTGTAAATACCTTCTATAAAATAGGTCAAATTCGATTAAACTCAGAATTTAAACTTGGTGACAAAGTTCGTGTTGGCCAGCATTTTAGCACTGCTTACTCTAATGGAAACCAAGGTGGAGCCGGAGCTAGATATGAGGAAGCTGTTCGTAGTAGCCCCTTAATTCCATTGTATGACGATAATGGTAATTTTGCAGGTACCGGGGCACAAGGTACTGGTAACTCAAGAAGCCCGTTAGCGCAACTTGGCAGAGCAAGTGACAACTTTAACAAAACAATTAGAGTTTTAGGTGACATTTATTTATCTGCTGAAATAGCGAATGGACTAACCTTCAAAACCAACTTTGGTGGTACTATAAACTCGTTCAACACACGTAGTTTTCAAGCATTGGATCCAGAACATAGCGAACCTTTAGGCACAAATCAACTTACAGAACTGAACCAAGATGGTTATTCTTGGACTTTTACGAATACCTTGAATTATAAAAAAACTTTTGAAAACAGTAAAATTGATGCTTTGGTAGGTATCGAAGCTGTGGAAGATGGAGTTAAAGGTAAACAAGTAAGTAGAACCGGTTTCTTATTTGAAACACCAGATTTTTATTTACTGAACAATGGTAGTGGTACACCAAATATTGATAACGCGTATGACGCAGCTACAAGCCTTTATTCATTATTTGGATCTGCAACTTACTCTTATGCCGACAAATACTTTATTACAGGAACTTTACGTAATGATACTTCTTCACGTTTTGCCGGAGATAATAAAAGTGACACCTTTCCTTCAATTAGTGGTGCTTGGGTCGTAAGTAAAGAGGATTTTATCTCATCTGACTCAGCTTTAAGCTGGTTAAAATTAAAAGGTTCTTGGGGGCAATTGGGTAATCAATCATTGCCGGCCAGTAATCCTACAATAAATATTTCTTCACTAAATGAAAGTTTATCCAACTATGCTATTGACGGAAGCTCAATCGCCACAGGGGCATTGTTATCCGCTGTTGGAAACCCAAATTTAAAATGGGAAACCAGTGAAGCAATCAATGCAGGTATTGAACTTGGATTCTTCAATGATAAATTAAATTTAGATTTTGAATGGTTCAACATTAAAACAAAAGATTTAATTGTTCAAGACAACAGTTTGATCAGTACAACAGCAATTGATGCAGGAGCACCTTATGTAAATGCAGGTAATGTTACCAATACTGGTTTTGACATCAATCTACGTTACAAGGACGAAACTGAATCAGGATGGAAATATGGCTTTGATGTAAACTTTTCAAAATACAAAAATGAAGTAACCGATTGGATCAGTGAGTTCCAAACTGGTGATGACAGTTTCCGTGGTGGTGCAGTATCTAGAACCCAAGTTGGTCAGCCTATTTCTTCTTTCTTCGGTAGAGAAGTAATCGGTTTTACGGATGAAGGTAGATTTGAGTACAGAGATGTTAACGGTGACACCGTAATTGATGATGACGACAGAACATTTATTGGTTCTCCACACCCAGATTTCACATATGGTTTCAACTTTAATTTAGGCTACAAAGCTTTTGACCTTTCATTATTCTTACAAGGTTCTCAAGGAAATGACATTTACAATTACACTAAGATATTTACTGATTTCCCAACATTTGTTGATGGTAATAGAAGTGTAAGAGTTTTAGATTCTTGGACACCAACGAATACAAATGCTACTTTACCTGCATTAAGTAATTCTATTCAAAACAGTGAAACACAACCAAACTCATACTTTGTTGAAGACGGTTCTTATTTACGTTTAAAAAATGTTCAGTTAGGTTATGCTTTCCCTGATAAAGTAGCAAATAAGATAGGCCTTGACTTACTACGTGTATATGTACAAGCCACGAATTTACTTACTGTTACGGGTTATGATGGCTTTGATCCAGAGATCATTTCATCGGTTACCGGTAATAACTTAACATTAGGTGTAGATAGCCAGGTTGTTCCTCAATCTAGAATTCTTACACTTGGATTTAATCTAAAATTGTAAAAAAATGAAAAAGAAATTAATTTATTTATTTTCACTATTCGCTGTTATAAGTGCATGTAGTGATGATTTTACAGAGCAGCCAGCAGTTGGTGCTCTTAGTGACGCTGCGGTACAAAATGAAGATGGTGTAGAACTCCTTTTAATTGGAGCATATTCTACACTTGATGGTATCCGAAACAACCTTGCTGGAAATGGATTTGCAGCAAGTGGAGATAACTGGTGGTTTGACGTTATTGCAGATGACGCACATAAAGGTAGTACCGATGGTGATCAAGCTGACCTTTTTGAAATGGAAATTTACAACTGGACTACGGGCAACCCTTATGTTTTAGGTAAATGGTCGTCTATTTTTGCTGGTATAAACAGAGCCAATGCTGTGATAGCCTTGATCGGAACAATTGAAGACACTGATTTATCTGGAAAATTAGCAGAAGCACGTTTTCTAAGAGGTCATTTTAATTTTGAATTACAAAGAATCTATGGAAATGTACCTTACATTTCTGAAGAGAACTATGCAAATACAGAATTCAATCAACCTAATCCTGGTCCAATCTGGGATGAGATTGAAGCAGATTTACAATTTGCAATGGATAATTTACCTGCCACACAAGCGCAATCAGGAAGACCAACTTCTTGGGCCGCGCAAGCATATTTAGGTAAAGTTCACTTGCAGCAATCTGAATGGGCAGAAGCTTTTGCTCTTTTAGAAGATGTAATCAACAACGGTCCTTATAGTTTGAATCCTGAATTTGTCGCAAATTTTGAAAGTGCAGGTGAAAATAGCTCAGAAGCTGTTTTTGCAATTCAATTCACTGCTGATGATGGTCAATCGTTCAACGGTAACATTGGTGGGGTTTTAAATTTCCCAAATCCAGGTCCATTTGGCTCTTGTTGTGGTTTTTACCAACCTTCTCAAGATTTAGTAAATGCATTTCAAACTGATGAAACTACAGGTCTTCCACTTTTAGACACTTTCAACCAGTCAGATGTAGCTAATGATTACGGTATTGAGGATGAAGATGCCTTTACCCCACATACTGGTCCATTAGACCCAAGATTAGATTACACTGTAGGTAGAAGAGGCATTGATTATAATCGCTACGGCACTTTCCCAGGTCATTCTTGGATACGCGCAACTTTTTCGGATATTTCAGGTCCTTATTTACCAGCTAAAAACGTTTATCAAAGTGGCGATACCGATAATCAAGGTACCGGTGCTTGGGGGCAACAGCATTCAGGTATTAACTACCACATAATTCGATTTGCGGATGTTCTTCTAATGGGTGCAGAAGCTGCGGTAGAAACCAATGATTTAGCATCAGCCCTTACATGGGTAAATATGGTTCGTAACAGAGCTAAGAATATGACCTATGTTCAAAATGAAGCAGGTGATGCAGATGCCGCTAACTATGTTATAGAACCCTATACAAGTTTTGCCGATCAAGCATTTGCAAGAAAAGCGGTTCGTCATGAGCGTCGTTTAGAACTTGGTATGGAAGGTCACCGTCTATTCGATCTATATAGATGGGGTAACGGTGTTGAAGTAATCAATGAGTATATTTCTAATGAAAGTCGTACAATTGCAAACTTTGGTACTAAGGCTAACGCTTTTGAAGCTAAAAATGAAGTTTTACCAATTCCTTTATCTGCAATAGATTTAAGTGGAGGTATACTTCAACAAAACCCTGGTTATTAATAACTAGTTATCAATTTTATAAAGCAGGGCATCTTTTAAGATGTCCTGCTATTTTTTTTTATAATTCTTTTTAATTAAAGAATTAATTTCTTGGTAATAATACAAGTCCAAAATATGATCAAAAACTATACTTCTTGGTTCTGTATATAATATTGATAACAAAAGTTTAAATTAAAAAAGTAATTTTAATCGACCTTCAATATTAATTCTAAAACACTATTTTGCTGTTACTAAACTTAAAATCTTAATGTTCATATTTTAATATCAAACAGCACAATTTAAAACCCTAACAACAAAACCAACATCTGTATTTTAAACACTAGTTATACTCTTTTAAACTTACACCCATGCGTATTATTACTGCATTATCCATAATAACCGTTGCACTTACCATAATTTCTTGTAACGAAAAAAAATCTAGCCTTTTTCATGTTATACCAAGTTCTGAATCTGGAATTGCCTTCAACAATAAAATTATAGAAACGGATAGCTTTAACATTCTTACAAGTGAATATATATTCAACGGTGGTGGTGTGGCAATTGGCGATTTCAACAATGATAAGATGCCCGATATATTTTTTAGCGGAAATCAAGTTGCGAACAAGCTGTACTTAAATCAAGGTAATTTTAAATTTAAAGATATTTCCAAAGAATCTGGAATAGAGGCACTCAATAAATGGAATACTGGCGTTGCTCTTGCAGATATTAATAATGACGGTTTTCTTGACATTTACGTTTGTTCCGCTATGTTGGATAGCGATGATGAAAAGAAAAACATGTTGTACCTAAACCAAGGTTTAAATGAAAATGATGTACCAACGTTTATAGATAAAGCTAGTGAATATGGTCTTGAAGAATCTGGTAATAGTATGGGTGCATCTTTCTTAGATTATAACAAAGACGGTCTTTTAGATTTATATGTTTTAAACAATGTAGATGTACATATATTACCATCTAATTTTAGAAAAAAAATAACAGATGGTTCTGCACTAAGTAATGACAAATTATATAAAAATAATGGCGATGGTACTTTTACCAATGTAACTATAGAAGCTGGTATAACAATTGAAGGTTACGGTTTAGGGCTTTCTATTGCAGATTTAAATTATGACGGCTGGCCAGACATTTATGTAAGTAATGATTACCTCTCAAATGATATTCTATACATTAACAATCAAGACGGTACATTTTCTAATAAAATAAAAGAGAATATTAAACACCAGAGTAAGTTTTCTATGGGGAATGATATTTCCGATTTCAACAACGATGGTTACCTGGACATCATCACTTTAGATATGCTTGGTGAAACAAATGAAAGGTTAAAAACTACATTAGCAGGAAATAAATACACAGAATATATTCTAAACGATCGTTTTGGCTATGAGTACCAACATACCAGAAACATGTTACAAAAAGGTAATGGAAACAACGTACCGTTTAGTGAAGTTGGGTTAATGGCTGGCGTATCTAAAACAGATTGGAGTTGGTCTCCCCTATTTGCAGATATGGATAACGATGGTTATGAAGATTTACTGATTACAAATGGTTTTCCAAGAGATATTACAGATTTAGATTTTGGTGATTTTAAATTTAATGTTAGCAGATATTTAAGTCCGGCGCAAATTTTGGACTCCATTCCAAAAATAAAGATTCCTAATTACGCTTATAAGAACAACAAAAACAATCAGTTCACTGATGTTAGCGAAGATTGGGGCATTGGAATAGCATCATTCTCCAACGGTGCAGCATTTGCAGATTTAGATAATGACGGCGACTTGGACTATATCATAAATAATATAAACGATGAAGCTCTAATATTTGAAAACAAAACCGATTTAAAAGATGGTCTACATAATTATTTAAGCATAGAGCTCCAAGATTCTTCTTCAAAGTCCCAAAAAACAGGAACAAAAATTGTTTTAAGATTTAGCGACAGTACATTTCAATATAAAGACTATCATACCTACAGAGGGTATATGTCTACTGTTGAAGATATAGCTCATTTTGGTTTAGGAGACAAAAAACTAATAGAATCTATTGAAGTTCTTTGGGCAGATAATCAATTTCAGAGATTAGAGAACATAGAAGGCAACCAGAGATTGATCATAAAATATGACGAAGCAACTGCGATATCTTCACAAGACTTAAAATTTCCGCTCGTTGCCAAAAAAATGGAACCAATTTTCAAAGAGGTTTCAAGTAAAATAGGAATTTCATATTTACATAAAGAAAAAGACTTTATTGATTATAATATTCAACGCACAATACCACATAAATTAACCCAAAACGGTCCGGCAATAGCTGTTGGTGATATTAATGGCGATGGTAACGAGGATTTCGTTATCGGCAGTTCTTCGGGGGCTTCGCCACAATTGTTTTTTCAGGATACCCATGGTAAGTTCACTCAAACAGCATTATTTAATGACGATGAAAACAAAACTTTTGAAGAGGAAAGTATTGTTCTGTTCGATCTAGAAAACGATGGTGATTTAGATTTATACTTAGTTTCTGGCAGTAATGAATTTAATTTAGGCAGTACCTACTATAATCATCGTCTATTGGTCAATGACGGTCAAGGTAATTTTAAAATAACCACGGATAAAATGCCTTTAATCAATGCAAGCGGCTCAATAGTGACGGCTACAGATTTTGATAAAGATGGCTTTATTGATCTATTTGTTGGTGGTAGAACCCCTTATTCAAAATACCCAAATGCAGAAAATAGTTTCTTATTGAAAAACGACAATGGCATATTAACAGATGTTACAGAAAGTTTTGTTCCTGACTTAAGAAACATAGGTATGGTTACAGATGCTGTTTGGGCGGATATTGATTTAGATGGGAATGAGGATTTAATTGTAGTTGGCGAATTTATGCCTATTTCCATTTTTAAAAATAATAGCACCAGTTTCCAAAAATTAAATAAAACCGGAGTTGAAGAACTTTCAGGTTGGTGGGAAACTATCTATAAAACCGACATAGACAATGATGGCGATATTGACTTTGTTGTAGGTAATCTAGGTATGAATAATTTTTATCAACCTTCTGCAAAAAGACCAGTTACCGTAATAGCGAAAGATTTTGATAATAATGGTACTATAGACCCAGTTATGTTCGCTCATTTTAAAGAAAGTTTTAATAACCCCATCTATAAGGCATTCCCCATTAATTTCTGGGGAGACTTAAATGGTCAAAGCCCAATATTCAGGGCAAAATTCAATACTTTCAAAGGGTATTCCAAAGCAACCATATCAACTTTATTAACTGAAAAAGAATTAGAAGGTTCTATCAAATTAATTGGCAATTATGATAAGAGTATAGTTCTTAAAAATAACGGAGACGGTACATTTGAATATAGCCCTCTACCCATAGAAGCTCAAACAGCGCCTATAAACGGCATACAAATTTTAGATTTTAACAATGACGATCACCAAGATTTATTGTTGGTGGGCAACAATTTTGGAAATGAAGTCTTTATTGGTAGAAACGATGCTTTTAATGGTCTATTATTACAAAATGACCAAAACGGCAAATTCAAAACAATAGATACAGCTGAAAGTGGATTTTTAGTACCCGGTGATTCAAAAAGCATCATAAAGGTAAACAGCAATATTAAAGAAAAGCCTTATTATGTTGTTACCCAAAATAGAGATTCTTTACGGGTTTTTCAGAAGAATTAAAGAATACGGGAGTCTACCGCAGCTCCTGATTTATAAACCAATCATATAAGGCTTCGGTTTCATAAGCTTTTATCCAAGCGCTATGCCCAACGTTAGGGTATCTCGTGAATATAACCTCATAGCCCATTTCCTTTAATTTGGCCACCATAGTCTCAGATTCCGAAAAGGGAATGGATTTATCTTTTTCACCATGAAATACCCAAATTGGCATATTCTTATTTATCCATGAAGCGTAAGGCAAAGGTGCCATGCCACAAACTACGGCCATGGCGGCAAAAGTATTTGGATATTGTACTGCCATTTCCCAAGCAGCACCTCCTCCACGGCTTAAGCCAGTTAAATAAATTTTACGTTTATCAATTCTATTGTTATCTACAATAGAATCTAGCAATTGTTTTACCGCTCTGGTATTCCACCATTTTTTAGCATTCGGATTTTGCGGAGCCAATATTAAAAAAGGGAACTTTTTACCTTGAACAATTAATTTTGGCGGACCGTTTCTTTTCACGGTAACCAAGCTATCCCCAGACTCACCACCTCCATGTAAAAACAATAAAATAGGAAATTCCTTATCTGGCTCTTCTTCATAATCTTCTGGGTAATATAAATAGTAGGCAAGATTCTCTTTTACGTTAGTTTCCATTTCCGAATCAATCAGAATAGGCTTTGCCTGAGATGCACAGCTTTGAAAAATAACCAATAAAATAATATATGCAATTGCCCTCATCCGTGAAATCTTAATTTACTATCAAATGTACCCTAAAAACAAGTCCCTTAAAAGTAATTGTAGTTTTAGGTTAATTTGCTTTCAGAAAGTTAGACCGTAAAGATTTTAAAAACTTAATCGTTAAATGATAAAACAAAAAAAGAGAATGCAAAATGCATCCTCTTTTTTAAATTTAAGTTTCTATTTTTTTATCTGTATAAAGTAAAGTGACCTACATATTTAAGCTCATCGCTGTTGGCATTTACCACATACCAATAATCTCCTGTAGGTACTTCTTTTCCTTCATAGGTACCGTCCCAACCGCTAACTTCATCTAAAACAGCCACTACCCTACCGTAACGGTCATATATTCTGACTTCTACGCCGTCAAAAAGCTCTCTATTCTTTGGTGACCAAATATCATTAAGGTTGTCTCCATCAGGAGTAAAGAAATTAGGGAATTCTAGCATACCTGTAAATTCGAACGGTACACTCAATTCTAGCTCACAACCTCTTGCATCTCTTACACGAACATTTACCATTCCGCTTTCATTGGTTGTAAATGTAGTTTCGGTGCCGTATGATTCTCCGTTAAAGAAAAATTCATAGTCTCCATAACCACCTTCTGCAAAAGCTTGAACTTCATTTGGTCCTGTTTTATCAACCACCAAGCTTAAAGGCTCGTATGCATCAATACTGAACTCCACAAAATTAGTACATCCGTTTTCGTGATAGATATAAACAGTATGATCACCTGCAGGTAAATCTCCCCAAACATATTCATCATTTGCATTTGCAGTAATCGCATCTGTAGGATCAATAGGATCTAATGCAAACATTAACTCAGATAGCAAATTGGTATTATCTAACTGAATAGTTGTTGTACTATTCGGAAAAATACCCTCACAACCATATTGTACTTGTGGTTCTGCAGTTAAATCTACTCCAATATCAATAGTGAACAATTCTGATGATGTACACAAGTTGGCATCTTGTATATATATAATATACGACGCTCCACCCTGTAAATCCTCTATAATTTCTCCGTTATAAGGTGCAAAAACTGCCGTTCCCGTTTCGTCTACCGGATCAATCATTTCAATTTTATACTCAAAATAAGGAGTAGGATTAATTAAAACATCATTAAAAGGAGTACCACCAACGATATCAAAAACTACGGTACCATCATTGGCGCCAATACATAATTCATCTGTTGTCTCAATATTGATTATTTCCAATTGATCAGGCTCTTCTACCGTAATAAAATCCTTTTCAAAACAGCCATTATCATCCTTAATCAAAATTTCATAAGTACCGGCAGCAAGTTCATCAAAAGTATAAACACCTGGGTTATCTGAATCACTAAAGAATTCATTAAAGTTTGGTGCAATTGCAAATTGAATTAAACCAACACCACCATCACTAACAGAAACTGTAATTGTACCATCTTCTTCACCGTTACAGGTAACATCTGTTGCAACTGCATCGAAAATAATTGGTTCTGGCCTAATGATTTCAAACGGTCCGTCTATAGCCTCACAGGTTAGCCCGCTAGTAACACCAATCCAATAATCCGAACCTTCGGGAAGACCTTCAAATGTACCTTCAGACTGCGGGCCCCTAAATATAGTTGCCGTTCCTGGATTAAAACCATCTGTTGGTTGACCTATATACAGCGTAAACATATTATTTCCTACACCGCCACTGGCAAAAGATTCTATTCTACCATCCAATTCAGATGCACATGAAATGGGATCTACTGGAGAGTTAGGCAAAAATTCAAGATCAGAAGCATCGGTCATAGTAATACCATTAGAACGTATAGCAGGACAAGTACCTGCTCCGTTTACTTTTCTAACATCAAACTGATACGTAATGCCCTGAACTCCTGTAACTGTCACAGAATTCCCTGTCAATGGCATATATGTTCCAATAGTTACGCCATTTTCAACCCTTAAATATTCATACGTAAACAATGGGTCAGGATTCTCGATCGTCAGTCTTATCTCACCATCGCCTCCACAACCAGGTACTCTAATCTGTACCAAAACCGGTTGAACTGGTGGTGGTGGATCAACATAGTAAGCATCCGTAACAAACGAACATCCAAAACTAGAGGAAACTTCTATTGCATACCAACCAGCGCTAATATAACCACCACTATCCCCAATAAAAGTAGGTGTATTTTGCAATCCACTTTCAGAAACAACGGCTGTATTATCATCTCCACTTAAATATAACAATGTGTAGTTATAACCTGCACCGGCAAAACCACCGCTTGCACCAGGTGTGGCCGTAATGGCATCACCGGTAGTGATATCATAAGCCTCTAAAACTGCATTGTTACCATTAGGACAATCTAAACTTTGAGGCTCCCTTATACCCGCTACTATTTGCGGAACTTCTTCCAATTCAATCTCTACGGTATTTGTACAACCCTCAACATCTCTTACCTCTACCTCGTAAAATCCAAAAGATAATCCTGTAAATTCATTGTCATTTGAGAATGTAGCAATCTCTGTAGTATAACTTGCACCACCATCAGTACTCATTAATAATCTGTACTCATACGGTGTTGTATCCCAACCACCTGAGCTGGTAGCTATAATTTCACCAGTATCATTAGTACAACTTACATTACCTATAGATTCTGCCGTAACCTGAAGTTCACCATTAGGGGTTCTAATATTGGTAACATTACTTGTAGCAGAACAATACGGTGTATCTATTGAGACGATGTCGATAATTAAATTACCGCCAATTAAATTATCAATTCTAGCCTCATCCCCGTTAATATCAGGAAAATTATTGGTATCAAAAGTCCCTGAAGCCAATGGTGTTGTTCTAGCATCATCAGTAGCCTCATAAACAATATAATCATACACCCCAACATAATCACTGACCGTTATGAACAATGCGCCATCATCACCGGGTACTGCACAACTAACCGGTTTGGCCTCCGTAATTGATACTGTTGGCGCTATTGGAGTATTTACCGTATGTACAGGCATTGGGTATGTACAACCCACTGTATTATCTACAATCTCGAATAAGTAATCACCCACATCTGGCAAGTACACATCTACATAGTTATTACCAGAAGTATTCGTTACAGGAGCAACCGCTGTAACCGATACTGTATTAACGGTAAAATCAGTTGTACCCGCTACTTCTATACGTACGCGCTCATCATCTCTACAATTTAAAATATCTACCTCAACAATTGTTGGAACAACATCTGTAGGTGGATTGATAGTAGGAACGTCAAATGTCGTTTGACAACCATTACCATCAATAGCATAAACAGTGATATTTTGTGCGCTACCGTCATCAATAATTTCAAAAGTATTCCCAGGTTGATAATTCTCAAAACCAGTAATACTATATTGATATCCTGACCCAACCGTACCCGCATCTACAACATTTACGGTAATGATAGTAGAACTATATCTATTAGCACCTGGCTCGCACGCAAAATCCGCAGCACTTGCCGTAATACTAAAAGCATCAGGATTTGTAATGGTATGAACAGCAGATAAAACCTCACAGTTACGTGCCGTAACCACTTGAACTTGATAATCACCTGCCGGTAAACTAGAAAAAGCTCCGGTATTATTTCTGGTCACCTCTGTAGTTCCTGAACTAACATCATTTAAGATATAAGTTATAGGAGTGTCTTGAGATGTGAATGGCACTAATGCATTTGCCGGACCAACTACTATCTCAATAGACCCATCATTTTCATCTCTACAGCTAATATCAATTGCTTCTTCTGAAACAATTACCGGCTGTGCCGCTTGATTTAAAATAATGTTCGATACGGTTGTTTCACAGAAACCAGCACCATCGTTTACAATATTGTCAGTTATTAAAACCTCATATGTACCTGGAGCAAGTCCTGTAAAAACTGGATTATTATTTTGAGTAATAGGACCTACGGCATTAGAATTATAATCTGTGCCCGTTAGTTCATACTCAAAATCACCGCTACCTCCAGTTGTCGATATTGTTATAATACCATCGGCATCATTACAAGTACTATCTGTTGAAAATCTACCAGTTGCCGATAAGAAGTCATAAACCGTAGCAGCACCTTCACTAGTACAACCATTTGCGTCTACTACATCTACAACATAATCACCAGGACTACTAACAACATAAGTATACTCCCAAAATGCACCATTTACCGTTGGTAATTGCTCATCACCACCCAAAGTGAATCTAGGAGTATTCACTGAACTTGGTACTCTTACCGTAATATCAAATGCTGTCGAAGTAGGATCACATTGATTTACTACCGCAAAAGTAGGTACCGGTAAATCTGGATCTAATGAAATAATTGTTGCAATATCAAAAGAAGTACAACCACTTGCATCTCTTACATATACATCATACGTACCATCAGGCGCTGAGAATGTCGTATCTGTAGTCCAACCTGTAGGAGCTACACCACTGTCCATAAAAGCAAATTCATATGGTCCACCAGAACCACCTCTACCTTGTACGGTTACCTGGCCAAAAGCATTACAATTTGCAGGAACCTCTTGTAAAATATCGATATCAGGTAAATTCTGAAGTATTGTAACAGGAGCTGCATCTGTACATGTATCAGTTAAATTCTCAACTAAAATCTGATAGTTACCTGGTAATTCAGCATAAGAACCTGTATATGGTAATGCGGTAGTGATAACAGAATTTTCCAAGATAGTACTTGAGCCATCCGAATTATCTATCAACTCTATTTTTAAAACATCTCCAATTGTAAAACCTATGACATCATAAACAATTTCTCCATTTCTATTTACATCACAAGCCCCAGGTGTTGATGTTGCCGTAACATCTAAAGTTGAAGGTGCATCTATAGGAGGAATTTCTTGCTCATAGGTACAATTTGTTACCACGTCTAAAACAACCACAGTATAAGCAACTCCGTATTGAATACTATCCGAAGTATTACTAAAAGTATGATCGTTAACCGCTGGCGTATTATTTAATGCGTAAAAACCAGGTTGATCTAATAATCTTATTTGATAGGTCCCAGAACCTCCGCTTACCGTAACTGCATAAGTAAATGATGAATCATCACAATCTGCTGGTGCCGGTGGCGGTATTGGTGTTATTACTACTTCATTAGAAGTAATTGAAACGGTATCAATATCTGTACAGCCATTAGCATCAATGGTAATAATCGTATAATCTCCCGTTACTAAAAGTGGATCTAAAATTTGTACCGGTAAGGCGGAAGGATCAACATCTTCCATCCTTGTAATTTCTACACCTGTATTATCTTCAATTACAAAAGTATAGTTAGCGGTACCATCAGTAACGGCATCAATATTTACCCCTCCACTAACCGGTCCGCTACCTCCACAAACAGCCTGTACTTCAGAAACCGTAGTTGCTGGTGGTGCTGTGGTATCCAATATTATATCAAACGTATCGGCCGGGGTTTCACAACCTCTAGCATCTCTAACCAAGTATGAGTATGTACCTACCGTTAAGTTGGAATATACCGTTTCTGAAGCCCATCCCGTTCCGTTGAAATTAACTTCGTATGGTGGCACACCACTAGTTGCATTAGGTATAATGGTTACAGAACCGTTATTTGTTGAACTACAACTAACCGGTCTAGCAACATAAGATGCAGCAGCAATATTTTGAGGAGGATTTAATGTAATGGCAACAGACTGTGCTACACAACCACTACTTGTCGTATTATTATCTGTAATTCTGAAAACATAATCTCCAGGTACATTTGTGTTATAATCAAATGTATCTGTAGTTAGTGGAATTGCAGCTCCAAAAGTAGCTCCACCATCAGAACTAACCTCATACTGTTTTGCTCCAGCACCAGATAAATAACCTCCATTAACACTTACTCTAATGGTACCATTAGCTCCACCACAAGGTATTTCCGCTTCAATATTTGTATTCACTCTTAATTGAGGAGCAATGGTAACCGCAATACTATCTGAACAGTCATTACCATCAACTACTTCAATCGTATAATTACCAGGTGAAAGTCCGGCAAAAGTTGGAGTTGGTTGAAGTGCGCCTCCATTAATTCTATATTGATGTGTTCCAATTACTGCTGTACCCGCTGTAGAGGTTACGGCAACCGTAGCGCCAGTACCAGCCACAAAACAAAAATCTGACGATGGTCCGTCCAAAGCTATACCTGGCGCATCAATAGGATTTAGATCGAAAGAAAAAGTATCTGTACAACCTTCAGCATCCTCTACAGTTAATGTATATGTTCCCGCTGCAGAGAGATTACTAAAGGTCCTTCCAGATTTTGGTCCAATTTGTGGCCCTACCGGTTGCGTAAGGGTATATCTAAACGTACCCCAGCCTCCCGTTGCGTTAGCTCTAACCGCTCCTAAATTACCATTGGCACAGCTCATAGCCGTAACCGTACTGGTAGATAAATCTAAAACCGGAGCTTCATTTATATCAAAAGAAATAGTATCTGTACAACCTGTATCGGCGTCGGTTACCGTAATGGTATAGGTCCCTGCACCAGATAATGGCAAATCTACTTCACGATCACTTTGTGGTGCACTCGTAGTACCTCCATTAATATCATAGGTATAATTATTTGCAAAACCATCAACAATAAAAGTTCCAGCACCATCAGTAGCACCGTTACACACTCTAAGGTCTCCACCTGATTTAACCTGAACTCTAATAGAACTGATTTCTACAGGTCTAAAACCTTCCGTATAAGAACATCCATTAACATCAGTAATCTGAAAAATATATGCCTGAGAAGTCATTAACCCAGTAAATGTATCATTAGTACCGTTATCTACATAAGCCGGACTAATAATTTCATATCTATTAATTGCGGCGTTGCTTGTTGGTGTCAATTGCACATCTGTAGTACCGGCAGCACAACTAGTATTACTTTGGGCAAAATCTAAATTTGTAGGTGGATCAACATCTAAAATTTCAATTGCCGTTAATTCTAATCTACATCCGCCTCCATCACGAATAATAGGGGTATAAGTACCCGCAGCCAAATCAGTATAAGTGGTAATAGTTGAAAAGTTAACACCATCTATACTAAATTCATAACCACTTCCGGAACCACCGGAAAACGGACCTACAAAATCAATTTGTCCACCTACGTTTCCTGTTCCAGAACAAGTTACATCAGCAACCTTAGTAGCAGAACCTGTCAATGAACCAACGGTATCTACTGTAACCGATGGCAATGCCAAAGTACATTCGAAACCACCTTGTTGGTATCTTACTTCAATATCATTATAAGTACCGGCAGCAACTGAAATTTGTGGTATACTTACCCAAGGGTCAGATGCACTTTCCCTGTACGATATATTATAACCCCTACCGTTGTTTATAGTAAATTCTAATTTGGCACCTCCGTTACTACAAGTACCATCAATACCTGCTACCGTAACATCTGGTGGTAATAAATCTTCAACATCGGAAGAAGCATTTATAATACAGCCATTACTATCGGTAATCACAAAATCATATGTTCCTGCCGCATTTACGGTATATGTAGTAGTACCGGAGTCTGTAGCGGCATCACCAAATGAAGGCTGCACCGGTCCGCCGTTTACAGTAAATGTATAAGGTGCAGAACCACCAGATGTATTTAAGGTAATATCTACACTAGAAATATCAGAACAACCAAAACTACTATTTACCTCTGTAGAAGCATCTAAAGCAGAAGCCCCTGCACCAATTGTCATAGGGTTTCCGTTGATATCCAAACTTTGTCGTGGAGGATCTATTCCGTTCAAAGGATCACCAGTACATTGTTGCGTTTCAACTTGTACCGTATATGTACCAAAGCCTACAGCTGAAAAGGTGTAGGGATTTGTTGGAATGAATGCCGTAAATTCTTGGGCAACACCACTAGAATTCAATAATGTATATTTATAAGGTCCGGGAACATTAGAAGCCGTTACCGTAATAGTACCTGTGTCCCCACTACACAATGCATCTGTAAAAGTCGTGGCTATTTCAATCTCCTTTTCTTCTATTACTATAGGTTCATAAGGATACTCACAAGTATTTGCCGTATTTCTTAATCTTGCTAGAATATTATAGGTACCTGGTGTCAAGTTAGAAAATATAGCACCTTGCCAAGAAGAACCTCCATCAATACTAAACTCATAAGCACTTGAAAGATTGGTAATCTGTATTCTACCATCTACACCACAGATATAATCTTGCTTAACATATGTTTGGGTTATAGTACTTTTCTTTACTTTAAAGTAATATGGTTGGTTATCTATTTCAACTCTATATTCAGCACCTGAAGTAGCTGATACGGAACTGGCATCTAGATTAAAAGTTTGTCCGGTTCCAACTTCTGTATAACAAGAATTGGTTGTATTAGGACATTCAACATTTACATCTGCTGAACAAGAACCACCCAATACCTGCCATGAAACTGAGCTATAAGGACCACCGGTAAGACTTATTATACGATCATCGAAATCTCCACATAAATTAAACCGTGCAATCGTAAATCCGTTATCGTTACAAGTAACCGTATTGTCCGCGCCTACTATTGGTGTAGTAAACATTGCCGGAGCCGCTAAGCTAGACTTGGATGCAATTTTATTTTCTAATGCAGTTTGGTTGTTGGTAGAAACCGAAACAGCCTTTTCGATTACATGAGCCACCTCTTCATAAAGCGTAGTTACTTTTGAGTTGGCCAGAGCCGTAGTACCAATTACTGAAATAACAATCAGAAGAAGTACATACAGCGCATACCGCTGTTGTTTTGGAAGCATAGGTTAAGGTTCGATTTTAAGAACAAAGTCGATTTGGGATCTAATTAGTTCTTTGGTGTAATTTTTTGCTTATATTTTATCTTTTAAATAATCATGTGTTCTCTAATATATTTCTAACGCCCGTATATGAAAAATAGTATTATTTTCAACCTTTTATTCGTTGTATCGCTAAATTTTTCTTGCGCACAAAATACTGACAACAAGACAACTACACCAAAAGAGTCTGTTTTTTCAGCTGAGCTGTTCGTCGATGAGCTACAGATTCCATGGGGGTTCACCTTCCTTCCTGATAAAAGTATTTTAATTACTGAAAAAGAGGGAAAATTGATTCGTTTTGCGAATGGAAAAAAAACGATTATTAACAATGTTCCCGAGGTTTATAATAGAGGCCAGGGAGGATTATTGGATATAACCCTCCATCCCAAATACACAAAAAACGGATGGATCTACCTTACTTATGCATCAACTGACGGAGAAGAAAAGGGTGGCCATACGGCAATTATGAGGGCAAAATTGAAAAACAGTTCTTTGACCGAAAAACATATTTTATACAAGGCAGTACCCAATACTACCAAAGGACAACATTTTGGATCTAGAATAGCATTTGACAATGACGGTTATCTTTACTTTTCTATTGGGGAACGTGGCGATAGGGATACCAACCCGCAAGACATAAAAAGAGATGGGGGCAAAATTTACCGTTTGCACGATGATGGACGTATACCAGCAGATAATCCCTTTCAGGATGTCAAAGGTGCCAAAACAGCTATTTATAGCTATGGACACCGAAATCCGCAAGGTCTTATAAAACATCCTATAACAGGAGAAATTTGGGACCATGAACACGGACCGCGAGGTGGAGATGAAATCAATATCATAAAAAAAGGTGCTAATTACGGATGGCCTTTAGTTACCTACGGTATTAATTACGGCGGAACACCTATCACCGACAAAACCGAAATGGAAGGTATGGAACAACCTATTCATTATTGGGTACCCTCTATTGCACCTAGTGGCATGACTTATGTTACCAGTGACACCTACAAAAACTGGAAAGGGAGTTTATTGGTAGGATCTTTGGCTTTTCAATATTTAGAACGATTGATTTTGGATGGTAACAAAGTAATTGCAAGGGAAAAATTAATGGACGGTATGGGAAGAGTTCGTGCCGTACATGAAGGTCCGGACGGATTGATTTATGTAGCTGTAGAAGGAAAAGGAATCTATAAATTGATTCCGAAAAGCTAAAGCATAAAAAAGCCTGAATATAAATTTAAATGTTCAGGCTTTCTCTTTAGCTAGGTTTAATCATCACCTTTATTGTTTACCAGCATCTATGGCCAGTTTAACAGACCCATGCTTTTTTAATAACGCTTCGGCAGCGTCATATTCAATACCTAGCCCTTCCATAATATAACGCGTACCACGATCAACAAGTTTATCATTGCTTAATTGCATGTTTACCATCTTGTTCCCCTTCACCCTACCTATTTTAATCATTAGGGCAGTAGATATCATATTCAATACTAATTTTTGAGATGTACCGCTTTTCATTCTAGTGCTACCGGTCAAAAACTCCGGCCCTACATTGATTTCAATGGGAATATCCGCAATTTTTGCAATAGGAGCGCCAGGGTTGTTGGTAATTGCAGCCGTTAAAATTCCATTTTTCTTTGCATCTTCCAATCCACCCACCACATATGGCGTACTACCCGATGCCGCAATACCTACAACAACATCATTATCATTAATGTTATGAGCTTTTAAATCTAGCCATGCCTGTTTGGTAGCATCTTCGGCATTTTCAACAGCTTTTCTAATAGCGGTATCACCACCGGCAATTAAACCTACTACACGTTCATGTGGCATACCAAACGTTGGCGGAATTTCAGAGGCATCTAAAATGCCAAGTCTACCACTGGTACCGGCGCCTATGTAAAAAAGTCTTCCGCCTATGTTGAATCTTTCCGTCAAGGCATCTACCAATTTAGTTACCTGAGGTATCGTTTTCTCTACAGCATGGGCAATCTTTTTATCTTCTTCGTTCATTTTTTGAAGAATAGTTGTGGTATCCATCAACTCTAAATTGTCATGATTGGACGGAGTCTCGGTAATTTTTTTGTAATCCATATAATTATAAAATTTTTATGTCGTGATTTTTAAAAGCATTCAGCAACTTGTCATCGGGCTTTAACTCTGTTATCATGGTATTGATCGAATTAATATCGCACGTTTTATACCGATGTTGAGAATTGAGTTTTTCAGAAATAGATAGCAACACCGTTTTTTTCGATGCTTTAATTACCGCTTTTTTAATCTGTACAATATCCCAATCAAATTCCGTTAACCCAAATGTGGCATCTACGTATCCTGTACCTATGAAACTAAAATCGAACCGTATTTCAGAAATATGGTGAATGGCATTTGCACCAATAGCGATCTGTGCTTCTTTTGAAATTTGACCACCAATAGAAATCACATTAATATTGGCTTTATGAGAAAGCTCCATGGCAACGGGCAGACTTATGGTAAAACAGGTAAGATTTAAGTTTTCAGGTATTATTCGTGCCAATTCCATACACGTGGTTCCTCCGTCCAAAAAAATAACCGCACCATCTCGCAACATGGTGACTGCCTTGGTTGCAATAGTAACTTTATCGTCTAATTTATAAATATTGGTGTTTCTGGCGCTATTGGTCATATACCCCATTGAAATTGCACCGCCATGAACCTTGCGTAGTTTATTTTCTGCATCAAGCTCCTTCACATCTCTTCTTATAGTATCTATAGAAACGTCCAGTGCCTCTGCTATATCTGTAATAAGAATTCTATTATGCAGATCCACCTCATTTAAAATAGTCTGTTGCCGTTCTTCTTTTAGCATGTTAAAAGCTTTTTCACTAATGAATCATACAAAGATAGGGATTTTTAAATCATGCCGTTTTATGACGTTTATATTATTAAAACATGATTTTAAGATTAATTAACGGCAAAATACAGCATAATTTATGGCAAAAAACTGCAAATTGATAAAATAACGCATATATTTGTAAAGCTTATAAGAACTAAAATCCACTGCTGCCAGATGAAAAATACTTTGAAAGATTCTAAAATGGATATTGCCCATAAGCCTATTGGGCAATTTGAAGAAACACGTTTCGAAAAGATACACAATGTAATTTTTGAAGATTCAAACATAGCCTCTATTCAAGTTGCTCATGAAATTGCAGCTTTAATAAAAAAGAGACAAGGGCAAAAAAGAAACTGCGTTTTGGGTTTAGCCACAGGATCGTCACCGATCAGGGTCTATGAAGAGTTGGTTCGCATGCATAAGGAAGAAGGTCTAAGTTTTAAAAATGTAATCACTTTTAACTTAGATGAATATTTACCCATGGAGCCAAATAATATTCAAAGTTACTTCTACTTCATGCACGAACATCTATTTAATCATGTAGATATACCTGAAAAGAATATTCACATTCCAGATGGCACGGTAAGCAATGAAGAAACTACGGCTTACTGCTTAAGCTATGAGCGTAAAATTAAAGAACATGGCGGACTGGATTTTCAGCTATTAGGTATTGGTAGAACAGGGCATATTGGTTTTAACGAACCTGGATCTCATTTTAATTCCGGCACACGGGTAATAACATTAGATCATATTACACGAGTAGATGCCGCACCGTCTTTTTTAGGCATAGACAATGTACCTAGAAAAGCCATTACCATGGGTATTTCAACGGTAAGAAAAGCGAAACGTATTGTCTTATTAGGTTGGGGGCAAAACAAAGCGAACATTATTAAGAAAACAATTGAAGGGGATATATCTTCACACGTACCGGCCACATATTTGCAAGAGCATGACAATTGCACCTTTGTTCTTGATACGGGTGCTGGAAGCGAATTGACAAAAAACAAAACTCCTTGGCTGGTAGATGCCTGTGAGTGGACAGAAGAATTGAAAGCTAAAGCTATCGTTTGGCTTTGTGAGACTACCGGAAAAACGATTTTAAGTTTAACCGATAAAGATTACAACGATAACGGTATGGCAGACTTACTGGCTCTAAATGATGCTTATAACCTGAACATTGAAATGTTCAACAAATTGCAACATACCATAACAGGTTGGCCTGGCGGAAAACCTAACGCAGATGACACTCACCGCCCAGAACGTGCCACTCCTGCAAAAAAGAGAGTGATAATATTTAGTCCGCACCCAGATGATGATGTCATATCAATGGGCGGTACGTTTGACAGACTTGTAGAACAAGGTCATGAGGTGCACATTGTATATCAAACCTCTGGTAACATAGCGGTTTCTGATACAGACGCCAGGAAATATGCAGAAATAGCTTTACATATCAGTCCGTCAGACGAAGCTAATAAAATCATCAAATCTCTTTCGGAAAAGAATGAAACCCGTATAGACTCGCCAGAAGTTCGAAATCTAAAGGGCAAGATAAGAAGAGGAGAATCTTATGCAGCAACAAGATACATGGGGTTACAAGATAAAAATGTGCATTTTTTAGATTTGCCATTCTATGAAACGGGCACCATAAAAAAGAAAAATCTCTCTGATGAAGACATTACCATTGTCGCCAATATTATAAGCGATATAAAACCCCATCAAATATATGCAGCTGGTGATCTTGCCGATCCACACGGCACGCACAAAGTTTGTTTAGATGCAGTGTTTGCAGCCTGCGAAAAACTAAAGACCGAAGACTTTATGAAAGATTGTTGGTTATGGCTTTATAGAGGTGCTTGGCATGAGTGGGACATCAATGAAATTGAAATGGCAGTACCAATGAGTCCGGGTCAGGTTTTGAAAAAGCGTAATGCTATTTTCTGTCACCAATCCCAAAAAGATGGTGTCATGTTCCAAGGAGATGATTCAAGAGAATTCTGGATGCGCGCCGAAGAAAGAAATCGGGATACCGCTAATAAATACAAAGCAATGGGCTTATCATCATATGCAGCAATGGAAGCCTTTGTAAGACATAAATTCAACTAACAACTGAATTGAATTAAAAGGCCTATTTTTAAAATTAAAATGGGCCTTTTTTGTTAAAAGTCATCTAATCGGCTTCTACTTTATGATAAAACAGCTAACACTTTTTGCTTTACTACTTATTCTTAATTCATGTGGCATTTTTAAGTCATATGAAAAATACCCTAAAAGAGAATTTAGAGGGGTTTGGGTAGCTACTGTGGTCAATATAGATTGGCCAAAGAATGGCAATGATTCAGCAGAAAAACAAAAAACCGATTTCTTAAAGATTTTAGATTTTTATGAAAGAGAGAATTATAACGCCGTAATAGTTCAAGTACGTGCAGCCGGCGATGCCTTTTACCAATCTGATTATGCGCCATATTCACGATTTTTAACAGGAGAAGAAGGTACAGCCCCTAAATGGAATACAGACGTCCTAGAATGGATGATCAGCGAAACCCATGAAAGAGGCATGGAGTTCCATGCGTGGTTAAATCCGTACAGGGCAACTTTCGATGAAAATTTCGAAGTATTATCAGAAACCCATGACTACTGTACCCATCCGGAATGGATCGTACATTACGGCAAGAAAAATTATTACAACCCAGGTTTGCCAGAAGTGCGCAACCACTTTTCAAATATTATAGCGGAGTTGGTGACTAATTATGATGTAGATGCCATACACTTTGATGATTATTTTTATCCCTACACCATTAAAGATGCTGTTTTTAACGACTCCTTAGCATTTAAAACCTATGCATTAAAGAATCAAAAGATTGATGATTGGAGACGTAGTAATATTGACTCTTTAGTAAGACAGTCTCACGAAACCATAAAATCAATTAAACCTTGGGTACAGTTTGGTATTAGTCCGTTCGGGGTTTGGAAAAACAATTCTACAGATCCAAGAGGCTCTGACACCAAAGCAGGACAAACTACTTATGAAGATTTGTATGCCGACCCATTACTTTGGATGGAAAAAGGTTGGATAGATTATTTAGCACCCCAAGTATACTGGAGTATGGATCTACCTGTAGCATCGCACAGAAAAATTGTTGATTGGTGGGCAAAGAACAACTATAACACTAATCTATATGTTGGTAACGGACCTTATAAGATTAGAAATAACAGCGATAAGGCATGGGATGATATTGAAGAAATTCCAAATCAGATTAAGCTCGCCCGTGAAACTCCTGAAATTCAAGGCAACATTATGTTTAGTGCAAAATCGCTAATGAAAGATAATGACGATGTGGTTGAATATATGCACAAAAAGTATTACAAAAAACCGGCATTGAATCCTATTTCTGGCTTAGCCAAAAAGCACACAGTAAAAACACCAAAATTGGTAAGTGCAAGTAAAAATGTTACTGAATTATCACTAGAGTTCAATGACTTGAACAATATAAGATTTGCTTTAGTCTACTCATCTGGCATAAGGGTTAAAGACACCTATGACATAAAGAAATTAAGATCGAAAATTTATGTTGAGAACAATAACACTAGCCTAAACATACCACTTGACCAGTTGAAGAAAAAGTACAACGCCATTAGTTTCATAGATGTTTACGGTAAAGAGACCACTCCAATAATTATTAATTTAAAACAAGTGAATAAGTAGTATGGTACAAAAAGACAAAGGAGCTTGGGCATGGGTACCTGTGCTTTATTTCACACAAGGTTTGCCCTATGTATTGGTAGTTACGGTTTCCGTAATCATGTACAAAAAATTAGGGGTCAGCAATGAAGACATAGGTCTATACACCAGCATTCTCTATTTACCATGGGTACTTAAACCATTATGGAGTCCGTTCGTTGATTTAAAAAGCACCAAACGAAAGTGGTTTTTAAGCATGCAACTATTAATAGCTATTGCATTGTTAGGTGTGGGCTTAACATTGCCCACTAATATGTTCTTTGTTTCATCTTTGGCCTGTTTCTGGATGGCTGCATTTGCCTCTGCCACCAATGACATTGCTTCAGATGGATATTATATGCTTGGCCTAACAGAAAAAAAACAATCGTTCTTTGTTGGCATGAGAAGTACTTTCTACAGACTTGCCATGGTAACGGGCGAAGGTTTAATAGTTGTACTTGCCGGTTTCTTGGAAAACAAATATGGCGACAACACCAAAGCTTGGAGCATAACCATGTCAGCTGCCGCTTTTTTAATGTTGATCATGACTGTTGCCAACTTTTTTGTTACACCAAAATATGAATCTGAAAATACGGAGGATAAAGAAAAACCAGCAGGCTTTTTAGAGGTATTCGCATCATTTTTTAAAAAACCGGGCATAGGTATTGCGTTAGCTTTTATTCTTACGTACCGTTTAGGTGAATCACAATTGGTAAAAATGGCGTCCCCTTTTTTATTGGACTCACCCGATAAAGGCGGATTAGGATATTCTACGGAACAATTAGGAACTATTTTCGGTACCGTAGGAGTTATTTTTCTTTCCGTTGGCGGTATATTGGGTGGTATCTTAATTTCACGCGATGGTTTAAAAAAATGGATGTTGCCCATGGTACTTTCATTGAACCTGCCTAATATTCTTTATGCCGTTTTGGCCATGACCAATACTACAAGTATCTATGCCGTTACGGCAACAGTGGTTTTTGAAAAATTTGGATATGGTTTCGGTTTTGCCGCCTTTTTAATGTACCTCATTTATATTGCCGAGGGCAAATCTAAAACATCTCATTACGCCATTGCCACCGGTTTTATGGCCTTAGGGATGATGCTACCCGGCATGATCAGCGGTTACATGCAGCAATGGCTGGGGTATGACGGCTTTTTTGTATGGGTAGTCATTGCGGCCCTGCCAGCACTCTTACTTCTAAAATTTATTACCTACCCAGCAGATTTCGGCAAAAAAACAACGGTTACCAATGAATAGATTACTACCTACAAATAAAACTTTAAAGCAACTTTCACTTTCAGAAAAAGTTGGTCAATTATTTATGCCCGCAGCTTTTATAAATGATACCGAAGAAGAAATACAGCAGCTAGAAAAATTAATATCGGAACACCATGTTGGCGGGCTTTGTTTTTTTCATTCTCGTGCAAGTGCGGCAACTAACTTTGAAGGCAAAAAGAAAATTGTTGTCAATGAAAATAGTTTTGAAACTTTAAAAAACCTCATCAAAAGATATCAAAAAGCGGCTACTTACCCCCTATTGATTTCCATTGATGCGGAATGGGGTTTGGCCATGCGCATAGAAAACACCCCCCAATATCCGTACGCCATTACCTTAGGAGCCAATAAGGACAGTAAAGACTTAGTATTTAAAGTAGGCCAGAACATTGCCAAAGATTGTAAAGCCGCAGGAATACATTGGAATCTTTCTCCTGTAGTAGATGTCAACGTAAACCCTAACAACCCTGTAATTGGGTATAGATCCTTTGGTGATGACAAAGAACAAGTAACCTCATTGGCAAAAGCATTTGTAAAAGGAACCCAGTCCGAAGGTATACTCACAAGCATTAAGCATTTTCCCGGACATGGAGACACGGCTACAGATTCACATTTGGGGCTTCCTGTTATAGAGAAAACAAAAGCCGAGTTATTGGAGACTGAGCTGTACCCTTTTCAAAAATTAATAGATGAAGGTGTAGATTCCGTGATGGTAGGTCATTTATCCGTGCCTGCACTGACCACTAGCCCAGAATTACCATCCAGCATTAATAAAGATATAATAACCGGTGTATTAAGGCATGAAATGGGCTTTGACGGAGTAGTCATTTCAGATGCCTTGAACATGCATGCAGTATCTAAAAACTACCCAACCAATGGAGAATTGGAATGGTTGGCCTTTAATGCAGGTAATGACGTTTTATGTTTTGCCGAGCATATAGAAGAAGGCATTCAATGTATTTTAAAAAATGCATCGGAAGCACAAATTAACAAGAGTATAGAACGTATTTGGAAACTGAAAGCAAAGGCAATATCAGAAGTTGATTCCACTCTAGAATTAACAGACCCAAGTGCTCTGAACAAACAAATAGCGGAGCGATCAATCACCTTTCATAATGGCACTGCGCAAGGTATTGAACATTTTAGAACAACCAATTTCTGCACATTGACACTTAAAAGGTTTACCACAGATCAAACGAACCAAGATATTATTAAAAATGTTATGGCAATGCGAAAAGAAGTTGAAAATGAGACCGAGATTCTTTTGCTGCTAACTCCTCCTCAAATAAAACCAACCAATAATTTTGGTTTTCTTCAAGAGGAAATAGATTTTGTAAATGATTTAATCACTACCAAAAAAGTGGTCCTGTATCATTTTGGAAACCCATATGCTCTACAATCTTTTAAAACGGATAAAACAATGGCTACCGTAATTGCATATCAGAATTTCAAAGAGTTTCAAGACGTTGCCACAGCACATTTTATGGGTACATTAGAGGCAAAAGGAAAATTACCTGTAAAACTAAATTAAAGTCTTATGAATCATAGTGGGTGGGCTAGAGTAATTGCATTGATATTTCCATATTTTATAATAGTTGGTCTATTTCATGTTGCCGGTACTTTTATTGCCGGTATTCCACTTGGAGATAAAGATTTTCAAGAAACCTCTCTTCAGCTACTGATCATGACATTTTTCTCGTTTTTAGGAACGCTACTTTTAGTCTGGATTTTCATGAAATATATGGACAAGCAAAATTTTATGGAGGTTGGGCTTCAGATTAAAAACAGAAAAAACGATATTATAATAGGTACTCTACTTGGGTTGATCATAATGGGGTTGGCCTATGTTAGTTTATGGGCTACCGAAGAAATTATTAATACTGAATTTAACTTTGATGTATTAGAGTTAATCTATACTACATTACTGTTCATACTTGTAGCCATTTTAGAAGAAGTTCTTTTTAGAGGGTATATTCTAAAAAACCTTATGCTATCCTTTAACAAGTATATAGCACTTATAATTTCTTCTATAGTGTTCGCTATAGCTCATGGTGCAAATCCAAATATTAGTCTTTTCAGTTTAACAGGCCTTTTTTTAGCAGGAATTGCACTGGGGGTCTCATACATCTACACAAAAAATTTATGGTACCCTATAGCCTTCCATTTTAGTTGGAATCTATTTCAATCCTTGTTCGGCTTTAATGTAAGCGGACAAGATATCTATAGTATCATAGAGTTCACTGTTCCAGAAAATAATCTGATGAACGCAGGGCAATTCGGTTTTGAAGGCTCTATTTTTTCATTAATAACAGAACTAACACTGGTAGCACTGATCATTTATTATTATCAAGTAAAAAAACGGCAACTCATCAGAAATGAAAATATATAAAATTATCGGTCTCATGTCAGGCACATCATTAGATGGCCTTGATTTAGCTTACTGTCACATTTGGGAGAAAAAAGGAACTTGGCAATTTGAAATCAAAGAAACCAAGAGCATTAAGTATTCAACTGAAATGTTGAACACCTTAAAAAATGCCATTGATTTATCCGCAGAAAAACTTATAGAATTGCATAACACCTATGGCACTTGGCTAGGAGAACAGGTTTTGACCTTTGTTAATGACCATTCGTTGGTAGTAGATTATATTGCCAGTCATGGTCATACCACTCACCATAGACCAGAGATGGGGCTTACATTTCAAGTTGGCTCAGGACAGCATTTGGCAAATGCTTGCGGCATAAAAGTCATCTGTGATTTTAGAACAAATGACCTGGCATTGGGTGGTCAAGGAGCTCCTTTAGTACCTATTGGAGATAGTATTTTCTTTAGTCAATATGATTTCTGTTTAAATCTAGGTGGCATCAGTAATATATCTTTTGATGTAAAAGAAAAGCGAATAGCTTATGATATTGGTTTAGCAAATATGATTCTCAACTATATTACAAGAAAGGTGGATCTAGAATACGACGAGGACGGTAAACTAGCCCGCAAGGGTAAAATAAACAAAACCATGTTAGAAAGGTTAAATGGTCTAGAGTACTATTTATTACCACACCCAAAATCTATTGGGTATGAGTGGTTTTTAGCCGAGGTAGTGCCCATTGTAGAAGATACCAAAGATACCTTAGAGAACTTGTTACACACCAGCATTCATCATATCTGCGATAAAGTGGCACAACAGATTCAATTGAATTTTAAACACAACAACCAAGAATTATTGGTAACCGGTGGCGGAGCTTTAAATTCCTTTCTAACCGAAACATTACAAGCTAAATTGGGCGAAACCACAACTGTAGTGGTGCCCGAAAAAATAATTATAGAGTTTAAAGAAGCTTTGGTATTTGCATTAATGGGCGTTTTAAGAGTTGAGCAACTAACAAATGTACTTTCCTCTGTAACTGGAGCAAAAAAAGATTCATCAAGTGGAGTATTGTTCATACCTAATTAAACTTTTATGCCTAATTTACTTGATATTCAAATTTAAAATAATAGAGCTTTTGCTCTGTCATGGCACAAGTTTTAAACGAATACGGCTTTAGTGCACTCTAAGCGTATTCACTCATTAAAATAGCATATAACATGTCTGAAAAACAAAAGAAAGCTACCGCTTATTGGAAAGAAAATGTACGTTATTTATTCATTTTGCTGGCCATTTGGTTTGCTGTATCATTTGGAGCTGGCATTTTATTTAAGGAAGCATTGGACACTATTAAGATCGGCGGATTCAAATTAGGTTTCTGGTTTGCGCAACAAGGGTCTATTTACATCTTTGTCATCCTAATTTTTGTTTATGTAAGACTCATGAACAAATTGGATAAAAAATACGGATACAACGATTAATCACACCAACTAAAACTAACAAAATGAGTGTACAGACCTGGACATATATTTTAGTAGGACTCACCTTTGCACTATACATAGGTATAGCTATATGGTCTCGCGCAGGTTCTACAAAAGATTTTTATGTTGCGGGTGGCGGCGTTTCTCCATTAGCCAATGGTATGGCCACCGCAGCAGATTGGATGTCGGCAGCTTCATTTATCTCTATGGCAGGCATCATCTCTTTTGCTGGCTATGATGGTTCTGTATATTTAATGGGATGGACAGGCGGATATGTGCTTTTGGCCCTATTACTTGCTCCCTATCTTAGAAAGTTCGGAAAATTCACCGTTCCGGATTTTATTGGTGACCGCTACTACTCAAAAACGGCTAGAATTGTAGCTGTAATCTGTGCACTTATCGTATCGTTTACTTATGTGGCAGGACAAATGCGCGGTGTAGGTGTAGTATTCTCAAGATTTCTTCAAGTAGATATCAATACTGGGGTGATTATAGGAATGATCATCGTATTATTTTATGCTGTGTTAGGTGGAATGAAAGGTATTACCTATACCCAAGTAGCACAATACTGTGTGCTGATTTTCGCCTTTATGGTTCCCGCAATTTTCATATCCATACAAATGACAGGAAATCCTATACCTCAATTAGGAATGGGCTCCACCTTAAATGATGGGTCTGGAACTTTTTTATTGGATAAACTAGACGGATTATCTACAGAACTAGGCTTCAACGAATATACCAATGGATCTAAATCTGTCACCGATATTTTTGCCATAACCTTGGCGCTTATGGTAGGCACAGCAGGCCTGCCCCATGTCATTGTTCGCTTTTTCACGGTAAAGAAAGTAAAAGATGCTCGTAAATCTGCCGGACTCGCCTTATTACTAATCGCTATTTTATACACCACGGCCCCGGCTGTTTCCGCATTTGCAAAAACCAATCTCATCAACACGGTCAGTAATGAAGAATATTCAAACATGCCTGTTTGGTTCAAAAATTGGGAAGAAACCGGACTATTATCTTTTGATGATAAAAATGAAGATGGCAAAATTCAATATGTAGCTGAAAAGTCAAAGAATGAATTGACTATTGACAATGATATTATGGTATTGGCAAACCCCGAAATTGCGGATTTACCGGCTTGGGTAATTGCTTTGGTTGCCGCTGGCGGTCTGGCGGCTGCCCTATCAACAGCAGCCGGGCTATTGCTTGTTATATCTGCCTCGGTATCACATGATCTGGTCAAAAAAGTCTTTAAACCTAACATCTCGGACAAGGCAGAATTATGGGTCGCAAGGGGATCGGCCACTATAGCCGTAATAATTGCAGGGTACTTTGGTATAAATCCGCCAGGTTTTGTAGCTGCAGTTGTCGCCCTGGCATTTGGTCTTGCTGCCGCATCTTTTTTTCCGGCAATCGTACTTGGTATATTTTACAAAAAAATGAACAAAGAAGGCGCCATTGGTGGCATGGTCGTCGGCATCTTACTTATGCTCTTCTATATGACCAAATTTAAATTCGGTTGGTTTGGGGGCGGAATATCAAACGATTGGTGGTTTGGAATTTCACCTGAGGGTTTTGGTAGCATTGCAATGATCGCTAATTTTATAGTAGCCATTATTATACTGCAATTTACTCCTGAACCTCCAGAAGATGTTCAAGAAATTGTAGAAAATATTAGAATACCCAGTGGTGCAGGTGAAGCTACGGGACATTAAACAACATAAATCAATTAGAAACAACAACGACCAAAGGCCTCAACAACCTTTGCATATTAATTAACGCATACCATGAGTAATTACCACATTAAACATCTTGAGGAATACTATCAAGTCTATAGAAAATCGATCAGAAATCCCGAAGCATTTTGGGAAGAGATTGCAGAAGAGCATTTTGTCTGGCGCAAGCGCTGGGACAATGTACTGAGCTGGGATTTCAAAAAGCCCGAAATAAAATGGTTTGAAGGTGCAAAACTCAACATCACTGAAAATTGTTTAGACAGGCATTTACCCACAAGAGGTGACAAAACCGCCATCATATTTGAACCTAACGATCCTAAAGAAGAAGCTCTTAATATCACCTACAGGCAATTGCACGAGAGAGTTTGCCGCATGGCAAATGTTCTATTGGACCATGGCGTAAAAAAAGGAGATCGTGTTTGTATTTATCTTCCAATGATTCCAGAGCTATCTGTCGCATTATTGGCATGTGCACGTATTGGCGCCATACATTCCGTTGTATTTGCAGGATTTTCTTCAAATGCCCTAGCAACACGGATAAATGATTCTGATTGTACGGTTGTCATAACTGCGGATGGTTCTTTTAGAGGAAGTAAATCAATCGACCTCAAAGGTATTGTGGATAAAGCTTTGGAAGGTTGCCCAGGTGTAGCCAATGTTTTAGTGACCAAACGTACAGGAACCAAAATAGACATGCTAGATGGCAGGGACAAATGGCTACAACCCTTATTGGACGAAGCTTATGCAGATTGTGTTGCAGAGATCATGGATGCCGAAGATCCATTATTTATACTGTACACCTCCGGATCAACCGGTACCCCCAAAGGAATGGTACATACCACGGCAGGTTATATGGTATATACCGCCTATACATTTAAAAACGTATTTCAATACAGAGAAAATGATGTCTATTGGTGTACTGCTGATATAGGCTGGATAACCGGGCACTCGTATATTGTGTACGGTCCACTTGCCAACGGAGCCACTACATTAATGTTTGAGGGAGTTCCCTCCTACCCAGATTATGGACGTTTTTGGGAGGTTGTAGAAAAACATAAGGTAAATCAATTTTATACTGCACCTACGGCTATTAGAGCTTTGGCAAAGGAAAACTTGGAATTTGTTGAAAAACATGACTTATCAAGCCTTAAAGTGTTAGGCTCAGTAGGTGAACCTATAAATGAGGAAGCATGGCATTGGTACAACAACAATGTTGGTAAAAAGAATAGTCCTATAGTGGATACTTGGTGGCAAACGGAGACAGGCGGAATAATGATTACACCAATACCGTACGTAACACCAACTACACCTACATACGCGACTTTACCATTTATTGGCATTCAACCGGCACTAATGGATGAAAATGGAAAAGAAATAAAAGGCAATCAAGTTGATGGTAGGCTGTGCATTAAATTTCCATGGCCGTCTATTGCAAGAACGGTATGGGGCAATCATGACCGTTACAGGGACACCTATTTTTCTGCCTTTGAAAACATGTATTTCACAGGTGATGGCGCATTGAGAGATGCCGTTGGGTATTACAGAATTACAGGTCGTGTAGATGATGTAATTATTGTTTCTGGACACAATTTGGGTACCGCTCCTATTGAGGATTCTATTAACGAACATCCGGCTGTTGCGGAATCCGCCATTGTAGGTTTCCCACATGATGTTAAAGGAAATGCACTTTATGGCTATGTTATTCTTAAGGAAACTGGTGAAAGTAGAGATCGTGAAAATTTAAGAAAAGAAATCAACCAGCAAATTACAGAACATGTTGGTCCTATTGCCAAATTGGATAAAATTCAATTTGTATCTGGACTGCCAAAAACTAGAAGTGGTAAAATTATGCGAAGAATTTTACGCAAAATCGCCAGCAACGACACTAGTAATTTAGGAGATACCAGTACACTTTTAAACCCAGAAGTTGTTCAAGAAATTATGGACAATGCACTGTAAAAAAAATTAAATTCCTCAAAAATCCGTCAGATTTATTTAAACATATACTGACGGATTTTTCATATCATAAAATGACTTACACTTTCATTCTACCAAATCCATCAATTGGAGAAAGCACGGTTACTTGCAAAAAGCGGACGCGTTTTAAATGTCATAAACAAAATCACCGATATTAGTCCACATACCCCCAAACCGGCAAAAAGTGCCCATACGGAATCTTCAATAAAACTACCTACGAAAATAGAAATAGGAATTGAAAGAATCGTTGAAATAAAGCCCGTAATTGCTGCGCCAATTCCGGCAATATGACCAATAGGCTCCATAGCAATTGACCTCATGTTACCCCATATAAAACCTAAACACAAAAATTGTAGAGAAAGGAATATCAACAAGATAGTTATGTTCGGATTTTTAGAATCCAAGAATAATAGGGCATAAGATAAAGCTATGACGGTAAAAGCCACGAGAGCTGCAAAAGATAAATTACGCATACCAAAGCGTAACACCAACGTGCCGTTCATTAAGGTAGAAAACCCTACGGACAGTGCCAACCCTGCAAAAACGTAGGGGAAAGTTTCCGTTAGCCCATAAAGCTCTTCAAAAACATGCTGGGCAGAACTTAAGTAGACCAGAAAAGAGCCCGTAATTAAACCAGATATCATAGTACAAGAAACGGTCTCTTTATATTTAAAGATTTCTTTAGTCCCTCTAATAAAAACATTGAAAGAAAAAGGAACCTTATATTCCGGCTTTAACGTTTCCTCTTGCCTTTTATAAAACCAAATCCCCACTACCAGAGCAAAAAACAATTGCATATAAAATATACCTTGCCACCCCATAATACCCATTACGGCCTTACCTATGGCAGGAGCTACCACAGGAACCAGAATAAAGAAAGCAGTAACAAAAGACATTATTTTGGCCATATAATCACCGCGGTACGTATCACGTATAATAGAAATACTTATAGTTCTTGGTGCCGATAGACCAATACCCTGCAGTATACGACCCACAAGCATTATCTCAAGATTTGGAGCAAACAAACAAATAATGCTGGCAATTAAAAATACAATGAACCCTAAGTAAACTATAGGTTTTCTACCAAGACTATCTGACAGTGGACCGAAAAATAACTGCCCTACACCCAATCCTAAAAAAATCATGGTCACCAATAACTGGTTTCGAGTAGGATCCAAACTATTAATAGACACCCCAATATCTGCCATTGCAGGCAAAATAGCATCGATTGTTAATGCTACAATAGACATCAAAGAAGCCATTAGTGCTACAAACTCAAAATTAGGTTTCACCTGTTCATTCTGCATTGTGCAAAAATACGGCTTAACATATCAAGCCATGTTAATAAAAGTTGATTTTTAAGTTTATGCTATTTTGAGATTCAAATATGTATTTTTGCATTAAATTTCAATGTATGCTGATTATAGGTATTGCCGGTGGAACAGGTTGTGGAAAAACCACAGTAGTCAATCAAATCATAAATGAATTGCCAAATGAAGAAGTTGGGGTAATTTCACAAGATTCTTACTATAACGACCTATCTCATCTAACACTTGAAGATAGACGAAAAACCAATTTTGATCACCCAAGTTCTATAGATTTTGCATTACTGGAACAGCATTTGCTTGCATTAAAAAATGGTGAATCAATAGAGCAACCGGTCTACTCATTTTTAGAATGTAACAGAACCGCCAAAACAATACTTACCCACCCTACCAAGGTAATTATCGTAGAAGGTATTTTAATAATGACCAATTCTGCTATTCGTAAAATGTTCGATATTAAAATATTTGTTCATGCAGATACAGACGAACGATTGATCAGAAGATTAAAACGAGATGTAAACGAACGTGGTTGGAATTTAGATGAAACCATAGAAAAATATCAAGCAGTGATCAAGCCTATGCACGAGCAGTTCATAGAGCCTACCAAAGAGTATGCAGATATTATTATTCCAAATAATAAATATAATACGGTAGCTGTTGAGATAGTTAAAAGTATAATCAACGAAAAAATTATGCAAGAGTAATGGCATTCAAAGATTTAAAACAAAAAAAATGGTTTAAAATCATGACCAATATGTATGTATTGGTACTATCCGTTTTTGTTGTTTGGATGCTTTTTTTTGATACCAATTCGCTATTGATCCACCTTGAATTAAGAAAGGAAATAAAAAAACTGGAAAAAACTCAAGAATTTTTAAAAGAGGAAATAGCGCGGGACAAAAAAATAATTGAAAAATTATCTGATGAAGAAGAACTTGAGCGCTTTGCCAGAGAGGAATATTATTTAAAGAAAAAGAACGAAGAAATTTATCTTATTGAATACGAGGACAGTTTAAAACTCAAGGATAAAAATTAGTTTTTCATATTCTTTTAATAAGTTTTTGACTTTTTATATAATACGCAACAAATGGTATCTTAACCATTTCATAATTAAAAGTTTAACGCTTTATTAAAGAAAAGTACGCCCTTATTCACTTAGTGTTAACAAAAAGCTTTCATTAGCCCCATAAATAATTGTATTTTTACGACCTAACTTACTTTGAACATGGGCAAGATTATTGCTATAGCCAATCAAAAAGGAGGCGTAGGTAAAACTACGACCACAGTAAACTTAGCTGCCTCGCTAGGTGTATTGGAAAAAAAGGTATTATTGATAGACGCCGACCCCCAGGCGAATGCTACTTCTGGGCTAGGTATTGATGTCGATGGTGTAGAATTGGGTACGTACCAACTTTTGGAGCATACCAAGACCGCTAAGGAGGCCATTATCCCTACAACATCGCCTAACGTAGACCTTATTCCTGCACATATAGACCTTGTTGCCATTGAAATAGAACTGGTAGATAAGGACGAGCGTGAGTACATGATGAAGAAGGCTATTACGGAATTAAAGAACGATTACGATTATATTCTTATAGATTGTGCCCCATCATTAGGGCTACTGACGTTGAATGCGTTGACCGCGGCAGATTCAGTAATAATCCCTATTCAATGCGAGTATTTTGCATTAGAAGGATTAGGTAAATTATTAAATACGATCAAAAGTGTTCAAAAATTACATAATGCGGAATTAGATATTGAAGGCATGTTGCTGACGATGTACGATTCTAGATTACGTTTATCTAACCAAGTGGTAGATGAAGTAAGAAAACATTTTGGAGATATGGTTTTTGAAACTGTAATTCAGCGTAATGTTAGATTGAGTGAAGCTCCAAGTTATGGAGAAAGTATAATCAAATATGATGCTGCCAGTAAAGGGGCAACAAATTATTTGAACATGGCTAACGAGATAGTCAAAAAAAATAAGCAGACGGTTTAAGTATGGCAAAAGCGACAAAGAAACAAGCTCTTGGTAGAGGACTTTCAGCTCTTTTGAAAGACCCGGAAAATGATATAAACACGGCTTCGGATAAGAATGCTGATAAGGTTGTTGGTAATATTATAGAATTAGATTTAGAACACATTGAAGTCAACCCATTTCAACCACGTTCTAATTTCAATGATGAAAATATAAAAGAACTGGCCGCATCTATTAAGGAATTGGGTGTTATTCAACCAATTACGGTTAGGAAACTTGGTTTTAACGAGTACCAACTTGTATCTGGAGAAAGAAGATATCGTGCTTCCAAACTTTTAGGTTTAGAAACTATACCAGCTTATATCCGTATTGCCAATGATCAAGAGTCCTTAGAGATGGCTTTGGTCGAAAACATTCAACGTCAAGATTTAGATCCAATAGAAATTGCACTTTCTTACCAACGTCTTATTGACGAAATTAATCTTACCCAAGAAAGATTGAGTGAGCGTGTTGGTAAAAAAAGATCTACTATTGCCAATTACTTGCGCCTTTTAAAATTAGATCCGATCATACAAACAGGTATGCGCGATGGCTTTTTGACAATGGGCCATGGTAGAGCTCTAGTTAATATTGACAAGAAACAGGATCAGATATCACTTTACGAAAAAATTATTTTTGACAATCTTTCCGTAAGGGATACTGAAAGTGCGGTAAAAGCGTATCATGCAGATGATGTACCTACTGATGAAGTAGTTAAAAAAGTAAACAAAGAAGCTTCTGTTTTTGTTCGCAAAGGTATTAAAGAACTGACGGAAGCCTTATCCGTAAAGGTCGACATTAAGTCTGCCGATAACGCAAGAGGAAAAATAACCATACCATTTAAGTCTCAGGAGGAATTTGACCGTATCAAAAAATTGATAACAGGTGCGTAACTATCTTTTATTATTTAGTACTCTATTATTATTTATTAATTTATCCTTTTCTCAACAGGAACAAGATTCTATTCCTAAAACTGAAATAGACAGCTTACAAGCTCATTTAGCTGATAAGGGAATGGTAATCAAAGATTCCGTATCCTTCAAGAAAGCAAAAAAAGAATTTAATCCATTAGCACCAAGTAAAGCAGCATTTTACTCTGCCGTAATACCAGGGCTAGGTCAAATCTACAACAAGAGATACTGGAAAGTTCCTATCGTTTGGGGAGCTATTGGTGGCAGTGCATATATGTATATCTACAACAACGATCAATATCAACGTTTTAGAACTGCATTTAAACGAAGACAAGCTGGTTTTACAGACGATGAATTTAATGGTGAAGGTACATTGCCCCTTTTTGATGAAGATGACCTTGAATATCAACAAGAGCGTTTTCAAAATGACCGTGACCTTTGGTTGGTTGCGGCTATAGGGTTATACGCCCTTAATATTGTCGACGCCAATGTTGACGCACATTTAAAACAGTTTAATATTGACGATGACCTAAGTATAGACTTTGAACCTTATCTTGATTTTAATCAAATAACGAATAGTCCTAATTACGGAATGGCATTAATTATAAAATTTTAAAAATGAGGATTGCACTTTTCGGATACGGAAAAATGGGTCAGATGATAGAGCAAATTGCAGTGAATAGAGGTCACGAAATTGTTGCTAAAATTGACGAAAATTCCGAGAATATAGACTTTAGCATTATGGATGTTGCTATTGATTTTAGTATGCCAAAAGCAGCTTACGGAAATATCAGCAAATGCTTGAACAATGATATTCCCGTAATTTGTGGAACAACGGGGTGGCTAGATAAATATGATGACGCTGTTTCTTTATGCGAAGAAAAGAAAGGTGCTTTTATTTACGCTTCCAACTTTAGTTTAGGAGTAAACATTTTTTTTGAGTTAAATAATTATTTGGCCAAAATGATGCAAAACCTTCCTGAATACAAGGTAGAACTAGAAGAAATACATCACACTCAAAAATTAGACGCACCAAGCGGAACCGCAATAACTTTGGCAGAAGGTGTCATTGCAAACTCTAATTATACAGAATGGAAACTAGATAGTTCAGCAGAAAAAACGTTGAAAATTACATCTAAAAGAATTGGCAAGGTACCTGGTACACATACGGTAGCTTATAACAGTGATGTTGACAGTATTGAAATTAAGCATACTGCGCATAATAGAGAAGGGTTTGCACTGGGTGCGGTTACCGCTGCAGAATGGATTATTGGAAAAACAGGTGTTTTTTCAATGCGAGATGTGTTAAACCTAGGTTAAAAGCGTAACAATAATTTATCTAAAAGACTGATGGATTATTAATGTGAACCTTCACATTTATAATTCAATCTATTTCAATAAAAAATAAAGACGATGAACGGCACTCAATGGATTATTTTTATTCTCATTGTACAAGTAATACATTTTTTAGGTACTTGGAAACTATATGTTAAGGCAGGCAGGAAAGCTTGGGAAGCAGCAATACCTGTATACAATGCTATAGTTTTAATGCAAATTATCAATAGACCAAAATGGTGGGTAGTGCTACTGTTCATTCCCATTATTAACCTATTGATGTTCCCGGTAATATGGGTAGAAACAATTAGAAGCTTTGGAAGAAATAGCAAGTTAGAAACTTGGATCGTAGTATTGACACTGGGTTTTTATATTTACTATGTAAACTATTCTCTAGATGTAAAATATATTGAAGACAGGTCTTTACAACCAACTACAGCGGCAGGAGAATGGATTAGTTCCATTTTATTCGCCGTAGTAGCTGCTACATTGGTACACACTTATTTTATTCAACCATATGTAATTCCAACAGGATCATTGGAACGCACGTTAAGAGTGGGAGATTTTCTTTTTGTAAGCAAATTTCATTACGGGGCAAGAACACCAATGACCACTGTTGCAGCTCCCATGGTTCATGATACGTTACCTGTATTAGGTGTTCCTTCCTATCTAAAAAAACCACAACTGCCCTATTTTAGGTTACCAGGGTTTACAAAAGTAGAAAGAAACGATATTGTTGTATTTAGCTGGCCTGCAGATACCGTTCGTGTATTCTTTAAAAAAGAAAAAGGCGTTGATAAACCGATAGATAAAAAATCTAACTACGTTAAACGTTGCGTTGGTGTACCTGGCGATTCTCTTGAAGTTCGTGACGGTTATGTTTTTATCAACGGTAAGCAATTAGAATTGCCCAGTAGTGCCAAACCACAGTTTGACTATAATATTTACAGCTCTAAAGGTGTATCTTCTAAAACACTTGACAATTTAGGGGTCACTGATTTTACCAGAAAATATTTATCTGGGCAGTTAAATCAAAATCAAGCAAATGCCCTTAATCCTTATTTAGTTGGTTACAAACCAACCGACAACGGCCAGCTAGAACTCTATACGAAAGCGTCGGGTATTCCTCCAAAGATCATATCTAAATACGGATTTTCATTAAAAGAAATTACCGATCGCCAACGCACCGTTCCTTTAACTGCCGATATGGTGTCAGCATTGAGAAAAGACCCTAATATTGATTCTGTAGTACAACAGGTAGTAGAAAAGGGAAGAAGAGGCATCAACTTATTTCCTCAAAGTCCTGATTACCCTTGGAACTATAGCCAAATGGGACCGATCTACATTCCTCAAAAAGGAGCAACGGTAGACCTAAATTTAAAAGTTCTTCCATTATACAAGAAAATTATCCAGGAGTACGAGAAGAACGATATTTCAGTATCTGGCAATCAAATCAGCATAAATCGTGTTCCGGTAACTAGCTACACCTTTAAACAAGATTATTTTTGGATGATGGGTGATAATAGGGACCACTCTGAAGATAGTAGATCTTGGGGTTTTGTTCCGGAAAATCATATTGTTGGCACTCCTATTTTCATATGGATGAGTTTCGATAATTTCACGGAAGGCATAAGCAATTGGAGACCTAGATGGGATCGCATATTTACTACGGTAAACGGCGATGGAGAACCACAATCATACTTCAAGTATTTTTTAATTTTATTAGTAGCGTATTTCGTAGGAAATTGGTTCTGGAAACGTAAAAAGGAAAAAAAGTGAAATTAATACACCCCTCATATTTCCCTAACATAGTAACATTTAGCTATATCATGCACCACCCTATTTGCTGGGAGGTTAACGATAATTATCAGAAACAGACCTTTAGAAATAGAACCTATATTTCTAATGATCGAGGTAAGCACATTCTAAGTATACCGATCATACATGTAGGCAGAGCAAACGGTAGACAAAAATATAAGGATGTTCAAATAGACAATTCTTATCCTTGGCAAAGACAACATTGGCGCACGTTAGAGGCCGCCTACAGAACATCACCTTTCTTTGAGTTTTATGAAGATGATATAAGACCATTATACAATCAGCCATATGAAAGTCTGCTTGATTATAATTTAAAGACCATAGAGACCATATTTGATTGTTTACAATTAGATATGCCAACCGATAGAACAGTTGCATTTGAAACAAACCCTGAATATAAGGAGGATTTTAGATTTCTGATAAATGCAAAGTTCAAACCTCAGTTAAATATGGAGCCTTATACGCAAGTGTTTGGAGACAGACATGGCTTTACACCTAATTTAAGCATTTTAGACCTGCTATTTAACATGGGGCCCAATAGTGTTGAATATTTAAAACACGACTTTATAGAGCTATCTAATGATTAGGTTTGTAGCCCATTATGGTATACATTTTATATTACCTATTATAATTGCCATTTATTTTTATAAGGACAACAAACTTTGGTCTGCAATTATATTATTATCCGCAATATTGATTGACATTGATCATTTTTTGGCCACGCCATTATTTGACCCTAACCGATGCAGCATTAACTTTCACCCGCTACATACCTATTGGGCAATTGGCATTTACACTTTATTTTTTATTTATAGAAAAACACGCATATTTGGACTGGCATTGCTAATACACATTTTAGCAGATACCGTAGACTGCCTATTTATTCTTCGTTCAACTTAAAAGTAGCCATAATCGGTTCGTGATCAGATATATCTATCCTATAGTTCTTATGCGATAAAAAAGTAAAACTAGGATCGCCTAAAATCATATCAATTCTAAAAGGGAATTTCCAAAATTTAATGGTTTCTCCATAACCATGTCCTGATTCCAAAAAACTATCCTTGAGACCTTCCTTTATATTAAAGTAAACTTTCGAAAATTGCGTATTATTAAAATCACCTCCCACAATCACAGGATAAGGACTAGTTTTAATATGCTCTCTTACAATATTGGATTGTCTTTCTTGTTTATCAAAAGAATCTCTAAGCCTAACAAAAAGCTTATCTGACCGTTCTTTCTTAAAGTAATTAGGTCTTATACTCAAAGATTCCAAGTGCAGATTATAAAAACGAATGGTGTCTTTTTTAAATACAATATCTGCATAAACGCCACCATTAAACGTATTAGGAAAATCAAGTTCTCCATTATTGATTATTTCAAGCTTTGAAAATATCGCTAGATTTTTACTTGACTCCCCATCTTTTATCTGAAACTTATTCGCTTTAAAAGGATAATTTTTCAACATATCGTCCTTGAGATAGTGGGGCTCAAACTCTTGAAAATATATTATATCAGGATTTTCACTTTGAACGAATTTCACCACCTCTGGACTAGTGATATTTTCCCAATCTTCATGATACTTGCTATGAAAACCCAATGCATTATAACTTAACAACGAAATGGTATTAGCATCAGCAACATTAGTGGAACGCCCATTAAAGGCTATAAAAGAACCAAGGGTAAAGTAACCAAAAACTAAAATAGCAAGAGACAATAACATATATATGCTCTTACCAATTAACCAGTATATAAAAAACAACATGTTTATTAAAACCAATGCAGGTACCGTTAAACTTATAAATGCCAGGCTAGCTATAGATGTATACGGTACAATGCACGCCAAAAACAAACAGAAAGCCACAATCACATTTAAGAACAACATGATTTTTTTAAAAAAAGACAATCTTTTCATGCTTAATTTTCTTTACCAGCTTTAAACAAAAAGTCCTTTTCTGCCTTTGAAAGACTTTCATAACCAGATTTACTAATTTTGTCAAGTATAGCATCAATCTTTTTCTGATGAGATTTCTTATCGTAATCAACGGCAGAACCGCTGGTACTATGTGTAGTACTTTTATTCTTATAGACGGTTTTTAATGGCGCCTTCTTCTCTGAAGCCTTAAAAAGGTTAGCAATACTATCCATAAACTTTGAAAAACCAGACCCAATATCGTTTCCTTTTGCCAATTGACTTGCATATAAGTATCCTAAAAATGCACCGCCCAAATGCGCCAAATGCCCCCCAGAGTTACTGATTGGCAATTGAATTAAATCACTTAGAACCAATACCGCCCCTACCATCCAAAGTTTTACATTGAAAAATATAATCCGCACTTCTTGATTTGGCAAATATGTACATATAAATATTAAAACGGCACTGGCACCTGCCGAAGCACCGATCAAAGTGGCATTGATGTCAAAAAAAGCAGGAAAGATATTATAGCCCAGAACAAAAAAGAGTCCGCCCAAAATAACCCCCAAAATATATACATTTAAAAAGCGCTTCGCATCAAATAAGTTTAGAAAGATACGCCCCACAAAATAGATCATTAACATGTTCCAAAACAAGTGACCTATACCTCCATGAAAAAATGAATAGGTAACAATTGACCATGGTTGCAAAGCAATATCCACTATATCATTGGGCAACTCAAACCACTGCACAATACTATTACCTGATAAGCCTAATAGAAAGGGAATTAAAGCATTTACAATAAAAACCAGTACGTTGACCGCAATGAGTTTTTCTGCAATGTTTAATCTACTAAATTGATATTTTAAATCTGGTTGAGCCATAGTTTAGTTCCACCTATTATTAAACTGATTTTTTTTCCAGTACCACATCATTAAGAATCCAAATAAGGCTCCACCAACATGGGCAAAATGAGCAATACCTTGCCCAAACAGACTATACCCGGTAACACCAGAAAACAAATCCAATCCTATTAAAACAGGTATAAAGAATTTTGCCTTAATGGGAACAGGAAGAAAAATAAGAAACAATTCACTATTTGGATAAGACATACCAAATGCAACTAATATACCGTAAATAGCACCAGACGCACCAACTACCGGGGTATTGAATGCGCTTAGAAAGTTATCTATAGTTGCTTTACCTGCTATATTATACCAGTCTGTACTATACTGCCCGCTATTAATGATTTCAAGAATATTACTTTCAGCTAATCCAGCCTCCATTAAGGCACTCATTCCGGCATTGTAGTAGTAATAATTAACCCCAATATGAATCAATGCAGCACCTAAGCCGGCAGAAATATAGAAAAACAAGAATTTATTTCTACCCCACATTTGCTCTAAAGGTGACCCAAAAGCCCATAAAGCATACATATTAAATAATATATGCATAAACCCGCCATGCATAAACATATGGGTAATGATCTGCCAAAGTTGAAAATGTTCATTTTTTGGAAAGTACAAAGAAAATAACTCATACATTTGTTCACCATACAATTGTGTAGCAACAAAAAACAGAACGTTAATTATCAGTAAATGTTTAATAGTTTCTGTTATCCTTCCCATTTATATAAATTTTCGTTCAATATCATTCTCTGTAACCGTAATGTAAACTTTCTTGTTAAACGGACTTAAAGTTGTTTCCTTACATGCAAACAAATCGTTTACCAATTTTACTTGAGAAAACTCATCTAAGGTTTCGCCAGTTTTTACAGAGAGTGTTTTTGCCAAGGTCTTTGCCAACATATCACTTTGAGAAAAACTATCGCCCGGCACTTCTTGCTGAAAATCAGAAATGAGTTGCTCCATAATCATTTGCACTTCACTTTCAACAACTAAAACCGGAACTCCTGAAATTTCTACGCCGTCATTGGAAATTTCCCCAAATACGAAACCAACGGTACATAAATTCTCTTTAATTTCCCTTAAAATACTTATTTCGCTAGTAGAAAAAGATAAGGTCAAAGGAAAAAGTAACTGCTGGCTAACAGCTTCTTTAATTGTAATATTTTTTAAAAAATTCTCATATAACACCCTTTGGTGCGCCCTACTCTGGTTGATGACGACCATACCAGATTTAATTGTTGTAATAATATACTTTTTACGCATTTGAAAAGTAGTCGTAGAATGATCTACAACTTCTTTTTCATTATCAAAAATACTGCTATTGACTACTTCTGACTCAAACTCCAAATGACTTGCTCCACTATCTGCAGATGTTTCTAAGCCTACATATAAATTTTCCCAACCGTCTACCTTTGGTTTCTTATAATTACCACCGTTAGTATTGCTTTTCACAGGTTGTGCCGTTTCAAATGGATTAAAGGAAGAGTCTACTACTACTTGCGGTATATCTACTGTTTTGTTTTTATAGGAATACGGAGTATCTAAATTTTGATCTTGTTCAAAATCCAATGCGGGCACAACGTTGAATTGACCTAAACTATGTTTAACGGTAGATTTTAGCATAGCGTATAACGTATGCTCATCATCAAACTTAACCTCTGTCTTGGTTGGATGTATATTTATATCAATGGTACCCGGATCAACCTCAAGGCTTAAAAAATACCCGGGATGCGTACCCGGACGAATTAAACCTTCAAAAGCACCCAATATAGCATGGTGTAAATACGGACTCTTAATAAATCTATTATTTGCAAAGAAAAACTGCTCTCCCCTACTTTTTTTAGCAAATTCAGGTTTTTGGATATAGCCGGAAATTTTAACCACCTGGGTTTCTTCTTCTACAGGCACCAGCTTTTCATCTGTTTTTCTCCCAAAAATATGTACTATTCGTTTTCTAAAATCATTTCCGGGCAGCTGAAAAACATCGCTACCATTATTATAAAAATTAAAAGCGACCTGTGGATGAGCCAGTGCTATTCTATGAAATTCATCGGCAATGTGCCTGTATTCAACTTGATCAGACTTTAAAAAATTACGTCTTGCCGGAATATTGAAGAAAAGATTTTTTACCAACATTGAAGTTCCCTTTGGGGCTACCACAACCTCTTGTGTAACTATTTTACTGCCTTCAATTTTAATTTTGGTACCAATGTCGTCTTCCTCCGTCTTGGTCAGCATTTCTACATGTGCAATAGCGGCAATTGAAGCTAAAGCCTCTCCCCTAAAACCTTTGGTATTTAAATTAAAGAGATCTTCTGCCTTTTGAATTTTTGATGTAGCATGGCGTTCAAAGCTTAAGCGTGCATCTGTTCCGCTCATACCTTTACCGTTATCAACTACTTGAATCAATGTTTTACCACCATCCTTGATAATAAGCTGAATTTCGGTCGCACCGGCATCAATGGCATTCTCCATTAATTCTTTTACCACAGAAGATGGACGTTGAACCACTTCACCAGCAGCAATTTGGTTTGCTACATGGTCTGGTAATAATCTAATAATATCTGCCATTATGAAGTAAAGAAAATTGTGAGGTCAAAATCTATAATGTAAAGAAATATAAGAACCAATACCGCAATTATTATAGTCATTCTGATCTTTAAATTACGATCGCCTTGTCTTTTAGTGTCTTCAATTGCACTATTAATCTTTCTTTTTAATCCCCGGGATGTATTTAACGTACTGCGGAATTGGTCAAATTTCGGCTCTATTTTATAAGGATTACCTTTTCCCTTACCATCGTAATACCTAGGATTGTATTCAAATGACCTATTTTTTCGTAACCGCGTTATTTTGCTCAGCATCCCCATAACATCAAAGTTACTTAAAATAGAAAAATAGGACATGTTACCAATGCCAAAATTTGTTAACATCTTACGACATTGACCCAGCTCTGTTAAACTTCGCGAAAAACTAAGTGAGTATAAACTTTAGCCTTTACCCAAAACTGCCATTTTAATGGCGGCAATAGCGGCTTCAGTACCTTTATTACCATGCTTACCACCACTACGGTCTATGGCCTGCTGCATAGTATTGTCCGTAAGAACACAAAATATGACCGGTACATCAGTAATTACATTTAAGTCTTTTATGCCTTGTGCAGTTGCATCGCACACAAAATCAAAATGTTTGGTTTCCCCTTGTATAACGCTACCAATAGCAATGACCGCATCTACCTTAAGGCTCTGTATCATTTTCTTGGAACCAAAGGTTAGTTCAAAACTACCGGGCACGTCCCAACGGATGATGTCAGATTCTTTTGCGCCGCAATCTAATAAAGCTTCAATTGCACCAGAATATAGACCTTCTGTTATTTCTGAATTCCATTCTGAAACAACAATCCCAAACCGAAGTCCGTTCGCGTTTGGGATTGTTGCTTTATCGTAAACCGATAAATTTTTATTTACTGTAGCCATTATTCACCACTTTTAGCCATGCCTATAAACGCATCTATAGAAGCGGCATTTTCTGATTTTGGAAACTCGTCCTTTATTTTTTGGAAAAAACTCAAGGCCTTATCCTTATCTCCCATTTCCAAAGCAGTAATACCTGCCTTGTATAGAAATTTAGGGGCCGTATAATCATTATCACTATGCTTAACCGCAGCCTCATAATATCCTAACGCATCTGAAGGTTGATCCAATTGCATAAAAGCATCACCCAAACCACCTTTGGCCAAAGCGCCCAAAACAGCATCGTCAGAACTAAAATCTTCTAAATAAGTAATTGCCTCCTGGTATTTGTTCATATTTAAATAAGACATACCAGCACCATAGTTTGCAAGGTTTGCCGCTTTTGTACCGCTATATTCTTCTATAATATCCAAAAAACCATATTTACCTTCAGCACCTTCCAATGCCAAATTAAACAATGAATCCTTAGCGCTGGTTGCAACCAATGCCTGGTCAAAATATTGCTGTGGGTAATACATCTCATTTGCAGCATTGGCCTCTTTCGGTTTTTCCACAAATTGATCATAGGCCAAATAGCCTAATACACTAATAGCAATAACACCAATGACACCTAAAATAATATTTTGATTCTTAGAAACCCACTCTTCCGATCTAGAAGCACCTTCATCCAACGAACTAAAAACCTCAGCAGTTGTGCTTTCCTGTTCGTCAAATTCTTGCTGTTCAGCCTTTGTTTCAGGTTTATATCCTCTTTTTTTATATGTAGCCATCTCTAAATTTATTGGTCGCGCAAAAATAATGGTTTTATTGAAATCGCAAAGTGTATTTATTCGTTATTTTTGGATATTTTAAACTGGTTTACATTCTTCCAAATCTAAAATCCGATTTTATTAATGCTGCTAAGACAATTATCGCTAATCAATTACAAAAATTTTGAATCAAAAGAACTGACGTTCGATGCTAAAATAAATTGTTTTGTAGGTGATAACGGAATTGGTAAAACAAACATTCTTGATGCCATTTACCATTTATCATTTGGCAAAAGCTATTTTAACCCTGTTTCTTCTCAAAATATTCGTCATGGTTCTGATTTTTTTGTTATCGATGGCACATTTGAAAAAGAGGGAAGGGAAGAAAAAATTGTTTGTAGCTTAAAGAAGAACAATAAAAAAGTAATAAAACGCAACGGAAAAGCATACGATCGCTTTGCGGACCATATTGGTCTTTTGCCATTGGTCATTATTTCTCCTGCGGACAGAGACCTTATAATAGAAGGTAGCGATACCCGTAGAAAATTTATTGATGGCGTAATCTCCCAATCCGATAAAGGCTACCTGCAAAACCTCATCAATTATAACAAGGTTGTTTCGCAAAGAAATGCTTTGCTTAAATACTTTGCCGCCAATAGAACGTTCAACAAAGATACTTTGGCCGTATACAATGAGCAGATGGAGACTTATGGTAATGAAATCTTTAAAAAAAGAACCTCATTCCTGGAAGCCTTTATACCTATTTTTCAAGAACAATATAAATCTATTACCGTCAATACCGAAGATGTTTCACTTTCCTACAATAGTAAATTGAAGGATTATGACCTCCTAACTCTTTTAAATAAAAATTTAGATAAAGACCGGGCACTGCAATACACCAGTGTAGGTATTCATAAAGACGACCTTAGCTTTGAAATCAGCAACTATCCCATTAAAAAATTTGGTAGTCAAGGCCAACAGAAGTCCTTTTTAATAGCTTTAAAATTTGCACAGTTTCATTTTATGAAATCGCAAAGTGGAACTACGCCTATTCTAATCTTAGATGATATTTTCGACAAACTGGACGAACATAGGGTATCGCATATTATAACTTTGGTAAACGATGAAAATTTTGGTCAAATTTTTATCAGTGACACCCATGCGGATAGAACCGAAAGTGTTGTTAAAAAAATTCATCAATCCTATAAAATTTTTAAATTATAACGATGAAAAAATTACTGGTCATTTGCTCCTTAATCTTTATTTCTTGCAACGCCAAAATTGACGAAAGTCAGTTACACCTATTAAACGGATATTGGGAAATAAAAGAAGTTACCTTTAAAGACGGGGCAAAAAAAGAGTACACCGTAAACAGTACCGTAGATTATATTAAATTAGATTCTATAACGGGATTTAGAAAAAAAGTTGACCCAAAATTCAACGGTACTTTCGAAACCTCAAATGATGCAGAACCTTTTACAATTAGAATTTCTAACGATTCGGTTTTTATGAGTTACAGTAACAACGCTAATACTTGGGAAGAAGTTTTGACCAAACTATCTGCTGAAAGTTTCTCGGTAAAGAACAATCAAGGTACTACATATCAATACAACAGATTTGAACCTATAAACATAACCCCATAATGGCAAGTAGAGGCAACGATAACACTTCAATGAAAGATGCGCTTTCTGCATTTATTCAAAAAAACAAATTAGAAAAAGGAATAGATAAAGTTGATGCTAGAGTAGCATGGGCAAAACTAATGGGCAACGGTGTAAATAATTATACTACTGAAATTGAATTAAAATTCGGCACCCTTTACGTGTCCTTAAGCTCATCTGTATTGCGTGAAGAATTAAGCTTGGGAAAATCTAAAATTGTACGCATGCTCAATGAAGAAATCGGAAAAGAAGTAGTAAAAAAACTTGTGCTTAGATAGCCAAATCACAAACACAGATAATAAAAAAAGCCAGTTCTAAAGAACTGGCTTTTTTTATTTGTTATAATTCGTCTTAGTAAATTTCTCTACCAGAAAAATGGAATGCACCTTCAATAGCCGCATTCTCATCGCTATCAGAACCATGTACGGCATTTTCGCCAATACTGGTAGCAAACATTTTACGTATAGTACCCTCTGCTGCGTCTGCAGGGTTGGTAGCACCGATCAATGCCCTAAAATCCTCAACAGCATTTTCTTTTTCCAAGATTGCCGCTACAATTGTACCACTTGTCATGAACTCCACTAACTCACCAAAGAAAGGACGCTCTCTGTGCACACCATAAAATTCTTGTGCATCTCTTAAGCTCAATTGTGTATATTTCATCGCTACGATCTTAAAACCAGCAGCAGTAATTTTTTCTAAAATAGCCCCAATATGCCCGTTCTTTACGGCATCTGGTTTGATCATTGTAAACGTTCTATTCGTACTCATATCTTAATTTTTGCGCAAAAATACGTTTTTCCACATATCTCACAACTATTCGTAGACTTGTTCTATCTCCTCCAGCACAATTCCATTATCTCCAACTATTTTAAAATCAACCTTTTTAGCTTCAAAATCAAACTCCAAAATTCCAAAACTTTCTGTAAAAACAACTTCTCCTACTCTATATTTATTTGGTTCACCCGTAAAACCTCTATAAGCATGGGTAAGCCCGCTACTAGTAAAATCTATTAAAGGATATTCCATTCCTGTTATTTTAGTGCTTGAAAACTCTGATATATGCCTATCACCAGATAAAATAATTACTCCTCTAGCCTTTGAATCTAAAATAATGTTTGCCAACTTATCTACCTCATGAGGAAAATTGCCCCAAGTTTCAAAACCATGTTCATTAGACAAGTATTGTACACTACTTACAATGATGTTAAAATCAGCTTTTGAATCATTCAGTTCTTTTTCTAACCAACCCCATTGCGCTGCTCCCAACATAGTACCTACCCCATACTCATTGGGTCTTACCCTCTTTCTTGTTTCGGTATCAGGGGTCAACTTTGTTCTAAAATACCGAGTATCCAAAATAATGATATTTATAGTATGACCATCCACTTCATATTTCTTGGAATTATAGACCCCTTGGCGCTTTCTTAGCGGACTGCTCTCTGGGACATCCATAAAATTCAAGAACTCTTGTTGACTGGCATCCTTAGCCTTAAATTCTACTCCGCCATCATTTAGACCATAATCATGATCATCCCAAGTACCTAATATATCCGTACGTTCTACAAGTTTCTTATATATAGATTGTTCTTTTTGTTCATTATACATTGCTCTAAGAGCAACCATATCATCGGTATCCGCATAAATATTATCACCGCCCCAGACCCAAACATCTGGTTTGGCTTTTAAAACGTCATCCCATAAAAGATTGGGCAGATCAACCCTGTTACAAGAACCAAAAGCCAGTACAAAATCAGCATTTAAAGCTTTATTTTCTACCGCTTTTTTCTTGAATGAACATGATACCAAAAATAGCGTACTTATAAAAAAGTATATAATTTTCATATGAGATAGTTAAGTCTGGGTAAAATTAAGGTATTCGGTTTAAAGCCTATATTATTAAATTGTATCTTTGCCGCCATGAATTTAGAGCACTTAAACGAGCTAAAAAAACTACTTTCTTCACCAAAGAAAATAGCAATTATTCCACACAAAAATCCTGATGGGGACGCCATTGGATCAACTTTGGCACTTTGGCATTATTTGGTCAACACCGGTCATACAGCTAGTATTGTTGCTCCAAATGATTATCCAAAGTTTTTAAAATGGATGCCGGGCTCAGATAAAATATTGAATTTTGAAAAAGAAAATTCACAATCTAAAGCATGTATACATAATGCAGACATCATTTTTACATTAGACTTCAACCATTTAGGCCGCGTTGGTCAAATGAGCGATATTTTGGCATCTGCAAAAAGTACTTTTGTGATGGTAGATCATCATCAAGAGCCATCGGATTATGCTAAAATCATGTATTCAGATGTAAAAATGAGCTCTACTTGTGAAATGGTATATGTACTCATCAACCAACTGGGGGACGATAATAGCATTACCCCAGAAATGGCCAACTGTATATATACAGGTATTATGACAGATACCGGATCTTTTAAATTTGCAGCCACAACCAGCAACACCCATAGAGTTGTTGCAGATCTTATGGACAAAGGCGCAGAAGGCACAGAAATTCATCATCGTATTTATGACACAAATTCTCCAAGCAGACTTCATTTATTGGGCTGTGCTTTGAAGAATATGGTAATATTAGAAGAATATTCAACGGCCTACATTACGTTAAGTCAAGATGAATTAGACACTTTTAATTATCAAAAAGGCGATACCGAAGGGTTTGTAAACTATGGTCTAACATTGGACGGAATTAAATTTGCAGTCATATTTATTGAAAATAGAGAAGAGGGAATTTATAAAATTTCTTTTAGGTCGGTAGGTGATTTTTCCGTTAATGATTTTGCAAGAAAACACTTTAATGGAGGCGGACACACAAATGCGGCAGGCGGAAAAAGTGATGACAATATTGAAGACACCATAGCTAAATTTACATCATTGTTACCTGCTTATAAGAATCAATTACAATCATGAGATTAGTTTTAGTTTTATTCATAGCCATTTTGGCGCTAGGCTGTGATGGCCCTGAACCAAGAAAACCGGTTCAAACGAAAAGCGGAAGCTTCTTTAAGGCGTCTATAGAAAGAAGTAGAAAACTGCTGGAAGCCGAAGAAAGTAAAATTCAAAAAATTATTGCCCTAGACTCTCTAAAACATTATTCTCACAGTAATTCCGGTTCTTGGTTTCATTATTTAAATGTTAATGAAGAAACTAACTACACCCCAAAAACAGATGATTTAGTAGCATTTACCTATGACATTTTAACCTTGGATAACGATACTATTTATTCTCAAGAAGATATTGGCGTTGTTACCTATAAGGTTGATAAGCAAGAATTGTTCTTAGGCCTTAGGGATGCTATTAAAATGTTAAAAGAAAATGAACGGGCTACATTTCTTTTTCCTTCATCAATTGCTTTTGGGTATCATGGAGATGAAAATAAAATAGGTAGTAATGTTCCAATTAAATCTACGATTACCATTTTAAAAATAGAAAAACAAGAAGACAACGCAGTAAATTAAAAAGACCATTATGATTAAAAAAATGTACTTGATTGCAGTAATTGCCCTAGTTTTAGCTAGCTGCAAAACCAGTAAAAGAGCTGATTTAGGAGACGGCTTGTTCGCCGATATAAAAACATCTAAAGGCGATATTATTGTTCGTTTAGAGCAAGAAAAAACACCTGTTACCGTAGCCAACTTTGTTTCCTTGGCAGAGGGAACAAATACTTTTGTAAGTGAAGAATATAAAGGTAAAAAATATTATGACGGATTAACGTTCCATAGAATTATGAAAGATTTCATGATTCAAGGGGGCGATCCTTTAGGGCAAGGAACAGGAAACCCTGGCTATAAATTTATGGATGAATTCAACGATTCATTGGTTCATGATAAAAAAGGAATTCTGTCAATGGCAAACTCAGGGCCAACGACCAACGGAAGTCAATTTTTCATTACTCATAAAGAAACACCTTGGCTAAATAACAAACACACCGTGTTTGGAGAAGTAGTTGAAGGTATGGAGGTAGTGGATTCTATTGCAAATGTTCCAGTAGGCGCAGGCAACAAGCCATTAGAACCGGTTATAATGAACACTATTGAAATCATTAGAAACGGCAAAGAGGCCCGCAAATTCGATGCGGTACAAATAATGACTGATTATTTTGATGGTGAAGAAGAAAGACTGGCCGCTATTGAAAAAGAGAAAGCTGAAAAATTGGCGGAAGTAAAAAAAATTAAAGCGGAATTTGCATCTTCGATCGAAGCTCAAAAAGCAAAAGCACAAACCTTGGCTTCAGGTCTTAAAGTATTGACTTTAGAAAGTGGCTCTGGTGAAAAACCAAAGGTAGGTCAGAAAGTAAATGTAATGTATGCAGGTTACTTAATGGACGGTACCTTATTTGACAGTAACTATGAAGAAGTTGCTCAAAAATATGGTATGTTCGATATTAAAAGACAACAAGGTGGCGGTTACATGCCGGTACCTATGGATTACTCTCCAGAATCTCGTTTGATCGCCGGATTTAGAGAAGGACTTTTAACCATGAAAGTGGGTGATAAAGTCCGTTTGTTCATTCCGTCTCATTTAGGTTATGGTCCACAAGGTGGCGGTCCAATTCCACCAGATGCAGATTTAATCTTTGATTTGGAAATTACGGGAATAACCCAATAATAAAAACAAATAAAAAAGCCCTTTAGTCTTCACTAAAGGGCTTTTTTTATATCTGCAATTCTAATTTGTATTCTTTAAAATCTCTAGAAGTAAACTCCAAAATTTTTGAACGGAAGAAATACTTACTCTTTCATCTGGCGAGTGTGCCCCAAGAATTGTAGGTCCAAAACTAACCATATCCACATCAGGATAATTTTGACCCAAAATACCGCATTCCAATCCTGCATGGCATGCAACGACCCTTGGCCGTTCCTTAAATAATTTAACATAGCTATCTTTTACTACTGTTAATATTTCAGAATTAGGATTAGGATTCCAACCTGGATAAGCCCCACTAAAACTAACCTTAAAACCACTTAATTCAAAAGCAGAACGCAGAGAATTTGCCAGATCTAGCTTAGCCGTTTCTACTGATGACCGTGTTAGGCAACCAATAGTTATCTCTCCTTTTTCAACTTTTACAATTGCAATATTGTTAGACGTTTCAACCAAATCAGCAATAGCCCCGCTCATGGCATAAACACCATTATGCGCTGCATAAACAGCTTTTACCAATTTTTCTTGCGCACCAAGACCCATCACCTTTTTAGCGGGCTTTACATCTTTAAATTCTATTTGCAGATCCGGCTCTTGCACACTTAACTCTTCCTTTATAACCTTAGAAAGTTCATTTATCTTTTTAAAGAATTCACTGGCATGCTTTCTACCAACATTTAGTTTACAAACACTTTCCCTAGGTATTGCATTTCTAAGACTACCACCGTTCAATGAGCTGATGCGAACGTTATAATCAAGACCTAAAAAGAGCAATCTATTCATAATCTTATTGGCATTGCCCAAACCTTTATGAATATCCATACCACTATGGCCACCCTTTAAACCTTTTACAGTAATCTCTAAACCGGCGTCACCGTGAGTTCCGTCCTTTTCATTATATGTTCTAGTGGCGGTAACGTCAATACCACCTGCACAACCAATATCAATTTCGTCATCTTCCTCAGTATCTAAATTTAAAAGAATTTCTCCCTGTAAAACTCCTGCTTTCAATTCAAAAGCACCGGTCATTCCCGTTTCCTCATCAATTGTAAATAAAGCTTCAAGAGCAGGATGCTGTATTTCTGTACTTTCCAAAAGCGCCATTATAGCGGCAACACCCATACCATTATCCGCACCTAATGTGGTACCCTTTGCTTTCACCCAATCATCATCAACATACATTTCTATACCTTGGGTATCAAAATCAAAAACGGTGTCGGCATTTTTTTGGTGTACCATATCTAAATGGCTCTGCAGCGTTATCATTTTCTTATCTTCCATACCTTTTGCGGCAGGTTTTCTAATGATAACATTACCTATTTCATCAGAAAAAGTTTCTAGACCAAGACCATTACCAAAATCCAACATAAAACTGATTACCCTTTCCTCTTTTTTTGAGGGTCTAGGTACGGCATTCAATCTAGAAAAATTTTTCCATACAGCTATAGGTTCTAACTTATCAATATCCATATAATTATTTTCATGGTTAGTACCTGCAAAAATACTTATAGAAAAAGGATTTCGCTATTTTTGAGATAATGAAGATATCTTTTAAAAATGCGCTTGCTATTTCTTTGGTCCCACAAATTATAATTGTAAAATGGCTTGCCACACGTAGCGATTTAGTGGAGCAATATTACAGTACGGGATTATATCCTGTAATTTCCAAATTCTTTAGGTTTCTTTTAGGTTGGATTCCTTTTTCAGTAGGCGATATCATCTATTTTATTTTAATACTACTTGCCATCACCTACCTATTTAAGAACAGAAAATACATTTGGCGAAATAAACTGAAATTTTTACAAAATGTAGCCATGGTACTCTCCGTTGCCTATTTCACCTTCCATGTCATGTGGGGCATGAACTATTATAGAGAACCATTGGCCAAGAAACTAGAATTGGTACCAAACAGAGAATACCAAGATTTACTTGAATTTACGGAAAGGTTAATTAAGAAAACTAACCAGACACAAATTGCCATAACTAAAGACTCAAGTTTAGCGGTAAAAATACCTTACTCCCAAAAAGAAATTTTCAATAAAACGATAGACGGTTATGATGATCTAAAAACGATTCATCCTTTTTTGGCATATGATAGGCCTAGTATTAAAAGATCATTGTTCAGTACCGGGTTGACCTACATGGGATACGCCGGATATTTAAATCCGTTTACAAATGAGGCCCAGGTAAACGACTTACTACCAAACTTCAGATTTCCATTTGTTGCCGGTCATGAGGTAGGTCATCAAATTGGTTACTCTGCGGAAAACGAAACAAACTTTATAGGCTATCTAGTAACTTCTAATAACAAAGACCCTTATTTTAAATATGCGGCATACGCCTATGGACTAGGTTATTGTTTAAACGATATTAGAAGAACCAATACCGAAGATTTTGATAAATTGATGCTACAACTGAACTCTGGGGTAAAAAGCAACTTTCAAGAAATGTCCATTTTTTGGAATTCTTACGAAAACCCTATGGAACCGGTTTTCAAATCAATATTCGATACTTTTCTAAAAGCCAATAACCAAAAAGAAGGTATTAAGAGTTATAGCGCCGTAGTACTATTCCTGGTAGCTTATCATAAAGATCATCCACTTTAAATTTGGATGAAATTTCGTGATCCTAGCTCAATTTATCGGTCCTTTTTTTAAATTTTTAAGAAAATAATAGCGATTCTTTATAATTAAAAAACCAAGTGTTAAAGAAAAGTGAAATAGACCGTGTTTGCTGAGTAATCCGAGTATTTTTAGAGATACTAATTCAAACCGAACACAATGAAAAAACTATTTTTTGTGCTATGCCTACTTGGGTATGGCTCACTTTTGACCGCACAAGACTATTTCCCGGAAAATGCAGGGATAAAAGTCAATAACAATAATTACACGGCTTTTACCAACGCAAAAATCTTTGTAACCCCTACACAAGTAATAGAAAACGGAACATTATTGATCCAACACGGAAAGGTCGTCAGTGCTTCAAGCTCTGTAAGTATTCCAAAGAACGCCGTAATTATAGATTTAAAGGGTAAATCTATCTACCCATCTTTTATAGACGTATATTCTAAATTTGGAGTAGAACAAGCAAAGAAAAAACAAGGTGGAGGTCGTTCTACCCAATATGAACCATCAAGAGAAGGTTATTACTGGAACGACCATATTATGCCAGAAAACAAAGCAATTGAAAAGTTTGCTTATGATGACAAAGAAGCAAAGGTGTTACGAGAAGCTGGATTTGGTGTCGTAAATTCCCATATACAAGATGGTATTGCCAGAGGTACAGGAGTCTTAATTGCCCTGAATGCAAAAGGAACAAATGCCAATAGGATATTAGATGACAAATCCGCCCAATATTTTTCTTTGACCAGAAGTATTGCAAAAGGACAATCTTACCCAGGTTCATTAATGGGAGTATTAGCATTGTTGAGACAAATGTATAGCGATGCAGATTGGTACGCTAAAGGCAATGCTACCACTACAGACCTTTCTTTAGAAGCACTTAATGAAAATAAAAGTTTGGTGCAGATTTTTGAGGCCAAAGACAAATCTCATGATTTACGTGTAGATAAAATAGGAGATGCCAACGGTATACAATATACTATTTTAGGTGGTGGCAATGAGTTTGAACGTATAGAAGAAATTAAAGGCACCAATGCAAAATTCATAGTACCATTGAACTTTCCTGATGCCTATGATGTCTCTAACCCGTATGCCGTAGATTACGTATCCTTACAAGATATGCGTTATTGGAACCAAGCTCCTTCCAATCCAAAAGTATTGGCAGAGAACGGAATTCAGTTTTCATTTACTACGCACGATCTTAAATCACCGGCAAAGTTTAAAGAAAAATTGATAAAAGCCATTGAATACGGTCTTTCTTCTACAAAAGCTCTAGAAGCCCTAACTACGGTACCTGCACAAATATTGGGCAAATCAAACGAAATAGGCACTTTAAAAACGGGGGCTTTGGCAAATTTCTTGATTACGTCGGGCAACGTTTTTGATAAATCGACCACATTATACGAAAACTGGGTACAAGGGACCAAAAATGTCATAAACTCAATGGATTCAAAAGATATTCGTGGAGATTACAGCTTAGCAGTACAGGGAAAATCCTATGATGTTTCTATAAAAGGCGAAATTTCTAAACCAAAAATCGAGGTAAAACAGGACACCACAAAATTATCATCTAAAATTTCATACGATGACAATTGGGTTACCCTTTCATTTGCAACGGACAAAGGTGAAAAAACATATAGAATGATAGGTGCCGTAACCGAAGCATCTGACAATTTAGCTGGTAGATTGGTACTACCAGATGGTACAGAATCTCAATTTACTGCCACAAAATTGAAATCGTTTACAGAAACGGAAGCGGAAAAAAATAACAACGAGCCGGCTATCAAAGTAATGCCAGTAACCTTCCCTAATTTAGGCTACGGCTTTGCAACTAAACCAAAAGCACAAAACACATTATTTAAGAATGCCACGGTATGGACAAGTGAAGATGCCGGTATATTGGAAAATACAGATGTTCTTGTTAAAAACGGAAAAATAGTTAAAATAGGAAAAGATCTAAGCGCCGGTGGTGCAACGGTGATCGATGCTACAGGTAAACATTTAACTGCCGGCATTATTGATGAACATAGCCATATAGCAGCTTTGGCGGTAAATGAAGCCGGTCAAAACAGTTCTGCGGAAGTTAAAATGGAAGATGTTGTAGATCCGGAACATATGGGAATCTATCGTTCTCTTGCCGGTGGTGTTACATCACTTCAATTACTACATGGTTCTGCAAACCCAATTGGTGGCAGATCTGCAATTCTAAAATTAAAATGGGGAGAAGAAGCAGACGGACTCATATATGACAATTCTCCTAAGTTCATCAAATTTGCACTTGGCGAGAATGTAAAGCAAAGTAATTGGGGCAGCTTTTCACGTTTCCCACAAACGCGTATGGGGGTGGAACAATTATACATGAACTACTTTCAAAGAGCCAAGGAATATGACACCAAAAAGAAAAATGGTGAACCTTACCGATATGACGAGGAAATGGAAGTACTGGCCGAGATTATTAACGGTGAGCGTTTTATCTCTTGCCACTCTTACGTACAGAGCGAAATTAACATGATGATGAAGGTTGCCGAACATTTTGGATTTAGAATAAACACGTTTACCCACATTCTGGAAGGTTATAAAGTAGCCGATAAAATGGCAGAACACGGTGTAGGTGCAGGTACCTTCAGTGACTGGTGGGCGTATAAATTCGAAGTAAACGATGCTATACCTTATAATGCGGCAATAATGCAAAAGCAAGGGGTGGTAACGGCTATTAATAGTGATGACCGTGAGATGATCAGAAGATTGAACCAAGAAGCCGCCAAAACAATAAAATACGGTGGTTTGACCGAGCTTGAAGCTTGGAAAATGATTACTATCAACCCTGCAAAATTGTTACATTTAGATAACCGTGTAGGTAGTATAAAAGAAGGTAAGGATGCAGATTTGGTCTTATGGTCTGGCAACCCGCTATCAGTTTATACCAAAGCAGAAAAGACAATGATCGAAGGAGTTACCTATTTTGATTTGGAAATGGATAAGAAAAACCGTGAGAAAATTAAAAAAGAAAGAAACGAGTTGGTTACCATGATGCTTAAAGAGAAAAGTAGCGGTAAAAAAATGCAAGGTCCTAAACAAAGTGTAAAAAGAGATTTCACTTGCGAAAGCCTTTAACATAACAAGCTACATTTCAAAAAACATAAAACAATACAAATGAAAAAATTTATAACCTTAATCATAGCCTTAGGACTTGTAGTACCAACTATGGCACAACAAACACCCGGCTCTAAACAAACCGAAGCCATTACTATTGAAGGTGCCACGGCGCATTTGGGTAACGGAGAAGTAATTGAAAGTTCGCTTATCATGTTCGAAGATGGTAAGATTACTTTTGTAGGGGATTCAAAAATGAGAATTGCCAGAAAAGGTAAAGTAATAGATGCTACCGGCAAACACGTTTACCCAGGATTCATTGCTCCCGCAAAAACACTAGGTTTAGTTGAGATTGATGCCGTTAGAGCATCTAAAGATGAAGATGAAATAGGAGATTTCATACCCCATGTAAGAAGTTTAATTGCCTACAATGCAGAATCTAAAGTGGTTGAAAGTATGAGACCTAACGGAGTCTTAATAGGGCAGATCGCTCCTTCTGGAGGTCGAATTTCAGGAACTTCAAGTATTGTACAATTTGATGCTTGGAACTGGGAAGATGCAGCCATTAAAGTAGATGACGGTATACATTTAAACTGGCCAGCTACCTTTAAACAAGGTCGTTGGTGGGCAGGTGAAGATCCAGGATATCACCCAAATAAAGATTATGCGGAACAAACCGAAGCGGTAATATCATTTATAAAAAATGCTACCGCCTACGGGAAATCTACTCCCAAAGAGGTAAACCCTGCTTACGCAGCAATGAAAGGTGTTTTTGATGGCAGTCAAAAATTATATGTACATGCAGATGATGAAAGACAGATTATAGATGCCATTAACATTTTAAAAATGAACGGCGTTAAAGAAGTGGTTTTGATCGGTGGATACCATGCTTATAAAATTCCAGAATTTTTAAAAAGCAATGATATTCCTGTTTTGGTACAGTATACGCATAATCTTCCGGTATTTGATGATGATGATTATGACCTACCTTATAAATTACCCAAGCTATTGGTAGATGCAGGTTTGCTAGTGGGAATTCAAAATTCAGATGCGGTTAATTTTCAAACCAGAAATTTACCTTTCTATGCCGGTCAAGCTGCACAACAAGGACTGGATAAGGAAATAGCAGTTCAACTATTGACCGGTAATACTGCCAAGATTTTAGGTATAGATGACCTTTACGGAACATTGGAGAATGGTAAAAGTGCCACCCTTTTTATATCTGAAGGTGATGCTCTAGATATGGCAGGAAATCGTTTAACACATGTTTTTATTGATGGTAGAACAGTTTCTTTAGAAACACACCAAACTGAACTTTGGAAACGCTACATGGGCAAGTACGAAGGAAAGTAACACCTTAAAATTATGTGTAAAAAAGAGGCTGTCTAGAATTCTAGACCGCCTCTTTTTATTTATAACTATTTTAGGTTATTTCTTGCCAAGCATGTAACCAACATATGCCATTGGCATGTAAGCCACTATAATATCTAGAGCGGTAAACCACATTGGTCCGCCAAGCATGGCAATATTTGCTGTACCACCAATTAGAAAAAACAAGCCAATGACTAAAGCCATTAACATTTTTCTGGTTGCCGCTATTCTAGTTGCCACAAAAGCCCCTACCAACGTGCCCAAAGCATGAGCAAGAAAAGGAAAAATGAAATGTTTGGGTTCAAATAAATGCATGGTTGCTTTCAATCCTACCATTGTCGTAATATCTCCGCCCTCTGGTGGCGGAATTATGGAACCACTAATCATAATAATTCCCATATTAACGATACTACCAACAACTACTCCGGCTACGACAGCCAAAATATTTTTTACCACTGGATTCATATAGAAAAATTTAATTGATTACTACCTGGTCTTTACAAAAGGTACAACCTCCCCTACTTCATACTCCTTATTTCTCGGTTCTAGGCAAATAAATCCGTCAGCCTTTGCTAAACTGGTTAAATCTCCCGAACCATTTTCAACAACAGGAGTTGCCCAAAATTCACCTTCTCTTTCTTCAGCATTTACCTGTATAAATCTGGTTAACGGCTGTGATACGGTTATCCTTATACTTAACTTAATATACGATTTATCTATTGAAATGCCCCATGAGATATGCAACCATGGTAAAAAGTAAAGATGATAATTGGCAAATGTAGAAACGGGATTCCCAGGAAAAGAAAAAATAACTGTCTTCAATTCTGGATGAATTCCAAACCAAAAGGGTTTACCCGGTCTTTGAAGTACTCTATGAAAAACTTTGGCTACACCCAATGATTCCATCACTTCGGGAATAAAATCGAACTTTCCTTTTGATACTCCGCCACTCAACAGAAGCACATTATTTTCAATTAAAGCTTTCTCTAATTTGTTTTTGATCATAGTTTTATCATCTACTAAATGAAGAGAACTAGCTTCAATTTTAGAATTCAATAATGCGGTCTCAATTGTAAGCATATTGGATTTTCGTATTTGGTGCGGCTTGGGAGTATCACTAACCTCAACCAATTCATTCCCTGTGGCAATAGTACAAACTTTAGGGTTTCCCTTAACCATCACCGTTGCCTTCCCAACGGTAGCCATCACACCAATTTCTGCAGGACTAATCTTTTTTCCTTTAGATAACAGAAGTGCACCGGCTTTTTCATCACTGCCTTGATAATGAATATTTTGACCTTTAGTCACTTTCTCATTAATAGTAACCTTACCACCATCAATAGTGATGTGTTCATACATAACCACAGTATCGCAATTTTCTGGCACAACTGCACCGGTCATTACTTCTATACAATTATGATTATCCGACAAGACCTTTTGAACTGAACCAGCGGCGGCTACACCTTCAATTCCTAAAGAATGTCCGCTATTTACAATATCAGAGAACTGAATTGCAATACCATCTTTGGTTGCACGATCAAAAGGAGGAAAATCTCTATCGGCAAAAATATCCTCAGCTAGTATTCTTTTTAAACTATTTATTAGCGGCACGGTCTCCGTTCCTAAATTTAAAGGATGGTCCAATACTTTTTGGTAGGCTTCATTAAATGTGATCATAGAATTAAAGGTAAAACTATTATAAATTATACCCTCATAGAATTACAATCAAATGTATTCAACCTTTTAAAATAACCCGAGTCCGTTGATCAACAATACACGCATACCAACAACGAGTACCAATAACGCAGTAACCCTTTTAATACCATTAGCCGATAGTTTTTTAAGACTAATGCGAATACCTAACTGTCCGCCAAGAAGAACTGATACAACCAAGCAAATAGTTTCTAGCCAAGGTAATGACAATGAATTACTGGTTATCAACCCAAATAAACCTGATACAGAATTTACCAAAATGAAGAAACTTGCTAGAGCGGCTATTTTGATGGCTTTATTCCATCGTAAATGATTTAAAATCGGAGCAAGAAAAATTCCTCCACCAATCCCTACTAATCCAGACAAGAACCCAATTCCCGCTCCCAATACATAACTTAAATAATTAGGATAATCTTCAACCTCTTTTTTAGATTGGTTTATATTAAATGTCTGGACAGCCAAAAACAAAGCCGATAGAATAAGAGAAGATCCTAGAATCATAAAAAAGACACTCTCCTTTAAACGAAATGTAGCACCTAAATACGCCAACGGAATGCTTGCCAAAACAAAGGGTAAAAAATCTTTCAATTTTGCGTGACCATTTTTGAAATACAGATACGTACTACCTGAAACTACCACTAAATTACAAACTAACGCAATGGATCTAATATCAAAAAAACTAGTTAGAAATAACGTTAGTAGCGCTAGATAGCTAGAACCACCACCAAAACCTACAGAAGAATACAATGTGGCAATTATAAAAAATCCAAAACATAAAAGAATTAGTTGCTCAATAGGTATCAACATAATTCTTTATCTGGTTCATACCTCCTGAAACATCAACAAAAGCCTTACCAGGAAATAATTCCAGTAAAGATGCAATAGCTTTTTTACTGCGAATACCTGACTGACATATAACATAAACGGTACTCTCTAGATCAATCTCATCTACCCTACTCGTTAATTCACTTAAAGGAATATGTTTGGCTTCTTTTAAATGTTGCCTTTGAAACTCTTTATCTGTACGTACATCTATGAGCTCAACAGCCGTATCTGAAAGCAATTTTTTAAGCTCAGCAGCCCCAACCGATTTTATAGGTAGCTCACAGTCAAACTCATAGCTACTTGCAAGAGTCTTAATTTTGTTATTACCTATCTGTAGCTGGAATTTCATTTTTTGTGTTCGCTGGCTTAGTGCATCAAAAAGTAATAAAGTACCGGACAACACCTCTCCTATCTCCGCAATTACTTTTACAACTTCCAGTGCTTGTAGATTACCAATAATACCAGGTAAAATACCCAATACACCGTTCTCATTACAATTTGGAACGGCATCAGCCCCTGGCATGGTAGGGAACAAACAACGATATGTTGGTCCGCCTTTGTAGTTAAATACGCTTACCTGACCTTCAAATGCATGTAGTGCCCCATATACAAATGGTTTATCCAAAATTATACAGGCATCGTTAATTAGATATCTGGTGGGAAAATTATCTGTAGCATCTACAACAATATCATAGTTTTCAATTATATCAAGCGCGTTGGCTACAGTTAAAAAAGTTTGATATGTATGTATTTGCGTTGTAGAATTTTGAGCCGATAATTGCTTTTTAATAGCCTCAACTTTGGGAATGCCTACCATAGCTTCGGTAAATAAAACTTGACGATGAAGGTTAGATAACGAAACTATATCCGCATCTACAATACCCAATGTACCCACACCCATGGCATTCAAATAGGTTAGGACAGGAATACCCAATCCGCCAGCACCTACCACAAGTACTTTGGCATCGTTTAGCTTTTGCTGGCCAATGGTGCCAAATCCGTCTAAAGTTATTTGTCTTAGATAACGTTCTTCGTTCATGGTGCTATTTTTAGTAGCGCCTCTTCATACTCCGCTCTGGAATTCGCATTTAACAGCACCTCTTTTTGTTGTGGAAATACCAAATTTACATCTGAATTAATCAGAAATTTTCTAGGGCAAGAACCGTTACCTGCTTCTAAATAAGCAACAGATTGTTTTAAAGCCTCCGGTTCCCAAATAGCACAAAGTGGCTCTGGCAACGGGTCATCCGCGTCTGCAAAAGCACTTGCTATTTTATCTGAATTTCTTGCTTCAATCAGCTCCTCTAAAGCCCTTTTATCCATCAATGGCAAATCGCAGGCTAATACCAACCACGCAGCATCTGGATGCTCTTTATGAGCAGACAGCAATCCGTTGTAAGGACCTCTGAATTCATCATTATCTATTATGACATCGAACATATTAGAAATTTCGCTTTTTTGATCTTTACGGATACTAAGAAAAGTTTTATCGCAAACCTCATTCAACAAATGGTACAAATGCTCACGTTGCGGCAGCTTGTGGTAAGTAATTAAACCCTTATCCTCTCCCATTCTAGTGCTTTTACCACCTGAAAGAACCAATCCGTATATCTTATCTTTGGAAATCATTCTTACCTCCTGTTTTTTGTTCTAGTTGAATTGTACCGATTACGATGTCTTGTGAAAGCGCCTTGCACATATCATAAATGGTTAAGGCAGCTATAGAAACCCCGGTTAAAGCTTCCATCTCAACCCCGGTCTTTTCATTGCATTTTACAGTACAGGTAATCTGAAATGAATCTAATGCCGGTTCAATTTCAACATTTATTTTAGACAGGTTTATTTGATGGCACAACGGTATTAATTCCGATGTTTTCTTTACACCCTGTATACCAGCAATAACAGCTGTTTGTACAATACTACCCTTCTTGCCTACAAAATCTTGGTCTGATAATGATTTAAAAACTTCCGCTGGAAATTTTATAATTCCACTGGCAATTGCAGTACGTACCGAAGGTGTTTTTTGAGAAACATCTACCATGGTAGCATTCCCAGATTCATCTATATGTGATAATTTCTTCTGCATCATCCTCCTATTGAAGTCATTGAATTACTAAATACGTCCTTATACTTTTCTTGTGCCTCAAAACCTGTTTTTGCACGACTGCCAACAGCCTTTAAAATTTCTTTTTTGATATTATCTTCCATAGCATCGGCTCTCATAATATCTCTAAGATTTGCGCTTGCTTTGGCATACAAACAAGTAATAACGTCTCCCGTAGCCGAAATTCTTAAACGATTACAACTACCACAAAATGTTCTACTAAAAGAAGGAATGACCCCAAAAGTTCCTTTAAACCCTGGTATCTTATAATTTATAGATGTAGATGTTTTTGGAGAGTCTAGTTTGTAATAATCTGGATGCTTACTTCTAATATGTTCAAGTATAGTTTTAAAATCCCATTTAATAGTCTGAAATTCCTTGGAACCACCATTAAAAGGCATTTCTTCCAAAAAACGCACCGATACATTATAGTGCTTTGTCAATTCTAGCATTGGTAGAATGTCATCTGTATTCTGACCATCTAAAGCAATAAAGTTGATACGCACATTAAAACCTTCGGTAATCAACCTAATCATATTATTATACACCACATCATAATGATCCCTGCGGGTAATACGCTCAAAAGTCTCACGATTAATGGCATCCATACTCACATTTATATTCTTAATGCCCAGTTCTTTCAACTCATCTATAAATGGACCAATTAGCGTTGCGTTCGTAGTAACGGAAATATCATTTAAACCTTCTAATTTAGACAAGCTTCTTAACAATACCATTAAATCTTTACGAACAAAAGGCTCACCACCTGTAATCCGTATTTTATCTATACCTTGAGAAACTACTATCTCGCTCAATTTTACCAACTCCTCTATGGTAAACAACTTATCATTTTTGGCAAAATTAATTCCCTCCTCAGGCATACAATAATTACAACGAAGATTGCAACGGTCTGTCACCGCCAATCTTAGATAATTAATTGCTCTATTATGGTTGTCTACTAACATACTTTATAAATACAAATTCAA
>JAHDDL010000009.1:0-39129 GCA_020629415.1 Maribacter sp. | reverse complement strand
TAACTTCTCTTCTCTATTTTCTTACGGATGCGCAGAAACCCACACCGTTTTGTTCTTAAATTTCTCTTTCTTCCAAATAGGGACTGTTTCTTTCAAGGTATCTATAAGAAATCTACAGGCCTCAAAACACGCATCTCTATGTGCAGATGAAGCACCTACAACAACTACAGGTTCTTCAACACCTTTTTCACCAACGGCATGCCGCATGATCACTTTATTCAATGACCACTTTTCTAAAGCACTATCGGCAATCTTCTCCATTTCTTTAAGCGCCATGGTTTTGTAGGTTTCAAATTCTAAAGCTGTTACCTCTTCATTATTGGTAAACTCGCGAACGGCACCTATAAACACACAAATTCCACCACTATTAGGGTCGCTTAGCTCAGCATATGCCTTAGTGGTATCAATCACATCAACTATTTCAATTACTTTCTTCATTAGCCTCCGCTTACTGGTGGTATAATGGCAATTTCTTCATTACCGGTCAATATTACACTATCATCGGCATATTCGCTATTAACGGCAACGGCCAATGAGTTTAATTTTGAAAATTCAGGATAAGAATCAATTAATCTTTTTTTAAGCTCTGCAACATTCAAGGGTTTAGCAACATCAGAAATACTGATTTCCGAACCACCGACAATATCTTTTGTTATACCAAAAAAAAGTACGTTCATATCCTTCCAAAATTAGATAAATTCCAAGTTAGGTATAAAAAATAAGGTGCCATAAAAATGGCACCTATTTTAAAAAAAATATATGATTTTGAGAAATGCCTTACTCTACAATTATGGCATTGTCAGGTTTAGTAAAAAACTGCATTGGCTTAGCTGTTGTAGACAAACTAGCATTTTCAAAGTTTACGGTCTTAGCTGCCTCTTTAATTACACCCTCTTCTACCTTATGCCATGTAATTGACTTTGGCAACAATACCTCATCTACCTTTACCCAATCGGCATAGTTAATCCAGCTTATTTTATCAGATGGTTCTCCACTAAAATAGGTCATAGTATAACCTAACCATCTCATCTCATAGGTTTTTGCATCATAGTGAACATAGTACTCATCTGTAGAAGAGGCACCTACTCCGCTGTTATATGAAATTTTATATCCCGGGTAAGAAACACCGTCATAAACCAAAGCATCCACTTCTTCATATTTTATTCCGTCATCGGACAAAACAAATGGCATTGCGTAGAAGTAGAACATTAAATTATGATAGAATTTTGGCTTGCCCTTATATTCACCCGTGTTATCTAAAAGCCAAACTTCAGAACCGTTGAATCCAATTGAATAGTCTGGAGTTATAATTTTGTCATATCTTTTATGAAGGTCAATAGTTTGTATTTCATTGAACTTCTCATTAGGCATTTCAAAATTCAATGTTTTGTATCCCTTCCAAGCATTTAATCCGCCATGAGCTTCAAATACTTTATTCAATTCCGTTGGATATTTATCTAAATCTACTTGCGTTGTCATTTCTTCAACAACCTTGGTAACCACTTCTTTCTTAGGAGCTTCTTTGCACGAAAATATTGCCAAGACCAAAACTAAAAGGTAAAATTTATTCATAATGTCGATTGATTATTTATTGTTTTTTGCAACCGGTTAGTCGATAAACTATAGCAGACTTACTAAATTGAACTATTTTTGTATTTCATGCAAACAACTAAACACATTAGTAGCGCTCAAAACCCTTTGATAAAGAAGGTTTTAGTTTTAAAAGAAAAATCTAGAGAGCGTAAAAAAACAGGCCTTTTTGTTTTAGAAGGATTGCGTGAATTACAGATTGCAAGCAATGCCGGTTATCATATAGACACCGTACTATACTGCGAAAATATTTTAGAAAACACCAATATAACACAAGCTTTCAGTGCTGACCAACTTATATCCGTCACTTTAGACGTATATAAAAAATTGGCTTATAGAGATACTACAGAAGGCATCATTGCTATTGCAAAGAGTAAAGATCATGAACTTTCTTCATTAAAGTTCAATACTGAAAATCCATTGATATTAATAGCGGAAGCACCTGAAAAACCAGGAAATATAGGCGCTTTATTAAGAACGGCGGATGCCGCAAATTTAGATGCCGTTTTAATAGCCAACCCAAAGACAGATCTTTACAATCCTAATATTATAAGATCTAGCGTAGGGTGTATTTTTTCTAGGAATATTAGAATGGGAAACACCTCAGAAATTATATCCTATCTTAAAAAAGAAGGATTTCAAATATTTTGCGCCGCATTGTCGGCATCCAAAGATTATACAACGGTAAATTTCACTGAACCTACAGCAATAGTAGTAGGTACGGAGCATTCTGGATTAAGTGACAAGTGGTTAAAAAATGCTACCCAAAACATTATTATACCCATGGAAGGTGAGATAGATTCCATGAATGTTTCGGTCTCTGCGGCAATACTTATCTTTGAAGCCAAACGTCAGCGAAAAATAAACCAGTAAAACATATACTTTTTATAGTACCGTTTTCGTTTGCAACTACACTATATGGATAATACAATTGTCTTTTACTGTATTCTTTTTATTCTGATCGCAGAGTTTATACTTGCCACGGTAATGAATTACTTGAACGCGCAGCGTTTTAAAGATCCTATACCAGAAGATCTAAAGGATGTCTACAATGCCGAGGAATATGAAAAATCTCAAGCCTACAAATTAACCAATTATAAATTTGGAGTGTTTACATCTGTTTTTTCATTGGTATTGATTTTATCTTTCTTATTACTTGGAGGATTTAATTATGTAGATAACATTGCACAAAACCAGACCGACAGTATTATATTACAAGCCTTGATTTTTTTTGGTATTATTATGATAGGTAGTGATTTTATCAATATTCCCTTTTCATACTACCAAACATTTGTAATTGAAGAAAAATTTGGTTTCAACAAGACAACCAAAGCTACATTTCTTACCGATAAGCTAAAGCAATGGACCATGACCATAATTGTGGGCAGCATCATATTATCTTTGGTTATGTGGTTCTTTCAATGGGCAGGCACCAGCTTTTGGTTATATACATGGGCATTGATCGCCATATTTACCTTGTTTATGAACCTGTTTTACAGCAAGTTAATAGTGCCGCTATTTAACAAACAAAAACCGCTGGAAGCAGGTACCCTAAAAGAAAAAATAGAAGCCTACGCCGCGCAGGTAGGTTTTGACCTTCAAAACATTTTTGTTATCAACGGGTCTAAACGCTCTACCAAAGCAAACGCTTATTTTTCAGGATTTGGTAAAGAAAAGAGGGTAACCTTATATGACACTTTGATCAATGACTTGGAAGAAGAGGAAATTGTTGCCGTACTGGCACATGAAATAGGTCATTATAAAAGAAAGCACATTATCTTTAACCTGACCTCATCAATAGTGCTAACCGGTCTAATGTTATTGATACTATCTTTGTTTATAAACAACCCGGAAGTTTCTTTGGCCATTGGTGTGGACAGGCCAAGTTTTCATGCCGCATTGATCGGTTTTGGAATCTTGTACAGTCCTATTTCAGAAATCATTGGATTACTTATGAATTATTTTTCAAGAAAATTTGAGTATCAAGCAGATGATTATGCCAAGAACACCTATGCTGCACTACCATTGGTAACCTCGTTAAAAAAACTTTCAAAAAACAGTCTTAGTAATTTAACTCCTCACCCTGCATATGTTTTTATGCATTATTCCCACCCGCCTTTAATTGACCGTATACGTAATTTAAAGGCATAATTTTTGTTGTGCATCATCTAAGATTATCTTATTTTTAATCTAGTATGACACAGGCAGCAATAGAAGAAGAAAATAAGCTTATAGCTCAAGAGTACAAGGAATTACTGCGTATTAGTTATCAAACCTTAACAGATGATGATAAAAAACTAATACGAAGCGCCTTTGAGGTGGCTGTTGACGCGCACAAGACCCAACGTAGAAAATCTGGCGAAGCATACATTTTTCACCCCATAGCGGTGGCAAAAATAGTAGCATCGGAAATTGGGCTTGATGCGGTTTCCATTGCCTCTGCCCTATTACACGATGTAGTTGAGGATACTGAGTACACGCTAGATGACATTGATCGTATGTTCGGTGAAACCGTGGCGCGAATCGTTGACGGACTTACAAAAATATCGCATTTAAAGAAAGACATGAACATCTCTCAACAAGCGGAGAATTTCAGAAAAATGCTCTTGACCTTAAATGACGATGTACGTGTAATTATCATTAAAATTGCCGATCGATATCATAACATGCTTACCATGGATTCTATGCCAGAACATAAGCAAGTAAAGATTGCGTCCGAAACGTTATATATCTATGCTCCCCTAGCCCATAGAATAGGACTATACAACATTAAGACAGAACTAGAAGATTTAAGTTTAAAGTATACAGAGCCAGATGTTTACAATTCTATTAAAGATAAAATAGAAGATAGTAAAGAAGACCAACAAGCGTATATTGACGCATTTTCCGGCACCATAGATAATTCCCTAAAAAAAGAAGGACTGAATTACATTATAAAAGGAAGAATGAAGTCCATCTTTTCTATGCGGAAGAAAATGATTGCGCAAAATGTGACCTTTGAGGAAATCTATGACAAGTTTGCCATTAGAATAATCTATAAATCCGATGCGCAGAACGAAAAATTTCTTGCTTGGAAAATATATTCGATCGTAACCGATCACTTTACCCCAAACCCTGTAAGATTACGAGATTGGATTTCTTCCCCCAAATCTACAGGTTATGAAGCCTTGCACATTACCGTTATGGGGCCAAAGGGCAAATGGGTGGAAGTACAGATCAGAAGTGAAAGAATGCACGAAATAGCGGAAAAAGGCTATGCGGCGCATTTTAAATACAAACATGGCGATCAAAAAGAACAAGGCATAGAAGTTTGGCTGAACAAACTTCAAGAAGCATTGGAGAATGCCAATACCAATGCCGTTGATTTTGTAGAGGAATTTAAGCTAAACCTGTATTCAAAAGAAATTTTTGTCTTTACCCCAAAAGGGGAACTAAGGTCTTTGCCCAAAGGTGCAACACCGTTAGATTTTTCTTTTAACATACATACCGAAGTGGGTATGCGAACACGTGGGGCAAAAGTGAACGGCAAGCTGGTACCATTGAACACCACACTATCAAGTGGTGATCAGGTAGAGATCATAACATCTGACCAGGCAAAACCAAACTCTAACTGGTTAGACTATGCCACTACGGCCAGAGCACGTGCTAAAATTAAATCTGTCTTACGTGAAGAGAAAAAAGTTGTAGCAGAAGACGGAAAAGAGATTTTGCGCAGAAAATTAAAATCTCAGAAAATTTCGCTCAATGAAGACTCCATAAACAAAATGGTTTCCTTCTTTAAACTAAAAACAAGTCTGGATCTATTTTATAGGGTAGGCATTGGATCTATCGACAATGCAATGATCAAAGACTTTGCATCTTCTTACAGCAATGCATTCATTAGTTTCTTCAAGAACAGAATGCGCAAAACACCAACACCGGAAGATATCAACAAAGATGAGATTACATCTAAATATGATATGCTGGTCTTTGGTAAAGAGGAAGAAAAATTAGAATATAAATTGTCTCAATGTTGCAACCCTATACCTGGTGATGATGTCTTTGGTTTTGTAAGCGTGTCCGAAGGTATCAAGGTTCACAAAAAGAACTGCCCCAATGCAATTTCATTACAATCTAACTATGCCTACCGTATTATCAGTGCCAAATGGATAGATTCGTCACAACAAGAATATCAGGCAGATATTGTATTAACGGGGATTGACAATTTGGGTCTTGTAAGTGATATTACAGAAGTTATTTCTGATATTATGCACGTAAATATGCGTAATTTGAACTTCAGTACAGATGGTGGAACATTTAAAGGTAAGATTACGGTAGTGGTCAAAAACAAGGCCGTGTTAAAAAAATTGACCGATAATCTTATGAACATCAACGGTATTGATAAAGTTACTCGTATTTAGAAAAAGGAAATTAAAATTTAACTGTACCTTTGTGTATTAATGCAGTAAATATGTCTTCTGATAAAAATCAAGAAATAGTAAAAAACGTCTTCACCACCTTTTTAGAGGACAAAGGACATAGAAAAACACCTGAACGCTACGCCATACTTCAAGAAATTTATGAAAGTGATGAGCATTTTGATATAGAATCGCTCTATATTAAAATGAAGAACAAAAACTATCGCGTTAGTAGGGCTACACTCTACAATACCATTGAACTTCTTTTAGATTGCAAATTGGTACGTAAACATCAATTTGGCAAAAATCAAGCACAGTACGAAAAATCGTATTTTGATCGCCAGCACGATCATGTTATCTTAACCGATACGGGTGAGGTAATGGAGTTTTGCGACCCTAGGATCCAATCTATAAAGAAAACTATTGAAGAGGTTTTCGATATTACGATAAACACACACTCCCTATATTTTTATGGGACCAAAAATACCCCTGCAAAAGATGCAGGTAAAAAAGAAATAAAATAGAACTAACCAAGTATATAATATTTAAATGGCAGTAGATTTATTGTTAGGCCTACAATGGGGTGACGAAGGAAAAGGAAAAATTGTTGATGTATTAACTCAAGATTACGACATTATTGCACGTTTTCAAGGTGGCCCAAATGCAGGCCATACCTTGGAATTTGATGGAATAAAACACGTTTTGCACACTATTCCTTCTGGAATATTTCATAAAAATGCGGTAAATGTAGTCGGTAACGGTGTTGTAATAGACCCGGTTATCTTTAAAAAAGAGTTAGATGCATTAAAGAAATTTAATTTAGATGTAAACGCTAAACTTTTCATTTCTAGAAAGGCACACTTAATATTACCTACACACCGCTTATTGGATGCTGCATCGGAAGCATCAAAAGGAAAAGCAAAAATTGGTTCTACGCTAAAAGGAATAGGTCCTACGTACATGGACAAAACTGGTAGAAACGGTATGCGTATCGGCGATTTGGAATTAAGCGATTGGAAAGAAAAATACCGAAGCTTGGCAAACAAGCATGAAGCAATGATCAATTTTTACGATGTAGACATACAATATGATCTTGCGGAATTGGAAACAGACTTTTTTAAAGCTGTGGAAGAATTGAAGAAATTAACTTTTATCGATAGTGAAGAATATTTGTACCAGGCCCAAAAGGCAGGTAAAAAAATATTGGCAGAAGGAGCCCAAGGATCTTTATTGGATATTGACTTTGGTACATACCCATTTGTTACCTCCTCAAATACTACGGCAGCCGGCGCATGTACAGGTTTAGGCGTTGCACCAAACCAAATAGGTGCCGTTAAAGGTATTTTTAAAGCCTATACTACAAGGGTGGGCAGTGGCCCTTTCCCTACAGAACTATTTGATGAAGATGGTGAAACTATGGGCCGTGTAGGTAACGAATTTGGAGCTACTACAGGTAGACCAAGACGTTGCGGTTGGTTAGATCTAGTTGCATTAAAATACGCAGTTCGTGTAAATGGTGTTACTGAACTAATGATGATGAAAGGTGATGTACTTAGTGGTTTCAAGAAACTAAAAGTTTGTACGGCATACAATTACAAAGGAGAGCAAATAGAACATTTCCCTTACAACATTGAAGCGGAGAACGTTACTCCCGTCTATTCTGAAATGGCCGGATGGAAAGAAGATTTGACCAAAATGACTTCAGCAGACCAACTGCCCAAAGAACTTAACGATTACATTGACTTTCTAGAAAAAGAACTAGAAGTTCCTATCAAAATTGTTTCAGTGGGTCCAGATAGAACTCAGACAATTTTAAGATAAACATTTAACGGCCGTAACAGGTTGTTCAACTTTCATGAATGGCGATATAGGGAAATACCTTTATCGCCATTCTTTTTTTTTGTATTTTCAAGAAGGTGTAAAATTTAGATTTTGACCATCAACAACAACTTCGCTTTAGACTTAAAAAATGAAAAGAATTATTTACACTACATTGCTCTTATTGCTTGTGTTGACAACAGCTTGCAAAACAGAAACAAAGCAGAAAGATGAGGAACAAACTGCTACCGTCAAACAAATTGAAAATAAATGGATCACCCTTTTTGATGGTAAGACTACCAAGGGCTGGCGAGCATATAATGGTAAAGAACTACCACCGGGCTGGATTGCAAAAGACGGAGAATTACAATTTGATACCGAATTGGGCAAAGAGCAAGATTATGAAGGAGGTACCGATATTATTTATGGAGCTGAAGAATTTGATAATTTTGAACTCTATGTAGAGTGGAAACTACCAAAAGGAGGTAACAGTGGCATTTTCTACCATTTAAAAGAAGGGTACGATAGCCCGCCAGAAGTTGCTCCTGAATACCAGTTGATTGATGACGAAAACTATGCAAACATTCACGACCTAACAGATTACAATTTAAGTTTAGGATATACGGACAACCCGGAAGAACTTAAACCGTTACAACAGACCGCATCTGATTATGCCATGCATGCTGCAGACCCCGAAGAAAAAATTATGCACCCTGTTGGCGAATGGAACACCACAAGAATAATCTTTACCCCAGACCAGGTAGAACATTGGTTGAACGGTAAAAAAGTAGTTTCCTTTGTTCCATGGGATGAGGCCTGGTACGAAAGAAAGAATTCCGATAAATGGAAAAACAGCAAAGATTACGGCAAGTTTAAAACCGGCTATATCGGTTTTCAAGATCATTCTAGCCCTATTTGGTTCAGAAATATAAAAATCAAAAAACTATAACCACCAGACCAATGAACAAAAGAGACTTTTTAAAGAACGCAGCGGCATTGTCCACATTTGTATTATTACCATCTGGACTCTGGTCTTGTAAAAAAGAAGTGAAAAAACTGACCAGATTACGCACAGCACATATTGGTGTAGGTAATATGGGGGCAGAAGACTTAAAAGCCATTTCATCTCACAATAAAGTGGATGTCACTGCTCTTTGTGATGTAGACGCCAAAAATCTGGCTGCAGCAAAAGAACTTCACCCAAATGCAGAAACGTATACAGATTACAGAGTAATGCTGCAAGAAATGGGCGATGAGATAGATGCTGTGGTTGTATCTACACCTGATCACACCCATGCTCCCACTTCTATAATGGCGATGGAAATGGACAAACCTGTATATTGTCAAAAACCCCTCACCCATTATGTATCAGAGGCCAGGGCTATGAATAAACTAGCTCAAGAAAAAGGATTGGTCACTCAAATGGGAATTCAGGTTCATTCATTTTATGACTATAAACTTGCCACTTTATTGATTCAATCGGGGATTATAGGTAAAGTACATACGGTACGTGCATGGTCTCCAAAAGATTGGGGTTATGACGGACCTGAACCTACAGGTTCTGACCCTGTTCCTAAATCATTAGATTGGAATTTATGGTTGGGAACCTCAGCTGAAAGACCATATAAAGAAGGATTTTACCACCCTGGAAATTGGAGAAAATTAGTTGATTATGGTTGCGGAACATTGGGCGATATGGGAGTTCACATTTTTGACACCCCTTATAACGCACTGGCTTTACAGGTACCCAAAACCATAAAAAATGAATGCAGGGAACCTAATGGGTTTGGCTTTCCTCAAAACAATGTAGTAACCTATGAGTTTCCACAAACTGAATATACTACAGAAACATTAAAATGGGTTTGGTACGACGGTCCAAGCGCACCAAAAGATCATGAAGATTTAATTTTACCAGGTGCAGAAAATGTAGTCGCCAAAGATGATAGTTCCAAGGAAAGTATGGAAGATAAAATGTCTTTAGACACTAAAAATGCTGCTGAAGGAACACTACCAGACCAAGGTGCAATGTTCATTGGAGAAAAAGGAAGGTTATTGCTACCGCACTTTATGCAACTTCCTAAAAAGATCGTAGATGGTAAATATGTAGATATTACGGCTGAGATCGAAGCCGTGGAAAAAGCGAACAATATGGACAAACCAATTAGAGATTATGATTTGGAAGGACCTAAACATTATCATCAATTTGTAGATGCCTGCTTAGGCGAAGATGTTACTACCGCACCATTTTCATATGCATCAAGGTTAACGGAAACTATACTATTAGGTGTCATTGCCGGTAGATTTCCCAACCAAGTATTGCACTGGGACAGTGAAAATGCCAAGTTTGCCGAAGAAGAAGCCAATACTTTTTTACAAGGCGATTACAGAGCGTTCTAGAAATAACTCTTGCATTAAATAAACATTCAATTACAAACATGGCTACATCAAGAAAAAACTTCATTAAAACAAGTGGTCTAGGTGTTTTGGCTCTAGGCACCGCATCCTTCAAATCTGGTCAACCCAAGAATACCGATACCACGTACAACAATCACAAACTGAATATTGGTCTAGCATCTTTTACCCTAAGAAAATATAGTTTAGATGAATTAATTGAAATTACAGCGCGTTTAAACATAAAAGATGTGGCTTTTAAAAGTGTTCATCTACCCTATGATGCAGATAAGTCAAAGCTCTCCTATATACACGAAAAAGTTAAAGCAAGAGGTTTAAATCTATACGGTGGCGGAGTAATTTATATGAAATCTCCAGAAGACGTAGAAACATATTTTAATTATGCCGAAAATGCGGGGTTACCCATGATTATTGGAGCTCCCGAGCATCATTTATTGCCTCTTGTAGAAGAAAAAATTAAAAAAACGAATATTAGATTGGCCATTCATAATCACGGACCAGAAGATAAGATCTTTCCATCTCCAAAAAGTGTCTATGATAAAATTAAAGATTTAGATGATAGAATAGGGTTATGTATAGACGTAGGACATACCTTTAGATTAGGTTTGGATCCCGCAGAAGAACTGATTAAATATAAAAACAAACTATTTGATGTTCATATCAAGGATATTGATGCACCTGTTGCAGAAGGTAATAAAACCGTCTTAGGACATGGCAAAATAAATATACCTTCAATATTGACCGCTTTAAGAGAAATAAAGTATACCGGTATAGTAGCCATTGAATATGAGAAAGATGCAGACCATGCCATTTATGGCTTATCTGAGTCTATAGGGTATATTAGAGGAATTCTAAAGACTACTTAAAACAAATCATTGTTACCATCTATTACCTTTAGACATTAAAAGAGAAACTAAACTTTGTTGTACAAAATCCCAAAAGTATCTTAACCATGACAAGGCTCTTTTAAAATGTTCTATTTTTGAAAAAATTTTTAGGTTGAAAAAGATTTATTCCGTTTTCCTTTTGTTCTTTGCCAGTGCTCTTTTATGCTATGCCCAAGAGAAAGCTACCGGTGAAGAACCCAAACAAATCAATATTGTCTACGGTGCCAACTTCACTAAAAACGAAGCTGAATACCCTGGCGCATCAATATTCAGCAAAGACACCCGTCAAGTACAATTTGAGCATCAAGGTGCCGACCTTTGGTGCGATGTTGCTATTTATTATCAATTGGAAAATAGGCTGGAAGCAATAGGTAATGTCATTTTAAAGCAGGGAGATTCCGTTGAAATGACCAGTAAAAAAATCAATTATTTAGGTGATATAAAATTAGCCAAAGCATGGGGAAATGTTGTTTTAACAAACTCTGACATGACCTTAAAAACAGACACATTACGTTTAGATCGTGAAAAACAAGAGGCTTTTTACCAAGATAACGGCACTGTGATAGACTCTGCAAATACATTGACAAGTAAAATTGGCAAGTATTTTATGGAACTTAAAAAGTATCAATTTCTAGATAGTGTACATGTTCAAAACCCAGAATACACGCTAGATTCAGAACAATTAGATTATTACACCACCTCTAAGAATGCTTATATGTACGGGCCATCGACCATTAATGGAGAGGCATATAAAATATATTGTGAGAGAGGATTTTACGATACAAAAATTGAAAGTGGCTACGGTATAAAAAATACCCGCATAGATTATAACAACCGCATCATAGAAGGAGATAGCGTTTATTTTAACAAAGCACAAGAATTTGCTTCTGCCACCAATAACATCACGGTAACAGACACCATAAACAATGGCATTATTAGGGCACATTATGCTGAAGTGTTCAAAGCCAAAGATTCTGTTTTTGCAACAAGAAAGGCAGTGTCTATTTCTGTTCAAGAAAGAGATTCACTTTTTGTTCATGGAGATACATTAATGGTAACCGGTAAGCCAGAGGATAGGGTGCTACGAGCATTTAGAAATGCCAAATTCTATAAAACAGATTTAAGCGGTAAATGTGACAGTATACATTCAGAACAAAAAACAGGCATTACCCAATTGATTAAAAATCCTATTATTTGGAACGGCGCAAACCAAATGACGGGCGACAGTATTCACCTGAAATCGAACCTGGAAACTGAAAAATTAGATTCGTTAAAAGTACTGAACAATGCATTTATTATTTCATTGGATAGTGTTAGTATGACTGGGTATAATCAAGCCAAAGGAATTAACTTGTTCGGTAAGTTTATTGAAAATGAACTAAAACTTATAGACTTGGTTCAGAATACCGAGGTCATTTACTACATGTACAATGACGATGACGAACTTATAGGAATAGATAAAACCGTTTGTAGTAAAATTAGAATTACCATGGCGGAAAATGATATAGAAGACCTAACTTTTTACACAAATCCTGACGGAGATATATTTCCGGAAAAAGATCTACCGGAAAACAGTAGAATTTTAAAAGGATTCTTATGGCGTGGCGATGAGCGTATATTGACTAAGGACGATATTTTCGATGAAGACGACAACAACTTAAAGCTTGTTGTAATCAATGGTATTGACAATCCAATTGATATTGATGCAGAAGAGCAACAAAGAAGTAAAAACGAAACAGACCCTGTAAACAACATTTCCACACAAAACAAAGCTATAGATCCCAAAAATTCTACAAAACCTAAAAAGGTGAAATAGTTATTTCACATGAATAAAGACTTTTTAAAATATCAAGCACAAACTTCCCCCTACCCTTTGGGCATGGAAGTTTCGCATTCAAGCGGCAGCTATATATATGACACCAAGGGCAATGCACATCTAGATTTTGTTGCAGGAGTATCTGCTTGTACGCTTGGTCATTGTCATCCTAATGTGGTAGCGGCCATAAAAGAGCAGGTAGACAAATATATACATGTAATGGTGTATGGTGAATATGCACAATCTCCCGCTACCATTTACACAAAATTACTTGCCGATAATTTACCGGCACCCTTGGAGGTAACCTATTTGGTAAATTCTGGAACAGAAGCCATTGAAGGAGCTTTAAAATTGGCACGTAGATTTACGGGACGCTCAGAAATTATTGCGGCAAAATCTGCCTATCACGGCAATACAATGGGCAGTCTAAGCCTTATGGATTTTGAAGAGCGCAAAAGTGTTTTCAGACCACTTTTACCGGATATTTATCATATTCAATTCAATAACGAAGCGGATCTAAAAAAAATCACAAAAAGAACAGCTTGCGTAATACTAGAGACCATACAAGGCGGTGCAGGTTTTATAGTACCTACCAATGAATATCTTAAAAAAGTAAAGCAGCGTTGTAAAGACATGGGAGCTTTATTGATTCTTGATGAAATTCAACCAGGTTTTGGCAGAACAGGAAAGTTGTTCGCTTTTGAGCATTTTGACTGCGTTCCGGATATTTTGGTAATTGGCAAAGGAATGGCATCTGGGTTACCAGTGGGTGCATTTACCGCAAGTAAAGAAATCATGCATACATTAAGCGAGAATCCGAAAATGGGCCACATTACAACCTTTGGGGGTAATCCGGTTATTGCCGCCTCTAGTTTGGCAACGTTAAATGTACTTTTGAATTCGAATCTTATAACCGATACCCTAAAGAAAGAAACCCTTTTCAAATCTTTATTGAAGCACCCCAAAATAAAAGAAATTAGAGGTAAAGGACTGATGCTTGCCCTCATTATGGATTCACCCGAAACAGCCAATGTATTGGTCTTAAAGGCAAAAGAGAAAAATCTTATTTTATTCTGGCTATTGTTTGAAACTAGAGCGGTAAGAATTTCTCCCCCGTTAACAATTTCAGAAGAAGAAATTAAAGAAGGCTGTACCATAATTTTGGAACTTCTTAATGCAATGTAAATCAGCGTTGTTAACTAATTTGTTAATAATATCGATTAGGAACATGGCTGAAACCCCTTACAATCGCTTACTTTTAAAATATCTTGTAAAACCAAAAAGTTCCTATGGCGTTAGAATCTAACGAGAGACCGGACAAGCCGATTACAAAATTTGAATCAATGTTAAAGACAGATGATGTCTATTTCTTTGATGCAGAAGATTTTGAAGATATTGTGCACCATTACCTAAATCACGGGAAGATTTCTTTGGCAAAAAAAGGAATTAAAATAGGTTTACAACAGCATCCGGCTTCTATAGAACTTAAATTGCTTCAGGTAGAAGTATTGGTTTTTGAAAACCAGATGGATAAAGCCGAAGCGTTGTTAGATGAATTACAACAGTTAGATAATAACAACGACGAAATTTACATTCAACGTGCCAATATATATTCTAAGAGAGATGATCACGCCGGCGCTATAGAATTATTACAAAAAGCATTAAGTTTTACCAACAATAGTTTTGATATCTATAGTCTTTTAGGCATGGAATATTTGTTCATGGACAATTTCAATAACGCTAAAGAAAGCTTTATGAAATGTGTGGAGTTTGATGAACAAGACTATTCTTCGCTCTATAACGTGGTTTATTGCTTTGAGTTTCTAGAAGACTATGACGGTGCAATTGTTTATTTGAACAGTTATTTGGAAAAGAATCCGTATTGTGAAGTAGCTTGGCATCAATTGGGCAAACAGTATTATTTCAAAGAAATGTATACCGAAGCTTTGACCGCTTTTGATTTTGCCGTTATATCTGACGATACTTTTATTGGTGCCTACTTTGAAAAAGGAAAAGTTCTTGAAAAATTAGGTCGTCACAAGGAAGCTATAAAAAACTATGAGACTACTATTTCTATTGAAGATCCCACATCTCACGCATTTTTAAGAATAGGTAAATGTTATGAAAAACTGAAGGATACCGAAATGGCCAAATATTATTTCTACCAAACGGTTCATGAGGACCCACTGTTAGACAAAGGTTGGCTGGCCATAACAAATCTATATTATAACAGTAGAGATTTTGAAAAAGCGGTATTCTATATAAACAAAGCCTTAAATATTGATGGTGAAAATCCTCAATACTGGAAAAAATGCGCACAAATCCATATGTCCTTAAAAAATTACGACCAAGCGGATTTTGCTTTTAAACAAGCCGTAGACTTAGGTAATTTTGAATTGGATACATGGTTAAACTGGGCAGAAGTTGTGCATATAAACGGAGAAGATTCTGCTGCAGTAGAAATTTTGGCTCAAGGTAGGGAGTTTTATCCTGAGAATTTAAGACTATTATACAAATCCGTAGGCTACCTATTATTGGCCAAAGACCCTATTAATGCACGTATAATGCTAATGGATGCATTGAAGATTGACAAAAAACAGAAAAAACTTCATTTGTTCATTGAAAATTTTCCAGAATACGGCAAGTCTGAATGGACACAAGAAATTGTAAGAAAATACAATAAAACCTCTTAGAATAGGTTCTACACTTCATGGACAATAGAAAACTAAAAGATTATACTTTCATATCTCTAAAAGGTATGGCAATGGGTATTGCAGAATTGGTCCCGGGAGTATCTGGTGGCACAATAGCCTTTGTAACAGGCATATACGAAGAATTCATTACTTCTATCAATAACGTTAACCTAACAACCCTAAAAGTTTTAAAGGAAGAAGGTTTTAAAAAGTTCTGGGAGAAATTAAACGGTAACTTTCTATTGGCCTTAGTTATTGGTATGATGATTAGTATTTTCTCATTATCAAAAGTTATTGCTTGGTTATTAGATGAACACACTATAGTAACATGGTCGTTCTTTTTTGGTCTGGTATTGGCAAGTGTCATTTTTGTAGCCAAATCAATTAAAAGATGGAATATTTTAGCCATTGTTTTATTCATATTCGGAACAGTTGGTGCTTTTTACATCACTACCCTACCACCTTCTACAAGTTCAGGAAGTTTACCTTTTATATTTCTTTCTGGTGCCATAGCCATTTGTGCCATGGTATTACCAGGAATCTCCGGGTCTTTCATTTTAGTTTTGCTCGGTTCATATAAAACTGTACTAGAAGCCGTAAATGAAAAAGACTTTGGCATTATTATCACATTTGCTTTTGGTGCAGCCTTTGGTATTTTAAGTTTTGCTCGAGTTTTAAAATGGATGTTTATCAATTATAAAGATGCTACATTAGCCGTTTTAACGGGATTCATCTTAGGTTCATTGAACAAAATATGGCCTTGGAAAAATATTATAGAAGTTATTCAGATAGGTAAAAAAGAAATAATTGTAGACGAAAATATCTCCCCTTTCGCTTTTCAAGGCGATAATCAATTAACCTTTGCTATAATAGCTGCTGTAATAGGTTTTTCTCTTATTTTTATATTAGAAAAATCAGCTTCTAAGAAGTAACGCTAAAAGCTAAATGAATAAAACCCGATCCTTTGCCGACAAAATTTTCTTGGTCATAAAGGGTCTTTGCATGGGCGCTGCCAATAAGGTACCCGGCGTATCTGGCGGTATAGTAGCGTTTGTAGGTGGTTTTTACGAAGAATTCATATATTCCCTTCAAAAAGTAAACGGAAAAGCCTTTAAGCTTCTTATTAATGGTAGGCTCAAAAGCTTCTATAGATATATAAACGGTTCATTTTTAACCCTGCTTATCTTTGGTATGCTGGTCAGCTACTTCAGTATATCAAAAATTTTGGATTATTTTTTGGCCACCCATGAGCTGTACGTTTGGTCCGCCTTTTTTGGAATGATTTTAGGCTCCATATACTACATTGGTAAAGATTTTGATTATTGGAAAAAGAAAACATTTACTGCAGCGCTTATAGGTTTAAGTATTGGTGTTGCCATTAGTTTTCTTAGCCCTGCAAAGGAAAATGACAATTTGTTATTTATCTTTTTATGTGGAATGATCAGTGTTTCCGGAATGACCCTACCTGGGCTTTCGGGTTCGTTTATATTAATATTATTAGGTAACTATGTGCTGCTTTTGGTAGATTCTGTCAATGCATTATATGACACTTTCTCAGAATTGCTAATTGGTGATTTTAGTTTCACCTCCAATACGGAAAGGTTACATACGCTTAAGATTTTAGCGGTATTTACTTTAGGTTCTGCCACAGGTTTAGTAACCCTCTCCCATTTATTAACTTACGTCTTAAAACATTACAAGCACGTAACTACAGCAACTATTTTAGGATTTATTACAGGATCATTAGGTGTAGTATGGCCTTGGAAGAGAACAATTTTTAAGTTAACGCCCAGCGGAGAAAGTATTTTAGACACAAACGGAAAACCGATAATAATGAACTATGAAAGGTTTCTGCCAGATTTGACCACCGCAGAAAACTGGACAGCAATTTTCTTTATTACCATAGGTATTAGTATTTTGCTACTTTTAGATTGGTATGGAAAGAACAGAAGAACAAAAAGCTAATTACGGCCTTATAGGAAAGGATATTTCCTATTCATTTTCAAGAGGATACTTTACAAAAAAATTTGATGATATGGGATTGGCTCGTTGCCAGTATCAAAACTTCGATTTGCAATCCATTTCGGAATTTCCTTCTATTTTTAAAAAAACCGAAAATGTTCAAGGTCTTAATGTAACTATACCTTACAAAGAAGAAGTCATGGCATATTTAGATGATTTAGATATAGCCGCAAAGAAAATAGGAGCCGTAAATACTATAAAATTCACGGACAAAGGTTTAATTGGTTTTAATACCGATGCTTACGGATTTCAAAAATCTATAGAACCATATTTAAAAGAACATCATAAAAAAGCCTTGATCTTAGGTACAGGTGGAGCATCAAAAGCCATTGCGTTTGTATTGGAAGAGTTAGGCATAACATTTACCTATGTTTCTAGAAGTGGTAAAAACAATGGCTACACCTATAATGAACTTACCGATGATATCATTGGCGACTACACGTTAATTATTAATTGTTCTCCGGTAGGTACATTCCCAAATATTAAAGAAAAACCTGCAATACCCTATTCAAAAATTGGCAATGACCATCTTCTTTTTGATCTCATCTACAACCCTGCGGAAACTGCTTTCTTAGCTGCGGGCAAAGCCAACGGTGCAAGTATTTGTAATGGACATAGAATGTTAGAATTTCAAGCTGAAAAATCTTGGGAAATCTGGAACAGATAGTCGCAACAATTTTAAAATTACAAAAGGCAGACATAGAATGTAATACGTATACTACAAATTACACTTTAGACATTTAACTAAAAAGACCCACCAATTCTTTGCCAGTAGTAGGGTTGTTACTATCTTGTAAGCATATAATTTAGGATTATGTCTGAGGATAAAGAACAACCATTACAAGAGAATTCAATAGAAGAAAAGACTGTAACAGAAACTACCGAAAATGTCGGTGAAGAAACTGTAAATTCTTCTGAAGAATCTACGACATTACAAACAGAAACTGCATCTGTAGCCACAGATAGTGCAGAAGAACCAAATGTAATGAATGAAATTGACGATTCTAATGCCGAAGATGCAGAGGATACCGACACTGAAAAAAGACATGAAATTCCTATGCCGGACTACCATGAAATGAGCATGGAAAATTTGGTGGGAGAATTGCAGCGTTTGGTAAAGAACGAGAAAATACAAGCCATTAGAAAACATGTTGACACCATAAAAGACGAATTCAACCAAAAATTTGAACATTTCTTAGAAGAGAAAAAAGAAGAATTTATTGCTAATGGTGGTAACGAGATTGACTTTAGGTACAATTCTGTTGATAAACAACAATTCAACGAAGTATACTCGGAGTATAGGGATAAACGTAACCAGTACTATAAAAGTTTAGAAAAAAGCCATAAGGAAAATCTTGCATACAGGTTGGACCTTATTGAACAACTAAAGGCTTTGGTCAATGTAGAAGAAGATATTAATACTACGTATAACAACTTTAAGGACATTCAAGCAAAATGGCGACATGCAGGACCAATTCCACGGGCAGATTACAATAATGTTTGGAAAACATACCATCACCATATTGAAATATTCTACGACTTTTTAAACATAAATAGAGACTTAAGAGATTTAGACTTTAAACATAATCTAGAAGAAAAAGGTAAGATAGTAGCTAGAGCGGAAGAACTTTCAAAAGAACCGGATTTAAACCGGGCATTTAGGGAACTACAAGTGCTGCATAAAATCTGGAAAGAAGATTTAGGTCCGGTAGGCAAAGAACATAGAGAGGAAATTTGGGACCGTTTTAGTGCCGCTACCAAAACAATTCATGAAAGAAGACAAGATTATTTTAAAAATCTTGATAAGATAAAGGAAGAGAACTTAGAGCGTAAAAATGCCATCATAGCAGAAATAACTGCACTTAGTGAGAATATTTCTAGTAATCATGGTACGTTGCAAAAACAAATTAAAAAATTAGAGGAACTTAGAGAATCTTTCTTCAAAGGAGGGCAAGTACCCCAAAAACAGAATTCTAAAACTTGGAATAGCTTTAAGACAGCTGTACGCGCTTTTAACCAAAATAAAAATGCTTTTTACAAAAATCTAAAAAAAGAGCAACAAGAAAACTTAGATAAAAAAAGAGCTTTATTGGATATTGCGGTTTCATTGAAAGATAGCGAAGATTTTGATGCTACCACATCAGAAATGAAACGCATACAAGGCCAGTGGAAAAAAATAGGTCATGTTCCTAGAAAGTATTCAGATCAACTTTGGAAAGATTTTAAAACAGCCTGTAACCATTACTTTGATAGGCTAAATGCACTTAAAAGCGACGCGTTTAAAGAAGAAGAAGCTAATTTTAAGCTTAAGGACGAATTCATTGACCGTCTTAAATCTTTTGAATTAAGTGGAGATAAAGCCAAAGATTTAGAAGCAATTAAAAAGTTTTCTGAAGAATGGAAAACTTACGGTAGAGTTCCGTTTAAAAAGAAAAACATCAATCAAAAATTTGATAAAATTATTGATGCTTTATATCAAAAATGTGGTGTTAGCAAACAAGAGTCAGAGCTGTTAAAATACGGAAACAAAATTCAACAGCTAAGTGACACTGATAATCAAGAACGCGCCATACAAAATGAACGCACGTTCATAAGAAAGAAAATTGATGAAAGTAAAGATGAGATAAGGCAATTAGAAAACAATCTACAGTTTTTCTCAAACGCTTCAGAAAGTAATCCTCTGGTACAAGATGTCATTAAAAGAGTAAATCAACACAAAGAATCTTTAGCTGCTTGGAAGGCGAAATTAAAGAAGTTAAACATCTTGAAAAACAATATGCTTAAGGAAGAGGAAAATGTTGCCGATACCGAAGAACCGGAATCCGAGGACTAAGCTTATTCTAAAATTGAATAATACATAACAATTATATCAGGTATACGTTATAATTGTAAGAAAATACTTATATTTTGAATATGCATAGGTAGTTAGCTTCATACATTATGGTAAAACCCACAATACCAAGTAACGAAAAACAAAGACTTGAAGCGTTAAAAAGCTTTAATATATTAGATACCTTAGAGGAAAAAGAATACGATGCCATTACCAGAATTGCAGCAGATATCTGCAATACTCCTATGGCGTTGGTTTCTCTAGTAGATGAAGATAGGCAATGGTTTAAATCTCACTATGGTATAGATGCCACTGAAACGCCTAGAGAGTTGGCATTCTGCGCACATGCCATTAATACACCGGACTCTATATTATTGGTTAATGACGCCAATAAAGATGATAGGTTTTTTGACAATCCTTTGGTTACAGGTGGTCCGTCTGTAAAATTCTATGCTGGTGCCCCATTGAACACTAAAGAAGGCCAATCTATTGGCACCCTTTGCGTAATTGATACCAAGCCAAGGAAAGAATTTACTGAAAAACAACGGGCGTCCTTAAAAGATTTAGCCGATCAAGTAATGGCTCAATTAGAGTTACGAAAGCAAAACATACAGCAAAAGATCATTAATGAAGAATTACGAGTAAAGAACAACCAACTAAAGCAATTATCATATCGAATGGCTCACGATATGAAAACTCCACTATTCGGTATAAGCTCTATGGTCGGCATGATAAAAGAAGACTATTCAGAGTTTTTTAAAGATACCGAAATTCCAGAATACTTGAGTATAATAGACAACAGAGTTGACTATATGGAATCTTTGATCACTGGTATTATCAATTACAACTTAATTACCAATACTGAAATAAAACTTGAAAAATTTAATGTATCAAAAGAAATAAAAGATGTACTCGGTAAACAAATTAATAATGATCGTGTTTCATTGCAATTAAAAAATTGTGACCGTGACATAAATCATTCTTTAAATAGCTTTGATCAAATTTTTAGGGATTTGATATCGAACAGTATTAAGTTCAGCAATAAGCCGAATGTGGAAATAAAAGTTTCTTTAAGTGAAGATGAAAGTACCTATTCATTTACGTATGAAGACAATGGACCCGGTATACCTGAAAAATACTGGAAAAAGGTATTCTTATTATTCGAAAAACTAAGTACTGATGGCGCTACAGATACCGGTATTGGACTAACAACCATTAAAGAACTCGTAGAAAAATTAGGAGGCGAAATTAGTATTGGAAAACGGCATGACCAAAAAGAAGGCGTACATTTTAAATTTACACTTGCCAAAAACCTTTTCTAAAATCGATGGACATATAAAATCTGTAATATGGTTTTTTAAAGATATTAATAATTTAATTTCCAAAAACTTCAAATAACCGATTTCAAGAATTTAGGCATCAAAACAACCAAATAAGAAAGAAAGTAACTATTATTTGCCTTGAAAATATGAATAGACTTGCAAAGGAAATAGAACCTTAAGTAGTCATTAGAAAAGAATACAAAAGGCAGAAAGAACAAATTATCATCCTTAGAAGCAAACAAGTATTGAACTGGATTAAAATACTAAATAAACTATATAAAAAAAGCCTCTATAACTAGAGGCTTTTTTTTGATTGTAAATTAAGATTACTTTGCAACGTTGACCGCTCTAGTCTCACGAATAACAGTAACTTTCACTTGACCAGGATATGTCATATCCGTTTGAATCTTTTGTGATATTTCAAAAGATAGTTGAGCCGCCCTATCATCGTTCACCTTTTCGCTTTCAACAATTACACGAAGCTCCCTACCTGCTTGAATAGCGTATGCCTTCTGTACACCACTAAAACCGAACGCAATCTCTTCTAAATCTTTTAAACGCTGAATATATGAATCCAACACTTGCCTTCTTGCTCCAGGCCTTGCACCACTAATGGCATCACATACCTGAACAATTGGCGCAATAAGCGTTTTCATTTCTATTTCATCATGGTGGGCACCTATAGCATTGCATACCTCTGGCTTCTCCCCAAATTTCTCTGCCCACTGCATACCTAGGATAGCGTGCGGGGTTTCTATTTCATTTTCAGTATTAGGAACTTTTCCTATATCATGTAAAAGTCCGGCACGTTTGGCTATTTTAGGATTTAAACCTAATTCAGAAGCCATAACACCGCAAAGCTTTGCAACCTCTCTAGAGTGTTGTAATAAGTTTTGTCCGTAAGAAGACCTATACTTCATTCTACCTACTGCACGAATTAATTCTGGATGTAAACCGTGAATACCCAAATCTATAACCGTTCGCTTACCTATTTCAACAATTTCGGTCTCTATTTGCTTCTCTGTTTTCTTAACAATTTCTTCAATTCTTGCCGGGTGAATTCTACCATCCGTAACAAGTTTATGAAGTGATAGTCTTGCCACCTCTCTTCTAACGGAATCAAAACAAGAAAGAATAATTGCCTCTGGAGTATCATCAACAATGATCTCTACACCTGTAGCCGCTTCTAATGCTCTAATATTTCTACCCTCTCTACCAATAATTCTACCTTTAACATCATCAGATTCTATATTAAATACAGAAACACAATTTTCTACCGCTTCTTCAGTACCAATTCTTTGTATGGTATTGATAATTATTTTACGAGCTTCTTGCTGCGCGGTAAGTTTTGATTCTTCTACAGTAGACTGTATAAAGGCCATGGCATCTGTCTTGGCAGTTTCCTTTAAGCTTTCCACCAGTTGGTTTTTGGCTTCGTCCGCAGAAAGTCCAGAGATAACTTCTAATTGTTGAATTTGGCTTTTGTGCATCTTATCCAACTCTTCATGACGTTTTTCGAACAGTTGTCTTTTCTGTTCTACATCTTTCAGTTTATTATCTAACTGAGCGTTCATGTTCTTGTTTTTGGCAAGCTCACTACTTACTTGAGACTCTTTATCCCTGGTACGCTTTTCGGCGTCGCTTATTTTCTTGTCCTTGCTATTAATAACCTTTTCATGTTCAGCTTTTAATTCTAAGAATTTCTCTTTCGCCTGTAAAATCTTTTCTTTTTTGACGCTCTCACCTTCTGCATTTGCATCTTTTAAAATACGTTCTGCGTCTTTTTTTGCATTTATTATGGTTTTAGAGGCTTTCCCTTTTTCCAAAAATTTTGCTATTGCAAAACCGATTGCCAGTCCAACTATTGCGGCAATAATTATCATTGTACTATCCATAGTGTAATTAATTAATAAAAAAAAGCCCACATTGGAGAAGTTTTGATCAAACTCCGGTAAACAGGTTTAGGGCTAACAGACTGATCAAGGATCCCTATACGAGTAGGGCCTGCTTTTACAATCTAAACTCACCCTTTTTAAAAAAATAAATGTTGAGTTTGTCAAAAGGTATTACCAATGTGGGCAGTAACTTAATGTATTTATAAGAACGTATTTATTTCAAAGCTAATTTAGACGTTACCAATTCTTCAAGCGCTTTTAAACGCTCTTCAGCTTCCTTGGTTCCTTCTGATTGCTCTATGCCATGCTGTTCAATCTTAGACGCAAATTGCAAGGCGCACATCGCCAAAACATCTTGTTTGTCTCTAACTGCATAGTTCTGCTCAAATTTTTTTGCCAACTGTTCTATATTTTTGGCTGCTTTGCGCAAGCCTTCTTCCTGAGCAGGGTCAATAGTCAATGGGTAGACCCTATCAGCAATAGAAAGTTTAATTTTGAGCTTTTCTGACATATTATTGAAACATTATTCCGACAATTGAGCTATACAATGGTCCAACTCTCGTATTAATGTATTTATTTTAAGCTTAGCTTCTGTTTTATTGGTATTACTGCCAAGCATTGAATTTGCAAGTTTAAGCGAATTATATTTTTCTTCCCATTCGGACACCGATTTATTGGCACTTTCCTGTGAAGATTTTATATCACTCAATTCTTTTTCCAATTCTAAATTGGCATTGTTCAAAACCTCAAGTTTATGCAACAATTTGCTAATTTTATTTTCTAAAGAATCAACGATTTTAATTAACTCGCTCATACATTACCATCAATGCGATTTACACAAAGTTAACATACATTATATGACTTAGCAATAGTTTTTTCAAATATTCGTAAATAGACTGCTATTGAATTAATAATATAGTATACAAAACGCTTTATAATAATTTTAGCGCGCCCAACTTCACAGAATTGTCATTGATTAATTATTTTCGCAGTATTCCTATCTATCTATGAAAAAAATATCCCTTGGTCTGTTATTGTTATTTTGCTTAAGTCTTTTCTCACAAGAAAAATACCCTAAAGATGTTTTTGGTCCTCCTATGGATATACCGATTATATTGGCGGGCACTTTTGGTGAGTTACGTTCTAACCATTTCCATTCTGGTGTTGATATTAAAACACAACAAAGAGAAGGCATACCCATAAAAGCCATTGGTGATGGCACCATTACCAGAATTAAAGTTTCTTTATGGGGTTATGGAAAAGTACTTTATATAGCCCACCCAAACGGGTATACTTCTGTCTATGGCCATTTACAAAAGTTTTCTCCGGCCATAGAGGCCTATATTAAGAAATTACAGTATGCTAAAAAATCTTTTGAAGTTGAAGTATTTCCTGATTACGGAGAGTTAAAAGTTACCAAGGGAGAATTAATAGCATATAGTGGTAATACGGGTGGATCTGCGGGTCCACATTTACATTTTGAAATACGAAGTAGCATTTCCGAAAAACCTACCAATCCTTTAATGTATGGCCTAGATGTTGCCGATGCCACCAACCCTATTTTAGAAAAATTATTTATTTATCCTTTAACGGATAATGCTCATGTCAACAATAATTATGAAAGAACCCAAATAAATTTTAGCAAACAAAAAGACGGAACCTTTTTAGCGGACAAAGTAACCGCCCTGGGCAATATTGGAGTAGGCTTTATTGGTTTCGACAGATTGGATATGGCCGCCAATAAAAATGGGATATACAGTGTAGAGCTCAGTGTAAACGGCAAAGTTTATTCATTATATGATTTTGAATCGTTTTCTTTTGGTGAAACCAGATATATAAACACACTTGTAGATTACGATTATTACGGGAGACATAGACAAAAAATTCAAAAGAGCTTTAAATCACCAGGTAATAACCTAAGTATATACAAAGACCTGTATAATGATGGTATAGTAAAAATAAACGAAGGCCTAAGTTATAACGCCAAGTTATTGATCAAGGACTATGCAGGCAATAAATTAGAACTTAACATACCTATAGAAGGGGTCAAGAATTTGTTAGGCAATAAAAAAATAGTGAATAAAACGGATAACTATGTAATTGCCAAAAAACCTAATAATTTTGATTTGGACGGTGCTAAAGTCTATTTCCCGACAAATACATTTTATGAAGATTTTTACATCGACCTAAAAAAAGGAAAAGACACGGTTACCATACACACCAACACCGTACCCGCACATAGAAATTTTACGATAACTTTTGATGTATCCAAATATTCAAAAGAAGAACGAAAGCAATTGTTCATAGCCAGATTAGATTCTAAACTTAGGCCAAACCATGTAAGTACTTATAAACGTGGTAATGAATTTACGACCCGTACACGTAATCTAGGAACCTACACTCTGGCAAAAGATACCGTGGCCCCTACCATTAGAACCAAAAACTTTAAAGAGAAGCAATGGTTAAATAATTACAAGTACCTAAGTGTACAAATTGCCGATGATTTAAGCGGCGTTGACAAATACGCTGCTACCTTGAACGGAGAATGGATATTAATGGAATATGAACCCAAGCGTAATACTTTGACCTACAATTTTGATGATAAGATAGCAGATCAAACGCAATGTGTTCTTGAAGTTACCGTTACAGATAATGTGGGTAACACAAATACTCTTAGCACCTCTTTTTACAGAAAATAATATCGTTGAAATCATATAGCGTTCTAAGCCTGATACTACTGCTGTGCAGCTCCATTGGTTTTGCTCAGAACGCCACTATTTCAGGTATTGTACTTGGTGATAATAATGAACCGCTACCCAACGTAAATATTTCAAGCAAAGAGTTTGGAACTACTACAAATGCTGACGGGTTCTATATATTGGAGATTACCTCAGACGAAGAAGACACCATAGTTTTTTCTCACATTGCCTACCTGGACGTTGTATTGGAAAAATTAATACTGAATACCAATGAGACGTTTATATTTAATCCTGTTTTAAAAAGCGACATCACCCAAATAGACGGCGTAACAGTTTCTGCAACCGGAAAAAGAGAAACCAGTAACATTTTAAATATTTCTCCAGAAAAAATCAGAAAAATACCTGGAGCAAATTCAGGGGTAGAAACTATATTAAAACTATTGCCCGGAGTTTCTTCAAACAATGAATTGAGCACACAATATGCTGTACGCGGAGGCAACTACGATGAAAACTTGGTATATGTAAACGAAATAGAAGTATATAGACCATTTTTAATTCGGTCTGCACAACAAGAAGGGCTAAGCTTTGTAAATACCGATTTGGTACAAAATGTAAAATTTTCTGCAGGTGGTTTTCAGGCAAAGTATGGTGATAAGCTGGCATCTGTATTAGATATAAAGTACAAGACCCCTACGCTGTTCTCACTACGTGCAGATGTAAGTTTTCTGGGTGCTAGTACAAGTGTGGAAACTGTTTCTAAAAACCAAAAATTCAGTTCCGTTTCTGGTGCACGATATAGAAATAACTCCTTATTGGTCAATAGTCAACAAACGCAAAGCAATTTTAATCCGGCGTTTACTGATGTTCAAAGTTATTTAACATACCATTTCTCCCCTAAATTCCAACTTAATTTCTTGGGTAACCTAGCCGTTAACGATTACAAGAACGAACCTTTGAATAGGCAAACCAATTTTGGTACAATTAACAATCCCCAGGCATTGATAGTCTATTACGAAGGTCAAGAAACAAACAAATACACCACTGCATTGGGAGCTTTAAAAGGCAGTTACTCTTTAAATGAGAACACAGGGTTAAAATTAATATCATCAATTTACCATACAACAGAGGAAGAATATTCTGATGTTATTGCAGCCTATGAACTTGGCGAAGTAGATAGCAATTTGGGTAGCGACACCGCAGGCGAAGTTTTGGCCTCTAGAGGTATAGGATCACAGTTTAACAGAACTAGAAACGATTTAGATGCTTTGATCTTTAATGTAGCGCATAAGGGTTATAGCACCATGGACAATTCTTTGTTGGAATGGGGAGTAAAATACACCCATGAAGATATAAGAGATCAATTACGAGAATCTGAGTTTATTGACTCTGCAGGCTTTTCCATTAGACCACCTAGAAGTGAATTTATCAACAACCAACCTTCTCAACCGTTCAATGCACCATTAGAGGCCTATAGCGGATTAAATGCCCTTAACTTTGTAAAGACAAATAGGTTTTCCGGTTACTTGCAATTGGGAACTCATAAGACTTGGAGCAAAGCAGATGTATATTATAATATTGGTTTACGCTCACATCATTGGACGGTTAGTGGAACCGGAGTTGAAAAAGTATCGCAAACCGTATTTAGTCCGCGTGCACAATTTTCCATAAAACCCAACTGGAGGAAGGATATGCTTTTTAGGTTATCTACCGGAATATATCACCAACCGCCATTTTATAGAGAATTACGCGATAATACAGGTACCATACAACCCAAAGTAAAAGCACAAAAGGCATTTCATGTAGTTGCGGGTAACGAGTATAGCTTTCTACTATGGGACAGACCTTTTACTTTAATAAACGAAGCGTATTACAAGAAACTAGAAAATGTGAACGCATATACTTTAGAAGATGTTCGCATACGTTATGCAGCCAACAACGATGCTGAAGCCTATGTTTATGGAGCGGAAGTAAGATTAAACGGTGCCTTTGTACCGGGTACGGAATCTTGGGTTAGTCTTGGATATTTAAAAACTGAAGAAAATAGAAATAATAGAGGTTATATTCCAAGACCTACAGATCAACGTGTAAAATTCGCCATTCTTTTTCAAGATTACATACCTACCATACCCGATTTAAAGATGTATTTGAATTTGGTATACCAAACGGGTGTTCCCGGTGGTTCACCAAGTTATGCCGACCCATATAGTTTTCAGAATAGATTAAGAGATTATAAACGTACAGATTTGGGAATTTCCTATATTTTTGCAAATAGGAAAAAACAATTTACAAAAACACATTGGCTACATAATTTTAAAGAATTGAATCTGGATTTTGAAATTTTTAATTTATTCAACAATCAGAATTCAATAACCAATACTTGGGTAAGAGATGCAGATAGCAAAAACGAATATGCCATACCAAACTATCTTACTTCTAGAGTCTTCAATTTAAAATTAGGTTTACGCCTTTAAAACAAATAAATGAAAAGAGTACTTTTCTTATTAGCGTTGATGTCTTCAATTGCCGTAATGGCCCAAAAAAACATTTACGAAAGTCCAAGTTTTGACAATTTGAGCTCCGATCATAATGTTTTGGCCATTATTCCCTTTTTAACCAATTTGGACCTTAACGAAAAAATATCTAAATCTGAACAAAAAAGATTAGAAGAGAACGAAGGTTATGCCGTGCAAAATGCTTTAGAGACCTATTTCTCTAAGCGCAGTAAAAAGAAAAAATTGCCCGTTACATTTCAGAACATTGAGAATACTGCTGCTATCTTGGCCAAAAAAAATATCAGTTATGACAACATAGACGTATATACTACAAAGGAGTTAAGTGAAATACTAGGTGTTGATGGCATCATAAGTGGAACACTAGATTTGAATATATTGTTATCTAACGGTGTTCCCACAGAATTCAGCTTCACAGACTATTTCTCAGGCGGAGCAAATTATGGTAGGATCGGTATAAAAATTAGCGATGGTAGTTCTGGTAAACTTCTTTGGAAATATGAAAAAGAAATCAATAAGAAAACAGGCAAGAATACTACAGATCTCATTGACAGAATGATGAAATTAGCGATAAGAAAATTTCCGTACGAGAGAGAGCGTAAAAGAGACCGTAAAAACTAATTACGCTTCTACGATTTCCTTTAAGACCCTAATGGTATAATCAATATCCTCTTTGGAATTATAGGTAGAAAATGAAAAACGCACAGATGGTTTTTTCATATCTTCGGCAGATAAAATCTGAGTAAGCACGTGAGAGCCGGCATCACTACCAGATTGACAAGCACTACCTTTAGAACTAGCAATACCTTTCATATCCAAGTTGAACAACAGCAACATTGCTTTTTCTTCTGTAATTGGTAAACATACATTTACCAAAGTATAAGTACTCTTCTGCAAATTGCCCGAATGGCCATTAAATTTTGCGCCAGGTATTTCTTTGTTCACCTGATCTATGAAGTAAGATTTTAATCCTTCAACGTATTTCTTTTCCTCATCCAAATTATCGTACGCATGTATAAATGCCTCTTCAAGACCTACGATATTATGAAAAGATTCTGTACCCGCCCTTAGACCACGTTCTTGAGAACCGCCGGAAATCATACAACTTAAACCTGAATTTTTACGAATAAAGGCAAAGCCAATTCCTTTTGGTCCGTGAAATTTATGCGCTGCGGCCGCTAAAAAATCTATAGGAAATGCTTTGACATCCCATTTATAATGACCTAATGACTGAACTGTGTCCGAATGTACAAGTGCTCCATATTTTTTGGACAACAGGGTAACTTCTTCTAAATTAATTTTATTACCTATTTCATTGTTCACGTGCATTAAGCTGACCATTTTTTTAGAATCATCTTTTTGTAAAAGCGACTCTAAATGAGTCAAATCTGGATTGCCAAAAGAATCTAAATCTACATATAGCAGCTGAATCAACCCCTTTTGCTCCAATTCTTCTACAGTATGCAATACTGCATGGTGCTCTATTCTAGAAGTAATAATGGTTTTTACGTCCAAATCACGTACCGCACATCTAATAATCATATTATCTGCCTCTGTTCCACCAGAAGTGAATATGATTTCTGATGGTTGTGCATTAATATATTTAGCAATAGTTTTACGCGCACTTTCTATAGCAGTTTTTGCAGTTCTCCCAAAACTATGTGTAGAAGAAGGATTACCATAAACAGCTAAAGCCTCCTGCATTTTTGCGATTACATTAGGATGAACCTGTGTAGTGGCGGCATTATCTAAATATACTTGTTTCATAAGTAAATGATCAAAAATAAATAAGGAACAAAAATAGTTAATTAACCTATAATTGAAGGAGGTGCGACAGACAGATTTATAAATTTTAAATTAAATTTGAAGCATGAAAAAATACCTAATAATTGGTTGTTCCATTTTGTTCTTTGCTTGTAATGACGGAGACCTACAAATAGAGACCGTAGATTTTGATAGTATTGAGACCGTTCAAAGTTGTAATGACATTTCCGCTACGACCGAAAATGTACTTTTTAAAATAAATGGTGATGAAGCTTTAATTTTAAACTTGCCCAGTGGTCTTTTAAAAAATGAGGTTTCAACCACTGAAATTGAAAGTATTATACCCGGAAATTCTCAAATTAGCTATCGTATTTTTTCCGAAACTGTAACTAGTAGCTATTTTTGCGATTCTCCTCCACCACTTACACCCATCGTTCTGGAAGAAATTGAAGCTGAAGCTGGGAGTATATTCGTAACCACGACTACTGAAGATGATATTACTTACACACATAACATTCAACTAAGCGGTATTACTTTTTTGAATGAAAACGGAAGTAGAATAACAGATTTACAGGTAAACGAATTTGGAACTGTAACTACTACTGTAGATTAGCTAGTAGTTTTGAAAAATATAAACTTCGGTTGCACCTAACCCGTATTTTTGATAATCTGCATCATAATATTTTACATTGTCGTATTTTCTGAACAAGTAACCCAGTTCTTCTTTTAATACGCCCTCACCAACACCATGTATAAAAACAATTTTTTGTATTCTTTTACTAATAGCAAAATCTAATTGTCGTTTTGCGGTATCTAACTGTAAAGTAAGCATATCAAACTTACTTATAGATTTAGGGTTTTTGATCAATTGATTGATGTGCAGATCAACTTCCATTTTAGGAGCCGTTCGCTCTTTTGCCTTTACAACTGTAGCCTTTCTTCGCTTGGGAAGTTCCTTCTCCTTTTTAATTTTAGCAACCTCATAATTGGACACCCGTATATCATCGGCAATCAAAACCAGTTCATGTGCTGCAAAAGTCAAAGGAAAACCATCATCACTTAAGATAGTAATATTATTACCGCTTATAGATTGGACAACACCTTTTATGACATCATCAATAGTTTCTACGGTATCACCAATATTAAAATGAGGCATGTTTTTATTTTGAATACACAAAAATAATGGTAATTTTCCGACTATTAATTTATTTACAGATGCGCCTTAAGGCATTATTTATTTTTTTGGGACTAGAAAATTTTATGCTACCCTGTTTCACAAAGCAAATATTAGGGGTTGATTGTCCTGGCTGCGGTTTACAACGATCGCTATTATTTTTAATTAAAGGAGAGTTTACATCAGCATTTTTAATGTATCCGGCAATTTATCCAATGCTTTTACTTTTTGGCTTTTTAGGATTAAATAAATTATACCCTTTTAAACATTCAAATACAATTATAATTACGCTTATGGTCAGTACCGTAGGTTTTATATTAACCAATTACATATTAAAATTTATCTAATAACTAAACCTTTAAATTATGGAACAACAAAAATTACCTAATGTTACTATCGCTCTTATTCTGAGTATCGTCTCTTTTTTTTGCTGCTGTTTAAGTGCTGGTATTGGAGGTATTATCATGTCTGGAATTGCGTTGATTTTGGTTAATAAAGACACTAAAACTTATCAAGAAAACCCTCAAGAGTATTCTAATTTCAGTACACTTAAAACAACTAAAATTGTTGCTATAATTGGACTTGTTTTAGGAGCTTTATCCTTATTATGGACAGTTTACTCTATAGTTTCTATGGGCGGATGGGATGCATACATGGAGCAAACCTCTGAAATTTATGAACAACTTGGAATACCAATGGAATAAATGAATAACTCAGAATATCAACAAATACCAGGTTCAAGCAACGCATTAACTTTTGGCATTTTATCAATTGTACTGACCCTTTTCTGTTGCGGTCCTTTTGGGGCTATATTCAGTTTCATTGGTCTGAGCAATGCTAAAACAGCAAAAAGACATTATGAGGCTAATCCTGGTAATTATAGAGGATATGAAAATATTAGTACGGGAAGAATTCTTTCTTATGTAGGTTTAGCTTTAGCCCTTATATATCTAGTGTTTTGTATTCTATATTTCGGATTGATCATCGCTTTCTTTGCTACAGCCGATTTTCAATAAGAAAATAACAATCAAAAAAAATCCCCGATGTACATCGGGGATTTTTTTATTTCTAGTTTTTAAACTCTTGCAAAGTTTTTATAATTATGGAAACACAATCTAGAAGTTGTTCTTTTGTCATCACCAATGGTGGTGCAAACCTTATGATATTACCATGCGTAGGTTTTGCAAGCAATCCGTTTTCTTTTAAGGCCATACAAATATCCCATGCAGTAGAACTATCTTCACTGTCATTAATAAGAATTGCATTTAAAAGACCTTTACCTCTGACACTATTTACCAAATCTGTAGTAGGTATAAACTTATTAAGTTCGGCCCTAAAAAGCTCTCCTAGCTCAAAGGCATTATCCGCAAGCTCCTCATCCTTTACCACCTCAAGAGCGGCCATACCAACAGCAGCGGCAATTGGGTTACCACCAAAAGTACTTCCATGGTTACCTGGGCGTATAACTCCCATAATATTATCATTTGCCAAAACTGCAGAAACAGGATATGCTCCACCGGATAAAGCTTTACCCAAAATTAGAATATCAGGTTTAATCTCTGGTATGCCGCTACAATGTTTATCTGAACAAGAACAGTTACCACATGTAGCCAATAGACGACCTGTTCTAGCTATACCCGTTTGTACTTCATCTGCAATGAACAAAACATTGTATTTTTCGCACAAAGCTTTTGCTCCGCTTAGGTAACCTTCAGAAGGTACATAAACACCTGCTTCACCTTGTATTGGCTCTACCAAAAATCCGGCAACATTGGAATTTGATTTTAAAACCTCTTCAAGGGCAGATAAATTATCGTACTCTATTTTTATGAATCCATCCGTATATGGTCCAAAATTCTTTCGAGCTACCGGGTCATTTGAAAAAGAAATGATTGTTGTTGTACGACCGTGAAAGTTATTTTCACAAACAATTATTTCTGCATTGTTCTCAGCAATACCTTTTTCTTCGTAAGCCCATTTTCTACAAATTTTAAGAGCTGTTTCTACAGCTTCCGCACCTGTATTCATAGGCAACAGCTTATCAAAATGAAAAGTTTCGATGGCATACTTTTCATATTTACCCAACATATCGTTGTAAAATGCCCTAGAAGTCAAAGTCAATGTTTTGGCTTGTTCTGTCATGGCATTTACAATTTTTGGGTGACAGTGCCCTTGGTTTACCGCAGAGTAAGCGGAAAGAAAATCATAGTATTTTTTTCCTTCCACATCCCAAACATGAACACCTTCCCCTCTGCTTAATACAACAGGTAATGGGTGGTAATTGTGGGCACCGTGTTTTTCTTCTAATGCAATAGCATCTTTAGAAGTGATGTTTTCTAAAATTGACATGATAAAAATTACTTTAAATAAAACTTTAGCAATTCCTTCTATACCTTTTTCCTTTCAAATCCCGAAAAAGACATCGGGGAGAAAATTCAGCGTGGGAGAGAAATCATCCTGTAGAGTTACAAACTTAATAAATATTTTTTTTCAACCAACATAAAATGCAAAAGAACCTATGAACTACCATAAAATGTGACCTTTAACAAAATTTGGTGTCTTAAAGAATACAACCAATTTATTATAAAAAGAACACTATGAATTATTTAGAGAACATGATGACCAGCCTTTCCAATTCCGTTGGCGATTTTTTACCAACCACAATTGGCGCAATACTTATCCTATTAATAGGATGGTTCATTGCAGGATTTTTAAAAAGACTTATTACAAAATTAATTAAGCGAACTAATGTAGACAGCAAACTTGGCACAGGTAAAGTGGTACTTTCCTCCTTTATAGGAAAATTAGTATACTTCTTTATCATGATTTTTGTTTTTATGTTGGCTTTAGAAAAGTTAGGTATGACGAGCGTTTTAGATCCAGTTAAGAACCTACTTAATGGCTTTACTGATTATATACCTAATATTGTAGGTGCAGGTTTAGTAGGCTATATAGGTTATATGCTTGCGACTATCGTATCTGAATTAGTAGGACTTTCAGGTGAAACAATACAAAGTTTTGTGCCTAAATTAAAACTACCGGAGAATTTAGATTTAGTGAATATTCTTAAAAAAGTAGTTTTCATCTTTATATTCATACCCTTATTGATCACGGCATTGAACATCTTAAATATGGATTCTATTTCTGTACCGGCAACACATATGCTAGAACAGTTCTTCAATGCTATACCTAAAATAATTGTTGCCGTTCTAATACTTCTAATTTTTGTAATAGGAGGTAGATTTGTTTCAGGTTTGGTAACCGATCTATTAGAAAGTTTAAATTTAGACGGTATTGTTGATAGAATGAACTTAAGTAGCTTATCATCTAATACAAACCTTTCAAAACTTTTAGGTAATGTTGTTTACTTTTTCATTGTTCTTTTTGGGATTACGACTGCATTAGAAAAATTAGAATTTGAAAAACTTACCAATGTTTTGGATACCTTAGTTGGCGTTTCTGGAAACATACTATTCGGTTTGGTCATTTTAATTATTGGAAACTGGATTGCATCTACAGCGCATAAAGCGATGGCCAAAGACGAAAACAGCCTTTTTGTTGCATCAATTGTAAGAATGTGCATATTGGCAATTTTCTTGGCAATGGGCCTTAAGACAATGGGTATTGGAGATGAAATTATTAATATGGCCTTTGGTATTACATTAGGTACCATTGCAGTAACTATAGCATTATCATTTGGGCTAGGTGGCAGAGAAGCTGCAGGCAAGCAAATGGAAAGGATTTTAAATAAATTCAATAAAAACAAGTAGTATATAGAGCTACTCAATTATTTAAGGTCAGGGAATCTAATAATCAAGATTCCCTGACTTTTTTATTTCATACAAATAGGTCAAAAAATCATTAAATAGATGAACGGTCATTTTTAACTAAATATAACAAGTGTACACTGTTTATTAGTTATTATAAATGCCAAGGGATGCTTATTTTTGCCTCATGCGAAAAAAGACAAAGCGAGTAGTTTTTGAAAACGTAGTGGTGACCGATGCCGCAGCAAAAGGTAAAACCATAGGTAAAGCCCCAGATGGAAGGGTTATTTTCTTGAACAACACCGTACCTGGTGATGTAGTAGATGTACAAACTACAAAAAAGCGTAAAGCATATTTTGAAGGCACAGCTATTAACTTTCATACACTTTCAGATAAAAGAGTAGATCCGGTCTGTCAGCATTTTAATGTTTGCGGCGGTTGCAAATGGCAAGACATGGGTTACGAACACCAACTATATTATAAGCAAAAAGAAGTAGAAAACAACCTTAAAAGAATTGGGCATTTAGATTTGCCAGAGCTTACACCAATTTTAGGTTCTGAGCAACAATACTTCTATAGAAACAAGATGGAATTTTCTTTTTCAGACAGTCGTTGGTTAACGCTTGAAGAAGTTAGATCGGATAATCAAATCGATGATCGTAATGCATTAGGTTTTCATATACCTGGTATGTGGGACAAGATATTGGATATTAAGAAATGTCATTTACAAAAGGATCCGTCCAACGCCATTAGATTGGAAACTAAAAAATTTGCTACGGAGAACGGATTAACATTTTTTAACCCTAGAAACCAATATGGGTTACTACGTACATTAATGATACGTACCAGCTCTATTGGTGAAATTATGGTTTTGGTTCAGTTTTTTGAAAATGACGAAGAAAAAAGATCATTGCTTTTAAATCATCTTTCTTCAACATTCCCAGAAATTACATCCTTATTATATGTAATCAACCCAAAACAGAATGATACTATTTACGATCAAGAAATAATCTGTTTTTCAGGAAGAGACCACATTTTTGAAGAAATGGAAGGTCTAAAATTTAAGATCAATGCAAAATCCTTTTATCAAACAAATTCAGAACAGGCATACGAGCTATACAAAATCACCAGAAATTTTGCCGATTTAAAAGGCGATGAATTGGTATATGACCTCTACACAGGTACTGGAACTATAGCACAATTCGTTTCTAAGAAAGCAAAAAAGGTAGTTGGTATAGAATCTGTACCTGAAGCAATTTTAGATGCCAAGGCAAACGCAGAGCGAAACGAAATTGAAAACGTTGATTTCTTTGTTGGCGATATGAAAAATGTTTTTAACGAACAGTTTATTGCCCAAAACGGTATACCAGATGTAATTATCACCGATCCTCCAAGAGATGGTATGCACAAAGATGTAGTACAACAAATATTGAATATTGCACCTAATAAAGTAGTTTACGTAAGTTGCAACAGCGCAACCCAGGCAAGGGATTTAGAACTAATGAAAGAGATGTACAATATAACAAAGGTTCAGCCAGTAGACATGTTTCCACAGACCCATCACGTAGAAAATGTTGTACTTTTAGAAAAGAAAGTTTAGGATGAGAAAATTTCAATACGGGTTATTATTATTGCTTGTTATTATTTCTATATCGTCATGCGAAAAAGACGATATCTGTGTAGAAGGAGATACTCCCCTACTGGTTATAGAGTTTTACGATATTTCAGATACATCCACCTTAAAAGAAGTTCCAACTTTAAGGGTTGTTGGTGTAGGACAGAATATTACCGTAAATACAGTGACAGATCGCAGTAATTTGAGCACTATTTCCATACCGCTAAAAACAGATGAAGACAGTACTAGCTTTATATTAATTAATAGCTCAGCATCTGATGATGATGGTGCCGAATCAGGAAACCTAGACACCATTAATTTCTCTTATTCCAGGATTGAAGATTTTCTTTCACGCGGATGCGGTTTTATTGTCAATTATGATGAACTAACAGCAAATGTAACAGCAGATACCGATAATTGGATTCAAGATATAGAAATAACACAATCGTTAGTCACTAACTCAGATTCTACACATGTCAAGATTTTTCACTAATCTTTTATTATTACTGGCAACTTGCATGGCTTTTAGCCAGAGTAAGCCAATTGACCTAAATCCCAAGGATACGGTAGAATACAAACAATCGTATGGTTTACGTTTAGGCGTAGATTTAAGTAGAATTATAACTGGTGCCTTAGATGACAACTATCAAGGAATTGAATTTGTTGCGGATTACAGATTAACACAAAACTTATATTTAGCTGCTGAACTTGGAAACGAAGAAAAAACGCGACAAGAAGACTTATACAATTTTACTACATCTGGCAGCTATATCAAACTTGGCATCAACAAAAACAATTATACAAATTGGTACGGTGAGCAAAATTTAATTTATATGGGAGCTAGATTAGGATTTAGCACCTTTGAAAACACCTTGAACAATTATCAATATTTTGATACGAACAGATACTGGAATCCTGATAGCTTTGCAAACGGTTCTAATATTCCTGAAACCTTTTCTGGACTCTCCGCTACTTGGTTAGAAGCTGTTTTTGGAACAAAAGTGGAAATTTTTTCTAACTTTTATTTGGGCGCCAGCGTTAGATTAGGTCTTTTGTTACATCAAAAAGACGAGGACCGGTTCCCTAACTTATGGATACCAGGTTTTAACAAAGTAACTTGGGACAGTAATTTTGGGATAGGCTACAACTATAGTATATCCTACTTCTTGCCACTTTACAAGAAGAAAAACAAGGCTAAGAAAAAAATTGAAAATTCTACAGAACCAGAAGGTCTTCCAAAACCGAATCAACGTTTATAGAATTTTAAATCCTTTTATAAATATCCATTTCATTACTATTTTATCTAATCCCTCTATTTTTGCAACTGCAAATTTAGGAGCCAGTACAGAAGCTGAGACAGCTGCTATAACAGATAAGTACAAGCTATTTATTGCCAACGCAAAATAGAGGATAAAGCGAAAAAGAACAAATAGAACCGCAAAAGCTAAAAAATTATAAACTAGAACTTTATGTTTAAGCTTCATTCTTCGTTTCTATTTTGATATTTGGCTTTCTTGCTGCCTTCATACATTTCATACTTTACTAAACGAGATTCCAAATGACTGTTAAACACTTTTATTTTTCGAGATGGTCTTAACCCTACAAATTTTAAAGCTGGCAGATTACTGGTTATAAACCAAGCATTGGTACCCGGGTAGCCTTGTTTTAAAGTATCTCCAATAGCACTATAAAAGTTTTCCAAGTCAATATCCAAACGTTCTCCGTAAGGCGGGTTAAAGCACATATGTAATGGTCCTTCTGTTTGCTTATCAGTTTTAAAGAAATCTTTTCTTTCTACGGTAATATAATCTTCAAGATTAGCATTTTCTATATTGTCTTGAGCCTTTCTAACAGCAGAAGGCGCTTTATCGTACCCTAAAATTTTATGATGAAACTCCCTTGTTTTCTTCAAACTAGA
>JAHDDL010000008.1:59012-110505 GCA_020629415.1 Maribacter sp. | reverse complement strand
CAAGGACCCTCTGATTAACAGTCAGATGCTCTAACCAACTGAGCTAAGGAGGAAAATAACCCGTTTTAGTTTCCTAAAGCGGGTGCAAATATAGTAGTTTTTTGAAAGTCTCCAAACAAATAAATTATTTTTTTATTTAAATATCGCTTTATAAACATCATTACCGTTTGCGAACAGTAAAAGTGCTATTAAAATAAAGAATCCGGTAATCTGTGCGTACTCTAAAAATTTATCGCTCGGCTTTCTACCTGTAATCATTTCGTAAAGCAAAAACATTACGTGACCGCCGTCTAAAGCAGGTATCGGCAGAATATTCATAAATGCTAGAATAATGGATATAAACGCAGTGGTACCCCAAAATGCTGGCCAGTTCCAAGTATCTGGGAACATACCACCAATGGCAGCAAAACCACCAACCTCTTTATAAGCACCGGTATCTGGGTTAAAGATTTTCTTCATTCCCTTAATGTAATCTGTAAGTGTCTTAACACCTTTGTTCCATCCTGCCGGGATAGATTCTAAAAAAGTATAGTTTAATGTTTCAAATTTAAAATACCCCTTTTCCTCAAATTCCTCTAATGAATTTAACCCAGCATACACTCCAAACTTTCCTTCATCAGAAACATTTGCATTCAAGTTAACCTTCTTCCCATCTCGAATTACTAATACGGGAACACTTTTTCCTTTATTGGCTTCCAAAACCGGTATTACTTGATCTTGATACTCTACGGGCGTACCGGCAATTTCAACAACAGCATCACCAGCTTTAAATCCACTATCCTTATTTTGAGAATCTTCAGGGATTTCTCTAATTACAAACGGATTCCTATAATTTATAAACCTAGCATTTTCCCTATTATCAGAAATTGTTTCAATAAAATTTACAGGTATATCCTTTTCAATTATATTACCGTCACGTTCTAAAGTTATTTTTTCACCATAAACTACTTCAGGCATAATACCATTTAAAGCTTTAATCTTTTTACCATCAACAGCAATTACCTTATCTCCCGTTTCTATTCCAAGGGCATTACCCAAGGTAGTATCGGTAACCCATACTCCGTCTTTTAGACTGTCATTTGCAATGTATGTTTCACCATAGGCATATGCCAGACCAATGAATATAACAACGGCCAAAATGAAATTTACCGTTACGCCGCCTAACATTATAATTAAACGTTGCCAAGCCGGTTTGCTTCTAAATTCCCACTCCTTAGGTTCTTCTGCCATGGCTTCTTTGTCCATGCTCTCATCTATCATACCAGATATTTTTACATATCCGCCAAGGGGCAACCAACCAATACCGTATTCGGTCTCACCTATCTTCTTTTTAAAAAGTGAAAACTTTACATCAAAGAACAAGTAGAATTTCTCAACTCTGGTCTTAAAATATTTTGCCGGTATAAAATGCCCTAACTCGTGTAGTACTATTAATATTGAAAGGCTTAAAAAAAATTGAATTGTCTTTATTACAATGGGGCTCATCCTTATTTCGTGAAAATTAAAATCGCACAAAAGTACATTTTTACAACCGCTAAAAAAAAGAAACCCACTGACCTTATGGTATTTTATGAATAATTTATAAGCAAGACATCTATATTTACTTGAAATCTTGACACCCCTAGCGTACCTTTGTAAAAAAATAGTATGCGGTCTTTCTTCGCAAAATTCAAGATTTTTGGAATAGTACTTTTAATACTTTCCGTCATAATCATATATTTATTTTATAATGCCCTACAGCCTGTAAAACTGTTGCCCGTGTATTCTCCTGCCATGGTAAATGCAGAATTAGTGGCAGAAGAAATTCAACATGTTAGAAAGTACCATACCATTGCAGATTTTTCATTGACCAACCAAAATGGCGAGACCATTACCCAAGAAGATTACAAAGGTAAAATCTATATAGCCGATTTCTTTTTCACCACCTGCCCTACTATTTGCCCTATCATGACCAAAAACATGGTAGACCTACAAAAGGCACTGGGCAAAGATTCTGATGTTATGTTGCTATCACATTCCGTTACGCCAGAGATCGACTCGGTAGCACAGCTTAAAAAATATGCTGTTGAAAAAGGGATAGATGACAGGAATTGGAACTTGGTTACCGGTGATAAAAAACAGATCTATGAATTGGCACGAAAATCTTATTTAGCTGTTAAAACCGATGGCGATGGCGGACCATTTGATATGATACATACCGAAAATTTTATTTTAGTGGATAAGGATAAACGCATAAGGGGCTTTTATGATGGCACTAAAAAAGAGGATATTGAGAAACTATTGAAAGATGTTGAACTACTAAAAGAATCTGATAAATAATAAAAGCCCCCAGTACAGATCGTATGGGGACTTTACATAATCTAATCTATTTAGAATTTTATTTACAGGCTTCTGAGAATGCTTTTGCAATCTTTATCTGATCTTCTTCAGATTTTGAAAACTCGCCACTATCAATACGCTCTGCTAGTACTGGGCAACTAGCAAAAAATTCTGCACTAGCTGTTTCAGCCTTTTTAACGCCTTCTATACTAAAATAGTACGTATCGGTATCGGTTAAGTCTTTAAATAGCTTTATACCTGTACCAACGTAAACGCGTTCCATAAAAATTGTACTATTTAAGTTAAAACCGGACAAACCGGCTTCTGTAGATTTGATAAAACCTTTTTTAGGATTAACCGGTTCAAATACTCGGTCTTCAATAACTATTTCAGAGACCTCTTTACATTTTAAAGACGAGTTTTTGGTTTTACCTTTTGCATTAACGTAAGTTACGGTAACTCTTTTTGCAGTAGTATCGCCACTAACATCCATTATATTACCACCCTCAGCTTCTTTTTCTTGAGGAGAAAAACGCATAGAAATTTTACCTTCCATCTTTTCTCCATCACCTTTAATTACATAACCTACCTCATTATCTATATTATTACCCTCAATAGCTTCTTTTCTTGCAATTTCAGCTAAAACCGGATCAACAGTATACCCTTCAGAATAGATACGCTCACCTGTAGCCGTATCATAATTGAAAGTATACCTTTCATAATGTTTATTGAAATCGTTTCTTTTGGCTTTTGTTATCCATTTCTTTTCTTCTGTCTCTAAAGCCATATCCATATACTTAGATGCAGCGTCAAAATCTTCTTGCATCAACGCAACATTATATAGGTTCATAATTAGTCCCCATCCCGCTTTTTTACCAACTTTACTTGATAGGTCATAAGTAGCTAATTTTTCTTCCCAATACGTTCTAAAAGACTGTAATTGTTCTTTACCTGACCTTAATTCTTCTAGATTGGTAAAAGCAGCAGACATTTCCTCAAAAGCTATAACCTTAGCTTTTGTTTCATCTTCTAGACCTTCTGTTTTCTTATCTTTTATAAAATAAAACTTTTCTGCTTCGCTATTAGATCTATTATCATAATCTGCATAAAGTAATGGAGTCAATTCCTTGGCTAAAAAGTTTTTGCCAAGACTTCTTCTTAAATATTCTTCAACTAAATAAGGGGTTCCCTTAACCTTATCTTCGCCAAAAATAATCAAGAACTTTTCTTCTTCTTCAAAATCAAATGTAATAACCTCAGGAATAATTTTACCCTGTGAGTCTGCCTTTGCAAGCACGGGAATACGATTATAGTGCACACTTTCTCCATTCAACATGGTCAAAACAGATATGGCTGCATCTGAATTAGGTACAATTGATACGCTGTATTTTTCTTCACCCTTATTTCGAGTAAATTTCATATCAAGGTCTTTTATAGTCAATCCCTTTAAAGCAAAAAGAAAATCCGGCGTTCCGTTTTCATCTGTTAATTTCGTAAAATCTTGAAATTTTAAAGCATTATTAAATGCTTCTTCAGTAAATGGCAAAGCAGCGTCGTTGGAGTTTGCAAAGCCACCCATATATGTTTTTACGTTTTTGGGAACAGGTTTTTTTGCATAACTAGGAATTGCGACCGTAATGTTCTTTCCTTTGGTAGACTGTCCAAAAATGGATACTGCTCCAAAAAGGAATAATACTAGTAATGGTTTTTTCATGATTGGTTGTTTATCTATTTAATTAAGTTGATTACTCTTCTCCTGTCTTTTAGATTACTTGTATTGCTGTATTCTATGTTAGAATTGTTGTAGATGCGCAACAATACAAAACAGCTAAAAGCAATTTTAAAAGTATTTTTATTCAGCGGTATAAATCTTACTAATCTAGAAAAGACTAATATTCAACGCATATGTTAAAATAATATTTCACAAATTCCCATCTGTTAAAATATTGGCAACCGCATTAACCGATCTACGTTAGAACTAGTAGTTATTTATTCTAAAAAGTATAGGGAATAACTATATTTCCACTACTTTTGCCTTACTTATAATGAATCTAAATAAAATTGGAAACTACTGTTGCAGATTTAAAGCGAGGCCAGAAGGGAATTATAAAAGAATTCACTCAAGACTTATTGCCGATCAAGCTACTTGAAATGGGCTGTCTGCCTGGTAACAAAGTAGAATTGGTACAAGTAGCACCGTTAAAAGATCCAATTTATATTAATGTCAACGGATCACATATTGCCATTAGAAGAGAAATGGCCTTACATATAGCACTTGATATTATAGAAGACAATGCTGTAGTATGAGTAAACAAATTAATGTAGCCCTTATAGGAAACCCAAATACCGGGAAAACATCTGTTTTTAATCAGCTTACAGGATTAAACCAAAAAGTTGGTAACTATCCAGGAATTACCGTTGAGAAAAAAGAAGGAATCTGTAAACTGCCCAGAGGTGTCAAAGCCCATATTTTAGATTTACCAGGTACCTATAGTTTAAACACTACATCATTAGATGAAAGTGTTGCCGTTGAACTTCTTTTAAACAAGAATGACAAAGATCACCCAGATGTTGCCATTGTTGTATCTGACGTTGAAAACCTCAAAAGAAACCTTCTTCTTTTTACACAGATAAAAGATTTAAAGATACCTACCATTTTGGTCATTAATATGGCCGATCGTATGGTTCGTAAAGGGATTACCATAAATATTGAGTTATTGGAGCAAAAATTAAACTCTAAAATTGCTCTGGTAAGTACTAGAAAAGAAACCGGTATAGATAGATTAAGAAATCTTATTGCAGATTATAAAAATCTACCAAAAAGCCAAAATGTAGATATATCGGTTATTGCACCTGATTATTTTGAGCGATTAAAAGAAGCTTTCCCCAAAGAAGATGTCTATAAACTTTGGTTGGTGATCACACAAGATGTGAATTTTATGCCATTGGAAAAAACCCTTATCAAAGATACTTCCTCTTTTACCACAAAATCAAAATCAGAGCTTAAACGTCTTCAGCAAAAAGAGACCATATTACGTTATCAATTCATTAACGGCATTTTAAAGGAAACCTATAAAATAGATGCCAATGCCGCCAAAGGATTTAGAGCTACTTTAGACAAGGTATTGACACATAAAGTATTTGGCTACCTCATCTTCTTTTTAATTCTGCTTACCATTTTTCAGGCAATTTATGGATGGAGTGAATACCCAATGGATTTAATTGACGGTTTTTTTGCTTCTGCCACAGAATGGGTAAAAGACACATTGCCGCCCGGTGTGTTTACAAATCTTATTGCAGAGGGTATTTTAGCCGGTATTGGTGGTATTGTTATATTCATACCACAGATAGCTTTCTTATTTTTATTTATAGCCCTATTGGAAGAAACAGGTTATATGAGCAGGGTAGTCTTCTTGATGGACAGAATAATGAGACCCTTTGGATTGAGTGGTAAAAGTGTGGTTCCATTAATTTCAGGTACCGCATGTGCTATTCCAGCGGTAATGGCCACTAGAACTATTGAAAACTGGAAAGAAAGGTTAATTACTATTCTAGTAACCCCGTTCACTACTTGTTCGGCAAGGTTACCGGTCTACCTCATTATCATTGCCTTGGTCATACCCGAAGGCAGTTTTCTTGGATTAAGTTATAAAGCCCTGACCTTAATGTCGTTATATTTAATGGGCTTTGGAGCTGCTATTCTGTCGGCGGTAATTCTGAACAAGATCTTAAAAATTAAAAGTAGGTCTTTCTTTGTAGTAGAAATGCCCAACTATAAACTACCGTTGATAAAAAACGTTGCCTACACCGTTCTTGAAAAAACAAAAAGTTTTGTTTTTGGTGCCGGTAAAATAATATTGGCCATATCTATTGTGCTATGGTTTTTGGGCTCTAACGGATTTTCTGATGAATTTAAAAATGCAGAAACCATAGTAGCACAAAGAATTAAAGAAAAGGGTTTTAGCGCCAATAGCGAGGTTTACTTTGAAAATCAACAAGAAACACTTGGAAATAACTTGAACAAAGAAGCTGCCGTAACGCAGTTAAAAGATTTAGAAGAACGAGCGCTTAGCCAAGAGATTGCGAGTTACAAGCTTGAACATTCTTACATGGGCTACATGGGCAAGGCAATAGAACCTATAGTTAGGCCATTGGGTTATGATTGGAAAATTGGTATAGCCGTACTTACATCATTTGCTGCACGAGAAGTTTTTGTTGGTACACTTGCCACTATTTACAGCGTAGGAAACGATGAAGAGGAAACCATTAAAAATAGAATGGCGGCAGAAATAAACCCCAGAACCAAAAGACCATTGTTCAATTTAGCTTCAGGCATTTCTTTATTGCTATTCTATGCATTTGCCATGCAATGTATGAGTACTTTGGCAGTTGTAAAAAGAGAGACCAACTCATGGAAATGGCCGGCAGGCCAACTGGTATTTATGAGTCTTTTTGCTTATATTGTAGCTTTAATAGCCTATCAAATATTAAAATAAATATGGATATCATACAACACATATTGGTTTACATTACAGTAGCTATTTCCGCTTTTTATTTGATCAATAAATTTTTACTCCCAAAATCTGTTTGGGCGGGTAAAAAAAATAATTCCAAAGCTTGTGGTCAAGATGATTGTGGCTGTCATTAAATTTTATATTTCTGTTAAACCTTTTTTAAAACGTTCATAACAATTTCTAAAATTGTAACGCTACTTACATTTGTTCGTCTAGATTGCGTAGGAATAATCTATACTATGAACTCAAGACCGTTTTTGTTACCCTTTTTAACTTTTCTATTTTTAAATGTAGTTAACATTAATGCCCAAAGCTTAAGTGCTACGGTAATAGACAGTGTAAGTCAACAGCCTATACCATTCGCCTCGGTTCAATTAAAGGAGAAATGGGCAATCACCAATGAAGAAGGTAGCTTCAATTTAATATTTGATGAGGTTATCACAGAAAACGATTCCCTTATGATATCATCAATGGGGTATGAAACATTAACAAGACCTATAGCAGAATTTACCTCAACCAAAATTTTACTTGTTCCAAAAGCTATAGAGCTGAAAGAGGTCATCGTCTCAAACAAGAATTACACAGCTGACGAAATTATGGATTTTGTGGAAGACAATCTGGAAAAAAATTATACCAATGATCTATCCAAGAAAAGACTATTCCATAGAACAACCAACACTGACAGATGGACTAAAAGCGGTTTTAAGGTCAAAAAATCTTCTATAGCCGTATTAAATCAACAATTTATTGATAGCGTCATTAATACAGTACCTAAGAACGACACTTATTATTCTGAGGTAGTCGGTGATTTATATGGTAATTATGATGAAGAAGTTCAAAAATTTAATTTGCTGAAAGCATCAAAATTATACGACAAAAACACGGAGTTTGATTTTGAAAGAATGGAAGAAAAACTAAATACTATTCTGAAGGAAAATGTAAAGCCCGGATCATATTTTAAAATTAAATCAGGTTTGTTATCGTTCAAGGTAGATTCTGAAGAAGTAAGCTCTCTTTTTGAAGAAGAAGTAGATTCTACCGATGTTGCGGCACTTAATAAGGAATTGGAAGAGAAAAAGAAAAATAAAGAAGAAAGACAAAAGAATTATGGCAATTGGAAAAGAAGACAATTAGCCAATATTTTTAGTGGATTACCTACTCAAGAAAAAAGTAAACTCAACTTCATAAACAAGAAAAGAAAGTATGAGTACACTTTAGAAGAATTCACTTATCTAGGCAATGACGCCGTTTATGTAATCTCATTTGTTCCAAGTGGGTCCGCAGATTATGAAGGTACATTATATGTAAATGCAGATGATTTTGCCGTATTGCAAGTAGACTATAGCAATGTAAAGCCTATTAGCAACTTTAACCTTTTAGGTATATCAAGCAACAATTACCTATCTAAGGGCAAAATAATTTACAACCAGGGTAATGATGGCTTGTACGGAATACGCTATTACGAATCTGAAAACGGTATGCGCTATGGTGTTAAAAGACCACTAAAAATTATTGAAAAAAATAAAATTGTTAAAGGTAGAAATAAGCAAAATGAATTAGCGGGAGATATGGATTTTGTAGTTATAGGTACCGAAAAGAACGAAATGATCGTTTTTGATACAGAAAATATAAATCAAAAAACCTTTGATGCTTTTAAAGAAAACAATACCGTATTGCCCACTTATATGCCTAAATATGACCCTACTTTTTGGGAGGGTTATGCCATTATGGAACCCAATACGGCCATTAAAGAGTTTACCGCAACTTCAGAAAATTAAGATTAAACAAGATTCTTAATAAAATTATAAAATAAAAGCCCCCAACCTAATACTAAAAATAGTCCGCCAAGTGGGGTTATTGGACCTAATAATTTTATTTTGTTTCCTTTAGATGCAGAAATACACAAACCGTAAATACTGAAAGAAAAAAGAATTGTCCCTATAATTAAGCAATAGATAATTGCTTTTTCCAGTCCCGTTTCTAAGTTTAAATTAAAGCTTAACATCAGTATCAATAGCGCATGATACATTTGGTATTTTACTCCCGTTTCAAAACTATTTAATTGATCAGCTGTAAACGTTTTTTTAAGTAAATGTGCACCAAAGGCACCAAATACCACAGCTAATAAACCCAACAAGGCTCCTACCAATTGCGCAACTAAAACCATATCTTTTTATTTCAAAGATACTGTCATCTCCTTTTAATTCATAAATTACAGAAACCATAATCTTATAAACTATGAAATCATATCTCTTAATCTATAGTATAACATTCGTTTTGATCTGCAGTTGTGGACCTGTAAAACATACGAGCGGTAACACATCTTCTTTAGATACCGAGTTAAGGGAAAAGAATAGAGCGAATGTTTCTCTATTACAACGTATTCGACAAAAGCCTGGCGTAGTGCTTCAAAACAACGTTCCTATTTTAAACAAGACCACAAATTCGTTTGATTCAGGCGGAAATCAGGAGCCTTTATACGTTTTAAACAATCAGGTTATAGGAAACTCCTTTCTTTCAGTCAATGAGCTTATAGACAGTTATAACGTAAAGAAAATTGTAATTCTATCTGGTGCAGATGCTGCAGGTTATGGCACCCAAGGTTCTAATGGTGTAATCAAGATAACAAGTTACTAATTGCTAATTTAACCTAATGTTCATTTCCATATGAGAATTTACGGTAAATACACATTCCTTATATTTTGGCGGTCCGAACATTTTCATTTTTCCTTTGGAGAAAGCTATTTGCTCTTTAGGGATGCCCAGCATATTGGTGTCTAAGTTTTTATTACCATTGGCATCATGAAAAATAGCAATAGCATACTCCCCTTCCGGTAGATTTTTGATATCAAAAGCCGTTTTACCTTTCACGGCCTTTTCCGAACCTGACTTATAAACTTCATCGAACTTTAAAAAAGACCTTTCATTATTGTAGACGGCAAAACAGATATTGCCTTTTTCAGAAGTAACTCCGTCAATATTTACACTTACATTATGTTGTGCAAACAGACCTGTAGACAGAAAACCTAATACACACAATGTTAAAAGAGTTTTTTTGATCATGGGCGCTCACTAAAATTAAACCATCTTAGGACAAGCCTAAGAGGCAATAAATTAAATTTTATTTAAATCTCTAATATCGATTCAAAATTAGTTTCAATAGTTATGCCAAAGCTAAATTATATTTTATCCTTTACCCAACCTTACAATTACCAACCTTAATTAGGCTCACTTAAAGTACCCGTATAGGAGCTAAGTTTCTGAAATAATTGAACGGTTTCAACGGAATCTTTTAGGTTAAAGTATACATAAGCAGAATCTTTATAGACCAACTTAATTTTATTGTTATTGATATTATCTACAAATACGTGCACCTTCTTATTGGTCAAAGAATCTTTAAACTCCCTAAATACGCCTTTTTCCTTTTCCAAGGCAGAAAACCCATGCAAACGCTGCATTGGCGGAATTCTGTTAACGAACACTACGCTATCCAATTCACTTAAAGGAACTTCAACGTTATAAAATCCTGAACGTAGACCTAAACTAGTAGCATCATCAGTTACCCAATTTTTAACATGAAGTATTAAAACGGACACACAACAAATAACCGTTACGATCAACGTTACGGTCCAAATCCAATTTTTCTTAGAAGAATGCATAAAAATTAAAGTATCAAGTTAATAATACTATTGCCTTAAACGCTAAAATTGACATTAAATTATTGTGGTATTAAAACACCTTGATCTTAACCAAGACCAACATCTAAAGTCATCATTATTATAAAGCCCCCAATAAAGCCCATAGTAGCAATATCAGTGTATTTGTCTTGCTGGGTTTCAGGTATTACTTCTTCAACAACGACAAAGATCATTGCCCCTGCTGCAAATGAGAGTGCATAAGGTAAAATAGGCTGAAAAGTCATTACCGCCCAAGCACCTAATACTGCAGCTATTGGCTCCACGATAGCAGATGCCTGCCCAAACATAAAACTCTTTGTTCTACTTAAACCATGTCTACGTAATGGCATGGCAACGGCAAAACCTTCCGGAAAATTCTGTAAACCTATACCCAATGCCAATGCTACGGCACCGCCAATAGAAGCTCCGTCAAAACCAGCCGCAACACCACCAAATAAAACACCCACCGCTAAACCCTCAGGTATATTGTGCAGAGTAATTGCCAAGGTTAAAAGTGTTGTTCTACGCCAAGGAGTTTTTACCCCTTCCGCTTCGCTTTCCTTAAAGTTTATATGTAAATGTGGCAGAACTTTATCCAACCCAAAAATAAACATAGCGCCTAGAAAAAAACCAATTGCCGCAGGTATGACCTTCACAAAACCTTCTCCAGGACTCATTTCAATACCTGGCGCCAGTAAACTCCAAAAACTTGCCGCTACCATTACTCCGCCAGTAAAACCCAGCATACCATCTAAAACGGCACGGTTCATTGTTTTAAACAGAAATACCAAAGCAGCGCCGGCAGCTGTTAGCCCCCAGGTAAACAATGTTGCATAAAACGCAGCCAACACTGGGTCTATAGATTCAAAATATGCTATAATTTCATTCATAATCTTGATAATTCAACGGTTAAAAACCTATTCTTCATCTACAATTTCCAAGAATAAATTTGTTGCTATTTGCTTAGAAATACTTATGGACCCCGATCTTGTTGAAATAGTTACGGAACCATCAAACTCCTCAATTTCCAATATTTTAAAAGTATCGCCCAAAGCGATTTTATTCTTGTCCAAAAATTTTAAAAATGCCGCCGAAGAATCATTGACCCCAACACAAACTCCCTGACTACCAACCGGCAATTCACTGATCAATTTTTTAACGGATTTGGTAAACACACCGTCCTTGTTAGGTATTGGATCACCGTGAGGATCAACCTTAGGATATCCCAAATGCGCATCTAATTTATCTATTAAAGTATCACTTTTAATATGTTCCAGTTGCTCTGCCACAACATGGACCTCGTCCCAAGAAAAATTCAACTTATCTACCAAAAACACTTCCCATAGGCGATGTTTTCTGATTATAGAAAGTGCAACCAACCTGCCTTTCTCCGAAAGTGAGACACCCTGGTACTTTTTATAGTTGACAAGAGACTTTTCAGAAAGCTTCTTCACCATATCCGTAACAGACGATGGCTTCGTTTTCATCTGCTCTGCAATAGCATTGGTAGCCACAGATTTACTATTAAAATCGCTTAAGTGATAGATTGTTTTTATGTAATCTTCTTCTGATAACGTCATTTGCAAACAATAATAACACAAAAATACATTTTTATACGTAAAAACAATTTTTTAGTTTTGTCTAAAATTTATTTTAGATGATTAAAATTTTATTTTTTGCCTACACTATTCTTTGTTTCGGCATGCTAAATGCGCAAAATTCTGAGATCTCTGGCACAATATCATCTAACGGTGTGCCTGAAGCATATGTGAACATTTATTTAAAAGGTACACAGATTGGTACCGCTTCAGATGAAAATGGTAAGTATTCACTTAAAAACGTCCCCTCTGGCAAATACACCCTCATTGCCTCCAATATTGGTTTTCAGAAATTTTACCAAACACTTACAATTACGGAAGGCCAGGATAAAATAATTGATATTAACTTAAAACCCTCTATAGAATCTTTGGACGAAATGGTCGTTACCGGAACTTTAAAACCTGTAAATAGATTAGAGAGCCCGGTACCAGTAGAAGTTTATAAACCTACTTTTTTCAAGAAAAACCCAACGGCAAGTATTTTTGAAGCCCTGCAAAACGTTAACGGAGTTAGACCACAAATTAATTGTAACGTTTGTAATACGGGCGATATTCATATCAATGGACTGGAAGGTCCGTATACATTGGTATTGATAGATGGTATGCCCATTGTAAGTGGTTTGGGAACCGTGTACGGCTTATCTGGAATACCCAACTCTCTTATTGAACAAATTGAAGTAGTCAAAGGTCCTGCTTCTACACTATATGGTAGTGAAGCCGTTGGCGGACTCATTAACATCATCACCAAAAACAATTTAACGGCTCCTAAATTTTTTGCCGATAGTTTTGTGACCGATTGGGGTGAATTTAATCTAAATGTAGGGGCAAAATTCAATGTAGGTAAAAAAGCAAATGTGCTTTTAGGCGCCAATTACTTCAAGTACCACAACCCTATTGATAATAATGGAGATAATTTTACAGACCTAACCTTACAAGATAGAATTTCAGTTTTTCAGAAATGGAACTTCACAAGAAAAAACCCACGCATCTTTTCTTTGGCAGGTCGTTTTTTTTACGAAGATCGGTGGGGCGGAGAAATGCAATGGACACCGGAATTTAGAGGCGGAGACGAAGTATATGGCGAAAGTATATACACCCGAAGATGGGAAATATTAGGAAAATATGAACTGCCGATTGAAGAACAGATGATGCTGTCTTTCTCCTATAATGACCACAAGCAAAATTCTGTCTATGGTGATGTTCCTTACTTGGCAGATCAACGAATTGGGTTTACCCAATTAACATGGGATAAAACTATAGGAAAACACAGCTTATTAGTAGGCTCTGCCTTACGCTATAATTACTATGACGACAGTACTCCCGCTACATTTAGTACAGAGGGGAATGAGCCAGATGAAGTTTTAATACCCAGTTTATTTGTTCAAGATGAAGTAGCGTTCAATAAAAAACATTCCTTACTTCTTGGAGGAAGATATGATTATGACAGCCGCCATGGAAACATATTTACACCCAGAGCCGCGTACAAATTCAAGTTTACCGATAATGATATCATTCGCTTAAATGCCGGTACCGGTTTTAGGGTAGTGAATCTATTTACAGAAGATCACGCAGCGTTAACGGGATCAAGAGATGTTATTATTGCAGAAGAACTAAAACCCGAACGTTCATTTAATGTCAACCTAAATTATTTAAAGAAAATTTATGGTGATAACGGTACTTTCGTTGGTTTGGATGCCTCTTTATTTTACACCAATTTCCAAAATGTAATTATTCCTGATTATGACACCAATCCTAATCAGATTATATATGATAATCTAAACGGCACCTCAATTTCAAAAGGGATAAGTGCCAACGTAGACGTAGCTTTCTACAACGGTTTAAAACTGATGATAGGCGGTACCATACAAGATGTCAGTAATACGGAAGATGGCGTAAAGGAAAGACAGATTCTTACAGAAAGTTATTCAGCAAACTGGAGTGTTAGCTATGATATCCGTACCTGGGACCTAACTATTGATTATACCGGAAATTTATATGGACCTATGCGACTACCTACCTTAGGCGACAACGACCCAAGAAGCGATTTTTCGCCTGCATGGAGTATTCAAAATATACAATTATCTTATGATGGAATAGAAAATCTTGAATTCTACGGAGGCGTAAAAAATCTGTTAGATTGGACACCTAATAGAGGAAATCCGTTCATTATTGCCCGCGCAAACGATCCATTTGATAAAGAAGTTACCTTTGATGCCAATGGCAATGCCGTTGCCACACCAAACAACCCAAATGCCTTGACGTTTGATCCATCTTACGTTTATGGTCCTAATCAAGGTATACGATCATTTTTTGGAGTACGTTACACGTTGAATTAAGCACAAAAGACAATTGCTATTTTGTATTTTTGAACAGCTCAGCAGAACAAGATTCTGATTGATGCTTACATACTATGAACGAATACGATTATATTATTATTGGCGCAGGTGCATCTGGTTTATTACTTGCTGATGCCATGTTGAACGATTCGTTTTTTGATCAAAAAAAAATTCTGTTACTTGACAAAAATGCAAAAGACACCAATGATAGAACATGGTGTTTTTGGGAAAAGGGCAATGGTAAGTTTGAAGATATTGTACATAAAAAATGGAATTCTATCCACTTTCAAGGAAAAGATGTTTTAAAGCGAACAGATATAAGTCCGTATACCTATAAAATGATAAGAGGCATTGATTTCTATAATCATTATCTAGGTCGCGTTAAAGAATCGGTTAACATTACCTTTGCTCAAGAAGCTTTAATCAACTTTGAAGAATCTGAAAGCAAAGTAACTGTACATACTGCTAAAAAAACCTATTCTGGAAAGTACATATTCAATAGTCTTTTCGACTATAGAATGGCAACCGGTCAGAAGAAATATCCTGTATTGCAACAGCATTTTGTAGGTTGGGTAATAAAGACCGACAAGCCTATCTTTGATAGTAAGGAAGTTACATATATGGACTTTTCTATTCCACAAAAAGGAAATACACGCTTTATGTATGTACTACCTTATGCCAATAACACGGCGTTAATTGAATATACTTTATTTTCTGAAGAGTTGCTGGATAAAGCGGAATATAATGAAGCGATCAAGCACTACATACAAGAGCGATTTGCATGTGAAACCTATGAAATAATTGAAAAAGAAGCTGGTAGCATACCAATGACAGCCTATGATTTTAGGGAGCACCACACAAATAGGGTCAGATATATTGGTACGGCAGGCGGTTGGGCCAAACCTAGTACTGGATATACTTTAATGAGCACCGCAACTAAAATTCCTAAACTTATAGATTTCTTAAAACAAGAAAAACCACTCAAAAAGTTGAAATTAAAAGGTAAATTTTGGTTTTATGATATGCTATTTTTAGATGTTTTGCATAATAATAATGCAAAAGGGCATACCATATTCGAGTCTATTTTTAAAACTTTAAAACCACAAATGGTATTTAAATTCTTAGATGAAAAAACAAGTTTAAAAGAAGATATTGTTTATATCAATTCCTGTCCTAAAACACCCTTCATAAAAGCCCTGCTCAAAAGGATTTTTTAAACAGTTCTGTTCATTAAATTTTTACCAAATTCTCTTAACAAGTTTTTATTTTCTTCTACAATATCCATCTCCTCAAGAACCTCAAATGCCTTTGCCGTATAATCTGAAATAGCCATTTTAGTTGCATTATCAGCCTCTGTTTTTTCAAAAATTGAACGTACGGCCTTTATTTTAGCGTCTGCTTCTTTTGGTTGAATAGAGTATAAATGTTCTAACTCTTTCACCATCATTTCAGAACCTGAGTTAAGCGCTTTTAAATATAAATATGTCTTCTTATTTTCTATAATATCACCGCCCACTTGCTTACCAAAAGTCTCTGGATCACCAAATACATCTAAATAATCATCTTGTAATTGAAAAGCTATGCCCAGGTTTAGCCCAAAATTATACATTTGCTCTTGTGCCTTTTCAGAGGCACCTGCAACAATGGCACCCATTTTTAAAGCAGCAGCTACAAGAACCGCTGTTTTAAATTCGATCATTTTCAGATATTCCGGCAACATGACATCATCTCTAGTTTCAAAATCAACATCATACTGCTGACCTTCGCAGACCTCTAAGGCCGTTTTACTAAAAAGTTTAGCCAAATCGCGAAAAACATTTGGCTCGTAATTTTCAAATAACTGATAAGCCATAATCAACATAGCATCACCAGAAAGAATACCCGTGTTAATATCCCATTTTTCATGAACGGTAGTCTGCCCTCTACGCACAGGGGCATCATCCATAATATCATCGTGCACCAAAGAAAAATTATGAAATACTTCAATAGCTACAGCAGCATCCAAAGCTTCTTTAAAATCCGCATCAAAAATTTCAGCTGTCATTAAAACCAATACCGGCCTAAGACGTTTCCCCCTTAAACCGAGAATATAAGTAATGGGCTCATAAAGGTTTCTAGGTTCCTTCGTGATTTTTTTTGAGTCCAAATACGCAATAAACTCATCTCTATATTCTTCAATAGTGTGCATTACAAGCAATTTTTTTTCAAAAATAGAATAAATATGATTGAAATAAGGTGATTTAACCACTATAAGAATTAAATGTCAACACCTATATTTTACTCCATTTAAAAAGTATGGATACTTGTGGCTTGAAAAGGGAATTTAAATCTTATTATAAAGAAGCACGTTTAATTAACCTAGAGGGTATAATTACCTGAGTAGTACTCTCATTTTTAATATGTTTTGCAGCCAGCTTTGCCATTTCATTAAAATCCGTAGAAATAGTAGTAATACCTCCAAAAACAATCTCTTTAGAAACATTATCGTTTTGGGAAAGAATACCAATATCTTCACCAATACTTAATTTTTTTCGCACGGCATCACGTAAAATATGCCATAAAATAGTATCGCCTAATGCAAAATAAAGATTGCCTTTAGCGGCAGAACCTATGGTATAATTGTTCTTAACCATTCCGTTAACGGAATGTTCTTTTAAAAATCTTTCAAAGGTATTTTTGATACTTATAGGGGAAAAATCACTTTCCTCATTAAAATAAAGTATAATTTTAGAATACTTTTTTATTTCCGGAAGTAGCTGTACCAATGAAGAGTAGATTACATTTTCAAATTCTTGAGAAATGTATGAAAAAGACTTTCCTAGATTTAAATAACGATCTACTACCAATAATTTTTTAGCTTCAATATTTTGCAATAACTGGGTCACCTTTTCATGCTGTATGGGTGCAATTACATACATACCATATTTACCGTTAATATTGGTGAGTATTGTTTCAAAAACGGTAAGATTATTATGGTGAAAAAAAACATCGATTTGAAATCGTTTACCCATTTCTTTTCTAAATGTTTTGTAAAATTCCTCTTGGTAACTTTGAAAAGCGAACAATAACAAAGCCATTCTTTTGGTGATATTGGTAGCCTGACTTATAACAAAATATCCCTTTAATTGTCTAGACTCAATTAAGCCTCTGTTCTTTAATTCTTCATAAGCCTTAAAGATTGTTTTTCTAGCATATCCAATCTCCTCAACCATAATGTTTATAGAGGGTAGTTGATCACCTACCAATAATTCACCATCTTCAATAGATTCAATGACACCTTGAACCAATTGCTCGTGTTTTGTAAGATTGTTGTTGTGGGTCAGGTTTAAAATTTTACTAATAACCGCCATAAATTCTAGTCAAATTTGCAGCCGTCAATATACAATTTAATAAAAGACATCAAAATTTTGTCAAGGATATATAGTGCTATTGCACATGGCAATTCTACCATAAAGCAAGGAAAATAAGCTTTTTTGAGTATTGAAGAATAATTAACAAAATAAACTAATGATTGTATTTTAATAATATTTTATGATCTAAATCATAATTTGAAAAAATAAGCTATCAAAATTTATTAAATTAACATTTATTTATATATTTGTTTGCAGTAGCATAGTGTATCATAGTCTTTTTATCTCAAAAGCTTCCTGAAGAGATTATAATATCCGTGCCAGCTTAATAACTAACAACTGTAAGAACTAACTTTATGAATTATCAAAAAAACTTTCCTAAGTTTTCCATGATTCGAAATCATGCGAGCTTAACGATGATTTTATTTTTTAGTGGATTTCTTTTTATGAACCTCCACGCACAGACGACCGTGTCCGGAACTGTTACTTCGGCATCGGACAACATGCCGTTACCAGGTGTTTCGGTCATTGATGCAAACAACCCAACGACTGGGGTACAAGCAGATTTTGATGGTAACTTTACCATTACCGTAGATGATGGTAGTACCAGTTTACGATTTAGCTACATTGGTTTTAAGGCAGTGGTGGTACCGGTAAACAATCAAAGTACCATCAACGTATCACTTGAAGAAGATGTTGCCAACCTAGACGAAGTTGTAGTCGTTGGTTACGGTACCCAGAAAAAGGCAACGGTAACAGGTGCGGTAACAGCTGTACAAGGACCTGTACTTGAAAGTTCTCCGGCCATTAGCGTATCTAACTCCCTTGCAGGTAGACTACCGGGTGTTGTAATTGTTCAGACCAGTGGAGAGCCTGGTAATGACGAATCTAACATTAGTATTCGTGGAACGAACACATTGGGTAACAACCAGCCATTAATTGTAATTGACGGTATACCAGATAGAGATGGTGGCATAGGTCGTATTAACCCAGATGATATTGCAAATATCTCTGTACTAAAAGATGCCTCTGCAGCTATTTATGGGGCTAGAGCGGCAAATGGTGCAATTATCGTTACCACTAAAACTGGTAAGCCCGGTAAAATGCAAATCAATTACAAAGCAGATTTTGGTATAACCAGACCAACAAGAACTCCAGAAATGGCTAGTGCTGTAGAGTACCAAACAATTATGAACGAATTGGCGATTTTTAATAGTAACATTCCATCTTCTCAATGGGGAGCGGCAAATACGGCTTTTCAAAACTCTGGAAGTTATACCATTCCAGGAAGCGACCCGGCAGAAACTGTAAATGCGGCATTTAGTCCAGAAACGATTAATAACCATAGAACGAATGCCGATCCATGGTTATACCCAGATACGGATTGGTTTGGCGCTACTTTTCAAGATTGGGCAGAACAACAGAGACACAACTTATCCATAAGCGGAGGTAATGAAGATTTAAAGTACTATGCCTCTATAGGTTATGCAGACCAAGGTGCTATCTATAAAAATTCGGCGAACAGATATCAACAGTATAATTTTAGAATCAATACCGATGCTAGAATTAATGACTATCTATCCACTAAATTAAGTATGGGATATAGAAAGGAAGATAGAACCTTCCCTACTGAAGGTGCAGGTGCTATTTTTAGAATGTTAATGAGAGGTAGACCTAACGAACCTGCAATATGGCCAAATGGCTTACCAGGACCGGATATTGAAAACGGGCAACAGCCAGTGGTCGTTACTACCAATGCTACAGGTTATGACAAACAACCAACCGATTATTTACAATTTACCGGTTCAGTAGACATTACAAACCCGTGGATAGAAGGTTTGAAAATGACTTTATTGGCTGGTGTAGATCAAAGTCAATTACGTAGAAAATTATGGCAGACGCCTTGGACACTTTACTCTCTAGACCGCGCAAACTATATTGCTACCGGGGTACCGGAACTTAGCGGTTCTATACGTTCCAACTTTACGGATGCAAGATTATTACAATCATCTAACAACGTTTTAAATACCAACCTTACCGGTTTATTAAGTTATGACAAAACAATAGGTGATGATCACACTATTAATTTATTGGCAGGTGTAACCCGCGAAAATTTTCAAGGAGAATTTTTCTCGGCTTTTAGAAGAAATTATCTTTCTACAGCAGTTGACCAGCTTGGTGTTGGTGGCGAAATTGCACAGGAAACCGATGGTTTTGGGTATAACAGAACACGTTTGGGTTACTATGGCCGTGCTCAATACAACTTTAAGGAAAAGTATTTAGCTGAGTTTATTTGGAGATATGATGGTTCATATATATTCCCAGGTAACGATCGCTTTGGATTCTTCCCAGGTTTATTGGTTGGTTGGAATATTAATAACGAAGATTGGTTCAATGTAGATTCTATAAGCTATTTAAAGCTTAGAGGTTCTTATGGAGAAATGGGTAATGATCAAGTTTCTTTTGACACAAACGGTGATGGCGAAATTACTGATGACGAATTACAGGAATATGCTTACCAATCTATTTATGAATTTGGTCAATATCCAATTAACGGACAAGTACAGACAACATTGTTCGAAAATCTTTTAGCCAACCCAAGTTTTACCTGGGAGCGTGCCAAAAACTATAATATTGGTTTAGATGGTATTGTACTAGATGGTAAACTAAGTTTCACTTTAGAATACTTCCTGAACAAGCGTGATCAGATACTTATTCAGAAAACTGGTTCTACACCAGGATCTTCTGGTATTTCTACACTACTACCACCTGTGAATGCAGGAAAAGTAAACAATGAAGGTTTTGAATTTGCATTAAACTATTTTGGCGGAAATGTGGACGGATTTAAATGGGATGTTGGTGTTAATGGAGGTTATGCACAGAACACGGTTGAGTTCTTAGACGAAATTCCTGGTGCACCAAGCTACCAATTACAAGAAGGAAAGCCTATTGGTTCCTATTTAGTTTATGAATCTGACGGTGTCTTTATTGACCAGGCTGCCATAGACTCAAATCCACTGGATTACAGTGCCGTTAAGCCTACATTAGAGCCAGGAGACATGAAGTTCAAAGATATTAATGGTGATGGTGCCATTAATGATTTAGATCAAGTTAGGTTAAAGAACAGTATTAATCCTAATTTCAACTTTGGTGTTACTTTCAATGCTTCTTATAAGAATTTTGACCTTTCGGTATTACTGCAGGGAGCAACAGGTGCTAAATTATTCATCCAGACAGAATCTGGTGATATTGGTAACTTCTTAAAATACAGCTTCGATAATAGATGGAGTCCTGATAATCCCAGTAGCGTTCATCCAAGACTTGCAAGTCGTGGAGACACCTATTATACCGGCGGTGATTATGGAAACAACACCTATAATCTTTTTAGTAAAGATTACCTAAGGCTTAAAAATGTTCAATTGGCATATAACTTCCCTTCAGAAATGATTGAGCAATTTGGCTTATCTAATTTTAAAGTATATATGAGCGGTCTAAACTTGGCTACATGGGCAGCGCAAGATATATATGATCCTGAATCGACTAGTAATAATGGTCAGTTTTATCCACAACAGACTATTATCAATACAGGTTTTAGTTTAACATTTTAAAAAAAAATCATGAAAAAAGAAAAATTAATACTTTTAGGATTACTGGCCCTAGCGCTGGTTCCTATTTCGTGTAATGAAGATTTCTTAGAAACGCAGCCATTAGATTCAATTTCGGCAGATGCTACTTGGGCAGATGGGGCGTTGGCACAAGCATTTGTATTTAATGTGTACGGATCCCTCGGCTATGGAGGATTTGAAGAAGAAGGCCTGTCTTCATTAACGGACGAAGCAATGTTTACACACTCCGGTAGAGGAGTCAATGTTATTACAGAAGGTTCTCTTTCCCCATCAGGTACGGGAAATGTGAATATCATTCCACAATGGAACGAGTTATATTCAGCCATTAGAAAAGCGAATATAGCCATACAAGAATTGCCTAACTCGACCTTTGATGACCAGACTCTAAAGGATAGGTTACTAGGAGAGGCTCATTTTTTAAGAGCTTATTACTATCATCAATTAATGCGTTACTATGGTGGAGCCCCATTAATTGACACGCCATATGGACTAGATGATGACTATACTATAGCTAGAGGTACCTATGCCGAAAACGTAACCTTTGTGACCGATGATCTAGACAGGGCTATATCATTGTTAGATGGTAAAGAAGTTACTCCAGGTAGAGCATCTATGCTAGGTGCTATGGGATTAAAATCTAGAGTGCTGACATATGCAGCGAGTGATTTACGCGACGGACCTACTGCGAGCGCTAAATCGGCAACATTGGGTGCATATTCAAATTTAGAACTGGTTGCATATACTTCTGGGGACAGAGATGCAAGATGGAACGCTGCAAAAACTGCTGCCAAGGCTGTTTTAGACGCAACTACCGGTTATAAACTAGATTTAACGGAACCTGCAAGTGCAGAAGAAGCAACACAGACCTACATCTCTATTGCTATGGGAGGTGGAAGTGCCGTTGGTGATGCTGCTGCAAGGTCTGAACTATTGTTTGAAAGAACACACTCACCTTTGTTTACACAAGAAAGTAACTGGCCTTTAGGTGGTATTCACCAAGGAATAAACAACGGACCTAATGGCTACCACAACTGGGCAGGAAATACACCTATTCAACAATTGGTAGACGACTATCAAATGATGGACGGTTCGGATTTCGACTGGAGCAATGAAGAACACGCAGCTGCTCCATATGAGAATAGAGATCCAAGATTGGCCGCTACCATTCTATATGACGGTGCACCTTGGAAACCTAGACCGGATGATGTTGCTTCAATTGATCCTTATGATGAAATACAGACAGGAACATACGCAGACGGTAGCGGTGGAATAATACCTGGTGTGGACATGAGAGATTCGCCCATTGAAAACTGGAACGGAAGTAGAACTGGATATTATGTAAGAAAGTTTATTGATCCAGACCCATCTTTAGTTGATAATCAATCTAGTGCCCAAGTAGTACCTTGGCCGTTTATCAGATATACTGAAATCGTATTGAACTATGTGGAAGCATCTATTGCACTAGGCGATGAAGGCGAAGCTAGAAATTGGTTAAATAAAATTCGTTTTAGAGCCGGTATGCCCGCAATTTCATCTTCAGGTAACGAGCTTTTAGAAGATTACATCAACGAAAGAAGAGTTGAGTTAGCTTATGAAGAGCATAGATACCATGACGCAAGAAGGTGGATGATTGCAGATCAAACACTTGGTAGAGGTATTAAGGTAATGAAAGTTAGTGCAACTTTAAAAGCAGGTGCTACACCAAGGACACCATATAAATATGATCCAACAGTGTATGATTACACCTATACGGTAGTTGACAATAATGATAACGAAACCAGAACTTGGGACGATAAAATGTATTTCATGCCTATTAGTAGAGATGAAATCAATAGAAATAACCTTTTGATTCAGAATCCAGGTTATTAGTTTAGTTTAAATTGAGTTAAATTAAAGATCTATTCCTTTTTGGAATAGATCTTTTACTTTTAAACAAATGACAAAAAATCAAATCTTCTATATCCTTTTAATTTTCCTAATACACCAAAGCTGTACTGAGAAAATTAAAAAAGATGAAACCCCTTCAACAATAAATAAAATTGAAGAACCTACCCTATTCACTCTTTTGTCAGAAGACGAAACGAAAGTAACTTTTCAGAACACTTTAAAAGAAGGATTAAATGCCAACGTATTGGTATATGAATACCTTTATAATGGTGGTGGAATTGCTACAGGAGACTTCAATAATGACGGTCTTCAAGATTTGTATTTCACTTCTAACATGGGTGAAAATAAATTCTATTTAAACCAAGGTGATTTTACATTTAAAGATGTTACTAATACTTCTAAAGTTAGCGGTAGACCTGGACCTTGGAAAACAGGCATTACCTCTGCTGACGTAAACGGAGATGGCAAACTGGACCTCTATCTTTGCTATTCAGGTGCCTTACCAGATGTAAAGCGTAAAAATCAATTGTTCATCAATCAAGGAAACGATGCCAATAACGTACCTATTTTTAAAGAACAAGCAGAAGAGTATGGTCTAGCCAGCGCAGCATTTAGTAATCAAGGATATTTTTTTGATTATGATAAAGATGGTGATTTGGATATGCTTTTACTAAACCATAATCCAAAATCTTTGCCCGTTTTGAACGAAGTAAGCACTAAAAAACTTCTCAATAAAGACGACCCTCTTCAAGGTATACGTCTCTTTGAGCAAAAAAGAAATACGTTTGTTGATGTAACTGTAAATGCCGGCATCAGTGGCTCTGCACTTACCTATGGTTTAGGCATAGGTATAAGCGATATCAATAATGATGGTTGGCAAGATTTCTATATTTCCAATGACTATACAGTTCCTGACTACCTGTACATCAACAATAAAAACGGTACGTTCACTGACAAATTAGGGGAACAAATGGGGCATACAAGCCATTTTTCTATGGGTAACAATATTGCAGATATCAACAATGATGGCCTACAGGATATTTTCACCTTAGACATGCTGCCTAAAGATAATAAGCGTCAAAAACTATTATTGTCACCTGATAATTATGAAAAATTCGATTTAAATATTAGAAGTGGGTTTCACCATCAATACATGAGGAACATGCTTCAGTTGAACAATGGCGATAACACCTTTAGTGAAATTGGACAACTAGCCGGTATTTCAAACACAGATTGGAGTTGGGCTCCCCTCTTTGCAGATTTTGATAATGACGGTTTTAAAGATTTATTTATTTCCAACGGATATTATAGGGATTATACCAATTTAGATTTTATCAATTACATGGATAGTTATGTACAATCTAAAGGTAGGCTACAACGACAAGATGTTTTGGAATTGATAAAAGAAATGCCAGCTTCAAACCTGACCAACTTCTATTACAGCAATAATGATGGACTAAATTTTAGCGATAAAACAGACAAAGCAGGTGTTGACCAACCAGCTAATAGTAACGGTTCAATTTATGTTGACCTGGATAATGATGGTGATTTGGACCTAGTGGTGAACAATATAAACAAACCGGCTTTCATCTATAGAAATGATACTAAAAAAGAAAGCACCCATCAAATAAGTATTCAATTAAAAGGTGCTGATAAAAATACCAACGGTATTGGATCAAAAGTAAGTGTATATAGCAAAGACAAAACTCAAGTTGTAGAACAAATGCCTACTCAAGGCTATCTTTCAACAGTTTCATCTATTTTACATTTTGGGTTTAATGATGTTAGTATTATAGACTCCTTAACGGTTCAATGGAATTCAGGTAAAACTGAAACCTTAAGGGAAGTTGCCACTAATCAATTATTGGTTTTAGAAGAAAGTAATGCTACCAAAACCACTATCTTAAAAGATAAATCTAAACCTTTATTTCGTAAAGTATCTAATGCAATTAATTACGCGCATTCATCATCTTCAATGAATGACTTTAAAAGACAATCATTATTATTAAAGCAATTATCACATTACGGTCCGCCCATGGCTAAGGGTGATATAAATAATGATGGACTAGAAGATATTGTTATTGGAGGCGGTATTGGTCAAGCTACTGCCGTGTATATTCAGAATTCACAAAAAATATTTAATAATAGAACAAGTGCTGATCTTGAACAGGACCAACAATATTCAGATACGGACATATCACTGATCGATATTAACAAGGACGGAAATTTAGATGCATATATTGCTAGTGGTGGTTATCATCATCTGGAACCGAACGATCCTTTACTACAGGACAGAGTTTATTTAGGTGATGGGAAAGGAAATTTTAAAAAACATAAAAATGCCTTACCAAAAATGTTAACCAGCACCGGATCCATAACATTCTCTGATATTAACAATGATTCATATATAGATATTTTTGTGGGAGGCTATAGTATACCGGGGCGTTTTCCTGAAATACCAAGGAGTTATATTCTTATCAATGATAGTACAGGAAAATTTACCGACCATACCGATACAATACAGCCGGAACTGAAAAATGTAGGAATGGTTACCGATGCCGTATGGGCAGATATGGATGGTGACCAACAAGATGATCTGATTGTAGTTGGGGAGTGGATGCCTATCTCTATTTATTTGAACAAAAGTGGGAAATTGATAAATGAAACGCATAATTTTTTCAACGAATCTTTATCCGGTTTGTGGACTAGCCTTCATGTTACCGACCTAAATAAAGATGGCAAACCAGATATTATAGCAGGTAATATTGGTACAAATACGCAATTTAAACTAAGTATTGAAAGACCTGCCGAGCTGTATTATTCCGATTTTGACCATAACGGTTCAATAGACCCTATTTTAAACTTTTATATAGATGGCAAGAGCTATCCGTATGTGACCAGGGACGAGTTACTAGGTCAACTTTCTGGAAAACGCCAAATATTTAATAGCTATAAAAAGTATGCCGAAGCAACCATAAATGATATTCTCGATGAAACTGAACTACAAAAAGCAAAAAAATTGGCTATTACGCATCAAAAAACGACAGTTTTAATGAGCAATAAAAGTGATAGATATAAAAACATATCATTGCCAATACAAGCACAATACTCCCCTATTTCCAGTATTGTTAGTTCAGATTTTAACAATGATGGTATTATGGATTTACTACTTTTAGGAAACAATGATTTTTATAAATTAAGAATTGGAAAATTTGATGCTAATTATGGTACTGTGCTTCTGGGCAAGGCTGATGGCAACTTTAAATACCTACGACAGACACAATCTGGATTATCCATAAAAGGTAGTGATACCCATGCACTACTCATAAATGACGAACTTATATTTACAAGTTACGGTGCAGCAACCGAAACTTATCAACTATTAAAATAGCTTTTTAATTAACCATGACTTTTTTCAGTAAATTAAAATACATAATAACCTTCGTAGCTCTTATTGTACAATTTACATCATGTACTACCAAAGAACAGCCCAAATTAAGCGAAAAGGAAGTTGCCTTAGAGTGGGCCAACATGACTTTGTTCATTACCAGATATACACCGTCAAATTCACCCACTTTTGCTTCTAGGGCATTTGGTTATACGGGCTTAACTATGTACGAAACCACTGTACAAGGTTTTCCTGATTATAAATCAATGGGGGGGCAGTTAACCGGGTTTGATCAACTCCCAATAGCGGATGCCTCTAAAGAATATAATTGGGTACTGGCACTAAATGCCGGACAATCGGAAATTCTAAAAAACATCTATGTACAAACCTCCGAAGAAAATATTCAAAAAATAGATTCATTAGAACAAGTAATTTACGATCAATTTACAATGGATGTTGATCAACAAACAGCAGAACGTTCCGTGGCATTCGGTAAAAAAGTAGCGCAAATCATTTTTGAGTGGTCAAAAACCGATGGCGGACATAGAGGATATTTGAAAAATTTTGATAAGACCATGGTACATCCGGACAGACCTGGCTCTTGGAAACCACCCCTATTTGCACAATCTTTTAGTCATCACCCATTACACCCACACTGGGGTGAAAATAGAACTTTTGCATCTAAAAATAAAGCGATTGAAGACCCAAAAATGATTCCGTATGACACCACGCCTGGTTCAGCGTACTATAAACAATTTGAAAATGTATATCTCAAGGATTTAGAATTGACCCAATTAGAAAAAGAAGCAGCCATTTGGTGGGGAGATGACCCAGATGTAAGCTTTACACCACCAGGACATTCTTATTATTTTGCAACCTTGGCCGTAGAAGGACATGACATATCGCTTATTGAAACTACACAGGTCTATGCACAGGTAGGCATGGCCGTATCGGATGCGTTCGTGAACTGCTGGAAATGGAAATATCAATTTTTTACCGAGAGACCAAATACTTTTATACCAAAATATATAGATGAAGAATGGGAGTCTTTTTGGCCTGACCCACCATTTCCTTCCTTCCCTTCCGGACATGCAATACAAGCGGCTGCCGCAGCAACCGTTTTAGAGCATAATTTTGGAAAAGAATTTACTTTTACGGATAGAGCTCATGAAGGCAGGGAACGTGATGAATTAAAAGAAACCGATTTTGTTATAAGATCTTTTGATAGCTTTTGGGATGCCGCTCAAGAAACGGCAGACTCAAGGTTTTATGGCGGTATACATACGCAATTAGATAACGAAGTAGGATTAGAAAAAGGCGTTGAAATAGCAAAAAACGTTTACGGCCTAGAATGGAAGAAAACAAATGAAAAATAGATTAGCATCACTTACTTTAACGCTAGTATTATTTGTTAACTGCGGCAAGTTTGCCAATGCACAACAAAAATTTGTAGATGTTACCGCCGAAGCTGGTTTGGACCACCAATACGAAGTATACGAAGGAACATTTGGCGGCGGAGTTACCGTTCTTGATTTCAATAAAGACGGATTTGAAGATCTGTATATTACTAGTGGTATAAAATCTGACAGACTGTACCTTAATAATGGTAATGGTACGTTTACGGATGTTTTTAAAGGATCCGGTCTAGAAATAACTAATGAGTATGTAACCCAAGGTGTTATAAGTGCAGATATTAATAAAGATGGATACAGAGATCTGTTCATTACAACCATTACCACTACAGATGGCAAAAATATTATACCAAGAGCTAAAAATTTACTCTTCTTAAATAATGGAGATGCTACATTTAAAGATGTTACTAATGAATACAGCTTAGAGGACTTAAACTCTTTCAGTACAGGACCAAGTTTTGGAGATATAGATGCAGATGGATATCCTGATTTGTTTGTTGGTAATTATTTTCAAGAATTTACCGGTAAACTAGGCATTATAAAAGATGCCACCATAGTAAGTGCCAACCAAACAGCTAGAAGCTACTTACTAAAAAATGAAGGTGGTAAAAGTTTTAAAAATGTATATGATGAATATGGTTTAGGGCACAAAGGTTTTGGTTTTGGCGGTGTTTTCACGGATTATGATAATGACCAAGATCAAGATTTATTGGTAAACCAGGATTTTGGATATAAGGCCGTCCCTAATTTTCTTTATCAAAATGAATATCCAGACAATCATTTTAAGGATGTTAGTGAACAAACCGAAATGGATTTAAAGATAAACGCAATGGGTGCTGCTGTTGGTGATTACAACGGTGACGGGTGGATGGATTATTACATTACAAACATCAAGTTCAACATGCTTATGGAAAACCAAGGTACTGGCAAGCCGTTTGTAGATAAAGCGAAAGAATTAGGTACATATAACCTAGCCATTAGTTGGGGCGCCAATTTTGCAGACTTTGATCATGACGAAGATCTAGATTTATTTGTTTCTAACGGAGATTTGAACCCCAATTGCACGCCTATGGGTAATTTCTATTTTGAGAATAATGATAACACATACACCGAAAAAGGAAGAGAACTAGCTATTAACGATTACGGAATAGGTAGAGGATCGGTAATTTTTGACATGGACAACGATGGTGACATGGATCTTTTGGTCGTTAATCAACAACCTATTTTAAATTACCCAATACCATCTACCACCCGCCTGTTTAGAAATGACATTGCCAATGGTAATTGGCTAAAAGTAGCATTAAAAGGTATTGCTTCTGAAGCTAATGGTATTGGCTCTAGAGTTACGATAGTTGTTGATGGAAAGAGAACTATTAGGGAAATAGATGGCGGTGGATCTAGTCACTTATCACAAAACTCTGTTATTGCGCACTTCGGTTTGGGAACGAATAAAAAAGTAGATTCCGTCATAGTTAATTGGACAGGTGGCAATACTCAAGTATTGACCAATATAGAGGCAAACCAACAACTAGCAATTATTGAGGTCAACAGCCCCAAAAAAAAAGCCTTTACCTTATGGTACATTGTAGGGGGCTCCATCCTTCTCGTTTTATTTTACATTATATATAAAAAGAGAAGATAGCAACTAGCTATATTCTATGTAACGTTTTTAAGTTATAGACCCCATGTCCATATCTTATTCCCACGTATTCTATACATTAGTATCTCCCATGTATTGATGCCATCCTTAATTAGTTCATAAAAACACAGCACATTATTAAATTGTAAAACTTTGGAAACTTTTTAAGTTTCTATAGTTTCCTTATGTATATTTGCAGCTGTTATGAAAGAAAAAATTAGGGAAACAGCTTCACAACTTTTTTTGGAACGCGGTTTTAAGAGTATTACCATGGATGATATTGCCAAAGAAATTGGTATATCAAAAAAAACTATTTACAGCGAATACAGCAACAAAACTTCCCTTGTGGAAGATTGTGTAATGAACAAATTTTGCCACTTAAGTGATGGCATAGATTTAATTATAGCGATGGAGAAGAACGCTATAGAAGAATTATATGAGATCAAAAAATATGTTATGTCTCATTTAAACGACGAAAAAAGCTCTCCGCAATATCAATTGATGAAATATTATCCCAAAATTCATAAAAACCTAAAACTAATGCAATTCGATAAAATGCATAGCTGCGTGTTATTAAATGTAGAACGCGGACTAGAACAGGGTTTATTTAGGGATAACATTGAACCTGAGTTTGTTGCTAGAATATATTTTACCGGCATGAACAGTATAAAAGACCAAAACATTTTTCCTCTAGACCAATTTCCAATAGCCAAACTTATGGACTCGTTTTTAGAATATCACCTAAGAGGAATTGTCACCCCAAAAGGAAAAACCATTTTAAATAACATCATCAATTCAAATCAAGAATAAATGCGAAATCAATTAGTAATATTAATCTTTATTCTAAGTATTAGCTTGGGATATTCACAAGAGCAAACTTCCTCCTTCACCCTAGAGGAAGCTATTACGTATGCCTTAGAGAACAACTATTCGGCCATTAATGCAAATAGGGATATTATAGATGCACAAAAGCAAAAATGGGAAACTATTGCAACCGGTCTACCTCAGATAAATGGATCTGTAGGGTACTCAAACCAATTAAAGCAACCTGTTACGTTATTACCTGCAGAATTAGTTGGTGGCGCAGCAGGGGAATTTATTCCCGTTGTATTCTCTCAACCACAATCAATGACCGCTACCGCTACCCTTACACAACAAATTTTTGACGGTTCCTACATTGTTGGGGTTCAGGCAACAAAAGCTTTCTTAAGCTATAGCGACAACAATAAAGAAAAAACAGAATTAGATGTTAGAAAGCAAGTCGTAGAAGCATACGGCAACGTTCTATTAGCGGAAGAGAGTGTTAAAATTTTAGAGAAAAATAAAGCAACACTAGAAAAAACACTTTATGAAACTACCAAATTATTTGAAAACGGATTAGGAGAAGAAGAAAGTGTAGACCAACTTCAAATTACATTATCATCTGTAGAAAACCGATTACAAAACGCCATTAGACTACAGGAAATTACACTTCAAATGCTCAACGTTAGCTTAGGTTTGGACTTAAACGCACCTACACAGTTAAAAGACAACTTAGAGGACCTTACAGTTTCTAAAATGAACCTTAACATTCTTAGTACAGATTTTAATATTGAAGATAACGTAGATTACAAACTTGCGGAAAATTTAAACGAACAACGTTATTTTGAATGGAAATTAGCTAGAAGCCGTGCATTACCTACATTAAATGCATACATCAATTATGGTAGTGCCGCCTACTCAGAAAATTTTGATTTTTTCAATGGAGACCAACAGTGGTTTGATTCTTCTATACTTGGTCTAGACCTGAATATTCCAATCTTCAGTTCTTTAAAAAGAAGTGCCAGCACACAACGTGCAAAAATTGCATTAGAAAAAGCAAAAACACAATTGACCGAAGCAGAGCAACAAATTAGACTTCAGTTAGAAAATGCCAAGAACAATTTCACCTTGGCCATAGATAACTATGAAACTGCAAAACAAAATCTAATGCTATCTGAACGAATAGAAAACAAGAACCAGATAAAATATAAAGAAGGTTTAGCTACCAGTTTTGAACTAAGACAAGCACAAACACAACTCTATACCACACAACAAGAATTTTTACAATCTATGGTAGAGGTCATCAATAAAAAGACCGAATTAGAAATTATTTTAAATACAAAAGGCTAAATAATCAATCACTAAAAATATAATCATGAAAAAAATACTAGTTTTATTAATTACGACCATAGGCATTTACTCGTGCGGTGGTGGTGAGCAAACGGTAGCCGATATTATAGCGCAACAAGACCTAGAAGCAATAAGAGCGAAGAAAAATGAAATTACCGCTCAGCAAAAAGTGATCGATGCCCAACTTAAATCATTAGATTCTGCTATAGGAATTTTAGGTAATGAAGAAAAGTTGCCTTTGGTAAATACATTGACCGCAAAAAAAGAAGTATTTAATCACTATCTAGAATTACAGGGCGATGTTTCTACCAAACAAAATGTTCTTATTTACCCAGAAATGGCGGGTACGCTACAAAGGGTTTATGTTAAAGAAGGTACTAAAGTTTCTAGAGGTCAGGTATTGGCAACTATTGATGATGGTGGTATGTCAAGCCAATTAAGTCAATTGAAAACACAAGCTGAATTAGCTAAAACTACTTTTGAACGTCAAGAGCGTTTATGGAACCAGAATATTGGTTCGGAAATACAATTCTTACAGGCAAAAGCCAATTATGAGGCTGCTGAAAACATGGTAGCGCAAGCACAGAGCCAATTAGGAAAATCTACAATTAGAGCTCCTTTTTCCGGTATTATCGATAATGTTATCAAGGACCAAGGTACAGTGGTGGCTCCTGGTCCAGGGTCAGAAGTATTCCGTATTGTAAATCTATCTGATATGTACATTGAAGTTGAAGTTCCGGAATCGTACATAGACAATGTAACCAAGGGGAAAGAGGCATTGGTTTATTTTCCGGTTTTAGGTGACAGTATCGTTACAAAAATTAGGGAAACCGGTAATTTCATAAATCCTTCCAACCGTTCTTTTGAAGCTGAAATACCTGTACCGAACAAAGCGGGAAGAATAAAACCAAATTTAACCGCAAAGGTTGCTATAAATGACTATACAAGCGACAATGCCATATTAATACCAACAAGTATAATTTCTGAAAATGCAGATGGCGAGCAGTATGTTTTTGTTGCAGAAGAACCAAATGCGGATGGCGAAGCGGTAGTAAAAAGAAGCGTTATCAAAACAGGTAAAACCCAAGGGGCCAATATTGAAGTATTATCCGGTTTAACCGATGGTAACCAAATTATAAAAGAAGGTGCCAGAAGCGTTAAAGATGGCCAAAAAGTAAAAATCAAAAAATAAATATCGATGAGCAAAGTACAAAAGAACGCCGACAAGGAATTCGGTCTATCGTCTTGGGCCATTGATAACCCTTCGGTTATTTATGTCATGATAGCCATTTTTCTATGGTTGGGTTTTAGCGCCTATATGGCCATGCCGAGAGAGGATTTTCCCGAAATTATAGAAACCAAGATATATGTTAGCACACCTTACCCCGGTAACACTGCCGAGGATATTGAAAAATTGATTACCGATCCGTTAGAAGACAGGCTTAAGAATATTAGTAACGTTGTTGAAATTACTTCAACATCACAGGAAGATTACGCTATTCTAACCATAGAATTCGATGAAGATATTACGGTTGAACAAGCCAAACAAAAGGTGAAGGATGAAGTTGATAGTGAAAAAGCTAGTGAAGACTGGCCAACATTCAACGGTGCCAAGGTAGAACCTAATGTTTTCGACCTTAACTTCTCTGAAGAAGTACCGATTATGAATATCAACTTTACAGGGGATTATCCTATAGAGAAATTAAAGGAATTTGCGGAATACCTACAAGATGAGGTAGAAGACTTACCTGAAATTAAGCAAGCGGACATTCGTGGGGCCCAAGATCTGGAAGTTGAAGTTGGTGTGGACATCTACAAAATGATGGCGGCAAAAATCAGCTTTCAAGACGTTATTAGCGCTATAAGCAATGGTAACATGACCATGTCTGCCGGCAATCTAAAAACAGTTGGGCAAAGACGTACCATTCGTATTTTAGGTGAAGTTGAACACCCTAAAGAATTGAACAATTTTGTGGTCAAATCTGAGAACGGTGCAGTATACTTAAAAGATATTGCCACCGTAAACTTTCAGTCTAAAGATAAAACTACCTATGCCCGCGAATTTGGCGAGAACGTAGTAATGCTAGATGTTAAAAAGAGAGCAGGTAGAAATTCAATATCAGCGGCAGATAAGATAAAAGCCTTGGTAAAAAAGGAAAAAGAAGATTACTTTCCACCAGATTTAAACATCTCTATTGCCAATGATTCTTCTACACGTACATTGAATCAGGTTGATGATTTGGTAAACAATATCATCTTTGGTATCATACTCGTTGTAAGCGTTTTAATGTTTTTCCTAGGCTTTAGAAATGCCTTGTTCGTCGGTTTTGCTATCCCCATGTCAATGTTCATGTCATTTGTAATATTATCATGGTTAGGTTATACCCTAAACACTATGATTCTTTTTGGAATGATCATGGGTCTAGGTATGTTGGTTGATAACGGTATAGTAGTGGTAGAAAACGTATATAGATTAATGGATGAAGGCATGTCTAGAATCGAGGCAGCTAAAAAAGGTATTGGTGAAATAGCCTACCCTATAATTATTTCTACGGCAACAACAGTTGCGGCATTTGTTCCATTAGGTTTGTGGCCTGGTATTTTTGGACAGTTTATGATTTACTTCCCTATTACACTATCTGTTGTATTGGGTTCTTCATTGTTCGTGGCAATCTTTATGAATTCAATGTTGGTATCTAAATTCATGAGTACGGACGAAAAGGAGCTTACTTTAAAGCAACTGATCAGAATGAGCGTGATCATGGGTGGTTTAGGTATTTTAATATTGATTTTTGGCGGTGCTATGCGCGGTTTAGGTACTGTATTGATTCTTACCGCTATTATGTTCTGGGCCTATAAATATCTAATAAAAGGAGCAGCTATTAGGTTTCAAAAGAGAACCATGTCCCGTTTTGAAAATTGGTATGAACGTCGTTTGAAGCATGCCCTAAAAGGTGGCAACGTTTACTGGTATTTTGGCATTACCTTTTTAATGTTGATCGGAGTTTTCATGTTATTTGGTATGTCCGTAGGTAGCGGTCGTACAAAAATTGAATTCTTCCCAGATAACAAACCGAACGAAATCTACGTATATGTAGAATATCCTGAAGGAACATCTATTGAGAAGACCAATGAAATCACCAAAGAGGTAGAAAATCAGGTATATGCTATCATGAACGATGATAAGTATAAAAATGAAAAGGGTGAAAACTTTATGATGTCATCCGCTGTGTCCGTGGTAGGTGAAGGTGCAGGTAATCCACTTACAGATGGTGGTTCCTCTGCAGAAATGCCACATAAAGGTAAGGTTACGGTAAACTTCAGTGAATATAAGTATCGTAACGGTTTAAATACAGAGGATATTCGTGGTCGTGTACAAGCTGCATTACAGGGAATTTATCCAGGTGTTGCTATTTCCGTAGAGAAAGATGCCAATGGTCCGCCAGCCGGTTTTCCTATAAATATTGAACTTGAAGGTAATGATTATGACGAGCTGATCAATACTGCAGAGGATATTAAAAACTTCATCAACACCAAAAATATTGCAGGTATTGAAGAGTTGAAGATTGATGTAAACAAAGGCAAACCTGCTATGCAAGTTATTGTAGATCGCGAAAAAGCGGGTGAATTAGGTGTTGCCGTTGGGCAAGTAGGTAACCAATTAAGACGTTCTATTTTTGGTGAAAAAGCTGGTGTTTACAAAGAAGATGGTGAGGATTATGATATCAACATCAGGTTCAATGAAGATTTGAGATACAATAAAAGTGCGCTATTCAATCAGAATATCATTTTTAGAGACCCTTCTAATGGGCAGATTAAGGAAATTCCGATTTCTGCTGTAGCCAAAGAGAAGAATACATCTGGTTACAGTGCCATAAAACACCGTGACGGTAAACGAGTTGTAACTATCTACTCTGGTTTAAAACCTGGCTTTACCGATGCAGGTGCCATTGTTGCCGAGATACAAAATGAAATGGGCAGTTTTGAAGGAACACCCGCTACCGTTAAAATTGACTACACCGGTCAGTTAGAGGAACAAGCAAAGCAACAAGCTTTCTTAGTTGGTGCTTTTTTCTCAGGATTAGGATTGATTATGCTTATTCTAATTTTCCAATTTGGTGGCATATCTAAACCATTGATCATTATGATTGCCATTTTCCTAAGTTTTATAGGTGTATTTGGAGGATTGATGATCACCGGATGGTCTTTCGTAATTATGATGACCATGATGGGTATTATTTCATTAGCCGGTATTGTGGTAAATAACGGAGTGGTACTGCTGGATTATACCCAAATTCTAATAGATCGTAAAAAGGTACGCCTTGGTATTGAAGACAGTGATTTGTTAACCATGGAAGATGCAACAGATTCAATGATAGTTGGTGGTAAGGCAAGGTTAAGACCGGTAATACTTACGGCAATAACAACAGTTTTAGGATTGATTCCGTTGGCAATAGGCCTTAACATTGATTTCTTTGCATTGTTCTCAGAATTTAACCCACATATTTATATAGGTGGTGACAACGTCATATTCTGGGGTCCATTGGCATGGACGGTAATCTTTGGTTTACTGGTGGCTACTTTCTTAACATTAATCATTGTACCGGTACTATTCAACATAGTATATCGTATTAAGGTCAAGTTTAGTAGTTTTGGAAACAAGAGCAAAGACTCGAACGAACAACTTGAAAATGTAGCATAATTCAGTTTAAGTTAATTGCATAAAAAAAGCCCGTATCACAATTGATACGGGCTTTTTATTTGAGTTAGTTAACTTATTTATTACTAACAACAGGATCTTTTTTGCCAGCTTTAGACACACTTGCAATTCTGTTGTTATCAAAACTTACTTCACTTTTCACATCACCTTCCCAGAATAACCATGTACCGGTTCTTACACCGTTTTCATAATTACCCATGGCAATTTTTTCTCCTTTTTCATTGAACATTTTCCATTCACCTTCCAATTTCTCATTTAAAAAGAACCCCTCTTGAGATTTCTCTCCATTAGCATGAAAATAAGTAGCTTTTACTTTATCTCCATCTTTTTCAAAAACTGGATCAATTTGAGCATATGCTCCAAAAGACAATGCCATTACGGCAATAATTAGTAGCTTTTTCATAATTATATATTTTTTTTGATTACTGATTTCTTGTATGATAACGGTATAAAGATACAATTATTTTGCAATTAATCAATGTTTAGGTAACTTTTACATAACATTAAATTAACATTGTAAACATAAGAAACTATTTATCAGTACATTAACCTTATTTACAAAGGTTGTTTCATAAAACCGGTCATCGAGTAAAACCTGCATTTAATATAGACCTACTATGAAATAGACTTCTTAAATTTGCCCTTTCATTAAAGCAAGTATTATGTATAGAAGCCATTCCTGCGGGGAATTAAGAGAATCACATATTGGTACAACAGTTACCCTTTCTGGGTGGGTTTCCAAAACAAGAGATAAAGGTTTTGTTGTTTGGGTAGATATACGTGATCGCTATGGTATAACACAATTAGTGCTTGATGAAGATCGTACTTCTAAAGAATTATTGGAGCAAGCAAGAAACTTAGGTAGAGAGTTTGTTATTCAAATAAAAGGTGAGGTTATTGAAAGAGCATCAAAAAATGCCAACATTCCAACAGGTAATATAGAAGTTTTAGTTTCTGAATTAACCATTTTGAACGAATCTAAGACTCCGCCGTTCACTATTGAGAATGAAACCGATGGTGGTGAAGACCTGCGAATGAAGTACAGGTATTTGGACATCCGTAGAAAACCGGTACAAAACAACCTTATTTTTAGAAGTAAGGTAACTATGGAAGTCCGTAAGTTTTTATCTGGCGAAGGCTTTATAGAAGTGGAGACTCCGTATTTAATAAAATCTACTCCAGAGGGTGCTCGTGATTTCGTTGTACCTAGCCGTATGAACGAAGGGCAGTTCTATGCATTGCCACAGTCGCCACAAACCTTCAAGCAATTGCTAATGGTTGGTGGTTTAGACAAATATTTTCAAATTGTAAAGTGTTTTAGGGATGAAGATTTACGTGCGGACAGGCAGCCAGAGTTTACACAGATAGATTGCGAAATGGCTTTTGTAGAGCAAGAAGATATTTTAAATGTATTTGAAAACTTGACCAAATACCTTTTAAAAGAAGTTAATGGTGTTGAAATAGACTCATTCCCAAGAATGACCTATGACGAAGCCATGTCTAAATATGGGAACGACAAGCCAGATATTCGCTTTGGGATGGAGTTCGGGGAATTAAATGCTGTAGCACAACATAAAGAATTTGGTGTATTCAATTCCGCTGAATTAGTTGTAGGTATTGCGGTACCTGGTGCAGCAACTTACACTAGAAAAGAATTAGATTCCTTGGTAAATTGGGTAAAACGCCCACAAGTGGGTGCTAATGGAATGGTGTACGTAAAGTGTAATGAAGACGGAAGCTTTAAATCTACCGTAGATAAATTTTACGACCAAGAAGATTTAGCAAAATGGGCTGAGGAAACCGGTGCTAAACCAGGCGACCTTATTTGCGTTCTTTCCGGCGACGCCAATAAAACAAGAACACAGTTAAGTGCGCTACGTATGGAAATGGCCACCAGATTAGGGTTGAGAAAGCCGAATGAGTTTGCTCCATTATGGGTAGTTGATTTCCCATTATTGGAACTTGATGAAGAAACGGGTCACTACCACGCCATGCACCACCCATTTACATCGCCAAAACCAGGTCAATTAGAATTATTGGATACTGATCCAGGTGCAGTACGTGCCAATGCATATGATTTAGTATTGAACGGTAATGAAATAGGCGGCGGATCTATTCGTATTCATGATAAAGAAACACAGGCAACCATGTTCAAACACTTAGGTTTTACTCCCGAGGAGGCAAAAGCACAATTTGGATTCTTAATGGATGCTTTCCAATACGGTGCACCACCACATGGCGGATTGGCATTTGGTTTAGATAGACTTGTAGCTATTTTGGGCGGACAAGAGACCATACGTGATTTCATTGCATTCCCTAAAAACAATAGTGGTAGAGATGTCATGATCGATGCCCCTGCAGCAATTGACGACGAACAATTAAAAGAATTGAACTTAAAGTTAAATATACAAGAATAACCGTTCTTGATTTCCCTACATAATTAAAAATCCTGCCCAAGTGCAGGATTTTTTGTTCTTCACTGGCTTCAATTTTTACAATAAAAGAAGTAATATCCATGTAAGGTATTTTTTGTTAAATTCACTTTGTGAAAAAATGGATAAAAATTTTATTGTTTAGTATATTGGGCATTCTGCTCATATTAAGTGTTTTTGCTGGGTATTTTTACTACAAGTTCGAAAAAGCTTATGATACCACCGACAAACCTTATAAAAACTATATAGGGTATATTGATCAGGAGAAAGCATTACTAAATGATGTCTATTCTTTATGTGATGATGGCAATATTTATCATACGTATAGTGGAGCGGGTTTAAATGCTTACGCAAATACCAAAAGTCAGTTCAGAAAAAACTTGGTAAAATATTACCTAGGAGATACTTTTGATGATTCAGGGTATTTAAATTTTCGTTTTTTAGTGAATTGCGAAGGAAATCCAGGTTGGTTTGAAATCATTCAAATGAATTTAGATTTAGAGGAAAAAGAATTAAATACAAAAATGGTAGATTCTCTTTTAAATTTTACTGCAATGCCCCAAAACTGGAATGCTCTTGAATTTCAAGAAGATTCTAGTAATTATTACATGTACGTTTCATAGCGAATAGAAAATGGAAAAGTGGTCGAAATTATTCCTTAGTAGTTTTACGTTCTTGTTATTTATTTCCTGTGAAAAGAGTGACAACGCAAAAGAACTAAGAACCCTAGCCGAAGAAAGGTTTAAAGATGCTACTTTCTATATGCAAGGCTCAGTTGCTTTTCAAAATGGTATTGCTGAAGCTGTTTCAATAGACCCAACCTTTGAACCTGGGGTTTATGAACTTTCTGTAGCCGATTTAAAACGAGGTCTACCCAATGAATGGCTTCCACAATATAACAAAGCGGTAGTATTAAATCCTGAACAACGAATTCCATGGCGAGGCTATCTCTACTTATGGTTCTACAGAGATTACGAAAAAGCTATTGCAGATTTTAATGCATCAGATTCGTTAACTCCGTATTTAGATTATCCACAAGGGCATAGTGTAGATTTTTGGCGTGGTATTGCTTACTTAGGCGCTAAAGACTATGAGAACTCTATTGTATATTGGGATAAACATATTACCAGAGAAACTGAAGATTCCGGTGAAGACTGGGTAGAATTAGAAGCGTTTCTTTATAGAGGTATAGCCTACTACGAATCTGATAACATAGAGAAAGCAAATGAGAATTTTGACAAAGTCATTCAATACTTCACCAACTCTGCAGATGCCAAATATTACAAGGCGCAGCTATTACGGAGCGAAGGCGACAAAAAAGCGGCTTTAAATATGATCGAAGATGCCATTGTAGATTTTAACAACGGCTATTATAACAATAGAGCATATGTTGAAACACTTCGTCAAATTTACCTTGAGGATTTAGAAGAACTTAAATCAAAAATCATAGCAAGTAATTAAATACCTTTGATGGCTACTAATGATATGGTTATACAATGCCCATACAAACGAACAATTTCTTAAGGCGTATTTATAAGTGGAGATATAAGAACATCTCACAAAAGACCTTTATTTACATTTTAAGTGTTGTTGTTGGCTTATTGGCCGGTTTAGCATCGGTAACACTTAAGAACATTACTTATTTTATTGAAGCATCCTTAGAGAAAGGAATTATATTTTCGAGCAATCAACTCTATTTTATTCTGCCTATTCTAGGCTTAACCTTTGTCTATTTATATGTAAAATACGTTCATAAAGAGAAACTTAACCATGCTGTTTCTTCAATACTATTTTCATTATCTAAAAACAAAGGCAGAATTGCCGTAAAGCAAGTTTACACTCAATTGATCATTGCACCTTTAACTGTTGGTTTTGGTGGTTCGGTGGGGTTATTAGGTCCTGCAGTGGCAACGGGGGCAGCAATAAGTTCAAATTTAGGGAGACTGTTCCATATCAATTCAAAAACACGGTCCTTATTAATTGCATGCGCATCGGCAGGTGCAATATCATCCATTTTTCAATCGCCCATTGCGGCTATAATTTTTGCGGTAGAAGTATTTAGCCTAGACCTTACAATGATATCAATGCTACCATTATTATTGGCATCCATAAGTGGCGTACTTACCTCCTACTTCTTTATGGGCAATGAAGTATTGTTCAATTTCTCGATCAATGAACCGTTCCAAGTAAAAGACACACTATTCTACATTGTTTTAGGCATTGGTACCGCCGTTGCATCTATCTATTTTACTAAAATGTATTTTGGCATTATCAACTTGTTTAAACCATTGAAGAGTCCAAAGTACAGACTTTTAGTAGGCGGTATGGCTATTGGAATTATGCTTTATTTCATACCTCCGTTATATGGTGAAGGTTTTTCCTTTATTAACGACTTGCTAAAAGGAGACCATATAAATGCCTTGGGAAAAACCCCTTTTGACAATTACATTGATAATATTTGGATCGTTATTGCATTACTGTTCGGCATCACCATTTTTAAAGCTGTAGCAATGACCACTACGTTAGCGGCCGGTGGAGCTGGTGGAATTTTCATTCCTACCATGGTCATGGGTAGCGCATTAGGAAATGTAGTAGCTAAACTGATCAATAATTCGGGCTTGGGATTTTCAGTATCGGAAAGTAATTTTACATTAATAGGCATGGCAGGCTTAATTGCAGGTGTACAACATGCACCCTTAACGGCTATTTTCCTTATTGCAGAAATAACTGGTGGTTACGCCTTGTTTGTTCCTTTAATGATTACCGCATCGATTTCATACATTATTACAAAAAACACGGTAGATTACACCATTTACACCAGAGAACTGGCAGAAAGTGGTGAATTGTTGACCCATAACAAAGATCAAGCCGTACTTACCCTTATGGATCTAGACACCGTGATAGAAACCAATTTTAAAACGGTACACCCAGAGATGACCTTAGGGGAAATGTTACATGATTCCGTTGCAAAATCTACCCGAAATATATTCCCTGTAGTTGATGCCCATCATAAATTTTTAGGTATTATATTGTTAGATGATATTAGGGAGTTTATGTTCGACACCAAACTGTACAATACCATAAAAGTTGAAACCTTTACGCACAAAGCACCGGATCATATCTATTACGGGCTGGACAGTATGCAAATAGTAATGCAAAAATTTCAAGATAGCGGCGCATGGAACCTACCGGTGGTAAAGGACGGAAAATACATGGGCTTTGTATCAAAATCAAAATTACTGACCGCTTACCGAAGAGAATTAATACAATTTACCAAATAAACAGCCTAATACTAAGGCTGTTAACTAAGAAACAAAAGATGAAATATATTATTAGCATAATAGTTTTAATATCCTTAGGATTAATTATTTACGGATTCACGTTAGATGTGAGTCAAGAAGCTTTGTCACATAAATACATTGGTTCCGGCACATTGGGTCTATTTTTATTGGCAATGCCACTTTTCTTGATAAAGGAAAGCAGGGGCAAAAAGTTCAATGATTACATGCTTACGGATGAGAATGTGAGAAAAATGCAAGGAAAAAAGCCTAGAAACACTGATAATCAAGATACTCCATAAAATTAATTCCTTTATTTTCTACCAATCAACAGGAAAAAATATTAAATTAGAATGTTAATATTTAAATTTCAATACAATGATTGGTACCGTCAAATTTTACAACGAATCTAAAGGTTATGGGTTTATAACCAACGAAGAAACTGGAAAAGATATTTTTGTTCACGCCACCGCTTTACATGGCACGGAAATTAGGGAGGGCGACAAAGTGAGTTATGAAGAGGAAGAAGGAAGAAAAGGTACTGTTGCCGGTCAAATACAAGTACTATAAATCTCTTTTATAGAAATATATAACCACGCTTATGCGTGGTTATTCGTTTATACCCAAGCCACTACTTTCTTTTTTTTAAAAAAAACTGCTGTAATAGGCTTGCCGCTTCTTCTTCAAGAATACCCCCCAATATTTTGGTTTTTGGGTGTAAGGTAGTTCCCATTGCCCCGCATCCGCGTTGCAAGTCTTTTGCTCCGTAAACAATTTTTCCTATTTGGCTCCAATAAAGCGCCCCGGCGCACATTTGGCATGGCTCTAACGTTACATATAGCGTACAGTCCTTTAAATATTTTCCACCTAAAAAATTAGCGGCCGAAGTAATTGCCTGCATTTCTGCATGTGCCGTAACATCGTTTAATTTTTCAGTTAGATTATGCGCCCTTGCAATAATCCTATCTTGCACTACAATAACTACACCAACGGGCACTTCACCGGCTTCAAATGCATATGCTGCTTCTTGAAGTGCCTTTTTCATAAAATAAGTATCGTCGTAGGGTAGAACCATAGGTTCAAAAATACGATAGTTTCATTTTTAAAAAAGTATTTTTGTCTTCATTATATGCACAGCTTGAAATCAATACTAGAACATATCAATTCGCCCAACGATCTTAAATCTCTAAAAGAAAAAGATTTAGAGCAATTGGCTAGTGAGTTACGTGAGTTTATAATTGACATTGTTTCTGTAAAAGAAGGCCATTTAGGTGCGAGCTTAGGTGTTGTGGAACTGACCATTGCACTACACTACGTTTTCAATACCCCAGTGGACAAACTCATCTGGGATGTTGGCCACCAAGCTTACGGTCATAAAATACTGACCGGTAGAAAAGATATTTTTGATACCAACCGTCAGTTTGGTGGTATAAGCGGATTTCCTAAAATGCAAGAAAGCGAATATGATGCTTTTGGCACTGGGCATAGCTCTACCTCTATTTCAGCTTTATTGGGTATGGCTTTAGCCGCCCAACTACAAGGAAAATTTCGAAGACAGCATATTGCGGTAATAGGCGATGCATCTATAGCCAGCGGTATGGCTTTTGAAGGTTTAAACCATGCAGGTGTTACCAATGCCAATATTTTAATAGTACTTAATGACAATGCCATGGGAATTGACCCTAGTGTTGGTGCATTGAAAAAATATTTGACCAATGTAAAAACTGGTACCGCAAAAGAAGAGAATATTTTTGAATGCCTAAATTTTCATTATTCAGGGCCTGTAAACGGCCATGACCTACCTACCTTAATAAAAGAATTGGAACGATTACAAAAAATTGAGGGTCCTAAATTGTTACATGTCATTACCACCAAAGGTAAAGGCCTGCAAAAGGCAGAAGAAAATCAGGTTACCTACCATGCCCCAGGTAAATTTGATAAGCAAACGGGCGAATTGCAAAAAAAGAACAGTATTGCCGAGCCACCCAAATTCCAAGATGTATTTGGTAAGACTTTAGTAGAACTTGCAACAAAAAATACTAAAATAGTAGGTATAACTCCTGCAATGCCAACAGGCAGTTCCCTAAAATTTTTAATGCAAGCAATTCCAGAACGTGCTTTTGATGTGGGCATAGCAGAACAGCACGCGGTAACCTTAGCTGCAGGTATGGCCACGGATGGTTTAGTTGTATTCTGTAATGTTTACTCCACTTTTCTGCAACGTGCATATGATCAGGTAATCCATGATGTAGCTATACAAAACTTACCTGTTATTTTCTGTTTAGATCGCGCAGGTCTAGTAGGTGAGGACGGACCTACACATCATGGCGTATTTGACATTTCTTTCTTAAGATGTATTCCCAACCTGATTATTTTTTCTCCTATGAACGAAGTAGAATTAAGAAACATCATGTATACGTCTCAGTTAGGACTAAAAAATCCTATTGCAATAAGATATCCGCGCGGTAGAGGTAAGATGTTGAATTGGCAATTACCAATGAAAAAACTGAGCATAGGTAAAGCTGTAGAATTAAAGAAGGGAAATAAAATTGCAATTTTAAGTACAGGACCGATCGGCAATATGATATCTGAAATGATAGAAGAACTAAACCGACCCGATGCAATAGCCCATTATAATTTCCCTTTCATAAAGCCTTTGGATTCTAATCTATTGAAAGAAATACTTCAGAAATTCAATCATATTATTACACTAGAAGACGGTTCTGCCATTGGAGGATTTGGAAGTAGTGTGTTAGAATATGCAAATAATATTGGAATCCATAAAATAATTAAGATATTTGGCATTCCTGATGTCTTTATTACACACGGTGCCACCGAAAAACTGTATAAAAAAGCAGGAATAGATAAGATGTCCGTAAAACAATATGTACAACAATTTCTATGAAAATGATGGTTTTTAAATCGCTTAAGCTTTCAATTGCGTTATTTCTTTTGGTAACTTCTTTAGCATTTGCACAAGACACAATACCGGCGCCAATTATTGTAGACAGTGTAACCGTAGATAGCGTTGCCATTGACACTATTGTAATTCGCAGAACGGTAGACAAAATTTATACTCCCAAAAAAGATGTCAACCTTCAAATACCAAATATCGACTTTAAAAAGACAAAAACCCTACAGAAAGGTTTTCAACGTTTTAGAGTTCCTTCTTTTTGGGAAACGGAAAATAGTTTTGGCATAAACATCAGTGAAGTGGCCTTTGTAAACTGGAATGCAGGTGGTGACAATGCCATAAGTGGGCTAGGTTTTTTAAAATTTGCAAGAAAGTATAAATTCAATAATTTTCAATGGGATAATAAATTAGAATTACGCTACGGATTAAATGCCCAAGAAGGGCGTAAACTTAGAAAAACCGAAGATGTAATCCGCTTAAGTTCTAACTTAGGTTTCAAAAAAGACAATGATAGTAGGTGGTTCTATTCGGTTCAATTAAACTTTAACACACAATTTTCCAACGGTTATAAATACCCTGACAGAGACACGCCCATATCAAGATTTATGGCACCTGGTTATTTACTGTTCGGTGCAGGTACGTCCTATATTACAAAAGATGAAAAATTTAATCTTTACCTATCACCATTGACACAAAAATCAACCTTTGTATTAGATCAAGATTTGGCTGACAATGGGGCTTTTGGTGTTCAAGAAGCCATTTTAGATGCAGATGGCAATGTAATTACACCAGGTGAAAATCATTTATTAGAACTAGGTATTTTGATTACCAACAATTTTAATTATACCATAGCGGATAATATTGAAATGAAAAGTAGATTGAATCTTTATACAGATTACATAAAAAGCTTTGGAAACGTTGATATTGATTGGGAGCTTACCCTTAACATGAAGGTCAATAAATTTATTAGTACGAGTTTGGGCACACAAATGATTTATGATGACGATATTCTTTTTGATGTGGTCAAAAACGATAACGGCACTATAGTAAACCCTGGTGTACCAAAGATTCAATTTAAACAAGTATTGGGCGTAGGTATTCTATATGGTTTCTAAAGTGTTTTACCCTTGATTTTATTGTGCATATGTACTGCAGCACTATCAGATAGACTAGCAACGTAACAACAGGTATTCAATACAATTTGATATAACGATACATTTGTTTCTCTATAAAACCCAGGTAAGGTCCTTAATATAAGTTTATGGTAGTTAGAGGCATTGTTGTTCTTTTTGCCGATCAAGGCGTTGATATAGACCTCTAGAATATCAGAAATAATGGTATAACCCGCTATTTCTTTTTCCACAACTTCTTGAGATTGATAGATTTTTTGAACGCTTAAACTTATAATATCCTCAATTTGTGCTTTGAATTTACTTTTTTCCAGTAATGAAACATCAAAAGTACCGTTCAAGATACTTTCTTCATTTTCAATGAATATAGAAACTGCATCCTGTATCAGTGTATTTATGGCCAAGGCACGCAAATAGCTAAGCCTATCTTCCATATACTCCAAAGAATTATACTTTTTGGTATTTATGGAATTCTTTACCAATTTTATAAGGTATTCCAAAGCATAATCCTCAGAAATGAGTCCCAAATTTATACCATCCTCAAAGTCAATTATGGTATAGCAAATATCATCTGCGGCCTCTACCAAGAAGGTTAACGGGTGTCTGCTGTAAGAAATGCTTCCGTCGGCACTTCTACTTTGTAAACCCAAATCTTCCGCAACTCCTTCAAATATGTATTTTTCACTTTGAAAAAATCCAAATTTTTTATCGCAGATATGGTTTGTAGGTTTTTTAGGCAGGGACTCCTTAGGATATTTCATAAAGGCGCCCAAGGTAGCATTACTTAAACGAAGCCCACCAGAAACTCCCGCTCTATCTTGGGTCAATAATCTAAATCCGTTGGCATTACCTTCAAAATCGATAATATCTTGATATTCCACCTCAGAAAGTAGTTCCTTGAACCTTAATCCGTTACCAGTTTTAAAATATTCACCAATAGCTTTTTCTCCACTATGGCCAAAAGGAGGATTTCCAATATCATGTGCCAGAGCTGCGGCGGCTACAATAGCTCCAAAATCATTAAACTGATAGCCATGAACTTCCTTTAAATAGGGATGTTTTTCAATAATTTTTTTCCCTGCCAACCTACCTAGACTTCTACCGACCACTGATACCTCTAAACTATGGGTCAATCTTGTATGAACAAAATCTGTCTTAGATAATGGAATTACTTGGGTTTTATCCTGTAGACTTCTAAAAGCAGAAGAAAAGATAATACGATCATAATCAACATCAAAACCCAACCTTGTTTCGTCTTGTTCATTTCTTAATCTTTTGTTCTTATCGCCTTGTCTTCGTAAAGAAAGTAACTGCTCCCAATTCATGTTCGTTAATTTAAAGTTTGCAAGATACGCCATTTACTCATTTCGATACCGAAAGCATTGGCTGCGATAAACAATTATACACCAGAATCTTAACCTTTAAAACATATATTCATAAACCTATGATAACCTTAACTTAACCTTAGCTTTCTTTCTTTGCACTAGAATATAAATAACCAATGAAGAAATTATTTGTTCTATTTGCTCTTGTAATAACTTCCTTGTCATTTGCACAAGAAACCAGTTCAATTAGAGGTAAAGTTTTAGACGGCGAGTTTTTTAACGAGCCGTTATTAATGGCCTCTGTAAGTATGGACAACGCTGCATATTCTACTCAAACCAATTTTAGGGGCAATTTTGAATTTAACGATGTAGCCGTGGGCACCCACAACATGGTAATTCAGTTTGTAGGCTATGAACCTATGCACTTGGAAATTACGGTAAATGAAGGTGAGCAAACGGAAATTCTGGAAACATTATATGCCAAAAGAATAGCACTACCTTCTACGGCCAAAGTTAGCGCCACCACTGAAAGCACTTTAAAGTTAGCAGCTAATAAAACAAGCTAAAATTAGGGCGGCGTCAATTACCATTTACAAACTCTTCTATCAGGTAAATGATTTTGATGTTAAAACAAAAATTCTTTTTAGAAAAGAAATTAGTATTTTCATCCACTAAACGTAGTTTCTTTGCAAAGGTAAAAATCTATGTAAAGTATACGATATTAACTTCATAACCTTATTTTAACCTTAATGATAATTTATAATGTCATTTTTGTTCCTTATTTAAATTTTTGATGGGCGAGAACATATATTTATTCATGATTATTGCGTTGGCGGTTTTAGCCATAACAGATTTAATTGTTGGTGTTAGTAATGATGCCGTCAATTTTTTAAATTCAGCAATAGGGTCTAAAGCAATTTCCTTTAAAACCATAATGCTTGTAGCCAGTGTAGGCATCGCCTTTGGAGCGGTATCATCAAGCGGAATGATGGAAGTAGCGAGAAAAGGAATCTTCAATCCATCTGAGTTTGTCTTCGCAGAAATCATGATTGTCTTTATGGCCGTTATGATAACGGACATTCTACTACTGGACTTCTTTAACACCTTGGGTATGCCCACGTCAACTACAGTGTCCATCGTTTTCGAACTGTTAGGTGCCGCCGTAGCCATATCATTGGTAAAAATTTATTCGGGAGACGGCAATTTCACCCATCTTTCAAATTATATAAATACAGATAAGGCAACGGAGATTATTATTGGTATACTTTTATCCGTGGTCATAGCCTTTACCATTGGAGCAATTGTACAATTTATTACCAGAATATTACTCTCCTTCAAGTTCAACGAAAAACCAAAGTGGGTTGGTGCAATTTTTGGTGGTATGGCCATTACGGCAATTATATATTTTATCCTTATCAAAGGGCTTAAGGGAACCTCAATATTAAGCCCTGAAGCTACCATGTTCATTGGTAATAATCCTGAATTATTTTTATTGGGAAATTTCTTTGTATGGTTTGCACTATCATGGTTTGCCACAACTTTCATGAAATGGAATATTTATACCATCATTATAATTCTGGGCACCTTTGCCCTGGCCATGGCATTTGCAGGTAATGATTTGGTAAACTTTATTGGTGTTCCTTTAGCTGCATATGAATCATTTCAAAGTTGGTCCGCTTCTGGTCAGTTAGCTTCCGACTATAATATGAAAGGATTAGCGGTTGCCGTACAAACCCCAACATACCTATTGTTGGCTTCTGGGGTTATCATGGTAGTTACATTATGGTTTTCTTCAAAAGCTAAGAATGTAGTTAAAACAAGTGTTGACCTATCTAGACAGGACGAAGGTGACGAACGTTTTGAGCCAAACTATTTATCAAGACAAATAGTTAAATTTTCAATAATTGCATCTGAAAATTTGAACAGTTTAATTCCTGTTTCATTACAAAAGAAAATTGACACTCAATTTATAAAGCCAACATCATATGCACAAAAGGCAAAGGCAAAAGACCAACCCGCTTTTGATCTTATCAGGGCTTCTGTAAACCTAATGGTGGCCAGTGTATTGATCTCTTTGGCTACCTCGTTAAAATTGCCCTTATCTACTACATACGTAACTTTTATGGTAGCAATGGGTACGTCATTGGCAGATAGAGCTTGGGGTTCTGAAAGTGCCGTATACAGAGTTGCCGGTGTTCTAAATGTTATTGGCGGTTGGTTCTTTACGGCTATCGTAGCGTTCGTAGCTGCGGCCATCATAGCTTACATTATTCATTTAGGAGGTATTTATGCCATAAGTATCTTATTGGTATTTGCTTTTGTTCTAATCGGCAAAAACTATTTGTCTCACACCAAAAAATTAAAAGAAACCAAAGAAGAGGAAATATTAGAGCGTGCAGAAAGTAGCTCTATACAAGGTGTAATTGAAGAAAGTGCAAAAAACATTGCCAACGTTGTAAAAAGAGCGAATAAAATTTATTCCAACTCAATAAACGGACTAGCAAAACAAGACCTCAGCTCACTTCAAAAAAACAAGAAGCAAGGCGCCAAATTGGCAAACGAAATTGAGGATCTAAGAAATCATACCTTCTATTTCATTAAAAATCTAGAAGAAGCCCACATTGGTGCCAGTAATTTCTACATTAATGCCATGGGACACTTAACGGATATTTCACAATCATTGGAATACATTGGTAAAGTAAGCCATAAACATGTGAACAATAACCACAAGAAATTAAAGTACAACCAAATAAAAGAGCTTAAACAAATAGATATTAAACTAGCCGAGATTTTAGATAATACTTATCACGCTTTTGAAGAGAGATCATTCGAAAAAATTGGTAACATACTCAACAATAAGCAAGAATTATACGATTTGGTTTCTCAAAAAATTAGCGCACAGGTAGAGCGTACAAGGTCAGAGGAATCTAGCCCTAAAAACACGACATTATACTTCACGATCTTACTTGAAACTAAAGATTTAATGACAGCTACCATGGATTTACTGGAACTGTATTATAAGGAACATGATGCAGATGTTAAACCGGCAACATTAGACTAAAAGAGATACACTTTAAAAAACACGTTTTATGAAATATGTTTTGCTAACGATTTTCTTGCTGCAAGGAGTATTAAATTATGCACAAGAAATCACCGGAACTCAATTATTGGAACGTGCCATTGCCTATCACGACCCAGAAAACAACTGGTCTAGTTTTAAAGGAAAAATGCTGATTGAAATGGAAAGCCCAAAAAACAGTCCACGTAATACTGTTATTGAAATGAAGCTTCCAAAAAATTATTTTAAAACAACAGTCAAAAAAAACAATTACACAATTGAATCTGAATTGGACAATGGTAAATGTACCCTAAAATTAAACGGCAGTACTTCTATATTTCCAAAGATCAAGGATAGCTTGAATATTAGCTGTGACCGCGCCAAGATGATGAAAAACTATTATACCTATCTATATGGTCTTCCTATGAAATTAAAAGATAAGGGCACAATAATAGATAATAACGTAATTAAGAAGACTTTTAAGGGAAAGGAGTATTTAGTATTAAAAGCTACGTATGAAAAAGAAGTAGGTAATGATACTTGGTATTTTTATTTTGACCCTAAAACCTACGCCATGGAGGTATATCAGTTCTTTCATGATGAAAGTAAAAATGATGGCGAGTACATTCTTCTTTCAGAGATGATTACCGTGAACGGTATAAAAATTCCTAAAGTACGTGCCTGGTATTATAATAAAGGTGATGTTTACTTAGCTACCGATAACTTACGCAAAGCGAAT
>JAHDDL010000008.1:22326-58912 GCA_020629415.1 Maribacter sp. | reverse complement strand
GTATTATAATAAAGGTGATGTTTACTTAGCTACCGATAACTTACGCAAAGCGAATGTAATTGACTAGCGATAAAAATTCATTTCATCCATATATTTCCAAACTTCTGGTGGTAATAATGGCTTAATGTTTTTACCGTTCTTATGCTCCTTTCGTATAAACGTGGAAGAGATTTCCATAATAGGAGCATTTACCCGATGTATCTTTTCATGGTCTTGAAATTGATGCTCAATAGCGCCTTCTGAAATTCTAGGATACACATAAATGTTATGCAGTTCTAAAATAGCCTCATAATTCTTCCATTTATGCAGCCCTTTTAAATTATCCTCACCCATTATCAATGAAAATTCATATCCATTTGGGTACTTTTCCCCCAAATGAACAAGGGTATTTATCGTATAATTCGGCTGGGGCAAGTTAAATTCAATATTACTAGGTTTTAACCTATCGTAGTCTTTTGTGGCTTCATAAACCATCTCAAATCTTTGATGGTTGTCTAAAAGCGTTTTCTTGACCTTAAACGGACTTTGTGGGGTAACTACGAACCAAACCTCATCCAAATCAGAAAACTCTACCATATGGTTCGCAATGACTAAATGACCTATATGAATAGGGTTAAAGGTACCAAAGTATAATCCTACCTTCTTCATAACATACTAGTCTTTGTCTTCAGAAACAAAATTTGCTACTAGATCCACCGCTTCTTTTAAAGCCACATCAAGATCATAATTTTTAATAATCTTATCAAATTGAGGTGCCGTCGCCAATTCTACCGATGCCTTTGCAATACGCATATTTATTTTGTCCTCACTTTCTGTACTCCTCTTTTTAAGTCTTATTTTAAGTTCATCAACGCTAGGGGGTTTTACAAAAACCGCCAAGGTCTGTTCAGGAAATTTCTTTTTAATTCGTAATCCGCCAACAACATCAATATCAAAAATAACGTTCTTGCCTTCTGCCCAAAGCCGTTCCACCTCACTTTTTAACGTACCGTAAAAGTTATCTCTATACACCTCTTCCCACTCCAGAAAATCATCGTTCTTAATATGATTCTTAAATTCTGAAACCGACATGAAATAATAATGCTCTTTGTTCTTTTCCTTTCCCCTTCTTGGGCGTGAAGTTGCAGATACCGAAAAAGCCAAATTCAATTCTGGCTGTGCCAATAAATGGCGTACAATGGTTGTTTTTCCACTTCCTGAGGGCGCAGAAAAAATGATTAGTTTTCCACCTTTCATCTATAGTACGTTTAACATTTGTTCTTTTATTTTCTCAAGCTCGTCTTTCATCTGTACCACAAGCTGCTGCATTGGGGCAAAATTGGCCTTAGACCCGATCGTATTAATTTCACGACCAATTTCTTGAGATATAAAACCTAATTTTTTACCATTACTATCGTCTGATTGTAACGTTTTACTGAAGTAATCCAAATGATTTGCCAAGCGAACTTTCTCCTCTGTAATATCATACTTTTCTAAATAGTATATAAGCTCTTGTTCAAACCTGTTTGCATCAACATCTGCCTTTATATCCTGAACCGCTTTTTCTAAACGCTCACGTATTGTTGCCTGTCTGTCTGGATCAATAGCAATTACCTTTTCTAGCAACTTCTCCAAAGAAGCTATTCTCGCTAAAAAATCTTTTTCTAAAACACTGCCCTCTTCAGACCTAAACATATTAATTTCTACCAAAGCCCCTTTTAACGCCTCTTTAATAGCCTCATATTCAGATTCGTCAATATCATCTTTATCTGTTTTCATGGCATCTGGAAAACGCAATGCCATTTCTAACAATCTAAGGTCATCACCATCGGCAATATTTTTCAACTGGCCCATATATTGTTTAACAGCTACTTCATTGACCTGGGTAGAGGTTTCATTACCGGTGAGTTCAACATACAGGTTAAAATCTACCTTACCGCGCAATAATGAATTAGCTACCAATTTTCTTAATTCCAATTCTTTCTCACGATAACTTGAGGGCATACGTGCATTTAAATCAATACTCTTACTATTAAGCGATTTTATTTCTACCGTAATTTTTTTATTAGGTAATTGAACTACATGCTTTCCGAAGCCGGTCATCGATTGAATCATAAATACTTTTTAAGATTAAGACAAAGGTAAGGTAATTGAAAAATTATACGTTAAACAACTTACCCTACTTAAATAATTAAGGAGCATACAAAATTGTTCTTGTCTGCCCCTTAATCTATAATTGATAAAAATATTAAAGTTCCCTTACCCAAATATTTCTAAAACTTACGCGACTATCGTCGCCGTGATCTTGTAACATTAAAGGACCTTTGCCATGAGCGGGGTTTTTAGGCCACCCAATATAAGGCGTAGTACCTTTCAGTTCAACGTGGTCTTGTACCAACACGCCATTATGGATTACGGTAATAGTGCCAGATTTTATTTTACCGCCGTCTTTATTGAATACTGGCGCATGATAAACAATATCATAAGTATTCCATTCCCCTGTTGGTACAGAAGCCATAGCCAAGGGCACGTATTGCTTGTATATAGAACCTACTTGCCCATTTACATAGGTTGGGTTATCATTTTGATCTAATACTTGAACTTCATACAAACCATTTAAAAACACACCACTATTTGCTCTGTTCTGCCCTTCTCTCTGAACTGGTAACGGAGATTTCCATTCTATATGCAATTGCACATCACCAAAATTCTGTTTGGTCTGTATGTTTCCGGTCTTATCATTAACCGTCATACTACCATCTTTGTTCAAGTGCCATTTAGCAGCCGTACTATCATTTGTACTTATCCAATTATTTAAGTCAGTACCGTTAAAAAGAACAATGGCATCACTTGGGGCAGTCCCAGTACTACCAGGCTTTACAACTGGCACTTTAGGCTCGTAAAATTCGGTTTGCTCGGGCTTGGTAGGCTCTTCGCCCATATATTCCTCATAAACTATAACACTATCTTTAGCCTGCATAGTTTCAACAACATCGGTAGTTACTTTTTCTTGGCAAGACCCCAAAACCAATATAGCTCCGAACATAATTAATGTAGTATTCTTTATCATCACCTAATGCAATTTAAAGTTGTTTAATTTTTATATTTCTGAACCATACCTTATTATCGTGGTCCTGCAATCCTATTTTACCCGTGGTGTAATCCCCAAATCCGTCCCATTCAGCAAATTTTGATGTTGCCACCATGGCATTCCATTCTTCATTTGCTAACGGAAAGGTTACCGTTTCTATACCATTCAAAATTACACTACCTTTTTGCTCTTTGTAATTGACAGAAATGGTCATAGTATTCCACTCACCTATTGGTTTGGTAACATCTTTTGAAGGAGAAACCATATCGTACAATGCACCCGCTTGACGGTTTGTACCTACCATTGCATCTGGATGCTTATGATTATCCAATATTTGAATTTCAGGTCCGGTTTGATACCCCGTTCCAAATTTTTCATCCTCGCTAATACCCCAAAAAACACCGCTATTACCTGCCTCTGATATTTTCCAATCTAACGTTAGAACAAAATTGGTAAATTTTTGCCTTGTAACAAGATCATGATTTTTATGCTCTTCATCTTCAGGTGGCGTGTATACCAAAGCATCACCTTCTATTCTCCAAGCATCACTAATACCGTCTGTTTTAAACTCTTTCCACTGATCCAATGAAGTACCATTGAACAATATTTGCCAATCATCAACAACAATTTCAGCTTCATCGTTCAAAACCGTTTTTGATGTTTGCTTTTTCTCTTGCATACATGCAACGAAAAACAAAAAACACATCGCACTAACGATATACTTTTTCATCATCAACAAATTACAGACCTAACATTTTTTTCAACATTTCCTTATCTGTCGCTGCACCGGCAAAATCGTCAAAAGTTTTCTCTGTTGCCTCAATAATATGGTCCGCAATAAATTTAGCCCCTTCACGAGCACCCTGCTCAGGACTTTTAATACAACATTCCCATTCCATTACCGCCCAAACATCACAACCGTATTGTGTTAATTTGGAAAATATGGTCTTAAAATCTATTTGTCCGTCACCTAAAGAACGGTATCTACCAGCTCTATCTCCCCAATCGTTATAGCCACCAAAAGCACCTTTTTTACCTGTTGGGTTAAATTCAGAATCTTTCACGTGAAAAGACTTTATAAACTCATGATAATGGTCAATGTAGGTAATATAATCTAGCTGCTGCAAAACAAAATGACTTGGATCATAGAGAATATTTACTCTTTTATGATTGCCCGTAGCTTCTAGAAAACGCTCAAAAGTATCCCCATCATGTAAATCTTCGCCAGGGTGTATCTCATAACATACATCTACACCTTCTTTATCAAAATGATTTAAGATAGGCAACCATCTATTTGCTAATTCTTCAAAGCCCATTTCCACTAAACCGGCCGGTCTTTGTGGCCAAGGGTGCATGGTATGCCATAACAACGACCCAGAAAAAGTAGCATGCGCTTTTAGCCCTAACCTTCTACTTGCAGTCGCTGCTTTCTTTACGGTTTCAATTGCCCATTCCGTTCTTGCCTTTGGTTTACCGTGTACATTGTTTGGAGCAAAAGAATCGAACATTAAATCATACGCAGGGTGTACCGCTACAAGTTGACCCTGAAGGTGTGTAGAAAGTTCCGTAATCTCTAATCCATAAGAGTTTACCTTAGCCTTTAGCTCATCGCAATAGGTCTGACTTTCGGCAGCCTTGTCCAAATCGATCAAAAAACTTTCCCATGTAGGAATTTGAATGCCTTTATATCCCAGATCAGCTGCCCATTTACACATTCCGTCCAAAGAATTAAATGGAGCTTTACTGTCTACAAACTGTGCCAAGAAAACGGCTGGTCCTTTAATTGTTTTCATAAAAAAATACTATCTATTGTTGTTTGAATTTGTTGTTGACCATTAGTTATCAAATCTCTTGAAAAATCTTATATTTAAGAATTATATCAAGTTCTTCTCTAAACTTTAAAGATTTGCTATAAATATAGGGATTACCATCAGAAAAAGATAAAATTTCAGGCATGAATAAAGATGAAATATTCGACGCAATTGTTGTTGGAACGGGAATAAGTGGTGGCTGGGCCGCTAAGGAATTAACAGAGAAGGGCTTAAAAACCCTTGTCTTGGAACGTGGCCCTATGGTAAAGCATATTGAAAACTATCCTACCATGAATGATGACCCATGGGATTACCAGTTAAAAGGAGAACTTTCTAAAGAAGATAAAGAAAAGTATCATGTTCAATCTCGTGTAGGATGGGCCCCAAAAGAAGATTCCAAGCATTTCTTTGTAAACGATTTAGACCACCCATACGTAGAGACCAAACGCTTTGACTGGATTCGTGGATATCAAGTAGGCGGTAGATCACTTACCTGGGGTCGACAAAGTTACCGTTGGAGCGATATTGATTTTGAAGCCAACAAAAAAGAAGGTATTGGCGTAGACTGGCCCGTTAGATATAAGGATATTGCTCCTTGGTACGATAAAGTTGAAAAATATATAGGTGTAAGTGGAGAAACCTTAGGATTAGATGTTTTACCTGACGGAATTTTTCAACCTGCCATGAAATTAAATTGTGTAGAAGAGGATTTTAAAAACAACATTGCAGAAAAATTCGAAGACGGAAGATTGATTACCATTGGTAGGGCCGCACACATTACCGATCCCAATGCCACTTTTGGAGGTCGTGGTACTTGCCAAAACAGAGATCGATGCTGGCGCGGCTGCCCATTTGGCGGTTATTTCAGTAGTAACTCATCAACATTACCGGCAGCGGAACGAACCGGAAATATGACCCTAAGACCAAACTCTATAGTGTATGAGGTCATCTATGATGATACTACCGGAAAAGCAACAGGCGTAAAAATTATAGATGCAGAAACAAATGAGAAAATTGAATTTAAGGCAAAGGTGATTTTTCTATGCGCATCTGCAATGGCATCGGTCGGTATTCTATTACAATCTAAATCTGAGCGCTTCCCGAACGGATTAGGAAACGATTCCGATGCTTTGGGAAGAGGAATTATGGACCACCATTATAAATTAGGTGCTACCGCAAAAGTTGACGGCTACCTGGACAAATACTATAAAGGAAGGCGAGCCAACGGATTTTACATACCACGTTTTGTAAACTTGAACGAAAAAACAAGACGGAATGGATATTTACGAGGTTTTGGCTATCAAGGCACGGCTAGCAGGGGAGATTGGTCAAAAGAAATTGGAGAACTTTCATATGGTAAGGACTTAAAGGAGTCTGTATTGAAACCAGGTCGCTGGACCATTGGCGTAACGGGATTTGGTGAGTTCTTACCCTATGATGATAATAGAGTAACCCTAAGCCCTACCGAAAAGGACAAATGGGGTTTACCTCAACTAGCTTTTGATGTAGAGTTTAAAGAAAACGAATATAATATGCGTGAAGACATCAAAAAAGAGATTGTTACCATGTTTAAAGCTGCAGGGTTTAAGGATGTAGCTTCTTATGAAGAGTCTAGCGGACCAGGTTTGGGTATTCACGAAATGGGCGGGGCCAGAATGGGACATAGCGCAAAATCCTCTATTATTAACAAGCACAATCAAGTACATTTAGTACCAAATGTATATGTAACGGATGGCGCCTTCATGTCTTCTTCTAGTTGTGTAAATCCATCCTTGACTTATATGGCCTTTACTGCCAGAGCCGCAAACCATGCGGCCGAACAGCTTAAAGCAGGTAAATTTTCTTGATATTGAAATTAATTACAAAGAATTACGTTTATTAAATCCTATAGATTAAAGAAAATATCAGCTTATGGAAAATACTTCGGCCAGAAATATGTGGGGTAATTATTTAAAAAATCATCTCGAAGATGTCTTTCATGAGACACCAAAAACCATGTGTTTTGGCAATAATGAACATGATGCCAATGAAAGCGTTAGATTAATACAAAGTGGTGATAAAAAGGCAATATCCCATTCATTGTTAGGCTTGCAAAACAGAAACGAACCTTTACCCAAAATTGGTGATTATATTGTGGTTACGGATTGGAACGGTGAAGCGCAATGCATTGTTGTCACAACAGCCGTAACACTTAAACCCTATTTTAGTATTGATGCCGCTTATGCGCAATTAGAAGCAAACGGTGACAGGTCTTTGGATAGTTGGAAAAAATACCATTGGGGATTTTTTACAAAGGAATTACAAGAATTTAAAAGAGAACCAAAGGATAGTATGATTGTTGTTTGCCAGACATTTAAAAAAGTTAATTAAATAGTTTCTAAAAAACTACATAACAAAAAGAGCCGCAAATTGCGGCTCTTTTTTATACTGTATCGTTTAGGTTTAATTCTCTAAAGTAACCCAAGTATTTCCACCTTTATGTGAATCAACGGTTGCTTCAATGAAGTTCATTCCACGAACGCCATCTGCCATAGTAGGGAATTCACCATCATTGTATTCTTCTCCTCTAATGGCCCTAGCCACACCTTTATAAATATTAGCCATAGAATCAAAAATTCCTTCTGGGTGCCCGGCCGGTAGTTTTGTTCCGTCTAAAGATAATTCAGAGTTATAGGCATGACCAGGCTTATAAATTTGTGTTGGTTCAGTATCACTTAATTTATATAAAAAGTTAGGTCTTTCTTGTTCCCATCTAAACGCTCCTTTTTCCCCATAAATAGAAATAGCCAATCCGTTCTCCTCACCAGTAGCAACCTGGCTACCTCTAATAACACCTTTTACATGATCTCCCATACGTATTAGTACAGTACCATCCACATCCATTTGGTTATCTTCATATAGGTAATTGAAATCACAAAGCAGCTCTTTAACTTTTAATCCTGTAGTATATTCTACCATATTGAAAGCATGAACACCTATATCTCCCATACATGAACTTATACCTGCTTTTTTAGGATCCAATCTCCAAACAGATGATCTTTTCTCCTTATCATGTATAATAGTATTGATCCATCCTTGGTAATAAACGGCATCTACCTTATGAATTTTACCCAAAGCACCAGATTTGATCATTTCACGCATTTGACGCACCATAGGGTAACCGGTGTATGTATGTGTCAAAGCAAAAACAGTACCTGCCTTGGCATGTGCCTTTTGTAAATCTTTGGCTTCTTCTAAGGTTGTGGTCATTGGCTTTTCGCATATAACACTAAAACCATTGTCCAATAACTTCTTTGCCATTGGGTAATGTAAGAAGTTTGGCGTAAGTACAGAGCAAACTTGTATACGCTCATCTTCAGGCAATTTCAATTCCTCTTCGATCAAGGTATCAAAATCTTTATATATCCTATTTAATGGTACATCTATTTCTTTGGCGAAAGCCATATTAGCATCAAAATCAGGGTTAAATACAGCACCCGTAATTTCATAATTATCATTAATGAAAGATGCTACTCTATGTAACACTCCTATCAGAGAGTCTCCACCCCCACCTAATATTCCTAATCGTATTTTCTTTGGCATTTTGTTGTTGTTTAAATTGAATTTTATAAATAAAATTATGTACTGAGATTAATAAAAAATAAAATTATGAAAACCGTAATGAACTAAATAACATAAAAGCTGTAAAATATGTTATATCATTTATCTTCTATAATAAACATAATCAGAGCTTATAGGTATTTCATCATTATTTCTAAGATCTACGGCAATTTGCCCTCTATGATTTGTAGAATGATTAATAATATGAAAAAGTATGTCCTGCAGGGTATTTGTAAATAAACGCCCTTCAGAATTTTCATAATCTATACGCTTATCAAAATTATCGGCATTGGTAACTATCTCAAAAGAGCTGCGTTGATTTTCATAATGGATATCTGCCCAATTTTTTACGTCATGCTCTTGCCAAACGTCGTATTCACTAGGCTTGTTTAAGATTCTTGCATTCCAAATATGGTGTGCATTTAAAATATGACTGAACAGACGTACGGTTTCCGGTGATACAGAATCGAGTGCCAAACATTGTTCAATAAGTTTTTTATTACAGTGAAAATTATAATCGAATATTTCATTAAAAAAAGTCTCCATAAATCATACTATTGATTATTCTATTTCTTTTGCTGCTTTTAACAAAAGATCTCTTGTTGCAATGATACCGTCTGCCTCGCTAATTTTAGACCCTTCATATTCTACACCTATAAAACCTGTATAACCTGCATTTTTTACGATTTTAAGCATTTTTACATAGTCAATGCCGGTATCATAACCATCAGTATCAAAATTATTGGATTTTGCACTTACAGCTTTTGCATACGGCATTAATTCTTTAACACCCTTATACTTGTCATACGCTTTAAGGCAGTCCCTACTATCTGGTTTGCGTTCTATGCAAAAGTTTCCAAAATCAGGTAAACTACCACAATTATCCATATTTACGGTTTTCATTACCTGGGCATGAAGTTCACCATTAGAAGATAATCCGCCGTGGTTTTCAACCAACACATTAATTCCTTTGGTTTTTGCATAGGTAGCTAATTTTGTAAGCCCATCAACAGAATTCTTTATCCATTGTTCAGGATTATTGCTTCCATTAAGGTTTACCCTAATAGCATGACAACCCATTGCGGCGGCGGCGTCTACCCATTTTTTGTGCTTCTCAACGGTTTGGTTTCTTTCAACCTCATCATCAACGGCCAAATTACCTTGACCATCGATCATAATCAATACATTTTTCATTCCATACTTTTCTGCCTCTGCATTGGATTTTGCTACAAAATTTGCCATTGCTTCTTCAGAATAACCCGCATCTTCCAGTTCAGGATTATACAACTGGCTCACATATTCCAATCCGGTAAATCCCCAATCATTGGCTTTTTCTGCAAATGAATACGGATCCACACCTTCTTCCCTTATCATTTTATGCATAGACCATTGTGCCAATGACATGCTAAAAAATGGAGTTGTAGTACTTTCTTCCATTACAATTTCTGTATTATCTACTTTATCTTTTTTAGTTTCCTTACAAGCGTAAGTTCCTAATAACGAGATACCGATACCTGCAATAGATGCGAACCGAATAAAACTTTTTCTTTTCATGTTTTGGTAGTTTGTTGTTGTTTGAAATATAATATTGACCACTGACGTTAAAATCATGAATAAGCTCATTCATCTAACCGAAGGTTAATTTTAGCGAATTTCGCAATAAGAATGGACAATAAATGTATAGAATTAATATAATATTTAATAAATTTATAGATTAAACAACTTTTATGAGCAAATTTTATTATAACGAAGAACAAGAGTCCTATGACGCTATAGTTGTAGGGACCGGAATTAGTGGCGGTTGGGCCGCTAAGGAATTATGTGAAGGAGGCCTTAAAACCCTGGTTTTGGAAAGGGGCCGAATGGTAAAACATATTGAAGATTATGAAACGGCCAATAAAGACCCATGGGATTTTCCTAATGCCGGTGAGCCGACAAAAGAAATAATAGAGCAGCAACCAAAACAGAACAGAACAGGTTATACTACAAACCAAGCTAGCAATATGTGGTTTGTTAATGACCTGAAACACCCATACAACGAGACTAAACGTTTTGATTGGATGCGAGGATATCACCTTGGTGGACGTTCTCTTCAATGGGGGCGCCAAAGTTACCGTTTAAGTGACATAGATTTTGAAGCGAATAAAAAAGAAGGTATTGCCGTAGATTGGCCTGTACGTTATAAAGATATAGCACCTTGGTATGACAAGGTAGAAGAATATATTGGTGTAAGTGGAGAAAACCTAGGTTTGGAACAATTGCCAGATGGTAAATTTTTACCAATGATGGACCTCAATTGTGTAGAACAAGTGTTCAGGGAGAAAGTGGCAGAAAATTTTGATGGCCGCGTAGTAACCTCTGGTAGAGTTGCACATATTACCGGAACAAAACAATTTGACGGAAGAAGCAAATGTCAATTTAGAAATAGATGTATTAGAGGATGTCCTTTTGGAGCTTATTTTAGCAGTCTTTCATCAACGTTACCAGCGGCAGAAGCTACAGGTAATATGACACTTAGACCAGATTCAATTGTACATGAGGTAATTTATGACCCAAACACAAAGAAAGCTACAGGTGTAAAAGTTATTGATGCAAATACAAAGGAAACTTTTGAATTCAAGGCTAAAGTTATCTTCTTATGTGCTTCTGCAATTGCTTCTACCTCTATATTGATGCAATCAAAATCTGAAACTTTCCCTAACGGTATGGGTAATGAATCTGATCAGTTGGGCCGTAATATAATGGACCACCAATTAAAAGTTGGTGCGTCCGGTAAATTTGACGGATTTGATGACAAGTACTACAAGGGTAGAAAACCTAACGGTATCTATATTCCAAGATTTAGAAATCTAGGTGGCGATTCCGATAGAAAGGATTACTTACGAGGATTTGGATATCAGGGCGGTGCATCTAGAGGCAACTGGCAAGAATCTATTGCTGAACTGTCTCATGGTAAAGACTTAAAAGATGCCGTTTTAAAACCTGGTGGATGGACATTTGGTATGATGGGCTTTGGTGAAGTATTGCCATACGAGAACAATAGATTTACCCTAGATTATGATAAACTAGATGATTGGGGCCTACCTACCGTAACATTCGATGCAGAGCTACAGGAAAACGAACTAAAAATGCGTAAAGACATGTTAGAGTCTGCAGTAGAGATGCTAGAAAAAGCAGGTCTTAGAGACGTAAAAGGGTATGATGAAGAAAGCGCGTTAGGACTTGGAATTCACGAAATGGGAACTGCACGTATGGGTAGGGACAGAAAAACATCTGTCTTAAACGGTAATAACCAATTACATGATGTACCAAATGTATACGTAACCGATGGATCATTTATGACTTCTGCCAGCTGTGTAAATCCATCTTTAACTTATATGGCATTTACGGCCAGAGCTGCAAACCACGCAATTGAACAACTTAAAAAAGGAAACATATAATGGATAGAAGACGTGTATTAAAAAATATGGGAATGTCACTTGGATATATGGTGGCCACCCCAACATTATTATCAATTGTACAAAGTTGTAAAAGTGAACCTGCCCTTACTTGGACTCCAGAATTTTTAGCTCAAAACGAAGGAGCTGTTCTTTCTAAATTGGTAGATATTATTTTACCAAAAACAGATACACCTTCTGCATCAGAAGTGCAAGTTGATATTTTTATTGACAGATTTGCAAAAGATGTTATGGAAAAGGAACAACAAGATTTTCTTAAAATGTCCATGTCCAAGTTTACAAATAAAGCTTTGGCAGATTCTGGTAAAGAAAAAGTTGAAGATTTGACCGCAGAGGACCTTGAACCAGTTTTGGCTGCATCCTTAAAGTATAATAAGGATGAACAAGCAGAGATGTTCAAGACTATAAACAGTTATACAAAAGCTATTGCAGATGGTGATACGGCTGAATTAGATGACGAAGTTTCAAGATTTGCTTTTGCAAATAATTTAAGAGGTATGACTATTTGGGGCTATAAAGCTTCTGAATATGTTGGTGAAAATGTTTTGGCATACTTACCTGTACCAGGTGAATATGTAGCATGTGGCGACCTTCAAGAGCTTACAGAAGGTAAGGCTTGGTCGTTATAAATAACCGATAATTTATAATTCAATAGCCAAGAACAGTTTTTCATTGTTCTTGGCTATTTTCATTTAAATACAATATTCATGAAAAGAAGAAGCTTTATTCAAAAATCTGCCCTGACCACGGGTGCAATCTCAATAGGCAGCACATTATCTTATGCAAATGCAATTACCAATGAGGGATTTGCCCATAAATACAATTTAAAATACGCACCTCATTTGGGCATGTTTAAACATTTGGCCGGTGACGACCCTATAGACCAACTCAACTTTATGGCAGATCAAGGTTATACCGCATTTGAAGATAATGAAATGCGAAAACGACCTGTAGCGCTTCAAGAAAAAATGGCGAAAACCATGAAAGAACGAGGCTTAGAAATGGGTGTATTTGTAGCGCATGAAATACATTGGAAAACACCCAACTTGGCATCTGGAGATAAAACCAAAAGGGAAGAGTTTTTAAATGACATCAAAAACTCTATAGCGGTTGCAAAACGGGTAAACGCCAAATGGATGACCGTTGTACCAGGTCATTTAGACTTAAAGCTAAAAATGGGTTACCAGACCGCCAATGTAATTGAAAGTCTAAAACAAGCTTCGGCATTATTGGAACCACATAATATTACTATGGTTTTGGAGCCCTTAAATTTCAGAAATCACCCAGGTTTATTTTTAACGGATTCACCACAGGCATTTGAAATTTGTAGCGCGGTAGATTCGCCCTCATGTAAAATATTGTTCGACATTTATCATCAGCAAATACAAGAGGGCAATCTAATACCTAATATGGAAGCCTCTTGGTCTGAAATTGCATATATCCAGATTGGAGACAACCCTGGTAGAAATGAACCAACGACAGGGGAGATTAATTACCACAATGTATTTAAATGGATACATGCACAAGGATATAACGGGGTTTTAGGTATGGAACATGGTAACTCTAGAGATGGCAAGGAAGGTGAGCTAGCCGTTATTGAGGCTTATAAAAAAGTTGATGCTTTTTTATAAGCCTCAATATTTAGTACAAACACAAATGATCAAAATTGCATTTCATCGAAAAACGAAACACTTTTCGATGAAATGCATATCTATATTGTAAGAAATTACCTACTTATACGTTTTTTTGTATATGTCCCAATACCTACAAACCTTACTCGTTTATGCCGGTTTATTTCTGGCATCAAAATTATCTTTCTATCTGTATAAAAAGATAAAGTCTCATTCAATAGAATTGTTTAAAATGAGACTCAGTTATAAATGGTACAACCTTAAAAGTGCCATAAGATTAACGTACCATACCTTATTTAACGATACGATTAAATTTCCGTAATCCAAACACAGATTTTCTACGTATATAACTTATACTCTAATACTTAAGTTATGGATAATTACATCACAATATTGATGATATATGCAGCTGCGTTAGTTTTTTCAACAGTATTAAAGCCATATATCACTAACGATAAATAAGACCCCCTTACTTAACCTCGGCTTAGCCGTATATAAAAAAGACCCCATTATGCGGGGTCTTTTTTATTTTTTATAGAAAATTCCGATTAAATATTTCTTTGAAATAACTTCTATTACCAATAGAACATGTAACACTAATTGTTATATAATTCAGGATTAAAATCATTTAAGTTTTCACAATTTAAATCCATATCGCCCAATCAATAGTAATTTATGCTCATAATATACAGGACAAAAAAAATGTACGGTCCCACTAATGCTTCTATTATGAAAAATGCCCACCAAGTCTAATAAAGGTAGTTCCCCCGAAACCTTTTCTTAGAATGTAATCGTACGACGAATCGTAGTTATACTTATTTTGGCGCTCAAACATTAGATATAAGATAACATACACTATCTTATAAAGAACCGTACTAATTTTAAACCTTTATTTCTGCATTAAAAGAACCATTAATGTATAATGCTTCTCCCTTTGTATTTTCTAATTGTACCTCTAATCTACCATCTATCATGTTAGCATAACTATCGGCAATAATAATGTTCCCGGATTTTACCAAAAAAGGCAATTCACTTAAACCTCCCATATCTGCAAAACCAAAAACCCCACTGAAACTTTTCATCAGTCGGTCAATATTTTGAACACTATATGTTCCTGATTGCACCCCATAATTACCTTTTGTTTTAGATGCAATTATAAACTCTAAAGTTTGCAACTGCGCATCATCACAAGTAACAAAACGCAACAACAATTTTTCTGTTGTATTACAAAGTTTATCTTCTTCACTACTATTTTCAAAGGTTGCTATTCCGTCTAAATGGAAGCTCATTTTACCTTCAATATCAAAACTACAAGTACCGTCTCTTAAACTTGACGTTTCAAAATCTGCTTTTGAACCGCCCGCAAGTAAAATGAATGGTACAAACCAAAAACAAACTATTTTAAAAGACTTGTATATAAATCTAATAATGCTCTGCATGGATTTATAATTAAGGTCTATTAAAGTTCTGGTCTTGAACTTTGCTCGCTACAGCCAAATTTTCATTTAAACGCCCTTCTTCCTTCATAAACTGAGAAGCAATCAATAAGACTACTATAAATAATGCCAACATAATGCTGCATTTCCTCATATCAAATTCATTTATAACAACCTGAAGTTCTTTGCTAAAGGTAAATTTAAGCTCAAAACTGGTAGACCTATATTGTATAACCTGTGCCTTTTTTTGTATAATCGGAAAACAAAAATTTAGTCCAGTTCACAAAATTTTACTTTTGTAGTCTTTTTCTTTCTTTTTATTGATGGTATGTGATTTAAAACCCTGGGACCAAAATTTACCGATTACACCAATATTTCCTCCATTGATACAAATTAATACCAGAAAATTAGACAAGCGTTTAATTTTTCATAACTTTCTAACTTGATACCCGATCTTTTATGTTACAAGCCGTAATCGTTGATGATGAAATTAAAGCGCTTCAAAGCCTCACCTGGGAACTAACAAATTTTAGTGATGAAATCAATGTAATAGCATCATTTACAAACCCCCATGAAGCATTGTCCTATTTAGAAAAAAACACGCCAGACTGCCTTTTTTTAGATATAGAAATGCCAACAATGGACGGTTTTCAGTTTATTAGAAAACTTACAAATAAAAATTTCCCCGTTATTATTACCACCGCGTATCATCAATATGCGTTGAAAGCGATAAAAAGTCAGGCATTAGATTATCTTTTAAAGCCCATTGATACGGATGATTTGGAAGAAACCATTGTAAAAATAAAAAAATTCCATAGTTCAAATTTTTCTGTGGAAAATTTAGAAATGGCACTTATAAATTATAATTCCAAAGCAATACACAAGCGCATTACCCTTAACACGGATGGTAAGATATTGTTTCTGGAAAGTGATGAAATATTATACGCTGAATCTGATGGTAATTATAGCACCATATTTTTAAATGATGGGCAAAAAATAGTACTTACAAAAAAGCTAAAAGAAGTAAATGAACTATTACCTTCAGATTCATTTTTTAGAATTCATAATTCATACATCATTAATTTAAATAAGATAAAAGAGTTTCTTAAGACAGATGGTTATGTGGTATTGAAATCAAATCATAAAATTCCTGTATCCAGGCAAAAAAAATCAGATTTTTTAGACATGCTTTAAACCATTAACTTGGCTCTCATAAATATTATTCAGCTTTTCTAAAATTAATAGTGCGTAAACTCAAGTACAAAATTCTATTCCTTCTTCTGCACACCTTAGTGTTAACGAATCTTGTCCACTCTCAAGACATACCTCTAAGCTTACAAAGAAGTGCGGATAGTTTGCTAAAGGCAACTCCTAAAACTTGTCAAGAAATAGATAGACTACTGGGCACATTTAGCAACGACACTACCGCACTGCGGTATATAGAGCAAAAATCACTTTTAAGTAAATATTATTTAGGACAGGCATATGCCCTAAATAATCTTGGCAGTATTTACCGCGATCAATCATTATATGTTAAATCCCTCGACTTATACCAACAAGCGCTAAAGGCATCTGTAGAGGCAGACAATATAGAATTTAGGGTTTATTGTCTTAATATGATAAGTACGGTACATAGACGTACCGATGCTTTCAAATCCGCTTTGGATTACAGTCAAGATGCCTTAGAATTAGCCGAAACGGTTGCAAATCCTAATTTAGGGCTCAAAAAAAGTATTATCGTATCATTGAACAGCATTGGTAGTATCTATCAAATGTTAGAGCAATATGAACTGGCCATAGAGAAGTATGAAAAAGCCATGCTACTGGAAAAAGAACTTGATGATAAATTGGGTTTGGCCATAAATCACCTCAACTTAGGAGAGTGTTATGAATCTCAAGGTAAACTAGAACCTGGTTTAAAAAATTTCCGTAAATCATTGGTCTATTATGAACTTATAGACTCCAGTACCGGTAAAATAAAAGCCAATTATAATATAGCCCACGTCTATGTTCACCAAGGCAAGGTTAAAGAAGCAATCAACATACTAGAAACCAATCTACTAAAAGCCATATCCTTAAATGACAAAAAGATAATTACTACAATTTACATTAACCTTGGCTGGGCAAATATTAGATTGGAAGACTATGATGCTGCCGAAACCAACCTAGAATCTGGTTTAGCACTTGCAGAGAAATATGAATTTAATATTGAAATAGCGGATGCCAATAAATTCTTATCTGAACTTTGGATAAAAAAAGATGATTATGAGAAGGGTATGAAGTATTTCAAAGAATCTAAAAAGTATGAAGAACGTATAACGAATGCGCTTAACCTTAGATATGTAAATGATATGATCTTAAGGTATGAATCTCAAATAAGAGCCAACCAGCTAGAGCGGCTTGCCCAAGAAAACGAATCTGTACGATTGAGGTTGAAAAAGAATAAGACCATGCTTATTATCATTGGTATATCCTTAATATTACTGATCGGCATACTATATATTCTTTATCGTCAAAGTCAACTTAATGCGGACAAAAAACTATTGACTTTAGAACAGAGTATGTTACGTAGTCAAATGAATCCGCATTTTTTATTCAACTCTTTGAATTCCATAAAATTATATATTATAAACAATGAGAAAAAGAATGCCGTTCATTATTTAAACAAGTTCTCAAAACTAGTACGTAAAATATTGGAAGCATCTTCCCAAAGAGAAATTACGCTGGCAGAAGAACTGGAAACAGTAGAATTATATATGAACATCGAGAATATTAGATTTTCAAATGAAATTAACTTCAATGTTCATATTAAAGATGACATAGACCCGCATAACATTAAAATACCTTCACTTATTTTACAGCCTTTTTTAGAGAATGCGCTATGGCACGGACTATCATCTAAAGACGGCTTAAAGAATATTGACCTAGAAGTAAAAAAAGGTAAAAGCGGATTTATAGAAATTGTTATTACCGATAACGGTGTAGGTAGAGATGCCGCAGAGAAAATTAAAGACAGTAAACTACTAAAAAGAAAGTCTGTAGGTATTGATATCACTAAAGAACGACTTGCAAATTTTTCTCGTGATTATGAGAATTTCTTCCATGTGGATATCATTGATAAATTTGATGATAACACAAACCCGATCGGTACACAGATCGTAATTTATATACCTACTATTTAAGATGGTCTTTTGCCACTTCTTCTAATTCGGCATACCATTCTTCTCCAAATTTGCGAACCAAAGCCTCTTTTACAAACTTGTATAGCGGCACTTTTAATTCATCACCCAAAGCACATGCGGGATCACAGATTTGCCATTTATGGTAATTGACAGCGGTCAATTCTGTGTATTCACGTACTCTAATAGGATATAGGTGGCATGAAACCGGTTTTTTCCAATCTATTACTCCCTGATTATAGGCTTCTTCAATACCACATTTAGCTATTTTCTTTTCATCGAAAATAACGTAGGCACATTCACTACCGTTTACCAAAGGAGTTTCCCACTCACCATCTTCACCTTTGATAAAAGCACCTTGCTCTTCAATAACCGCAACACCTTCTGGTCTTAAAAAAGGCTTCACTTTAGCATAGATATCTACCATTATCTCCGTTTCAGAATCTTCCACCGGCGCACCTGCTTCGCCATCAACACAGCAACCACCTTTGCATGCACTTAAATTACACACAAAATCGTTTTCTATTATCTCTTCGGATACTATGGTTTTCCCTAATTGAAACATAACCTAATTTAAAGGGCGCAAGATACATTTTTTAAAAAGTATAGGTCTTAGAAAATTTTAACAATAAACATCTAAGTGCATAGTTATAAACGTAAATTTGCAAAAAAATTGAAAGATGGAATTTCATTTTAACTTAAGGGAAATTGCAACCGCTAGTATGGTTTTATTCGCCGTAATTGATATTTTAGGCAGTATACCCATTATTATTGGTCTTAGAAAAAAAGTAGGTCACATTCAGTCTGAAAAGGCATCGATCGTAGCTGCGGTGATTATGGTCGCATTTTTGTTTCTAGGGGATGAAATATTAGGTTTGATCGGCATTGATGTAAATTCATTTGCCGTTGCCGGAGCGTTCATTATATTCTTTTTGGCAATTGAAATGATTTTAGGCATTCAATTGTACAAAGACGATGAACCGGAAAGTGCCTCCATTGTACCAATTGCCTTCCCTCTAATTGCCGGTGCAGGTACGCTGACATCGTTACTTTCTTTACGTGCAGAATATTATGTAGAGAATATTATAGTAGCGATCGTGGTGAACATTATTTTTGTTTTTATAGTACTTAAATCATCTCTTAAGATTGAAAAAATGTTAGGTAAGAATGGGGTAAACGTCATTAGAAAAGTATTTGGAGTAATTCTTATGGCCATAGCTGTTAAATTGTTCGCCGCAAATATTAATGAACTTTTCTAGACCGATAGAAGGTTGTACTTTTATAAAAACAAGTTTATGAGCAAGACATTATCCATAATATTCATTGTAATTGCAATAGCGCTTATTGCCTATAATGTAACTCTAGTGAATTTTGCCGACCCTTTTGAAAAAAATAGTACCATAGCATTAATTGGTATAATGGCTTCATTATGCGCCATTGTGCTTCTTTTGGTTTTCATTACCAGTAGAAAGATTCGAGATAAAATTAATGAAGATTAATTATTAGCTTTAATTTCACCAGATTCTTGTTGCTGAATAGTGCCGGCATCTAGTTCAAGAACCTTTTGTAACATTAGGTCTTCGTCTGACTTTATTTTGGCATGTATGTTCGTATTGAACAACTGTTCTGCAATACTCGCTTTTAAGAATCGTTTTATACTTTGTTCATAATCATAGAAGTTCATTCTTAAATTTCTATCTATGGAATACGAAACAAATTTCTCAAAAAGGATGTCGTCAACCCTAAAATCGTTCACAAATTCTTCCTGCGTATAATGGGCATATCTTTCTCGATCTTCATCTAAATGCTCAAATACGAAGAACGATAAAAACCCTAGATTATCCATACTCTCAACAGCTTCCTTTTCATTGCTGCCAATAGGTACAAATACGTCTGGGATAATACCACCGCCACCATATACCACTTTTCCCTTAGGTGTTGTAAACTTCAAAGAATCCGCTACTTTAATGCTATCAACAGAAATCATTTCACCGCTATGAAATCTATCTGTAAAACGTTGATAATAATCTTTAGTTCCGTTTGCGTATGTTTTTTGAATACTTCTACCTGTTGGTGTATAATATCTAGAAACGGTTAACCTTACTGCAGAACCGTCGCCCAAGGCCATTTCGCGTTGCACCAAGCCCTTACCAAAAGATCTTCGGCCAACTATAGTACCTATATCGTTATCTTGTAAAGCACCTGCTACAATTTCACTTGCAGAGGCAGACCTTTCATTGATCAATACATAGATTGGCTTATCTTCAAAGCTACCTTCATCCGTAGCATAACTTTTGTTGATCTTACCTTTTTTGTTTTTGGTAAATAAAATAAGCTTACCATCTTCAAGAAACTCATCTGCCATTTCTTCTGCCATACCCAAATAACCACCAGGGTTGTCACGAAGATCTAATACCAACTTGCCGGCACCACGCTTTTGTAATTTAACCAAAGCATCTTTAAATTCTTTATATGTAGATTCTGCAAAGCGGTTTACTTTTATATACCCAATGTCCTTTGTAAGCATATAATATGCATCAACACTTTTTAAAGGAACAATACCACGTTTAACCTTTACCTTAAATGTTCTGTCTTCAGATTTTCTATAAACGGTAAGATTGATAGAAGTGCCTTCTTTTCCTTTTAATTTTTCTACAATGACCTCGCTAGGATAGTCTTTACCGAACAACGTATCGTTATCCGCCATTAAAATACGGTCACCGGGCAAAATTCCTTTAGAATAACTTGGTCCGTCCTTTACAGTCTTAATAACCGCTATAGAATCTTTGTAAGCATAAAAATTGATACCAATACCCACAAAATCACCCTTCATATTTTCAGTTACACCAGACATTTCTTTTTCTGAAATGTAAACTGAATGCGGGTCTAATTTTTCTAGAATACTATTTACGGTAACGTCTACAATACTATCCGTATTTACATCATCTACATATTCATAGTCAATGTAATCAATAAGTCTATTAAGTTTATCTTTCTTTGAATTCGTAGAAAAAAGACGTTCGGGAGAATCGTTAAAATTCAGTTTTCCGCCTATAAAAAATCCCAATGCAAGCGCAGAAGCTATAATTAAAGGAAATAGAGCACTGTATTTTTTATTCATCATAGATGTAAACGTTAGATAGTAACATTTATTTCTGGCATATGTTGTATTTCAACCCCCGCCTTTGCCAAAAACTTTAGTCCTGAATCATCTTTGTATCCTAGTTGGTATACTACACGTTTAATGCCAGACTGATGAATTAGTTTACTACACTCCCTACAGGGTGATAAAGTGATGTACAAAGTAGCCCCTTGACATGATTGTGTAGAACTGGCAACTTTTAAGATTGCATTTGCTTCTGCATGTAAGACATACCATTTGGTATATCCATCCTCGTCCTCGCAATAATTTTCAAAACCTGTTGGGGTACCGTTGTAACCGTCAGAGATAATCATTCTATCTTTAACTATAATTGCCCCTACTTGCTTTCGCTTACATGAAGAAAGCATACCCCATTCTTTGGCCATACGTAAATACGCCCTATCATATTTTAATTGCTTCTCTTTTTTCATTTATAGTAAACTTTGTTCAAGCACTTACCCTAAAGTAACCGTTTTGTCCAGTTAGAACAATATGTTAAGCTAAACTTTAACAGTCTAAAAAGGAAATGTTTCATAAAGCAATGGCAATGTTATTAATATGATCAAAATACTACCTACCATTACAAATAAGCTCTGTTTTACCTTAAAAATGGTTTGAACTACATAGGCTAAAATCAATACCAACAAAACGATAACTACTTGAGATAATTCAATACCGCCTGCAAATCCTAATAATGGTGCAAACTTATCTTCTTCTCCCATAATCATCATTTTAAAATAATTAGAGAATCCAAAACCATGAACTAGTCCAAAAATACCAGTAACGAGTACATGAAACCAAATACCTTTATCATCTTTTCTATCTCTACTTTCCACTAAATTGAAGAGTGCAGTGCTAACTATGGTTACAGGAATTAAAAATTCGATCCAACTGGCATCTATAACCAATACTTCATAAACGGAGAATACTAATGCCAAACAGTGCGTAAAGGTAAAAACAGTAGCCAAAAGCAATACATTCTTCCAACTTTTAAAAGTAAATGGAAGTGCCAGTGCAGCTAAAAACAATATATGATCATATGCATTGATATCCAACACATGTTGTAAACCTAATTTAATATAAAACCAAAATTCTTGCATTCCAAACTACCTTAAAAGTTACCTGTCTAATTTAAACCGCGTTCTTTTTGAATGGTCTCATAAGCCTCTTGTACTTGTTTAAACTTTTCTTCCGCACCCTTCTTTATAGCCTCATCTTTTGTATTTACCCTATCCGGATGGTATTTTTTAGCCATTTCTCGATATGCCTTTTTTACTTCGGCATCCGTTGCCGATTTTTCTATATTCAAAATTTTGTAGGAGTTGTTCGCAGATTTTACGAACATGGCCTTTATACTTTCAAATTCGTTGAGAGAAACCCTAAGATACCCTGCTATCTCCCTAATTTTCTGAACTTCGGGATTACTAATATTACCATCTGCCTGAGCTATACCGAATAGAAAATGCAATAATTGTAAACGCACTTCATAACGTGTACGTTGTGCCAAAAAAGTACATACCTTTTGTGCAGATATCTGTCCCTTTTTATTTATTTCGTTAAAACTTCTAAAAATGGCATTGGCCTTATCCTTACCATAGGTACTAACGAAATACTGACGAACATAATCCATTTCCGACTGGCTGGCCTGTCCGTCCGCTTTAATAACAATAGAACAAAGTGACAACAGGTTCAATTCAAAATCTGCCGCGGTAACATTAGGTCTTGTATAATCTTCGAACACACTACGTGCGCTACCTTTATTAGACCCAAAAAAACTATCTATAATACTACCGGCAAAGAAACCTAACACCGCTCCTGATAATCCTCTAAAAGAAAAGCCTACTATAGCTCCCAACCATTTAATCATTTCTAAATCTCAATTTTGCCAAAGATAAAATATTACGCAGAGAAAGTTAGGCCAATGAAAAGTTAAGGTCTGAAGCAGTGCTGCGACTAATTGATTATCTTTGTAACAGTTTAATTAAAACATTAAGAATATGTACCCTGCGGAATTAGTAAAACCAATGAGAGATGACCTGGCTTCTGCCGGATTTGAAGAATTATATACAGCAGATGCGGTAGCAAATGCCATCAATAAAGAAGGAACAACTTTAGTGGTTGTAAATTCTGTTTGTGGTTGTGCAGCGGCAAATGCAAGACCTGCTGCCAAAATGAGCTTGCAAAACGACAAAAGACCTGATCATGCAGTAACTGTATTTGCAGGTGTAGACAAAGAAGCTGTTGATGCGGCAAGAAACCTAATGGTCCCTTTCCCTCCTTCTTCACCATCTATGGCATTGTTCAAGAACGGTGAATTGGTTCATATGATAGAGCGCCACCATATTGAAGGTAGACCAGCTGAAATGATCGCTCAGAATTTGGCTCAGGCTTATGACGAGTTCTGCTAAATTTTAAATACTCCATATATTCCCACAAAATAATGGGATTAAAAAACCGCTCTATTTGAGCGGTTTTTTATTTTTGTAAGATGCAGAAGTTGCTTTCATATATCATAACCCCCTTTTTTTTCGTGGCATTTGGGCTATGCCTGCTTATCTTTCACCCTATACAATGGTTAGGTTTTAAGATATTTGGCTATAGTGGTCTAAAACCAACGGTTAGCAAATTGAACCTTTGTTTAATGCGTAGCACTAATATTTTAGGGACTACCTATAACTTTACAAATAATTTCGATTTACCGACCGATAGGCCCTTGATCATTGTCACCAACCATCAAAGCATGTACGATATTCCGCCACTAATATGGTTTATGCGCAAATACCACCCCAAGTTCGTAAGCAAAAAGGAATTGGGTAAAGGCATACCAAGCGTCTCATTTAACCTAGTTCACGGAGGCTCTGTACTAATTGATAGAAAAGATGGTAAATCCGCCATCATGGAAATTGGCAAACTAGGTTCTTATATTGAAAAACATAATAGAAGTGCGGTAATTTTTCCTGAAGGAACCAGAAGTAGGGACGGACATCCAAAACCATTTAAGCCTATGGGTCTAAAAATGCTTCTTAAAAAAGCGCCTTCCGCATTGATTGTTCCCATAAGTATCAATAATTCGTGGAAACTGGTTCGTTTTGGTCAATTTCCGATGGGGTTAGGAGCCAAAGTTCGTTTAGATGTACAACAACCTTTAGAGAACAAAGGCAACTTAGATGAACTTATTCAACAAATTGAAGCATCCGTAGTTAGCGGTATAAATTCCTTTAAATGACCCATTCAGAAATTGTAGAAGAAACCATAACATTTGTTAAGGAAACATTGAAATATGCCGAAGGTGGGCATGATTGGTTTCATATACAACGTGTTTTCAATAACAGCATGCTAATTGCAAAAGAGGAAAATGACCTAAATCTTTTGGTCGTTAGCCTAGGCGCACTTCTTCATGATATTGCCGACGCCAAGTTTAATGATGGTGATGAAACCTTGGGACCAAAAATGGCGGAAGATTTTTTATTAAGTCTTGGTGTACCAAAAAGAACGATTAACCACGTAACCAATATTATAAAATATAGCTCATTTAAAGCCAGCCTGATGGATGGTAAGATGAAAAGAAAACCATTTACCTCTAAAGAACTTAAAGTAGTGCAAGATGCCGATCGCTTAGACGCCATTGGCGCCATTGGTATAGCACGGGCTTTTAATTATGGAGGATTTAAAAATAGAGCGCTCTACGACCCTAGCATACCACCTAATCTTAATATGACCAAGGAAGAATATAAAAAGTCAAAAGCCCCTACAATAAATCATTTTTACGAAAAATTATTACTTCTTAAAGATAAAATGAACACTAAAACAGGTAAGCGATTAGCTGAAGAAAGACACCAATATATGATTGATTTTCTGGAGCAATTTTACCAGGAATGGAATCCTTTAAAAAATTTAAGTTAAGTTTACAGTATAATTCAACAACATCAAACCATTTAAAAAAGGGTCTTAACTTTCGTTAAGACCCTTTTTATATACTATAAATGAAGTAGTTTATTTTTGTGGCAACTCTCTTGTTAACCAACCACTTCTACTTGCAGTTGCTATCGCATAAGGTGTGATCCAAAAAAGACCGAACGTAAAAAGTACGCTATAGGAATATGCCCAAAAAGATTCTGACAAAGAGTATCTTTTTGCATAGAACAACACAGGAAAAGTAGATAACACCAATATACTTACAAAAGTGGAGCTTAAGAACAGTAATGGGTGTGTAAGTACAAATATCAACATGAAAAGAACAAAAGGATAACACAATACAATTCTAGAAAACTGGCTAAAGAACAATAATCGCGTACCTGCTTTTGGTCCTTTTCTAAAGTTTGTAAAAACATATTTAGACATTTGTATGTTCTCACGTACATTACTTCTGCCCCATCTAATGAACATTTTATAAAGCCCTTTATATTTTTCAGGAACATTTGTGTATGCGACCGCATTTCTTTGGAACAACACGTGGAAACCTTGCTTTAAGATCATGTTTGTCATTGCTCTATCCTCACCTATATCAGATGCTTGCCCCATGAATGTTTGATTGATCCATTTATCTAAACAACCAAATACGGCAGTTGCTCTGTAAGCCGCTAAAGCACCCGGTGTACACAATACAGAATTCAAGGTACTTTCCGCAGAACGTACAAACTCAAAACTAAGTGCAAAGCTAACGTCTAGCATTTTTGGCAAAATCTCTTTCTTGTTATTAAGCACACGAATATTACCGGCTACAGCTCCACAATTTTCATCAATAATGAAAGGACTTACTAAATTTCTTAAAGTATCCTTATCTACTATTGAATCACTGTCTACCGTAACAAAAATTTCACCGGTACCTTCATTGAAACCCCTGTACAAAGCATGGCGTTTACCCATGTTCTTAGGTTGTTGGCAAATAGAAACTCTATCGCCCAATTCTTTCTTGGCTTCTTTCATCCAAGTCCAAGTATCGTCCTTACTACCATCATCAATGGCAAGGAGCTGAATTTTATCTTCTGGATAATCACTTTCCGCTAAACTCTTCAATGTTGCCCAAACTTGCTTTCCTTCGTTATAGGCAGGAACAATAACGGTAACCTTTGGCAATTCTTCATCAGAAACAGATGGTATTGCCTTATACTTTAAAAATCTAATAAATGTGTAAATAAAGAAACTCAATTTAAAAACGAAAAAAGCAGCAGCAACAATCATGAATATAAACCCGATCATGGTGCTTCTACGCTCTAAATGCAATTGGGTAAAGTCGTTTTGTAATATATACGCTAGATAAGCCGAACCAAACATGAGCACAAACGTGCTGCCCATTACAAAAACGCCCCATGCATTGGCATTTTCAATTAAGTGTTTCATTCTAGAAAAGAACGGTTTCTTATCTGTGTTTTTGGTAGTATTCTTTAAAGTTTTCATATTCCCCTTGGTAGTGTTTTGGTAATGATAAATAGTTCTAATATTTATTTCTCCCTATCTACGCTTAGAATGATACTTTGGACTTTATTTTAACAAAACTTTTCAAAGAAAATAATTATCCAATGCTTTTGCATACTATTTTAAATTTACCTGGTAATTTAAATGCATAAACTTTTGACTTATTTGCATTACTTAACTCATATATACGCCCTTACCTTAATGGTTAAAATAACATCGCTAATATTCATTGTATTGCCTAACACATGCTCCCAAATAGACTTATACTAAAATAATTTCAACTGTCCGTCTTTATAAGATTCATGTAGATCGGTATTCAATTTAGGAAACGATCTATCCCTAAAATAGGTTCTTTTTGCTAAACGAACCATATCATGAATCTGAGTAGCAATTTTACCATCACCACGACTTCTTACTTCAAATCTACTATCGTTTAATTTGCCACCGTGGCACTCTTGTATTTGATGCAATACCTTTTCAGCTTTATTGGGTAACGTTTTACGGATCCAATCCGTAAATATTTCACCGATTGCCCCATTTAAACGAACTACCGTAAACGCCATAGAAACAGCACCACTATCTGAAACCGCTTTAGCCAAATTTAAAATTTCATGACTGTTTATTCCAGGAATAATTGGTGCCAACATTGCATTTACCGGTATACCGTTTTCAGATAGCACACGTATAGCTTCCAAACGTTTCTTAATAGTAGTAGTTCTAGGTTCTAAAATTCTTCTTGTTTCTTCGGATAATGAGGTAACTGAAATATTGACCCCAATTAAGCCGTATTCATTAAGTTCTTTTAAAATATCCAGATCACGTAATATCAATGCATTTTTAGTTATTATCCCAACCGGATGGCGATATTTCAAGAAAATCTCCAAGCATTTTCTTGTTAGCTGAAATTCCTTTTCTGCAGGCTGATAGCAATCTGTGTTGCCAGACATAACTATTGTAGTAGCTTTCCAGCTTTTACTTTTCAATTTAGCCTCCAGTAGTTTTGGAGCATCATGTTTTACCAGAATTTTCCGCTCAAAATCCAATCCGGCACTATAGCCCCAAAACTCATGGGCATTTCTTGCATAACAATATATACAACCATGCTCACAACCTTGATACATGTTCATAGAGTAACTCATACCCACATCTGGGCTAGTAACTTCATTTACTATTGTTTTTGGAAAAATAGGCAGGTACTGAGTTTTATTTCTATCGGCAACTTCTCCTTCTAACCGACAAAACTCAAGAAAATCATCTCTTGTCTCATAGCTATACGTAGAAAATTTATTGCTAGTATTTTTTTGGGCTCCCCTACCCTTTAACGGAAAGTTTGAATTCATTATTAGGATTTAATCCAAAATTATGGAATAAATCCTAATAATATATTTATTTAACAGTCACTTGAACCAATTGCTTTTTTGTTCCTCTTTTAGCATAGAACATTAATTCATCATTCTGTCTATCAATGTAAGGTGTAGATACCATTAAAGGTAGTCGCGCTTCGGTATCGTCAATAACCTTGTTGTATTTCATATGTCCGTTTTCATCCAAACGGATTAAAAAGACATTTCTATTTCTACTTAATCCTTGTTTAAACATAATACGGTCTTCACTCAATTGTTGCGGATTCTCTGAAGATGTACTGATAAAAAAGTAGGTAGTATTGTTTTTAGTATAGGCACTATAAGATGCATATGCACCATCACCTTGCGTTACCTCCGTTTTGTTAATATTCCTTGCCCATACCATATCTCCGTTTGCGCTTAATTTTGCACTGATAATATCATTATGGTGATATCTAGTTACCGCAACACGACCACCACTAGAGTTAGATTGTACACTCTTACTAGTAAAATACTCTTCGGCATTGAATAGAATGTTCCCTTCCTTGGTAATATTCATTCCCTTAAAAACCAAATCTTTGATAGCCTTATCATCTTCACGGCCAAACTTATCCATCATAAACTGTTCTGAAAATGGGTTGAATTTTTCAGCTTTTAATTCAAGGGAATTGGGTTCTAAATTAAAGTAAGCGATACCATTATACCTATTGTCCTTTCTATCTGCGTAAAAACCGACACATAACAACTCGTTTCCTTTAAAAATAGGCTTTAAGGCCTCAGGAAATTTACCGGGAGTAAAGAAAGACTGTACACTTCTACCGCTTTTAGAAACTCTGACCATTTCATACTGAAACTTTCGTTCCGTAGCATTAAAACGCTTCTTTTTAAAGTAAGCCTTACCTACCAAATAGACGTTCTGTAAATCTTTGGAAAAAACAATATTTTCAAAAGCATAGTTTTTTTCCTCTACCTCATCAGAAAAATCATGCTCCATTATTTTATTAAGACCTGCGTCGAACACATGTATATAGTGCTGATCTATCTTTCTTTTTTTATAGTGTGTTGTAATGGCAAATGCCGACTTTTCATCGTTGAACAAAATAGAGGTAGTAAAGCCAGAAGAAAAGTTTCTGTTATAAAAATTTCTGTCCAAAGGCTGCTCTACAGGGTCTGACGCTATAGATAATAGCGTTTCTTTGGTAAACTGAAATTGAGAGAACGGACTTCTATGCACTTCATACTGATAACTTCTAGAATTATAGTTATACTCTAAAAACAACAAATAAACTTGCCCATTACGTACATAGGCATCTATAAAATTGGCATTTTTAAGTTTATAGTTATATTCAGAAACAAGCTCTAGATCCTTATTGTAATGTTCAATAAAATAACCCTTAGGCCTTAAAACAATACCTGTGTAATAGGCACGTACAACAACGGTACCGTCATTACCGTCATCAGCAATGGCAAGCATATTGGAATACCTATATTTATCATGGAATTTTTCGCCAATGGTATATGAAACCAATTCTTCTTGTGCAAAAGAACTTAGTACATTGATGACCAATAAAAATAAAAAAGCGCTACGTTTTAACATAACCGGTTTGGTTTATGTCATGAACCTGGAAACTCTGCTTTTCTTTTTTCTAAAAATGCAGTGGTACCTTCGGTGAAATCATCTGTTCCAAAACAGGCTCCAAAGGCTTCAATTTCCTGCTCATAACCATTTACAGTATTCTTAAAACCAGCATTTATTGCTTTTATTGCATGAGATATGGCTACAGATGAGTTATTGGTTATTCTAGAGATAATTTTATGGCACAATGGTAGTAATTCTTCTTGGGAAGTTACATGGTTTACCAAACCATAGGCATGCGCTTGATCTGCAGAAATCATACCTGCGGTCATGATCATTTCCATAGCTCTTCCCTTGCCCACTAACTGGGGTAAACGTTGCGTACCACCGTAACCAGGTATAACACCTAAAGAAACTTCCGGCAATCCCATTTTAGCATTGTCGCTCGCTACCCTAAAATGACAAGCCATAGCCAGTTCCAGACCACCGCCCAATGCAAAACCGTTGACCGCTGCAATTACAGGTTTGGAAAGATCTTCAACAAAATCAAACAACTGTTTTTGACCCTTGGCCGCTAATTTTTTTCCTTCTTTCTCACTAAAATCTGAAAATTCAGAGATATCGGCACCGGCAACAAATGCCTTTTCACCACTACCAGTTAAAATAATGGCCTTTATACCTTTATCTTTTTGTAAATCTTTAAAAGCATCATGTAATTCGCCAATAGTTTGCTTGTTTAAGGCATTTAATTTATTGGGGCGATTAATAGTTACAATTGCAGTTGTATCTTCCTTTTCAATTAATAAAGTCTCGTATGACATGGTTGTTGATTTGTTGAGTTATATATTTTCTTTAGGAAACTTGACACAAAACACCGTACCCTTACCCAAATGAGATTTAAAGTTGATGGATCCTTTGTACGTTTCCACAATATTTTTGACCATACCCAAACCTAAACCCATTCCACTGGTCTTTGTGGTAAATTTAGGTTCAAATATTTTTTCTTCATTATCTTTTTCAATACCGTGACCATTATCTGCCACGGATATTTTTACCATATCTCCTTCAGATGCTACACTTACCAAAACTCTTGGAGATTCAACATCCGGTACGGCTTGTATTGCGTTTTTAACCAAATTGGTTACTACACGAATTAATTGTGTTCGATCTAATTTCGCAATAATTTCCTCTTCTTCCGATATAAAATGAATATAATCTTCATTAAAAATATCCAAAGCCAACTTTACAATTTTAACCACGTTCAGTGTCTCGTTCTGTTGTGCCGGCATTTCGGCGAAATTAGAAAACGCTGAGGCAATACTACTCATCGTATCTATTTGTTGAATTAAAGTGTTTGAATATTCTTTAAGTTTCTCGTGAATTTGTGGATCATCTGGATCAAATTTTCGTTCAAAACTTTGTACGGTCAATCGCATTGGTGTCAAAGGATTTTTTATCTCATGCGCTACTTGCTTTGCCATTTCTCGCCAAGCTTGTTCCCGTTCACTCTTTGCCAGTTTTACCGCACTATGGCCAAGCTCGTCGATCATGCCATTATAGGCACTTATTAATTTTTCAATTTCCTCCCCCGGGTTTTCAATAAATATTTTCTTGTTCTGTTTGCTTAGACCCGTTCTTTCCATCATATCAGAAATGGTCTCCAAAGATCTAGTAATGTATTTAGAAATAAAAAATGCAAAAGCAATGGCCATAAGTAACATTAACAAATACACGCCGGACAAACGCCATAAAAACTCTTTTAGCTCATAATCATTAAATGAATTATCTTCAAAATAAGGCAAATTAAGGATACCGATCGGTTTAAACTTTTGGTCGGCTATATAGGTAAATGATGCCTGGTATTTGTCCCCTGCCAAGGCATTTTCACGAACATATCTTTTATTTGGACTAATTTCCAACTTATTAAGAACCTCTGGATCTAGGCACATGGAAATTGAGTCGTTCGCAAATTTTGGGCGAGAACTTTTAATAAGCTCACCATCTAAACTATAAATATTGAAGTTCATGTTCTGTACTACGGCAATCTCATAGATTTCATTTTTAAAAATAAGATCAAGATTTTCTGTAGTAACGGGATAGGTAGTTTTTTGAATGGCAAGATCAATACTTTGGCGTATTTGCTCCTCTTTACGCTCCATTCTATTTTCATGATAATCCTTTGATTGTTCACGATATTGGTATACCGTAACCCCAGCTATTAATACAGATGCAATGAGCACCAAAAATATCATGGATAGGAAAATGCGTGACCGTAAAGATACTCTAGTTAACAAGTTGTTGTTATTTCGTCTAAAGTTAGCAAATATCGCACCAAAAAAAATCAAGTTAGCAAATCAAAAACCTATTGCCACCAAATGTAAATTAGAAAATGATACATTTTATATTAGAATTGTATGTACCCATTCATTGCCAACATTACTTTAATTGGACTAACGGTAATTTTATTTTCTTCTGATAAACCTAACTCAATTAAAAATGATGTTAAAACTGGTTTTGCACAATGTATAGACGAACATCTCTATCGTTATGCTACGTACCGGGCAATACGTGCCCAAATAAAAAATAAAAAAAAGCGCAACATTACTTTTTATGTTGCGCTTTCTAATTATATGTTTCATTTAGCTAGATCAATTTTTATCTTGTAATAGCAACATCCACAAATTAAAACGATGCGCTTTACACCAAATATATCCCAAGCTCAAAAATGCGTGACAGTAAATAAACATGGTTTAAAGCTGCTGATATCTCATTTAATACAACAAAAATGATTTCAAATAAAACTAACCTTATTTTTAAATAAATTACTATATAAAAATTATTACAGGTTAATAAATGATTTGGAAGTAATTTCTTACATTTATTTGCGTTAGTACGTAGTAGATTATTACAGAACAAGCATGCAAATAAAACAATTCCCTATCATTCTTACTTATTTGGTAGTGTTCTTAGTGTCGCATATAACACGATCCCAACAACAAGAAAACCTTGAATTTCAACATATTCAAGATGGTTTATCTCAAAGTACCGCTACGGTTCTTTTAGAAGATAGTTGTGGATTTCTCTGGATCGGCACCCGTAATGGGCTTAATAGATATGATGGTAAAGATTTTGAAATATATACCAAGAGCTCGGACGGAAAAACGGAGTTGACCCATGAATATATTGTGTCTTTATATGAAGATGATGAAAATATAATTATTGGTACCAATGAAGGACTAAGCCTTTACCATCGTAGTCTAAATATAATAACTCCATATCCATTTAAAAATGAGGGCAAAACAATAAATAATGAAGTTTTTGAATCTATCGTAAGAAAAGATGATGTGTTATGGTTAGGTGCAGAATCAACAGGTTTGTACAAATATGAGTTGAAAACAGGAAAACTAAAACACTTTTCACCACCCAATGAGCTTGTACATTTAGAAAACCCAAGATTAAATAAAGTTGTAAAGGTTGAAATATTAGATAATAAGCGGGTATTGGTCATTTTTACCTACAATACGCTTTTGCTAGATTTTGACATGAATATTACCAGTAACATTCTAGAGACAGAAGCAATCATTACGGGTATAGAGTTTTCCAAAAAGAACTTCTTATTAGGTTCCGGTAATGGTATGTTATATAAATTGACGGTAGAGGAAGACACGGTAAGTATTCATAAAGAAAAAGAAACTAGTCCCGGTTTTGGTATTCGGTCTTTAGAAAAAAATTTGGATGATGAACTTTGGGTCGGTACAGAAAACAGAGGTTTATATATCTATTCTAAAAATTTAGATCTAAAGAACCACGTAGAATACGATGTAACAAAGCCCCATTCATTGGCAGGAAACTCTATATGGGCAATATTATGTACACGAAATGGCACCATGTGGGTAGCACCTTACAAAAGTGGGCTTAATTTTTATGACAAGGAGTATTACAAGTTTCAACATATAGAATCTGATCCGTTTAATCCAAAATCACTTAGTAACAAACTTGTCAATTGCTTTTTGGAAGACCCCAAGGGCAACATTTGGATCGGTACAGATGGTGGCGGTATTAATTATTGGAATAGGTCTCTAAATACTTTTGAAAACTACTCTTTAAAGAACAAAACCTTTAATAGCGATGTTGTTCTTTCCATTTTAGAAACTAAAGAAAACGAATTATGGGCGGGAACCTGGACCCATGGTATATCGGTTCTGAATACTAAAACCAAAAATTATAGTGTACTAACCTCAGAAAACTCTTTTTTAAAATCCAATATAGTTATAGACCTATTAAAAGATAGAAAGGAAAGAATATGGGTCGTTAACTATTTTGCAGGAGTTCAACTATATGATCCTAAGACGGATAAGTATGAAAATATAACGCTCATATCTGACATAGACGGTACTACCATAAATTCTTTACATAAAATATTCGAAGATAATCAAGGTAATATTTGGATCGGCACCTTAAACTCAGGTCTGTTTAAGCTGACAGAGAAAGATAATGATTGGTCAATTGTTCATTATCATACCAAAAACAGCTTAACCAATAGATTCGTCAATGTCATTATACAAGATAATGAAAACAATGTCTGGGTGGGTACCCAGGGCGGACTATTAAAATATCTCCCCGAAAAAGATTCCTTTTTAGCAATTACAAAAGAAAAAGGTCTTAAGAACGATGCTGTAAAAGGCATTATCAATGGCCAAGACAGTAATTTATGGCTTAGCACCGAAGATGGTATTATTAGATACAATACCAAAACAGGTGAAACTATAAATTATGATATAGGCGACGGTCTACAGGCAAAAGAATACATAGCAAGTTCGTCAATGACCACTAAAAAAGGAGAATTCCTATTTGGAGGGATAAATGGACTAAATGTATTTACCGCCAAAGATGTTGAAAAGCGAAAAGATACGCTTAGGTTGTTTGTATCTGGACTTAAAATTTTTAATCAACCCGTTTTACCCAATGATGAGTTTGGGGTTTTAAAAAAAGATATTAGCCAAGTAGACTCATTAATATTTAGTCACGATCAATCTGTTTTTAATATTGATTTTAAAGCACTTACATTTAGAAGACCAGAAAGTGTAAACTATGCCTTTTACCTTGAAGGATTTGAGAAAAACTGGAATTACGTAGGCAACAATCCTACAGCAACATACACCAACTTAAATCCCGGGGAATACAAGCTTAAAATGAAGTCAACCAATTCTGATGGCGTTTGGGTAGATAATGAAATTGACCTTCATATAACAATTACCCCGCCTTATTGGCAGACCTGGTGGTTTAAACTGTTAATGGTTGCCCTGGTCCTATTGTTATTCTATATAGCTCAACATATTAAATTAGTGAATATTCGAAAAAATCAAAAAAGGCTGGAGCTAAAGGTCGATGAACGCACCAAAGAATTACAACTTCAAAAAAACAAACTTGTAGAGGCTGCAAACAACTTAAAATTAAAAAACGAAGAAATACAACGTTTCACTTTTGCCGTATCACATGATTTAAAAAGTCCGTTAAGCAACATTAAAGGATTAGCTAGTCTTATACCGTTAGAAATGGAATTGGAAGACCATCCGGATGTAACGGAGTATTTGAGCCTAATAGATGTCTCGTGTAACAATATGAACGAATTAATTTCTGACATTACGGAAATTGCCAGATTAGGTAAAATTGAGAATAAAAATGAGTTGTTGAAAACCAATGAAATATTGGCGCTATCAAGAAATCTTATTAAAGGTCAGCTAAAAAACAAAAACATACAACTTAACATAGCTGAGAATCTGCCCAATATTTTTGGGGATCGTAATAGAATAATACAGGTTTTTGGTAATTTCTTGGATAATGCCATTAAATATATGGGAGACCAACCTAACCCTAGAATTGATGTAGATTTTGAAGAGGAAGGTGACAATAATATCTTTTTGGTCAAGGACAATGGTTTGGGTATGGATAAAAATGCGTTAGATAAATTATTTACCCCATTTGAACGATTTCATGACAATATTAAAGGAACGGGTTTAGGCTTATATATGGTGAGACAGATTGCCATAACACATGGTGGTACCATAATCGCAGAATCAGAAGGAAAATGTAAAGGGGCTACTTTTAAACTTATACTGCCAAAAGCCAAAATTGCGGCAAAAAAATCTATAAAATCATAATTAAAGATAAATAACTAAGCTTCAGGATTCTTGCTTCTAATCCTTTTGTATAATCTTATGCCCAGCATTAAAAGGATACCTAAAACAATAATACCTATTACCCCAAAAATCCAGTTAAAAGAACTCTTTAAAATCACCAAGAATACAATGGCGAACAAAATCAACGTGGCCCCTTCATTCCATATTCGCATGAATTTAGAAGTATACTGAATATCATCGCGTTGAAACTTCTTGAAAATCTGATGGTTTTTTAAGTGATATAAAATCAATACTACTACAAAACCTAGTTTAACATGCATCCAAGGCTGTGATAACCATCCTGGATAAATGACCAGCAACCAAATAGCAAAGAACACTGCCAATACCGCCGATGGCCATGTTATAATATACCACAAGCGTTTGGTCATCAACTTCAACTGTTTGGAAAGAATCTCTTTTTCAGGTGATGGTTTAGCATTCGCCTCAATATGGTAAATGAATAACCTAGGTATATAAAAAAGCCCTGCAAACCATGTAATTACAAAGATGAGATGCAAGGACTTTATATAATTGTAATATTCTGACATAGGATTATAAAAACAAACTCAAGTTCAAGAAGCAAGTTCAAATGCAAGAAACAAGTTCAAGTGCAAAATTCAAATCACATTTCCCTCTTCTCTTTTCTGGTCTAATAGAAATTCAAAGTTAGTAAAAGTCGATTGAATGTATTTTATAATCTTATTGCCCCAATTCCTGCATCCCACAAGGTTTTATTATAAGCAGGT
>JAHDDL010000008.1:4260-22226 GCA_020629415.1 Maribacter sp. | reverse complement strand
TTATAATCTTATTGCCCCAATTCCTGCATCCCACAAGGTTTTATTATAAGCAGGTATTGCTGTATTCTTTAATTGAGTTCCCCTAGCTTTTAGACCTGTCCATTGCGCGTCTAACTCAGTCTTTCTGTCTATACTAGACTTATTCAACCTGGGGATACTGCTATTGGTCTGGTTGATCATGAACAGATATTCAGCCGTAAATTTATTAGGAAAGTTCTCCACATCATCATAAGCTTGGGATTTACGCTGCACCATTTCAGCATCCCAGGCCTTCATATCGGCCAGTAGTTTTTCACCGGCAGATTTCACCGTTGGATCCGTTACTTTCTTTAAAATTGCGGTCAACTCTTTTTGAGCAGCATATAATTGAATGACCAGATTGTGCATTACGGTCAATTCTGCTTCGGCAGCGGTCATAAATACATCGAACTCTTCGTACTGTCCAGGTTTTGTTTCATAGGTAGGCAATTCTTTTATGATACCCGTAGTAGTCACTTTTTGACCATCAACGTTTAACGTAAACGTGTAGTTACCAGGAGAAACCTTATGACCTGAAAACCCAGCTTCAATATAGACATCTGGTATACCTGGCATGATAGGATGTTTCATATCCCAAACAAAACGGTTTAAACCTTCATTTTTACTTAAAACCGGTGCCGGTGGAGCGCCACCACCATTATGAGGCGTGTAAGTAGGATCTTTTTCAGAACTAATGGTTCTGATTACATTACCTTTAGCATCTGTGATTTCCAAAGTTATAGCCGTACTATCTTTTAATTTTGGAAGCTCATAATACAATACCACCCCATTTGCAGGATTGACACCTTCAAAAGGATCACTGCCCGTAAATTTTGAAGAATTACCATTTAAAGGACTGCCCCAAGAACCGTTGTAAGCTTCTTTTGGCTTTAGCATCTTAAGTCCTTTTTTAGATGGCTGATATTGACCTAAGGCAACAATATCATCCAAAATCCAAAACGAGCGTCCAGAAGTAGCCACTACTAAATCGCCCTGATGAACTTTTAAATCGGTAATAGGGGTTTTTGGCAAATTCAATTGAAAAGGCTCCCAAGATTTACCTCCGTTCCATGATGCATACATTCCTTTTTCGGTACCTGCATATAACAGGTCTTTCTTAAACTCATCTTCACGAACTACGCGGGTAAATGCGCCGTACGGAATTCCGGAGTTTATTGCCGTCCATGTTTTGCCATAATCGGTTGTTTTATAGAAGCCAGGTGTGTAGTCATTAAACTTATACCTTGTGGTAGCAATATAAGCCGTAGCAGGATCATGCGGAGAAACTTCAATGGCATTGATCAAACATTCCTTTAAACCTTTAGGGGTAACGTTCTCCCAAGTTTCGCCACCGTTTTTGGTCAAATGCACCAATCCGTCATCACTTCCGGTCCAGATATATCCTTTTTCGTGTGGAGATTCCAAGATATATGCCAACGTACCATAATTTTCCGCACCAACAGCTTCATTGGTGTATGGACCTCCACCATTTCCTTGTTTTGCATCGATATCACGTGTAAGGTCTGGTGAAATAATATCCCAGGTTTTACCCATATCCGTAGTTTTAAAAACATATTGGGCACCATGGTAAAAAGTTCCAGGTTCATGTACCGAAGCTATAATTGGGGCATTCCAATTGAACAAGTATTTCATATCCCTAGCTTCGCGACCTAAATACTGAATAGGCGCTTGCATAATTTGGGTAGCCGATTTTGACACCATATCCATTACTTCAACAGTACCTAAATATTGACCGCCCATAACATACCTTGGGTTATCTGGGTCAAAAGCCAAAAAGGCACTTTCACCACCGGCAGAATCGGTCCAATCCCTTGTTGTAATGCTACCGCTACCTGTAGATAAACTTGCAATTTTTACAGAAGTATTATCCTGTTGACCACCATAAATATTATACGGAAATAGATTGTCTACACTAATTCTATAAAATTGAGCTGTGGGCATATTATCTTGTGTAGACCAAGTTTTTGCATAATCGAAAGAAACAGATGCGCCACCGTCATCTGCCAAAATCATATTTTTAGAGTTGTTTGGGTTGATCCACAAATCGTGGGTATCGCCATGTGCAATATCTAGATCCTCCCAGGTTTTTCCACCATCTTCAGATCGTAAAGCAGGAGCACTCAATACATAAACGGTATCATCATCATTAGGATCTACAAATACCTCTATGTAATACCATGCACGCTGCACCAAACGATTATCGCCACTGACCATACTCCAAGATTCCCCGGCATCATTTGAAACGAACAGACCACCTTTATCCGCATTGGAATTACTTTCAATCAATGCATATACTTTGTTAGAGTTTGACGGACTAACGGCAATAGCCATTTTTCCTTTTTCCTCAGGTAATCCTTTATGTATTTTTTGCCATGTTTCACCTGCATCGGTAGATTTATAAAGTCCACTACCGGGTCCGCCACTTACCACCATATTGGGCATACGTTGATGTTCCCACATGGCAGCATACATAATTTCTGGATAATTGGCATCCATAGACAGTTCAGAAGCACCGGTTAAGTTGTTTACGAACAACGTATTTTTCCACGTTTTTCCTCCATCTGTAGATTTATAGATTCCACGTTCAGCATTGCCTTCAAAAAGGGCTCCTTGTGCGGCAACATAAACAATTTCCGGATTTGTAGGATGAATGATAATACGTGAAATATGCTGGGTTTTTTCAAGTCCCATTTTCTTCCATGTTTTTCCGGCATCCGTAGATTTAAATACACCGTCTCCGTAAGATGTCATTACACCACGTGGCGCATGTTCACCCATACCAACATATACAATATTAGGGTTAGATGCCGATACCGAAACAGCACCAACAGAACCCATTTCAAAATATCCGTCAGAAATATTTTCCCACCGTTGCCCTGCAGATTCGGTTTTCCAAACTCCGCCACCTGTCGTACCCATATAGTACGTCATGGGGTCACCAATAACGCCCGTAGCAGTTACCGATCGCCCACCCCTGAACGGACCAATATTTCTAAATTTTAAAGGTTCAAAATAATCATTGGCAGTTTGTGCAAAAGTTAAGGTCGTTGCCAGTATCGTTACAAAGCAGAGTAATTGTTTTTTCATGTGTGGTAGTTAGGTGGTTATTTCTGATATTCTAAATTGTCTGTTCTAGTGGTTTTTCTTAGAGTAAAGACTAAAGAAAAATTAGTATCAAGAACCATTGGGAACACAAAAGGTTTCTCGATACTAATTTTTTCATACTTCAAAAATTCACTCGAAATGACAGTTTTGAACCTTACTTACTGTCATCAATAAACAAATAGTTCAAGTTCAATTCATTAAACTCTTTGTTGAATTCTTTGAGTTCTGATGATATTACCTCGTTAAAAATTTGAAGCTCTTTATTGATTTTGGCCGTTAGTTCATTCTTTACGGCAATATCTTGTTCAGTTGGTGGAAAGTCCCCTATAGAAACCAAACTGTTCAAATGTCCTAATTTATTGGTCAACTTAATAGGGAAGTTCAAAGGATCTTGTCTACTTCTATTTTTGGTCTGATACAGCGCCTTCTCTACCTCACCAAGTTTCTCTTTCATCACTTTTGCCTTTTCGATCAAATCCTTGGTTCTAGTGTTATCTTTATACTGCTCCGTAAATGAATTCAGTTGCTTAGTAACATCTCTAATCTTCTTTATAGATTGATGCGCATTTTCAATGGTAGTATTGATATCGGTAATAAAATCGAATTGCTGTTGCATTTCTGCCACTGAACTTTCCGCTCTTGGGTCTGGCAAAATGGTAAATGTTTCGCTACTATTGCTGCCGTTTACGTTCAAATGCACTTTATAATCACCAGGCACTGCTTTTGCCCCGTCAAAACTAGCCCACCAGAAAATCATACCTTCCAATTTGGTAGCTCCTTTACCTCGCGTATCCCAAACAAAAGTGTTACCGCCTTTCTTAACTTCAAGTTTTTTCGCTTCTACTCCGCTCAGCAACCCATCTTTCTTCAAATGATTTTTATATAGCGCCAAGGTATCACCTGCCATACTGGTATAGGTCAACTGAACCGTATCTTTCTCTGAATAATTCTTAAGTAAAAAATGAGTAATTACACCGTTCTCTAAATTCTGTCCTGATGTTTTGGAGGGCTTTTTAGCTGCCATACCCTTAGTTCGGTAAGAATCCTTTGGCTTGAACAAAACGGTACTTGCATTTTTCTTAGCTTCATCTAACTGATGTAAAACAGTAAGATCATCAATAATCCATAGACTTCTACCCTGTGTAGCTACTATAAGGTTATCATCTTTGATCGTTAAATCCGTAATTGGCACAATTGGCAAATTCATTTGAAAAGAGAACCAGCTAACCCCGTCGTTGAACGAAACATACATACCGGTTTCTGTACCGGCATATAACAAACCTTTCTTTTTAGGATCTTCACGAAGCACCCTTGTAAAATGTTCAGCAGGTATACCATTCGTTATTTTTGACCATGTTTTACCATAGTCCGTTGTTTTATAGAGGTAGGGTTGAAAATCGCCCAGCTTATATCTCGTTGCCGCAACATAGCAGGTACCCTCATCAAAATTAGAAGGTTCAATACTATTGATCATATTCCACTCTGGCATATTCGGGGGAGTAACATTTTCCCACGTTGCACCGGCATCTTTAGAAACATGTATTAATCCATCATCACTACCTACCCAAAGCAAACCTTCTTTTAAAGGACTCTCGTTTGCCGTAAAAATGGTACAGTAATATTCAACACTGGTATTATCTTGAGTAATAGGACCGCCACTTGAACCTAATTTTGTAGGGTCATTTCTTGTAAGATCACCACTTATAACTTCCCAGCTTTGACCTTCATTTTCCGTTACATGCACATAATTGGAGAAGGTATATAGTTTCTTAGGATTATGTCTACTGAACAGAATAGGGAAATTCCATTGAAAACGGTACTTCATTGCTTCTGCTCCGGCTCCCATAGGATTGTCCGGCCATACATTGACTCCTCTTACAGAACCCGTTTCATGATTTACACGAGTTAGAAATCCGTCATAACTACCACCGTAGACAATATCATCATTGGTTGGGTCTACGGCAATCCATGCAGACTCACCTCCTGCAGTTTCCTCCCAGTTGTTATCATCAATAGTACGACCATCACTTCTATGCTCTATTCGCAAGGTTGAATTATCTTGTTGTGCCACATAAATTCTATACGGGAAAGAATTGTCTGTAGTGACTCTATAAAATTGAGCTGTGGGCTGATTGTAGTAGGTACTCCACGTTTCTCCGCCATCATAGGAAATTTGTGCACCACCATCATCACCAATGATCATACGTTGAGAATTTTCAGGAGAAATCCACAGATCATGGTGATCCCCATGCGGAGCATTGAAGGTATTAAACGTTTTACCACCATCGGTAGACTTATGGTAGTTTACATTCAGCACATAAACAACATCTTCATCCTGAGTATCGGCATACACTCTAGTGTAATACCATGCGCGCTGACGAATTTTACGTTCTTCGTTTACAAGAGACCATGTTTTACCTCCATTTTCTGAACGATATAATCCACCTTTATCTTTGTTTTCAACAATTGCCCAAACTTTTTCCGAGTTTTTTGGTGAAACAGCCACTCCTATAATACCTAAAGTATCGGTAGGAAAACCATCATTCTTGGAAATCTCTGTCCAGGTCTCACCACTATCCATACTTTTCCAAAGTGCAGAACCATCGCCACCACTAATTAAACTGTAAGGCGTACGTTGTGCATGCCATGTAGATGCATATAATATTCTTGGGTTGTTGGGATCAAAAGTCAGATCTACCGCACCGGCCTGTTCGTTTACAAAAAGTACCTGCTTCCAATTTTTTCCACCATCGGTACTTTTATATATACCACGGTCTTTTGTTGGTTTATAGATATCACCAAGCACAGCAGCATAAACTGTATTATAATCTTTAGGGTGCACGCGAAGACGAGGTACGTGCCTGCTTTTTTCCAATCCGGCGGTAGCCCATGTTTTACCTCCATCCTCGGTTTTCCAAACTCCATAACCAGAAGATACATTTCCTCTTAAGGTTTTTTCACCACCACCAACATAAATGACATTAGGGTCGCTTTTTGCAACTTCTACGGCACCAATGCTTCCACCAAAATATCCATCGGAAATATTATCCCAAGTACGGCCGCCATCCAGTGTTTTCCAAACTCCGCCACCAGCTGCGCCAAAGTAAAACAAATTGGGTTCCCCGGGTACTCCAGTTACTGCTGCGGAACGACCACCACGAAACGGACCTATTAATCTATAATCTAAACTAGAATATAATTCTTCTGGGTAGGTCGTTACAGTACTTTGTGATTTGTTTCTTCTTTGAGATAGTACCGATAACGGCAATAGCAAACATGCCAGCAAGAGTATGCCAGCATTGGTAAGGTGCTTTTTCATTTTGATAGTTTGAAGTTAGTCTTCTCTAAAATTAAACAATTAGTTGAGCAAATGTTGATTTTAAGATTTTATTAGCATCTCAAGATCAGGATTATTATCAAAATGAAAATTTACTAGGCATTTACAAATTCAATCTTCAAAAAGAAGGGTAACTATTCCTATTTAAATAATTAAGGATTCCCAGAAAGTAAAAAAAATCAGTTCTATAACATTAACAATAAAATATGCGAACAATTAAAGTATTCTTATATTTAGAGCAACAAACTAACAATTATGAAATTTAAAACACTATTATTTTCGGCATCGTTAATTGCCATTCTATTCAACGGATTGACAATAAATACGGTTAATGCCCAAACCAATGATTTTCTTTACGGAGACCAATTACCAGATGCACCAGAACTAAGTGCCAGAGGGGAATATAAAGTAGGTGTAAAGACGGTAAACCTTGTTAACCCCAACCAAGTAGATATTTTAAACTCAAAAGAAGGTAACGACCCAACGTATGACAGACCAATTACGATTGAAGTTTGGTATCCTGCCAATGTAGGCGACGATGCCAAAACCGTTGTATATGATGAAGTCATGGGGACTAGGGGAGATTCGTTAAGACCTTTAACTCCATTTACCTTTAAGGGACGCGCATACAGAGATGCCACACCAAAGACCGGAAATAAATTTCCTTTAGTTGTTGTTTCTCACGGTTATGTTGGCTCTAGATACTTAATGACCTATTTAACCGAAAACCTCGCATCTAAAGGGTATATCGTTGCCGCCATAGATCATACCGATTCTACTTTCAAAGACGCCAATGCATTTCAAAGCACATTATTGAATAGACCAAAGGATATTCGTTTTGTAATCAATGAAATGGAGAAAATGGGTGCAAAAGGCTCTAAAAATAATTTAGAAGGTGTAGTAGATGCTGACAATACCGCAATTATAGGGTACTCCATGGGAGGCTACGGCGTATTAAATGTTGGCGGGGCCGGTTATAGCGATGGTCTGGCACAATTCTTTACAGGAATGACCGGTGGCAGCACTGCAATCTCAGTACATACAGCCGGAAATGCTGCTTACGAAAAAATGACCGATGCCAGAATTAAGGCAATCGTAGCATTTGCACCATGGGGAATGGAACGTGGTGTTTGGGATGCCGAAGGATTAAAAGGATTAAAAACCCCTACTTTCTTTATTGCCGGCAGCCAAGATGATATCTCTGGTTATGAAAAGGGAATAAAAGCCATATACGAGGGCGCAGTAAATGCCGACCGTTATTTGCTGACCTATATGAATGCAAGACATAATGTAGCCCCTAACCCACCTCCAGCGGAGGCTTTGGCACCAGGTCTACATATAGATGAATATTACAGATACGCAGAGCCATCTTGGGATCAGCGCAAAATGAATAATATAAACCAGCATTTTGTAACTGCCTTCATAGGTAAACATTTAAAAAACCAAGACAACACCAAGTTTTTAGAGGTTCAGGAAGATTCCAACGAAAAAGACTGGACAGGTTTTAAACCTAGGTCATCTACCGGAATGGAGTTGTTACATGCACAACCTGCAAACTAACCTAATTTCTCAATTTAGCTGCTTTAGGAACTTCTTCCTTTAGCAGCTTCATATATGTGTTTTGATTGGAAATCAACTCTTTCAGTTTCCATACCAATAGAAATATGGCAACCGCAATTAATTGTGATAAAATAAAAATCATACTCGTATTCTTTAGCGTTTCTAACGCTACTTACGGAATATGTTTTGTAAGGTTTGATTTACTATTGAATTAAACCAAATTCTTATCAATTTCCTTTTTCAAAAAATACCCCGTAACAATGGTTGCAAGTACATCTGCAATGGGGAAGGAAATCCAAACACCTAGTTCACCTAGAAAATTTGGTAGGATCAGTATTAACGGAATAAAGAAGAACCCTTGTCGGCATAAGGTCAATAATAGTGCCGGCACCGCTTTTCCTATGGCTTGAAAGTATGCCGCACCAATAAGCTGTAAGGCAATAATGGGAGTAGCGGCAAATACCCATCGCATGGCAGATGGGGTATGCTCCAAGACAAAAGCATTGGATGCCAATTCCAATTCGCTCATATTAGGTTTATGGCTTAAAAAGAGTCCTGCTATTTCAGCAGGAAAAATCATGAGTCCGGCGAAAACGATTGTTGCCAATATTGCCGCATATTTAATAGCAGTGTATATAGATTCTTTTACCCTATCGTACTTTTCAGCACCATAATTAAACCCTGCAATGGGCAAAAAACCTTGTGTGACACCGAATACCGGAAAAAGGGCGAACATTAACATTCTACCTATAATTGCATAAACGGCTACCATTGCTTCGCCTCCCAAATCAAAAAGAATGTTATTCATCAATAGATAAATTACGCTCACTACTGCCTGCCGTGAGAGCGTCACCACCCCAAGTGAGCTTATTTCCTTGATTATTGAAAACTTGATGCGTACATATTTTGGACTCAGTTTTAATTCTGAATTATGGGACAGAAAAAAATAAACGATGTATAGAAAACATAGCAAGTAACTTATGGTGGTGGCCCAAGCGGCTCCTTCCATACCGTAATCCATCACGTTGATAAGCAAATAATCCAAAATCAAATTTCCAATTGAAGGAATTATCATGGCAATCATGGCAAATTTGGGTTTGCCTTCCGATCGGATTACGTTATTACCCATCATATTAAGACCTAAGAAAGGGACACCATACAGCACAATAACATAATAGATTTTAGCCAACTCAAAAATAGAGCCCTTACCGCCAAATGCAGGGATTAGAGTATCAACAAAAGTAAGCCCTACGGCAACCATTGTTGTGGTGATCAAAATGGTAAATGAAATTTGATTACCAAAAGTGCGTATTGCCTTCTCTTTATCTCCGGCACCTAAGGCCCTTGAAATAATACTGGCACCGCCAATACCAATGGCCATACCTAAAGCACCTATAAAAAAAGAAATGGGTAAGACTACGTTTATAGCTGCAATAGCAATGGACCCTATCCAATTACCAACGAAGATAGAATCTACTAGAACATTGAGTGACATTACCAAAATACCGATACTGGCAGGCAATGCTTGTTTTATAAGCAAACTAGATATTGATTCCGTTCCTAATTGTTCTGCGGAAACGTTTGCCATTGCATTGAATTTTAACTTTTAATTTTTCATTCCTTGAGAAATAATATAACTATACCACTATTGCTTGTTCCTTTACAATTGAATCTGCAATGAAATTCCATAAATTAATACGCTCTTTTAATGCAGTAACAGAACATTCCAATACTTCGTGCCATTTGGCTTCATTATCACCACACAATTCTTGGATCATTTTTAATGAAAGCGGACCGTGCTCATCCCCATCTAATTCTATATGTCTTTTTAGGTAGTATTGTAATTTAGGGTATGCATTAGCACCAGCCTGATCTACAATTTTCAAGAACATATCTGGTATTAAATCTTCCCTACCAAAAGTAAATGCAGCTGCAATTTTATGTGGTTCCTGCGTTTGTATCGTTTTAAAGGTAAATGACAAAAATGATTTTACGGCATCATTTAAATTGGCATTACTAATTGTTGCTAAAACCGTATCAAGCGAATCAATTTTACTTAGGAAATCGGTTATTTTACGAGTATCCGCACCTACTTCTACCATAGCATCCAAGTACATTTCATAGTGACTTTTTAATGCCCCCAATTCATTTACGTCTGTTTCTTCTTCTAAAACAATTTCATTAATAAACCGAGCGGTATTTGTATTCGTAACCGGTTTCCACGGTAACGTTGTACAGGTAAGATTAATTTGCAAAGCCTTTAAGAGCGACATAAAATCCCATACGGCATACACGTGGCTCTCCATAAATACTTTTATATCTTGAACGGACTTCAATTTCCCATAAAGGGCATGATTTCTTAATTGTTCTCTTAACGGTTCTAGTATTAATTCTATTTCTTCAATTTTCATAGCAGTGATTTTGTTAGAATTTAGAGGACACTAGGTACTTGGTACTACATCTAATTTATCAGTAGCTTGCCAATCGTTTACCCATTTGGCCATGACGCTCACCCAGGCATCATTATCGTTCATACAAGGTATATGCTTGTAATCTTCACCACCAGCTTCCATAAATTGTTCTTTACCTTCCATAGCAATTTCTTCCAAGGTTTCTAAACAATCGCTCACGAAAGCGGGAGTAATAACAGCTAATTTCTTCTTGCCTTCTTTTGCCAATCGTTCAAACTCATAATCTGTATAAGGCTTTAGCCAAGGATCACCTGCCAAACGAGATTGAAATGACGAACTTACTTGTTCTTCTTTTAGACCCAAATAGGCTTTTACCATTTCCGTAGTGTCATATACCTGATGTCTGTAACAGGTATTATGCGCTACAGAATTTACGTTACAACAAGTACCATCTATTTTGCAATGAAAACTGGTGGGATCGCTTTTACGAATATGACGTTCCGGTATACCATGGTATGAAAATAATATATGATCATAATCAAAACCTTCTAACCCGTCTTTTATACTTTCTGAAAGTGCTTTGATGAATTCAGGATGCTTATAAAAAGCAGGTAACGTTGTAATCTTCATTCCAGGGAAAGAAGCTTTTTGTTCTTCTAACACCTTTACAACGACAGTTTCAAAACTAGACATTGCGTAATGTGGATATAAAGGCACCAACAGCACATCATCAACTCCTTTATCTTTCAACTCTTGCATAGCTTTATTGATAGACATGGTACCGTAACGCATTCCCAAAGCAACCGGCATATTGGTCTGTGTCTTCAATTTATTGGTAAAACGCTCAGAAATTACCACTAGTGGAGAACCTTCTTCCCACCAAATTTTAGCATAGGCTTCTGCAGATTTTTTAGGTCTGGTCTGCAAAATAATTCCTCTTACCAAAATTGTTCTTAGCCACTTTGGCGCATCTATGACACGCTCATCCATTAAAAATTCATCTAAATAAGGCTTAACATCTTTTGGGGTAGGGCTATCAGGTGAACCCAAATTAACCAATAATACTCCTTTCATAGCGTATGTGTTTGTTATTCAATTGCAAAAATAACACTTGCAAATCGATGATATTTCAATTTTTGACAATAGTTTTTCTATACTCTTATAAAGCAATCTAATAACTGGTCAAATAATTTTTAGTGCTATTTAATTTTAGTAAGTTGTAATTCATCAAAAACTATAACACATTTTATAATGAATACTTTTTTTGATACCGTACCAACAAAAGCACTTTACTTTTTTATAGCCTCTACTTTAGGTGTCCTAATTACCTATTGGGTCATTTCATTTATCATTAAAAAATTTGGTAAAGACCCTAAGTATTTAATACCGCACGGTACTTTTAAAAAGATAAGCAGCCCAATATTTTTAATTATAGTATCTATCTGGCTTAGATCACCTTCATTAAGAACATTATTACAATTAGAAGATTATACCTATTATTTTAAAAAGGTAAGTACTATTCTCTTTATTCTATCACTAACCTGGTTGTCACTAAATCTTTTAAAAATTATAAAAACCATTATTGTTAGTAATTATGATGTTAATGTCGAGAATAACTTAAGGGCTAGAAAAATATACACCCAGTTCAATATTCTTGAACGCATTTTTATTTTCATCATTATAATTTTTGCGGTTGGTGCAGTGCTCATGAGTTTTGAGAGTATTCGTGAATTGGGCGTCAGTATTTTTGCCTCTGCAGGTGTTGCCGGTATTATCATTGGGTTCTCTGCCCAAAAAATGATCGGTACTGTCCTAGCCGGTATTCAAATTGCCATAGCGCAACCTATTAAAATAGATGATGTGGTAATTGTAGAAGGTGAATGGGGGCGTATTGAGGAAATAACATTGACCTATGTGGTCGTAAAAATATGGGATAAACGAAGGTTGATCGTACCTACACCTTATTTTATTGAGAAACCGTTTCAAAACTGGACCAAAACCTCATCTGATATTTTAGGAACCGTTTTTCTTTATACCGATTATAATGTACCATTTGATGCCCTCCGTAAAGAGCTGACCAGAATTTTGGAAGGCACAGAGCTTTGGGACAAAGAGGTCAATGTACTTCAAGTTACTGACAGCAAACAAAACAGTGTAGAGATAAGAGCGCTTATGAGCGCCAAAGATTCGCCCACTGCTTGGGATCTTCGTGTTCATGTACGTGAAAAGTTAATTACATTTTTACAGAAAAATTATCCGGAGAGTATAGCCAAGAACAGGGTTTTGTTGGAAAAGTCCTCGGATGAAAATAACAATTCATAATTTAGCGTTATGAGACATTTAGTAGTAATTCTTTCTCTTTTTGCATACATATCCGTCCAAGCCCAACAAATCACATGCTCCCCAAAAGACAGAGCGGCCGTTGAGAGCAAACTAGTTGAAATAGACGGTATGTTTCAGGATGATATTGGCGCCACTATGGTCAGCGTTGGTAAAACATTTATGAAAACGCCGTATGTTGCCAAAACGTTAGAAATTGGCGACACAGAAACCTTGGTCGTAAACCTACAAGGATTGGATTGTACCACTTTTGTGGAAAATGTACTCGCATTTTCACTTTTACTTCGCCAACAAGAAAAAGCGTTTGATGCCTTTTTAAAAAATTTGGAAATTATTAGATATAAAGATGGTTCTTTAAATGGTTATGCCTCTCGCCTCCATTATTTCTCCGAGTGGATTGCCAACAATGCCGAAAAAGGGCTTCTTAAAGATATTACCGGTGAAATTGGTGGCGCAGCAATCACTAAGGATATTAATTTTATGAGCACGCACAGAGATTTGTATCCCTTCTTGGCAGATGATGTTAATTTCTCAAAAATCAAAGCATCCGAAAACTATTTAAATAGTCAGGCTATTTGTGTGTTGGCACAAGATGATATTGCCGCCAATGAACACTTAATACAAACTGGTGATATTATTGCTTTAGCAACTTCCATCAATGGCTTGGACGTTACCCATACGGGTATTGCTACGCGCGAAAAAGATGGTAGAATTCACTTACTACATGCATCAACCGGGTCTATGGAGGTTGAAGTATCAAAAAAACCTTTAGCAGATTACTTAAAAGGAATTAAAAGCAATACAGGTATTATGGTTGCAAGACCACTTTAAGCATTGCCCCCTGCCATAGCCAATAAATATTTTTTAGGTGTCGTGTTATACTTTTTCTTAAACGCCGCAATGAAGTGACTTGAGGTACTATACCCCACTTTAAGCCCTATTTCATTGACATTATACTGACCGGTTTCTAATAATCGCTTTGCAAAATCCATCTTGTGATCAAATAGAAAACTATATACAGAATCTCCATAAATCTGTTTAAATCCTTCTTTTAAGCGTTTTAGACTCAAGCCTACTTCACTTGATAATTCTGCCAATGTTGGTGGTTCAGCCATGTTGGCCAAAATAATTTCTTTGGCTTTCTTGATTTTCTTTACGTTTTCCTCATCTGCCAAATACGGGCACTGTTCAATATCTGCATTGGGGCTTCTATTAAAGTACAAGGCAATCAATTCATAAATCTTACCTTTTACATACAGCGCTTTTATAGACGGATGTAAATTATAATTTACGATTTGACTCAAAATAACGGCTATCGATGGGGAAAATGGTTCTTGAGCATAATACTTTTTCTCAGTATTATCGGCACTTAAAAATGGTATATAATCTGCTTCTGCAGTAAAAAGAGAGTGAAATTTTCGTAAGGTCATCACCACGGAAACCAATGATGATTTTGGATTAAGACTTAAATTCAACGGTAGATCTAACTGCGTGTTATACAATAACAAAGAGTTCTCTTCCTTTACATCTAAACTATAATTTCCTTGATTAAAATTATAGGTGCCGTTACCCTTTAAACAGAAGTGAAATTGTATAAAACGTTTATTGATATCACGAGAATATTGAACTGCTATATCTTCATCATTTTGAAATTTAAGAACGTAAAATCCGTCCTCGATCAAAACTTCGTCATATGACCCTTGAGCGTTACTTTTTATATCCATTTTCTTCAATTGAATTTATATCTATTTAGAAAGCATCTAAATAAAATTGTAGTTATTGACTGAAACCACCATAAAATTATGGCTAATAAACTGATAAATGTCATATTTTGCCCAAAAATTCGGCAGACGACATTAATTGTACCTCTAGCGTTGTTTTTATTGAAAGGATGCTCATATTTTTGTATCCGCTTTATGAAGGACTATCACATTTCTAAACATAATTCCTTTTATACCATTGGCCTAAACTACAAAAAGGCCGATGCCGAGGCCCGTGGTAAATTTAGTTTGGACGAAGTGGCCGTAAAATCGCTTTTACAAGAAGCTAAAAATCAGGGCATAGATGGTTTATTGGCAACATCTACCTGTAACCGGACCGAGTTACATGGTTTTGCCCAACATCCTTTTCAACTTATAAAATTATTATGTGACCACTCTAACGGAACCGTTGAAGCGTTTCAAGAAGTGGCATATGTCTATAAGAACAAAGAAGCTATCAATCACTTGTTTCGTGTAGGTACAGGTTTGGATAGCCAAATACTGGGTGATTTTGAAATCATTAGCCAGTTAAAACAAAGTTTTAAGCGCTCCAAGGAATTGGGTATTGCAAATCCGTTTATTGAACGTCTTTGTAATAGCATCATACAAGCTAGTAAACGTATCAAAAACGAAACTGAGATTTCTTCCGGAGCCACATCCGTAGCATTCGCGTCCGTACAATATATTATGCGAAACGTTGAAAATGTATCCGATAAGAACATTCTATTATTTGGTACTGGCAAGATCGGCCGCAATACCTGCGAGAATTTAATAAAGCACACCAAAAACTCACACATTACCCTTATCAATAGAACCAAAGGTAAAGCTGAGCAAATTGCGGGGAAGTTCAACCTTATGGTAAAAGATTACGGCGATTTGCAATCGGAAATAAGAAAATCCGATATACTGGTGGTTGCCACAGGTGCACAAAAACCAACGATTACCAAAGAATTGATCTATACCAATAAACCTTTATTGATATTAGATTTGTCCGTTCCCAAAAATGTTGACGCAAGCGTTTCAGATATGGACAACGTAACCGTCATCCATTTAGATCATTTATCTCAAATGACCGATGAAACATTGGAACGTAGAAAGCAATTTATTCCAGAAGCGGAAGCTATCAATGAAGAAGTAAAGCATGATTTTAACCAATGGTTGGAAACCAGAAAATTTGCTCCCGTTATCAAAGCTTTAAAACAGAAGTTAAAGACTATAAAGGATGAAGAGCTTGACTACCAATCCAAAAAAACGGTCGATTTTAATTCGCACCAGGCAGATGTAGTCACCAATCGCATCATTCAAAAAATAACCAAACAATTTGCAAATCATCTTAAAGATGACTCGGTAGATTCCAATTCAAGTTTAGAATTTATCCAAAAAGTTTTTCAATTAGAATTGGACGAGAAATGAGTAAAGTAATACGATTAGGCACACGCGATAGCGAGTTAGCGCTATGGCAGGCAAATACCGTAAAAGACCAACTACAAGCATTAGGCCATACCGTAAAATTAGTACCTGTAAAATCTACGGGAGATTTAATTTTAGATAAGCCTTTGTATGAATTAGGTATCACCGGAGTATTCACCAAAACATTGGATGTTGCCATGATCAATGGCGATATTGATATTGCGGTACACTCCATGAAAGATGTACCCACTGCCCTACCGCAAGGGATTGTAAAGGCCGCTGTTTTAAAACGTGGTAATTACATGGATATCATGGCATTTAAGGACAATGAAGAGTTTTTGGGAGCACGTGATGCCGTTATTGCTACCGGTAGTTTACGTAGACAGGCACAATGGCTCAACAGATACCCAACACACACTGTTGTAGATCTAAGGGGCAATGTAAACAGCCGTTTAGAGAAATTGTACAATAATGAATGGAACGGTGCCATTTTTGCCGCTGCAGGTCTGGAACGTATTGGTTTAGAGCCAGAGAATACCATTGGCCTTACCTGGATGTTGCCCGCACCTGCCCAAGGAGCTATTATGGTAGTAGCCATGGAGGACAATGAAGAAGTACGTAAAGCATGTGCGCAACTGAACCATGAGGAAACCGATACCTGTGTTACCCTGGAAAGACAATTTCTTAGGGAACTAGAAGGTGGTTGTAGCGCACCTATAGGGGCACTATCCTATATCAACAAAGAAAATATTGTTACGCTTAAGGGCGTATTATTAAATGTTGATGGCAGCAAAAAGCTAGAAACCGAATTAACAGCACCACTTGGCAAACACCAAAATTTAGGTATTGACTGTGCCAAGACGATTTTAGCACGTGGTGGTAGACGTTTAATGACGGAATTGGCAAGTGCCGGAACCGAGGTAAACATTTTTTCTACAAAGAAACTTACACCTCAACAGCAACTTAGCCTTAATATTTCTGTAAATGCGGATTCAGATGATTTCATAAAAATCAATTTTAATCGTATTTCTCCGATTGTTCTTAAAAAGGAGCATAAGAATGTAGTCTTCACCAGCAAAAATGCCGTTGAAGCAGTATTGGCAAGTAGAGATGTGTCCGAATTAAATTTTGAGAATATTTATTGTGTAGGTAGAAAAACAAGACGATTTATAAAAAATAAGTTTGGTAAAATAACGCATTACGAAAACAATGCAAAAGACTTGGCCAATCACCTAGTGGAATTTATTGATGGTACAGAAGTTACCTATTTTCACGGAAATCTTAGCTTGGAAGAATTGCCTGTTATCTTAGAGGAAAACAATATTACGGTCAATGCCATTGAAGCATATAGAACAAAATTATCCGGTAAGTCCATACCAGAATCCGTAAAAGGCATCATGTTCTTTAGTCCGTCTAACGTTGAAAGTTATCTTCAAGAAAATTCGTCAGATAAAATTGCGTATTGCATAGGCGAAACCACTGCAAAAGCGGCCAGGGAACATTTCACTGAAGTTAAAGTTGCCAAAATACCAACGGTAGAAAGTGTTATTGAATTGGTGAATGCGGATTATGAAGATTAGCCAATGGATGTTGGCTAAAAAATTAAAAATTAACGTCTTTGCGAGCATAGCGAAGCAATCTGTTTCTTAGGAACACCAACAAACAGATTGCTTCGGAGCAAAAAGGCTCCTCGCAATGACGAACAACATAAACTATGAGCTTAAAAAACGACCTATTTCTAAAAGCATTAAAAGGTGAGACTGTAGAAAGACCACCAGTATGGATGATGCGCCAAGCGGGTAGATATTTACCTGAGTTTATGGCAATCAAGGAAAAATATGATTTCTTTACAAGATGTCAGACTCCTGAATTGGCATCTGAAATTACGGTACAACCTATTCGTAGATATGGTATGGATGCCGCTATTCTTTTTAGTGATATTTTAGTGATACCACAGGCCATGAACATTCATGTGGAGATGAAACCCAATTTTGGTCCGTATTT
>JAHDDL010000008.1:0-4160 GCA_020629415.1 Maribacter sp. | reverse complement strand
GATACCACCATTGCCTATTTAAAGGCTAAAGTAGCTGCTGGTGTAAATGCAGTACAGGTATTTGATTCTTGGGGCGGCATGTTATCACCAACGGATTATCAAGAATTTTCTTGGCAGTACATTCAGCAGATTATAGATGCTTTAAAAGACGAGGCTCCGGTCATTGTTTTTGGTAAGGGTTGTTGGTTCGCTTTGGGCGATATGGCAAAATCAGGTGCATCAGCATTGGGTGTGGACTGGACCTGTTCGGCAAGAAACGCACGTTATTTAAGTGGTGGCAAAATTACCCTTCAAGGAAATTTTGATCCCGCCAGATTGCTTTCTCCACCGGCAGAAATCAAGAAAATGGTTCACCAAATGATCAACGAATTTGGCAAGGACAGCTATGTTGTAAATTTAGGGCACGGTATTTTACCCAATGTTCCGGTAGAAAACGCAAAAGCCTTTATTGACGCCGTAAAAGAATATAAGCCGGCTTAATTTCAATCATTTGTAACATATAGCCGAAATTATAGTAGCATCATGAATTCTTTTCAACTACCAGATTTCGAAATCAATCCTATATCTGAGCGAGACGGGTGGCGATTATGTGATTTTTGCTGTGCAAACGAAAATCACTTAAGCAGATTTTTCCCTAGTACACTTGCGTCAAATTTAAATCCTACCCTGTCCAATCTCTTTGTTGAAAAGAAAGTCAGCGAGTTTATTAAACACGAGGAATATCTATTCACCCTAAAAGAGCCTCAAAACCGTAAAATAATAGGGCTGGTGTATGTAAAAGCTATTGATTTTGCTAGAAATGAAGCAGAATTAGCCTACTGCATAGATTATAACCAAGCCAATAAAGGATACACCACTATTGCGGTAGAAACCATTTCTAATTGGGCATTACAAGTACCGAATATGAATACGTTACGGATTCTTGTACACAAAACGAATATTGGTAGTATTAGAGTCGCAGAAAAATGTGGTTATCTTTGGAAAGAAACCTTAAAAAAATCCTTTACCCCACCTAACGAAGAACCGTTAGATATGGAACTTTACGTTTTAGAAAATGAAAGATAAATTTTACGCATACATACAACAACTTCAAGATACGATAACCGCCAAATTAGAAGAAGTAGACGGTAAAGCTACTTTTCAAGAAGATATATGGAAACGCCCTGAAGGCGGCGGTGGTAGAACCCGTGTTATAGAAAATGGGGCAGTGTTTGAAAAAGGAGGCGTAAATATTTCTGGTGTTCATGGCGAATTGCCCGATAGTATGAAAGCATATTTTAAAGTGAAGGAAGGTAATTTTTTTGCATGCGGATTAAGTTTGGTCTTGCACCCAAAAAATCCTATGGTGCCTACCGTTCATGCCAATTGGCGTTATTTTGAATTGTATGATGAGCAAGGTGAAATTGTAGATCAATGGTTTGGTGGTGGTCAGGATTTGACTCCGTATTACCTTTTTGATGAAGACGCCGTTCATTTTCACCAAGTGTGTAAAACAGCATGCGACAAACATCAGCCAACATTTTATGATACTTATAAAAAAAGATGCGATGAGTATTTTTGGAACACCCATAGAAATGAAGCACGTGGACTAGGTGGTTTATTTTTTGACTATTGCAAAGCCACTCCAGAGATGAACATGCAACAGTGGTACGACTTTGTTACGGAAGTAGGTAACAGTTTTTTATCATGTTATGTACCAATCGTTATAAAGCGCAAAGACCTTGACTACACTAAGGAACAAAGAGATTGGCAAGAAATTAGAAGAGGAAGATATGTAGAATTTAATCTAGTCCATGACAAAGGAACTTTATTCGGGTTAAAGACGAACGGAAGAATAGAAAGTATCTTAATGAGCTTGCCTCCACATGTACAATGGCGTTATGACCATCAACCCGAAAAAGGCAGTGAGGAAGAACGTTTATTGCATATTTTAAAAGCACCAAAAGCATGGGTTTAAGAACACTGCTAACATTGAGTTTACTATACTCAATTTGTATATGTTCCGCTCAAAATTCACCATATAAAGAAGCTTTTCCTGACAAGGTAACTGTTAGGTTGTCACTACAGACCACTTCTAACAGTTTTACCGTTAGGGACAAGATAACACGTAATAAAACAGAATTTATACCCAACGACAAAAGCTATTTAGGGGTATCGGTTCTATTTCGTTTTCTAGAAGTCGATTTTGGCTATGCTCCTAATTTTTTGGCAGAGAACAAGGACAACGGAGATTCTAAATTGATCACCTTTAACATCCGAACTTTTTTTGGTCTATTTATGCAGACGTTGGATATCTATAAGCAAAAAGGCTTCTTTATTAGAACCGCAGATTTATCCTTACCGATAGATGATCTAAGAACCTTTAAAATAGGCGGAACCTCCAGTTACATTTTTAACGAAGATTTTTCATTTCGGGCAATAGGCTTTCAAAATGAATGGCAAAAGCAGAGTGTTGGCAGTTTTATACCCAGTATATCTTACTATTACACTAAGTTTAGACTAGAAGACCCCATAATTGACAATCAATTGGAAAAATCATTAAAAGTGGCCATTGGTCCGGGTTATTACTACAATTGGGTCTTTGATGAAAACTATCTTGTTTCTGCCGGTGCCACTGGCGGGTTAGGTTTCAATTATTCAAGTACGGAAGGCAAAACCTCTTTCAATGGACTGGCACAACTTATTTTTAGGTTGACGGGTGGCTATAATTCTGAAAATTTTTTTAGCGGCGTAAACATCAACACCCAGCTCTTAAGCCATACTTCAGATGAAAATTTTATTTTGGACGACTCCATAAGTTTTCTTGAATTCTACGTGGGCTACAGATTTGACGCACCAAGAAAGTGGATTCAAAAAGCTGATGAGATAAGTCGTAAATTCGGAATAGAATAAACCTTAGTGATATGAAGCAAAAAATATATCAGATCGATGCATTCACCTCAAAACTGTATGGAGGCAACCCAGCAGCAGTTTGTATTCTAGAATCTTGGTTAGACACCAGTTTAATGCAACAGATAGCTGCCGAAAATAATTTAGCCGAAACCGCTTTTGCCGTTGCCAAAGATGATCATTATGAGTTACGCTGGTTTACCCCAGAAGTTGAAGTTGATCTTTGTGGACATGCTACCCTTGCAACCGCCTTCGTCCTGTATAACCACTACGATTACCAAGAAAATATGCTTCGGTTTATTTCTCCTAGAAGTGGAGAATTATTGGTGCAAAAAGACGACTCGGGATTATTAACGATGGATTTCCCTGCAGATGAATTAATAGCGGTATCAGAACAAGCCAATATATCGGAGGCCATTGGCAAAACACCTACAAAGACCTTTAAAGGAAAGACCGATTACATGCTTATTTATGAAACCCAGGAGGAAATAGAAGCCATGCAACCAAATTTTCATCTGTTGAACGAGTTGGATTGTAGAGGTGTCATTATTACTGCAAAGGGTAACGATGTAGATTTTGTATCACGCTTTTTTGCTCCGCAATGCGGTATACCGGAAGATCCAGTTACCGGATCTGCACATACCACCTTAACCCCATATTGGTCAGAGAAATTGAACAAGAAAGTAATGACCGCCAAACAATTGTCTGAGCGTGGCGGCGATATACAATGTGAATATCATGGAGACCGAGTGAAAATATCCGGTAACGGGGTTTGCTATTTGGTTGGGGAAATAAACATTTAAACTATTTCCAGGTTATCGTCTTTTTAGATACTTCCTCAAATTGATATTTTAGATGGGCAAATTTAGCCTTTAACAGCACTTTTCTACCTTTTAAGGTTCTCGTAAAAAGTATTTTAGAGCCATCTACATGTGCGTTCCAATGTTTTTGAAAAATCAAAGCTTCGGTTTTGTTTTTAGCCACTTCCTTTGGAACTACATAGTAATTTCTAATGTTTAACTTTCGCTTAAACCAATTGCTGTTTACCAATAGATATCGTGGATTGTCAACGGGTGCTATAATCTCTTCTAAAAGAGAGATAAATACATTGCTATCATGTTGGCTAGCATCTTTTAAATAGATAGAAAAAGTTCCTTTTAAATTCTGCTCGGCATGTATGGTAGCCTTTTTAGATTCAAAGTACGGAGTCTTATCATCTAGCAAATACCCCAACACCGCTTTGGCTATTTTCTTTGTTTTCTTGTATTGAT
>JAHDDL010000007.1:64289-111574 GCA_020629415.1 Maribacter sp. | reverse complement strand
TCTACAGGAGCTGGTCGTGTAGGACTTGCCGGGTGCAAATATACAATCTTTTAAAACTTTGACAATCCTTTAGTTTCTTATTTTTATGAATTAAATTGCCTTGAATTAATTACTTCATCAACTTAAACACCCATTTTCTTAATGAAAATTTTTAATTATTTCTGTATCGTTCTAATTACCAGCTTATTTACTGCCTGTGGAAGTGGCAATCAAAAACCATCTTCCCTATTTGAAATTAGTTTAGAAAAAAATGCAAACCAAGTTCAACAAAATCAAGAAATTGGTATAAGCATTAAAAATAAAAAGAAAAAAGAGATAGAAAATGTAGAATATAGTATTGACGGTGCTCCTTTAAATTTTAATAACGACAAAATTAAAATTGATGTTCCAACCTTGGGCAACAAAATTTTGACCGCTAAAATTACCTTTGATGGTGAAACGGTAAACATCAACAAAAACTTGAAGGTACTTTCTGAAAAAGCTCCGGAAATTTATACGTATACTGTCATTAATGAATATCCACATGACACAAAATCTTATACACAAGGTCTTGAATTCTATAAGGACACTTTATATGAGTCTACAGGTAGAAAAGGTCAGTCTTATTTAAGAAAATTAGATTTTAAAACAGGAAAGGTCTTTGAACAAATAGATTTGGATGAATCCTATTTTGGGGAAGGCATTACTATTTTAAACGATAAAATATACCAGCTAACATGGCAAAGTGGCCTAGGGTTTATTTATGACCTTAACTCTTTTAAAAAATTAGATAATTTTCAATATGGAAAGAGTCGTGAAGGATGGGGATTGACCAATGATGGTTCAAAAATTTTTAAGAGTGACGGAACAGCAAAAATTTGGTTTATAAATCCGGATACGATGACCGAAAACGGTTATATTGAAACAGTAACCAATTCTTCCATTTTTGACTCTGCAAATGAATTGGAATATGTTGATGGAAAAATTTATGCCAATGTATACCAAAAACCTAGCGTTATGATCATTGATAGTAATACTGGCGCCATTGAAGGAGTAATCAATTTCAGTGGTTTAAGCGATATGATCACCAAAACCGAAAATTGGGACAAAACAAACTACGTTCTTAACGGAATAGCATATCACCCGGATCGCAAAACTTTTTTTGTCACCGGTAAATTTTGGAACAAAATGTTCGAAGTCCAAATTGAGAAAAAATAACATATGGCATTCCAAAAAGAACTTGTTGTTGCACATGATGACCTAGACGATTTAAATCATGTCAACAATGTTCGCTACGTGCAGTGGATACAAGATATCTCTAAACAACACTGGCAAACTATAGCAACCAAAAAAATGCAAGAGGAAGTTATCTGGGTGGTACTAACCCATCATATAGAATATAAACGCGCAGCAGTTCTTGGCGACCCTATCCAAATATCAACTTATATAGCCTCTAGCTCTGGTGCCAAATGTGTTAGAATTGTAGAGATGATACATGGCACCACCAAAAAATTACTAGTAAGATCAAGTACTGAATGGTGTCTTCTTGATAGTATAACATATAGACCTTTAAGAATTCCGGAAGCTATTAAAAAAATTTTCCTGTAACTTAGATTTGTCAAACCCCATTTGCGTGCATCTAAAGACCCTATTTATACTTTCTGCCCTATTTGCTCTTCTCTGTAGCACCTCTTGCAGAAAAGATTTTGAATACACTGAAAGTAGTGGCCGTCTTTCATTTTCAAGAGACACTGTTTATCTGGATACGGTATTTACCAATATTGGCAGTAGTACTTACACTCTAAAGGTGTTTAACGACACCAAGAAAGATATTTTAATACCCAACATATCTCTTAAAAATGGAAACGAGAGTTATTACAGGTTAAATGTTGATGGTGTTGCCGGTAAAGAATTTACCAATATTCCCATTTACGCCGAAGATAGCCTTTTTGTTTTTGTAGAAACCACTATAGGTATTACGGACAATTCACTTAATGAATTACTTTACACAGACGCCATTTTGTTCGATAAGGAACCTTTTCAACAAACCGTTGAATTGGTTACATTGGTAAAAGATGCCATATTTCTATATCCACAGGAAAATAAAGAGGAATCGATAGTACTATATACCGATGAAAATGGGAACCCAATTGAAATAGAAGGCTTTGAATTGGCAGATATTCACTTAAATTTTAAAAACGATAAGTCTTATGTTATATATGGATACGCCGTCATCCCCAAGGGAAAAAAACTTATTATAGACCCGGGCACTCGTGTTCATTTTCATCAAAATTCTGGTATTTTAGTACAAGATGAATCATCCCTAATCATTAATGGAAAGCTTAGTTCAAATGACAACGAATTTGAAAAGGAAGTCATATTTGAAGGAGATCGCTTAGAACCTGAATTTGAAAATATCCCCGGACAATGGGGCGCTATTTGGATCGGTGCGGGCAGCAAAGACAACACTATTAATCACTTGACTATTAAAAACGCTGAAATAGGTTTATATGTAGAAGGTCAGATTAATGCCCCAGAAGAAACCTTGAACATCGCAAACAGTCGCATATTCAATAGCGCTAAGTATAATATTTGGGCAAGCAACACAAACATAGTAGCCAACAACTTAGTTCTAGGAGCAGCTGGTAATTCTTCCTTAAAAATTGAAAATGGCGGTACTTATTCTTTTATTCATGCTACCATTGCAAACTATTGGAACAAAGGCTTTAGGTTTAATGCCAGTGTTGAAATCAGTAATACTTCCGGCACTGATGAAAGTGAAAGTTTTGATTTATTTTTAGCTGATTTCAAGAATTGCATTATAGATGGTAATAGCTCAAATGAGATTTTACTACAAAAGAACGATCAGAATATTTTTAACTACACTTTTCAAAATTGCTTTATAAAATTTAATGAAAACCAATCATCTACCAACGAAGATGTTCTTTACGATTTTGAAAATAAAAAACATTATTTAAATATTACACTTAACGGCAAATTAGACTATTTTCAGCCTTTTATGAACGATTATAGAATTGGTTTAGATTCTGAATTAATAAACAAAGGTGATATAAATACCGCAAATAATTATCCGGTTGATATTTTAGGAACACAAAGAATTCCTAATCCTGATTTAGGTGCTTTTCAAGCGAAAGAGAAAGATCAGTAGACAAAACCTAGTACTTTTCGACAGATTTTTCTGTCACAGCCCCTACAAACATTGATTTTATCAAAATGTCCTTCGTTTTTATAAGGACATTCTAGGTTTTCTTTTTCTTACCTATGTTTAAATTAGCGCACACACTATTTTTCATTGAACTATACTTATACCATAATAGATCCTGATGCTGTTTCAAATTTGCAGTTGCATACATTTTTAGACGAATACGGTGATTTTGAATGCGTAAATACAACCAATAATCCTTCAGATGGATTAAACGATATTTTAAAGTACTCTCCAGATATAGTTTTTATCAATCTTAATACCAATTATTCTTCTGTTTTTTTAATGGTTACAGAAATTCATCAATATATGAATCACCTACCCATTTTAATTGGTATAGCATCAACCAAAAATTATGCATATGATGCTATCAAAAATGGATTTTTCGACTACTGGTTGCAACCGTTCAATGAATTTGACATCAGAAAATCGTTATTGAAACTTCAGAAAAGAATGCCAAAAGAGAAGGCGCCAGAGACAATTTGCTTAAAATCATATAACGACTTTCATTATCTGAATACTAATGATATTCTTTATTTAAAGGCAGATAACAATACCACTGAGTTTTTTATGAAAGATGGTGCAATTATAAACGCCTACAAAACGTTAAAGACATTTGAAAAAACTTTGCCGAACAATTTTATGCGTGTTCATCAAAGCTATATTGTAAATACAAGTTACGTTTCTCGTATCAACTTTGGCAAATCTATCTGTTCTATAAAAGCAGTAAATCAAAATATCCCTTTTTCAAAAACTTATAGAGAGAATATGAACAACCTTAAAAACATTCTTTCAAAAAACACCTTTTCTTCACTTAATTAAAGAATTCTCTCACAATTGGTTCATTTACTAATAGAATCAGGCCGTTTACTTAAGACTTATAATAATGTCCTCACAAGCCACTAATCGATATTACTTTGGCTGTATAATTATTTAAGAAACCCCTAAAAACAAGAACAATATGAAAAAAGTAGTTAGTATTTTAGCAGTTGCAATAATGACAATAGGTATGGCAACATCAATTTTTCAAGACACAAACAATGAAGTTGAATACACTAACGATATTACAAAAGCTTCAAATTGCGATGACTGTTCTTTACCACTTGATGATAGAAAACCACCTAAGAAAATTATATAAGTAAATTTTTAAATATAAAAAAAAGGCCTTTAACGATTTCGTTAAAGGCTTTTTTTATAACTTGGATTTTAACAATTATAACATCAGTTTTTCTTGATAAAGTCCATAATTTATTATTCAGCAATCTACATACTTTGTATAAGTTGTTCAAAGAACGCTCCTGCCCCATTGTCAACCGATCAGGCCATTGAAATTGATAACAATTTCAAAAGCGATAGTATTGACGCCTGGATATCTGAAAGTTATGATGATAAAGTTGACCAAAAAATTAAAATAGAGTTACAGCTTAAAGCTTTTCAGTTTATTAAAAACATTGGTAATGATACTCTTAAGTCCAAATACCTATCCAACCTATCTTACAATCAATCACAAATTGTAGACAGCGCATTGTTCCGTAAAATCAACAAGAATGCGATTTCTGTAAATCTTAAAATAAAGGATTCTGCAGCTGCCGCCAATGCATATTGGGATTTAGCTTATTTTTTTCGTAAAAGATCTATAAAAGATAGTGCATTTTACTACTATACGGAAGCACAGAACATTTTTGAAGCCTTAAACGATCGATCCAATTCAGGAGAAATGTATTTGCAAAAGGCTGTTATTCAAATGAAAATTAAAGACTACGTAGGCAGCGAAGCAAATATTATAAAAGCAATTGAAATATATAATTCAATTGAAGACACCAAAGGGTTGTACAAATCTTATAATATACTAGGCATAGTTTTAAACGATTTAAAGGATTATGACAAAGCACTTTCTTACTACAATGAAGCGCTTTATTATTTGGACAAAATTCCTAATTCAGAAATTAACAAGGCTAGTTTAATTAATAATATAGGGGTCATTTACAGGGATAAAAAAGAGTATAAAAAGGCCATAGAAAATTTTAATGAAGTTTTAGGCAAACTAAATATCTACGAAAAACATCCGGTATTATACGCCAAAGCACTTAGCAATCTTGCTACCGCAAAATTATATTTTAAAGACACTGTTGACGTAGAAAAATTATTAAAGAAGGCAATCGATATTAAAGCGCAACAAGACGATACCGGCAGTTTGGCATCAAGCTATCACAGTTATTCTGAATATAAGGCTTACGCTGCAGATACTTTAGGGGCTATTGAAAAAGCCAAAATTGCCGAAAGATTATCAGTGGAAGGAAGCGCTAATGAACAATTGTTAAAAACTTGGCAGTACCTGGCAGAATTAGATAAATCTAATGCCCCTGAATATTTTAAAAATTATACCGAGCTTAATGATAGTTTACAAATAGAAGAACGAAAACAACAGAATAAGTTTGCACGTATACGTTTTGAAACCGATGAATTTATAGCCGAGAATATAGAGCTAGAAAGTGAAAAGGAAACACTCTCCAAACAAAAACAAATATGGATCGGTATAGCAACAGGCTTCTTCTTACTTGGTCTTTCCATTTACATAATAATAAATCAAAGAGCCAAGAATCAAAAACTTCGTTTTGATCAACAACAACAGGCTAATAATCAAGAAATCTTCAATTTAATGCTTATGCAAAAGCAAAAAGTTGATGAAGTTAAGCGCCTGGAGCAAAAAAGAATTTCAGAAGAACTACACGATGGCGTGCTTGGAAAAATGCTTGGAGCACGAATGATACTTACCGGCTTAAACAAAAGGACTACAGATGAGGCAATTCAAGAAAAATCCAAAGCCCTGGGATCCTTACAAGAAATTGAGAACGAGATAAGGTCAATATCTCACGAGCTTAGCCATAGTGCATATCAAAAAATAAACAATTTTACAGATTCTGTCGAAACACTTCTTGCCAATAACAAGAACAATAAAATTAAGACCTACTTCCATTTTAATGAAGATGAAAATTGGGATAGTTTGGCCGGAGAAATTAAAATTAATGTTTATCGTATTATTCAAGAAACATTTCAAAATGCGATCAAACACTCTAAATGCTCCTATTTTGAAGTTACCTTTTATAGAAATGACAATGACTTCAATGTAATTATGAGCGATAACGGCGTGGGCTACAATGTGAACAAAGGTAAAAAAGGCATAGGTATAAGAAATATTACTTCTAGAATGAACAAATTAAACGGAACGTTTCATATAGACTCAAGACAAGGAGAAGGCACTACTATTTCTTTAAATATTCCTATTAAAGAGGATATTAAAAGTAACACCGATAATAATATTTAATTTAAAAACGTTTAGTAAATTATAATAGACCCCGAAACTATGAACACTGTAAGAATTTTAACGGTAGATGACCACGAAATGACAGCTCTAGGATATAAGTATATCCTGGAAGATTCTGATTTTACAGATTTTAATGTTAAAGTTGAAATTGCTACCAGTTTTGAAAAAGGCAAAATAAAAATAGAGAATTCTAAACGTGCAGTACCGTATGATGTTATTCTTTTAGATATCCAATTATTTTCCCCAGAATCAAAAGATCCAAGGACAGGAGTAGATTTAGGTATTGTGGCAAGAGCAGAGGTACCTAAATCAAAAGTCGTTTTCATGTCATCTTACAGCGACAACTATAGAATTAATAACATTTTTAAAACGGTAAATCCTGACGGATATATGGTAAAATCAGAGATAGATGAAATGTCTCTTAAGACTATGGTAGAAACTATAATTAACGGCTCTCCGTATTATACCGCCAGTGCATTGTCAGCTATACGCCGCAGAATGTCCACAGATATCATTATAGATGAGCAAGACCAAAAGATCCTTTACCATCTTTCTCAAGGAATACACACTAGAGATATAGCGCCTTTAATTGGATCTGCCAACACAACAGTTGAAGCCAGAAAAAGACAACTTAAGGCATTATTCGATGTTAAAAACGGTAATGATCTGGCCTTGATCAATGAAGCCAAAACACGTGGTTTCCTCTAGAATACTACTTTTAATAAGTATTTAACTATCAGCCTATTACAAAATACAAAGTTATTTTATAATAATATCCTCTGAAATTCTAAGGTTTTCCTAGGTCAGATTACGAAGTTAGAAAAGTATCTTTATAACAAAGAAATGCTATAAATTTCCACCTATATGCCTTTTAATTTCGAAAATTTCATCAACAATTCAAAATTAGAATATACCAAAGAAATCGTTGGTATAGATACATTTCTAAGTTCCCTAGGATTTCATTATTTTTCAAATGTACAGCTCAACAACAAGCACATTACGTTCAATTCTATTAGTTTAGTATTGGAAGTATCCTGTAATTTAGATCTATTGGAATTACTATCTCATTTTAATACAGGTAGATGGGGAAATAGTGGAACAGAGGAATCTCCGTTACAACATGCTTTAGAAATATTGAATACAAAAAACAAATACAATATTGATATTGAGGAGCTTACATTCTTTTTAAATGACACTAGTATTGTAATAAAACGTATTTACGACAAGAGTATACCCACTCAATTAAATGACATTTTAAAGCAGATTGCATTTAACTATGTTTTTTTAACCAGAGGACTTACTCAAAAACCATATGAAATTTTTGTTCCGATATTTGAAGACAGTTTTGAGAATATGGAAGCTAACGAAGATCAAATTAATACTGCACCAAAAACATATTCGGAATTTTGGGGGATTTACCTTGACAAAGATGATGAAGCATCTATTTATGATGTACTTAAAAATACCTATGTAAGTGGGGATTTAGAGTTTTTATCTGAATAAAAACTCTAAATCTTTTTCAATTTTCAATTAAGCATTAAAAATTGGCCTAGTACTCATCATTGCATTTACTTTTGCTCTTACTTCTTTTATGATAGCTTCATTTTCAGGGTTTGTAATTACCTGATCAATAAAATCTACCACTTTTTCCATATCGCTCTCAACCAATCCTCTAGTTGTAATTGCAGCGGTACCAAAACGTATTCCTGAAGTAACAAAAGGTGATTTGTCATCAAATGGCACCATGTTCTTATTTGCAGTAATATCTGCCAGCACCAAAGCTTTTTCCGCGTCTTTTCCTGAAATATCTTTATTTCTAAGGTCAATCAGCATCATATGATTATCGGTACCATCAGAGATAATATTGTATCCACGTTTAACAAAAGACGTTGCCATGGCATCTGCATTTTTCTTTACTTGTGCTATATATGTCGCATAAGAATCGGTCAGGGCCTCACCAAATGCAATTGCCTTACCGGCAATGACATGTTCCAAAGGACCACCTTGATTTCCTGGGAAAACAGCCAAATCCAACAAAGCAGACATTTTTCTTAAGTTTCCGTTTTTTAACTTGATTCCGAATGGATTCTCAAAATCAGAACCCATTAATATTAACCCACCTCTTGGTCCTCGTAATGTTTTATGAGTAGTTGTCGTTACAATATGACAATGAGGAATTGGATCACTTAAAAGTCCTTTGGCAATTAAACCTGCCGGGTGAGAAATATCTGCAAGTAAAATAGCATTTACACTGTCTGCAATTTTACGAAAACGCTCAAAATCCATATCCCTTGAATATGCCGATGCACCTGCAATAATCAACTTTGGTTGCTCTTTAGTAGCTATTTCTTGAATTTTATCATAATCCAACCTTCCTGTTTCTTTATCAACACCGTAAAATACCGGTGTATATAATCTACCGGAAAAATTAACGGGCGATCCATGTGTCAAGTGACCTCCATGAGACAAATCAAACCCTAAAATCTTATCACCGGGTTTTAAACATGCATGATATACCGCTGCATTGGCCTGAGAACCAGAGTGTGGCTGTACATTAGCATAAGCTGCACCAAAAAGCTCTTTTGCCCTATCAATTGCCAATTGCTCAACTTTGTCCACTACTTCGCACCCGCCATAATACCTTTTACCCGGGTATCCTTCGGCATATTTATTTGTAAGCACAGAGCCTTGAGCCTCCATTACTTGAGGACTAGTAAAATTTTCAGAAGCAATTAGCTCAATTCCATTGATTTGACGTTGTTTCTCTTCTTCAATAAGATTAAAAATTGTGGTATCGCGTTGCATGGTACTATATCTTTTAAATAAGTGGCAAAAATACAAATAGCACTTTTAAAGAAATATAAAAAAGTACACAAACACTTAACTTATTTATTAAAATTAGTTAATAACTACACTCTTTATAGAAACTTAATCCACAAATGGATTGAGCACATTATCGAATATATACTATTACTTATCCCATAACGTTTAATTAAAACCTTTTTGTGGCACGGCTGTTGAATAGCTATTATAAATCCTAAAAATAATAGACATGAGAAAATTTCTACTATTTAGTTTTATCGGAATACTACTTTCATGTAGTGGAGTTAAAAAAACTCAAGAGGCCCTTAATACAGGTAATTATGAAACTGCCATCAACAAAGCGGTTGCTAACATTGCTACAAACAAGACCAAGAAGAGCAACCAACAATACATAATTCTGTTAGAAGAAGGATATAAAAAGAATACAGATAGAGAGCTACAGCATATTAAATTTCTAAAAAAAGATGGCAATGCAAAAAATTATGAGGAAATCTATAATAGCTATGCTAGATTGAAATCTATTCAAGAAAGAATTCGGCCTTTGTTACCATTATACGTTACAGATGAAGGTAGAAAAGCAAATTTCGTTTTTAAAGATTACGATGATGAGCTAATTGCCGCTAAATCAGAATTGTCTAATTTTCTCTATACCAACGCCACTAAAGTATTACAGGAAGCCAATTACAAATCTGATTTTAGAAAAGCGTATAACGATCTTATTTATCTAAATGAGATTAACCCAAACTATAAGGATGTGATGTCTAAAATAGACGAAGCCTATCAAAAAGGGTTAGATTATATAATTGTGGACATGATCAATAATACCGATCAGATAATTCCCAAAAGGCTGGAAGACGAACTATTAAATTTAAATATATTCGGATTAAATTCTAATTGGACAGAATACCATACAAAAAGAATACAAAATCAACTGTATGATTACCAAATGGAAGTTTCATTTCAGAATATTGATATTTCTCCAGAACAGATAAGGGAGAAGCAAATTAGCAAAGAGCGTAAAATTAAGGATGGCTATACCTTTTTAGAGGATAGTAACGGTAACGTTGTTAAAGATAGCCTAGGCAATAGTATTAAGATAGATAAATTTAAAACTGTAAGATGCAATTTTTATCAGTATACACAATACAAAAGTGCCGAAGTTAATGGCGTAGTTAGTTTTGTTGATTTAAAGAAAAAACAAAAAGTAAATCAATACCCGTTATCTAGTCAATTTATATTTGAACATATATATGCCAATTATGACGGTGACAAAAGAGCTTTAAATAATGAGTTAATGTCTTTCTTACAGCTGGCAAGGGTTCCATTTCCCAGTAACGAACAAATGGTATATGATGCCGGTGAGGATTTAAAGAATAATCTTATCGACATACTGAACAAACAACGTTTCAATTAAAAAAGCCCCTTGAATTGGGCTTTTTTTTTAAACGTATTTCTCTAAGTTAATATCTGATATTGCACCATGAGAATCATGCATAACCACTACTCCATTTTTTATGATCAATAATTGAGGAGATTGATGCATTACCCCAAACTTTGATGCTACGGCATTGGACACGTCTCTATTAGCCAACAAATCTAAAAAGTAAAGATCCATTTGCCCATCTTGCAAACTGTAACTACTCTTGAACATATTGAGCACCATTCTGCTTATACCGCAGGTTGTAGAATGTTTAAATATTACCTGAGGCCTACTACTAGATTTTTCTTTAATTGTACCAAGTTGGTCTACGGTATTTAAAGGTATCCAAGGTATATTGGAAGAACCACTTTCACCTTCACTTTTAGAACCAAATAAACCACCAAATATTCCCATAAAATTCTTAATTTAATGTTGTGTATTCATCAAGGAACAACTGACTAATTGTCACCTAATTTCTTTTATTTACAGTCATTTTGTCCTGTAAGTTCAATTGGTAAGATTGTTGACAAATACATATCAAAAGTATTACAATAAACTAAAACCCAAAGAAAATGAACATAAATAATTTTACTATAAAATCACAAGAGGCCATACAACAGGCCCAGCTGATTGCCCAAAATAACGGACATCAGCAAATTGAGAACGAACATATTTTTAAAGCGCTTACAGAAGTTGAAGAGAATGTAATGCCCTTTTTAATAAAAAAATTGGGAATTAACTTTTCATTGGTTCAGCAAATCATAGAAAATGAACTTTTAAGCTTTCCTAAAGTAGAAGGCGGCGATATTCAATTTTCAAGAGAAGCCGGCAAAACGCTAAACGAAGCAAGTATCAGTGCCAAAAATATGGGAGATGAATATGTTTCTATAGAACATCTCTTTTTGGCCATATTAAAATCTAAAAGTAAAATAGCCCAGATTTTAAAAGATCAAGGGGCTACAGAAAAGCATTTAATAGCAGCCATAAATGAATTGCGCAATGGAGAAAAAGTTACTTCACAAAGTGCGGAAGACAGCTATAATTCTTTAAAAAAGTATGCAAAAAACTTAAATGAGCTTGCAGATAGCGGCAAGCTGGATCCTGTTATTGGGCGTGATGAAGAAATTCGTAGAATTCTACAAATTCTATCAAGGCGTACAAAGAACAACCCCATTCTTGTAGGTGAACCCGGCGTAGGTAAAACTGCCATCGTTGAAGGTTTGGCACATAGAATTATACAAGGAGATATTCCTGAAAACCTAAAGGATAAAATAATTTATTCTTTAGATATGGGCGCTTTGATCGCCGGGGCAAAGTACAAGGGCGAGTTCGAAGAACGGCTGAAAGCGGTTATTAAAGAGGTAGTTAGTGCAGATGGCAATATTATATTGTTCATAGATGAAATACATACCTTAGTTGGTGCCGGCGGAGGTCAAGGTGCTATGGATGCGGCCAATATTCTTAAACCAGCTTTGGCAAGAGGCGAGTTACGATCAATTGGCGCAACTACATTAGACGAGTACCAAAAGTATTTTGAAAAGGACAAAGCTCTGGAAAGAAGATTTCAAAAAGTAGTTGTAGATCAGCCAGATACCGAGAGTGCCATTTCTATTCTTAGAGGTATTAAAGAAAAATATGAAGCACACCATAAAGTGCGCATTAAAGATGAAGCGGTAATTGCTGCGGTAGAATTATCACAAAGGTATATCACCAATAGATTTTTACCAGATAAGGCCATTGACCTTATGGATGAAGCCGCTTCTAAGCTTAGAATGGAAATAAACTCCAAACCTGAAGAATTAGATGTTCTTGACCGCAAGATTATGCAGATTGAAATTGAAATAGAAGCTATTAAGCGGGAGAACGACACTCAAAAATTACAGATTCTAAACTTAGATTTGGCAAATTTGAAAGAAGAGCGAAATGAAATTTTTGCCCAATGGGAAAGCGAAAAATCTGTAGTTGACAATATTCAACAGACAAAACTGGACATTGAAAACTTTAAAGCCGAAGCCGAGCGTGCCGAAAGAAATGGTGACTATGGCAAGGTTGCGGAAATTAGATACGGCAAAATAAAAGAAGCTCAAGAAAACCTTACTAAGCTACAAGACAATTTAGCTAAACAGCAACATTCCGGTACGTTGATCAAAGAAGAGGTAACCAGTGATGATATTGCCGAAGTAGTTGCTAAATGGACCGGCATTCCTGTCACAAAAATGTTGCAGAGCGAACGTGAAAAGTTGTTGAAGCTTGAAGAAGTACTCCATAAACGTGTTGTTGGTCAAGAAGAGGCCATTGAGGCGGTTTCAGATGCCATACGTAGAAGTAGGGCCGGCCTGCAGGATTCAAGAAAACCTATAGGTTCCTTTCTTTTTCTAGGTACAACCGGCGTAGGTAAGACTGAATTGGCAAAAACCTTGGCATCATATTTATTTGATGATGAAAATGCCATGACCAGAATAGACATGAGCGAATATCAAGAAAGACATTCGGTCAGTAGACTTGTAGGTGCGCCTCCAGGATATGTAGGTTATGATGAAGGCGGACAATTAACTGAAGCCGTACGCAGAAGACCATATTCAGTTGTATTATTGGATGAGATAGAAAAAGCACATCCAGATACGTTCAATATCTTATTACAGGTCCTTGATGAAGGCAGATTGACCGATAATAAAGGAAGGGTCGCAGATTTTAAAAATACGATTATCATCATGACCAGTAATATGGGTAGCGATATTATCCAAGACACTTTTGAAAATGCCGTAGACGTTTATAGTGCAACCGAAGCCGCAAGGATTGAAGTGCTAGGTCTATTGAAGAAGACCGTTAGACCGGAGTTTATCAATAGAATTGATGACATAGTCATGTTTACACCTTTAACGAAAGATAATATTAAAGAAATTGTTAAGCTTCAGCTAGAGAGTTTAAAGAAAATGCTGGATAATCAGCAAATTACTTTAGATGCCACGGAAGAAGCTATAGATTATTTGGCGGATAAAGGATATGACCCACAATTTGGTGCAAGACCTGTAAAGAGAACTATTCAAAAAGAAGTACTCAATAATATGTCAAAAGCATTGTTGAGTGGTGAAATTAAAGCTGAAAGCGTTGTGTTGTTAGATGCTTTTGATAATGGTCTGGTCTTTAGAAATCAGGAAGAAATAACGGTTTAATATTATTAATTTGTTAGAAAAGCGTTCATATAAAATATATGGACGCTTTTTTTTATAAACAGTATATACCATACAGTATAGATTATTTATATTCGCATTAAAACAGTCTATTATGTCAACCAAAGCCGAAAGAACAACTGCATTTATTATTGAGACTGTCGCACCTGTTTTTAACAAACATGGATATGTGGGCACTAGTATGAGTGATTTAACCGGCGCCACCAACTTAACCAAAGGTGCGCTTTATGGTAATTTTGAAAACAAAGAAGCACTTGCCCTAGCTGCTTTTGAATATAATAGAAGTTTATTACTTTCTGCCATTGACGAGCAATTGTCAATTGACGGCAAGGCCATGGACAAAATTAATAATTTGATCAACTTCTATAAAAAATATGACATTTTTACTTTGAATATGGGTGGTTGCCCTATTTTAAACGTTGGTATTGATGCCCAACACAATAATAAACTACTTGCAGCTGCAGCAAAAGAAACTGTCAAGGAAATTGAAGGAAAAATTGCTTTGGTTTTTGAAAACGGCATTAATAACGGGGAATTTAAACTACCGGTATCTCCTTTGCAATTCTCAAAACAACTATTTACAATTATACAAGGGGCAATTTCAATGGCTACCTTAACAAAGGATCGCAAATACTTATTGAATACGGTTACCTATTTAGATGTTCTTATTAAAAGGGAATTGAAATAAATCTATAATTAGGTAGTAAAGCTATAACAAAAAGTTACCCCTGTGAAAACTATTAGGCTTTCTATTCTCCGGTAACCCTGAATATCCATAATTTATCAGTGTATTTTCCACTTAGTTTAGAGTCCCTAGCTTCTCTGGCTTCCTTTATAAAATTATATTTAGCCAAATACACATAGTTATATTTATTCTTTTGTCTAAAGAATGATTTAGCATTTATTCCACGCTTTTGCATATCTAAGATAAAAGCATCTAAATACTTTTTAGTCCCAAATACATTGGCAATTAGGTAGTAACCTGGCTCTAAGGAACCTTCTTTTGTCACTTCCTCGTATTTTTCCCCAGCCCTAACCTTTACTACTTCATTTTTCATGGCCAAAGCCTGGCTTTGGGCAATAGAATCTTGCCTTTGTTGTTGAGCTAGTGCCAAAGCAGCTGCTTCATTTTTCTTAACCGTTGCTATAGAATCTTGCAATTTTTGCTGTTTCAATGCCTTGGCCGCTACCAAAGCCTGCTCTGCCCTGGCGTTCTCTATAGAATCTTTTCTTCTTCTAATATCCCTTCTTGATTCTTTTACGGCCAATTTTGGTTTACTTGAAGCATTTTGAATACTATCCTTTATTCTTTTATTTTCAATAAGTGCCAAACGCTCTTGTTTCTTAGATTCTCGTTTAAGTGCCAATTTCTCTGCCTTTGTCAATTGATTGGATACAATTACATTATCTTCTTGTTTTACCAAAACATCCTGTTTGCGTTTTTGCTCCTCCGCAATTAACTGTTCTTCAAGTTTCTCCTCTGGTGTACGTAAGGTTCCTAGTTTGTAAGATGTTACCAATTCAAATGACGGATCTTGTCCTTTTAATTCTGAACTTGTTCCTACTTCGATCAATGCACCAAAAGACAATCGTTTAAAGAAACGCCCACCTACACCACCGGAAAACCCGTAAAAACTATTATAACCGGCCTGCGCCCAATATTTATCTGTCGTCAATAATGTAGTCAGCCCTATTTGATTATCCAACCCAGGGATAGTCTTATAATATAGCATAGGTCTTAAAACTGAGTTATCATCCGTACTTAATACACTAACAGGAAAATCATAGCTCACCAAAGTCTGAAACATTCTATCTTCAGGACTTGTGTTACGCTCGTTGGAGGTAAAATTATAATCGAAAAGGTTTTCAGAAACCAATCCAATATTGAACCTGTCTATACTTAAATTAACGCCTGGCGCCATTTGTAATATGAAGTCGTTTTCTGCAGTGGTCTGTATGGGATTCGGTACAAAAAAACGATCGTCCGCTAATTTTTGTTGAAAAGCGAAAACGTTTAAACCAGCACCTAAAATTACTCCATCACTTAATTCTATGGTGTGAGCATAATTTAGAGCAGCTCCCGTATTAAGAAAAATTCCTGTATTATGCTGAAAAAAACCAACACCTGCGGCAGAAACATCATTCAGCCTTGCCGTATAATTTAAGAATAACGTTGTTGGGTCTCCGTCATAAGACTGCCATTGCCATCTAGTCCACAATGCTACAGATGAGGGATTGTTACAATCTAAACTATAAGCCGGATTAATTAAACTACTGTTGTATTCAGTGAGATTTTGCTGCCTGAAATCAGTAGGAAGTACGACCTCTTGGGCCTTAAGACCTAGAACTACAAAACCGATAAGAAGTGCCCCACAATTTTTTTTCATATGCAAAAAAACAAAAAATAGACTATTTATAGTACTATTTTGAAGTAATTTTAGTTATTAAATTAATACACCAAACAAAATTTCATGAAAGCATTAAAAATTGTTCTTTTAATATTTCTAGCAATCAATCTTTCTTGCAAAGATGAGCCAGTAAATGATACAGCGCAAGAACAAACATCAATTTCGACATTTTATCTTATTAGACATGCCGAAAAAAATAGAAACAATCCAGACGATCCTGATCCAGAACTTAACCAAAAAGGATTAGGAAGAGCTATGCACTGGGCAGAAATTCTTGCAGACACGGAACTTAACGCCATTTACTCAACTGACTACAATAGAACGGCAATGACGGCAGCACCTACATCGGTCAAACAAAATATAGATGTACAGTACTACGACCCAAGCACCATTGATATTGCACAATTTAAGGCCGATAATTTAAACAACAATGTCCTAATAGTAGGTCACAGTAACACTACTCCTGAATTTGTCAATAAGTTAATTGACGAACAAAAGTATTATGACATTGAGGATAGCGAAAATGGTACGTTATTTATAGTTAAAATTATTAACGGTACACCTTCTGTTGAAAAATTGATTTTTAATTGTAACTGCCCGGATTAATACTAACAACAATTTATATAGTTAGCAATAAATTTTAAAAGTATAAGACATTCATTGAAATGTTATTACTTTTGCTTGTGATGCAGAATACTATAAACATTAAGAACAAAAGAGCTCGTTTTGAATATGAGCTTTTAGATAAATATACAGCAGGTATCGTATTAGCAGGTACCGAAATCAAGGCCATTAGGGAAGGACGAGCGTCTATTTCAGAAAGTTTTTGTGAATTTAATGATAAAGAGGAGCTTTTTGTAATAAATATGCAAATTGATGAATATTCCCATGCATCTCACTTTAACCATAAACCAAAGGCAGAACGAAAATTACTCTTACAAAGAAGAGAATTAAAAAAACTTAGCAAGGAAGTAAATACTTCTGGTTTAACGATTGTTCCACTACGCGTTTTTGTCAATGAAAGAGGATTTGCCAAAATGCAAATTGCATTGGCAAAAGGTAAAAAACTTTACGACAAAAGAGAATCTATTAAAGATCGCGATAACAAGAGAGATCTTGATCGTATAAAGAAAAATTTTAACGGCTAATTCTTATTCTCCAATAACGGTACAAATCTAAACGAACCGTACTCCGTCTTTGAAAATTCTTTTTCCGTAGTTCTAACGAACAAAGTCATTATTTGTTCTTCAAAACCAATTGGTATTACCAATCTACCGCCAACTTTCAACTGAGATAACAAAGCTTTGGGTACTTCTGGTGCACCAGCGGTTACAATAATTCTATCAAATGGAGCTTCCTTTGGCAATCCTTTATATCCATCGCCAAAAATTACCTGCTTTGGCCTGTAACCCATTTTTTTAAAAAAGATGCTGGTTTTTTTAAACAACTCTAACTGTCTTTCAACAGTATAGACCTTAACTTTTAATTTTAGAAGTACCGCTGTTTGGTAACCGCTACCCGTGCCAATTTCCAAAACTTTTTGCCCTGGTTCCAATTCTAACAATTCAGTTTGAAATGCAACCGTGTACGGATGAGAAATTGTTTGATTGGCAGCTATAGGAAATGCTTTGTTTTGATAAGCATGCCCCTCAAAACTACTCTCCATAAATAAATGCCTAGGTATTTCCCTTACGGCGTCCAAAACCTTTTTATCGGCTATTCCTTTGTCTATCAATACTTGCGCTAAATGATTGCGCATTCCCCTGTGTTTTAAGGTATCTTTCAATGGTAGTCGGTTTGTACCTCAAAGTTAACAAAGTTCTTTATATGATGGTAGTACAAGCAAAAACTTATCCTTATTTTTTTCCAAATTTGAAATACTGCATAGGATAAAAGTACCTAACTATGCGTATTTTTGAGGAAAACGAAATAAATGTTAAAAGTTGGTGTTTTAGGAGCTGGGCATTTAGGCAAGATACATCTTAGACTTCTAAAAGAATCTCAAAAATATGAACTTGTCGGTTTTTACGATGCGGACAGTTCTAATGGCGAAAAGGTTAGTTCTGAATTTGGTTATACTTATTTCCAAAATCTTGATGATCTCATTAATGCCGTTGATGTTGTAGATATTGTAACCCCTACCCTTTCTCATTATGATTGTGCAAAGAAAGCAATTGAGAAAAGTAAGCATATATTTATTGAAAAACCTATTACCCATACCTTAGAGGAAGCTAATTCATTACTGGCCTTAGAAAAAGAATATGGCATTAAAGGACAAGTGGGTCATGTAGAACGTTTTAACCCTGCGTTTACTTCCGTAAAACAGGCCATAAAAGAACCAATGTTCATTGAGGCACATAGATTGGCAGAATTTAATCCTAGAGGCACAGATGTACCTGTAGTTCTTGATTTAATGATTCATGATATCGACGCTATATTAAGTGTTGTTAATTCTGAAGTGGTACAGGTAAATGCCAGCGGTGTTTCGGTCATTAGTCAATCACCGGATATTGCAAACGCACGCTTAGAGTTCGCAAATGGTTGCGTAGCAAATTTAACGGCCAGTAGAATTTCTTTAAAGAATATGAGAAAATCCAGATTTTTTCAAAAAGACGCGTATATATCCGTTGATTTTCTTGAAAAGAAAGTTGAGGTCGTAAAAATGAAAGATGCCCCAAAAGAACCGGGTGATTTTGATATGATCTTACAAAATGCGGAAGGCGTTAAAAAACAGATTTATTTTGAAAATCCGTCCATTGAGACCAATAACGCCATTTTAGATGAGCTAGAGTCTTTTGCGGTTGCTATTACAAATAATTCAACGCCTGTAGTAAGTTTAAAACAAGGAACACAAGCACTAAAAGTTGCATTACAGATTATTGCAGCATTTAATCCAAATAAAATATGAAAACAGTTGCGGTTATAGGTGCTGGTACTATGGGTAATGGTATTGCCCACGTATTTGCCCAAAACAATTTTAAAGTACACCTAATTGATGTTTCTAAAGATGCATTGGACAAAGGTATTGCTACCATTACAAAAAATCTTGACCGTATGGTGGCGAAAGATAAAATCAGTGAAAATGACAAAAAAAATACGCTTGTCAACATTACACCTTTTACAGAGTTACAGCTTGGTGTATCTAATGTTGATCTAGCTATTGAAGCTGCCACAGAAAATGTAACTATAAAACTTAAAATCTTTAAAGAACTTGATGACTTTTGCGACGCTAATACCATTTTAGCTTCAAATACTTCTTCAATTTCAATAACACAGATAGCTGCCGCTACCAGTAGACCTGATAAGGTGATAGGAATGCATTTTATGAATCCGGTTCCTATTATGAAATTAGTAGAGATTATTCGTGGATATAGTACTTCTAACGAGACCACTACCGCTATCATGGAACTTTCCGAAAAATTAAGTAAGACTCCAACAGAAGTAAATGACTATCCTGGTTTTGTGGCAAATAGAATTTTAATGCCCATGGTCAACGAAGCTATTGAAACCTTACATCATGGTGTTGCAGGTGTTGAAGAAATAGATACGGTAATGAAGTTGGGAATGGCGCACCCTATGGGACCATTACAATTAGCTGATTTTATTGGTTTAGATGTTTGTCTTTCTATTTTAAACGTTATGCACGACGGATTTAAAAATCCTAAATATGCACCATCGCCATTACTTGTAAATATGGTTATGGCAGGCAAAAAAGGTGTAAAATCCGGTGAAGGCTTTTATGATTATTCAGAAAATAGAAAGGCAGAGGTAGTATCAAGTCAATTTAAGAAATAAGAGTCCTTAAGAACTGTAAAAATATATGTCTATAAAAGAAAACTTATTAGCCATAAAAGATACCATTCCCGAGTCCGTTACCTTGGTTGCCGTTTCAAAAACAAAACCAATATCGTACCTTCAAGAGGCATATGATCAGGGACAACGTGTTTTTGGAGAGAATAGGGTTCAAGAAATGACGGAAAAGTGGAAGAACTTACCAAAAGATATTAAATGGCACATGATAGGGCACCTTCAACGCAACAAGGTTAAATATATGGCCGAGTATGTTTCTTTGGTCCACGGGGTCGACAGCCCTAGATTGTTGGCAGAAATTAATAAACAAGCAAAAAAGCATAACCGCATTATCCCATGTTTACTTCAGGTACATATTGCCGAGGAAGACACCAAGTTTGGCTTTAACGAAGAAGAGCTACTTGATCTAGTTGATAATGAAGAATTTAAAGCCTTTGAAAATGTAAAAATTGAAGGATTAATGGGTATGGCTACCTTTACCGATAATATGGAACAAGTACGTAGAGAGTTCAGTAGTCTTAAATCCCTTTTCGTAAAACTTCAAAGTACTTATTCGGATTTTACTACTCTTTCTATGGGTATGAGCGGTGATTACAAAATAGCTATAGAAGAAGGAAGTACCATGGTACGTATAGGAAGTAGTATCTTTGGATCAAGAAATTAATATCTAGAGATCTACCCCATAATTTATAAACTATTACATGTACGCAATTTTAGATATTGAAACTACTGGAGGAAAATTTAATGAGGAGGGTATCACCGAAATTGCTATTCACAAATTTGATGGACAAAAGGTAGTCGACAAATTCATTAGCTTGGTAAATCCGGAAAGGGAAATACAACCTTTTGTTGTGAAACTTACCGGAATTAATAGCAAAATGCTAAGAACTGCACCTAAATTCTACGAGGTAGCCAAACGCATTATAGAAATTACAGAAGATACGGTCATTGTAGCCCATAATGCCCAGTTCGATTATAGAATTTTAAGAACGGAATTTAGACGTTTAGGTTATAATTTTGAACGCAAAACGCTTTGTACCGTAGATCTTTCAAAGTTATTATTACCAGATGCCGAATCCTATAGTCTTGGTAAATTGGTACGATCTTTGGGCATACCGGTAAGTGACAGACACCGTGCAAACGGTGATGCCTTGGCTACTATAAAATTGTTTAAACTGTTACTTGCCAAAGATTCTGAAAAAATAATCATTAAAGACACTATCAGAAAAGAAACACAGGGCGAACTATCTGAAAAACAATTGGATATAGTAAGAGACTTACCGAATAAAACCGGAGTTTTTTACATGCATGATAAGGATGGGGAGATCATCCACCTTAGCAAATCGAACGACATTAAAAAGAGGGTCAACCAAATTTTTACCAAGACCAATACCAAGTCCAGAAAATTAACCAAAGACACTAAAAAGGTAACTTTTGAACTTACCGGCAACGAACTTATTGCCATTTTAAAAGAACATGAAGAGCTATTAAAACTTAGGCCAAAATATAGCACCATCCCCAAAAAAAGAATGTACAGTCATGCTATCTGTAAAAGGGTCAATGAAAACGGCTATTTTGCCCTAGATATTAAGCCTTATAGAGAATGTAAAGAGACCATTTGGCTTTTTAACAGTGTATTCAGTGCTAAGAATTACTTGTACAAGATTACCAAAGAGTTTCAACTTTGCGAAAAAGTAAACGGTATTAGCGAAGCTCGAAATAATTGTTCAGGTTATGATAATAACACTTGTAATGGAGCATGTATCAATAAAGAAAGTATTGAGGAATATAATAAACGCGTAATTGCGGCAACTACACAAAATAGCATTAAAGGCAAAAAAGTTATTGTGGTGGACAAAGGTCGAGAAATTGGCGAACAAAGTGCTATTTTAATTAAAAATGGCTCTTTAGTGGGCTTTGGGTTCTATGATTTGAACTATCAAATAAATAATATTCATATATTAGAAAGTATAATTACACCAATGAACGGTACTCTTGACGCCAATTATCTTATTGAATCGTATTTAAGAAAGAAAAGGGTACTTAAAATAATAGAAATAAACGAATAGTTTGAAAGAAGAAGAAAAACTTTCACCTTGGAAACATAAAATTCATGAAATAATTTATGAGGCGGACACCCCTATGGGTAAATTGTTCGATATAATTCTCTTCATAATCATAATTTTCAGTGTCATTCTTATCATGCTAGAAAGTGTAAAAGCTATTGATGCCGAATATCATGATATTTTATTTGTGCTTGAATGGGTCGTTACCATTTTCTTCACCATTGAATATATTGCAAGAATTATATCTATAAGAAAACCAAGCGCCTATATTTTTAGTTTTTATGGCATTATAGACTTTTTATCTACCATACCATTATACATCTCATATATTTTTGCCGGATCGCAGGTATTACTAGCGGTTAGGGCATTTAGATTATTACGGGTTTTCCGTATTTTAAAACTTGCTCGTTTTCTGGGTGAAGCTTCACAACTTAAAAGAGCCTTAAAGGCCAGTAGGGCAAAAATTACGGTGTTTCTGTTTGCAGTTCTTATTGCTTCGGTAATGATGGGAACACTTATGTATTTAGTTGAAGGTGATGAAGCAGGATTTACAAGTATACCCACAAGTATATATTGGACCATAGTGACACTTACTACCGTAGGCTATGGTGATATTGCACCGATTACACCACAAGGTCAAGCAATTGCAACTATTATTATGTTATTAGGTTATGGCATCATTGCGGTACCTACAGGTATGGTTACCGCCGAATTTTCTAAGCAAAGTAAAGATACATCAGACCTTAAGACATCAGGAAGTTATGTCCATATCAATACGCAATGTTGCCCAACCTGTAGTAAAGAAGGCCATAGAGATGACGCTACACATTGTTATAACTGTGGATCTATTTTAAATGAATAAAATTCTTATATCGGTAGTAGGCCCAACCGCCATTGGCAAGACCAAATTGGCAATTCTCTTGGCGCAGCATTATAATACCGAAATTATATCGGCAGATTCCAGACAGTTTTTCAAAGAAATGAATATTGGTACCGCAGTTCCAAGTTTAGAAGAGCTATCGCAAGCAAAACATCATTTTATACAACATAAAAACTTTAGTGAACAGTATACAGTGGGCGATTTTGAAAGGGAAGCTATTGATAAATTATCTCATCTTTTTAAAACCCATGATGTGGTTATTATGGTTGGCGGCAGCGGACTATATGTAAATGCCGTTACAGATGGTCTAAACGACTTCCCAAACATTGATCCATCTATTCGAGAAGATTTGAACAAAGAGCTAGCCGAAAAAGGTATAGAAGCTTTACAGGTAAAATTAAAGCAACTTGATCCTGTATATTTTGAAAAGGTTGACATTCAAAATCCACAAAGAGTTATCAGGGCATTAGAAGTTACCATTGGTAGCGGCTCTACCTATTCTTCGTTTCTTGATAAACCAAAGGAAGAAAGAGAATTCAAAGTAGTATCCATTGGCTTAAAAGCCGATAGACCCATTATTTATGAACGCATCAACCAACGTGTTGATTTAATGATGGACGCAGGACTTTTACAGGAAGTTGAGGGCTTGGCAGATTTTAAAGATTTGAACGCTTTGCAAACGGTTGGCTACAAGGAGCTTTTTAAGTATTTTTCTGGCGAATGGACTTTAGAATTCGCAATTTCTGAAATTAAGAAGAATACACGAAGATTTGCAAAAAGACAACTTACCTGGTTTTTGAGAAATAAAAATACCAAATGGATTGATTTTGATTATGAGCCTACAACACTTTTGTCTAAAATTGATAATGAAATTGTAAATTTAAAACATGGTTAAAAAACAAATTTTATATCTAATGGGTGTTTCAGGCAGCGGAAAATCTACCATTGGGCAACTATTGGCAGAGAAATTACAATTTCCTTTTTTTGATGGAGACAGTTTTCATCCAGAAGCAAATGTGAAGAAAATGAGTGAAGGTCACCCGTTAAACGATGATGATCGACAAGGTTGGTTAGAAAAACTTAATGAGGTAGGTTTTGAAAATTTAGCTACAGGAGCGGTAATTGTATGCTCTTCCTTAAAAGAAAAATACAGAGCTATACTTGGTAAAAATTTAGAGAATAAACATCAATTCATTTTTTTGGACGGTAGTTTTGAACTTATAGAAGCTAGACTTAATAATCGAAAAAACCACTACATGCCTAAAGGCTTATTACAATCTCAATTTGATGACCTTGAAACTCCTAAAGATGCGCTAACGGTATCCATTGATCAGACTCCCAATGAAATTGTAAAAGAAATAATAGAAAAGTTATAAAATAAAAAAGCATCCTTTCCGGATGCTTTTTTTATACTAGTTTTTAAGAAAATTATTCTCCCTCTGCCTTTACAACTAAACGGAAACCTTCTCCATGTATATTTAGTATTTCAACGGTATCATCAACTTTTAGATACTTACGTAATTTTGCAATATAAACATCCATGCTACGAGAGGTAAAATAATTATCATCTCTCCAAATCTTTGTCAATGCCAATTCCCTTGGCATTAAATCATTCTCATGTAAAGCTAATAAACGTAGCAATTCGTTCTCTTTTGGAGAAAGTTTAATTGACTCTTCGTCTTTATATTTTAAGAATCTTAATTTTGAATTTAAGTGAAAGCCACCGATCGTAAACTCAAACTTCTTACTATCTGCCAAGCCATTAGAAGCTTTTCTCTGCAAGATAGCCTTCAATTTCATTAACAATACCTCAGAATCAAAAGGCTTGTTCAAATAATCATCTGCACCAGCTTTATATCCTTTAAGAACATCTTCCTTCATTGTTTTTGCCGTCAAAAATACAATAGGTACATTTTCATTCTTTTCACGAATTTCTTTCGCTAATGTGAAACCGTCCTTATAAGGCATCATCACATCTAAAATACAGATATCATAATTATCTTTTTTGAACTTCTCAAAACCTTCCATTCCATTCTTTGCCAACGTGACGTCAAAGTCATTCATTGACAAATAATCTTTCAATACAATCCCAAAATTTGGGTCATCCTCTACTAAAAGTATTTTCTTGTTTATTGTTTCCATATATTTTTATATTAACGGCAATTTTATGTAAAATGTACTTCCTTTTCCTTTTTCACTTTCGGCATATACTTCGCCTTGGTGGTCTTCAACTATTTTTTTAACGTAAGACAAACCTAATCCATGTCCTTTAACGTTATGTAAATCTCCTGTGTGCTCTCTATAGAATTTTTCAAATACCTTCTTTACCACTGCTTTACTCATACCGGCACCTTGATCCTGAACCTTTATTATGATGTAATTCTTAGCTCTTTCTGTAAATACATCTATTTTTGGTGCTTCTTCAGAATACTTGATCGCATTGTCTAACATATTGACTATTACATTGGTAAAATGCATTTCATTGGCCAAAACTTCGCAACGTTCAGCGTCTAAATGGGTATGTATATAGCCACCTCTATCATCAACTATCAATTCTACGTGAGTAATGGCATCTTCTATAATGTCGTGAACATTGACCCTATCCTTACTTATATCAAGCTGATTTTTTTCAAGTTTAGAGATTCTAAGTACATTTTCAACCTGTGCATGCATTCTTTTATTCTCATCTCTAATCATCTGTAAATAACGCAAAACCTTTTCCTGGTCCGTTATTATTTTAGGGTTCCTAATTGCCTCTACCGCCAAATTTATAGTAGCTATCGGAGTTTTAAACTCATGTGTCATATTATTTATGAAATCCGTTTTTATTTCAGATATCTGTTTTTGACGTATAAGTTGATAAATTGCCCCGGCATACGCGACTACAATAATTATCGTAAATAATAATGAAAGCAGCGCTAGACCCAAAATATTCTGTACCAAAAATCGCTTTTTCTTGGGAAAAGAAATTAACAAATCGAAATTTGAGACACCTTCAAAATCCACAAACATAGGAGACTTATAAATATTTGATTCTGCGTATTTAAATTTGGAAGATTTTACCTTGGTCGGTAGACCATTGCTATATACTCCATATTCAAAAGCAATATCAACACCCCTATTCTCTAACTCTCGCTGTAACAACAATTCAATTTCTTGTTTGGAAACACGTTTATGAATAGGCACACGTTTTGCATGAACCATAAACATTTCTTCCATGGCGGCCTTTTCCATCTTATTAAGACCACCAATTTTTTCAATCCGCTGAATAGGATTAAAACGTGGAGTGTTACCTTCTAAATCAAAATCTTCCCTAAATATAGAGGTAGTTCGCTTACTTGTAAAATTTTTAATGATAGTGGTATCAGCACCATCACTACTATCAAAGAACGTAGAAGAAATACCATAATCCTCTTCTAAAATACCGTGTTCATACAACAATATTTCATTAGAATTGATATCCCTATCAATAAAGAAAAAATTAGTGAGCTGAGCACCTTTAAGCTCTCCTCCAATACTATCCTTTGCATGTAAATACCTATCAAAGTAATTTTTGGTTTCTCTTTCGGTAATCTTGTTGGTAACACTGTTCAATGCTTCAGAAACACTACTAGAGAATTGCTCCTCTCCGCTATCTATGGATTTACTGATCCAGAAACTTTGAACAAAAATCAGACCAACAAGTGAAAGGCTCATCAAAACCACTAAGAGCACAAATAACTTTTTGTTCATTGGGTGTTAAAATTAAAGATTTAACAGTTAGAGGTCAGTACGTTTAACCTAACCTTAACAAAAATGTTAAAATTGCTAAATAACTAGTGTTCAGTAAGGATAGATGCGTGGACTTGAAGCACTTTTTCCTTGGTAATTTCCAAATCAATATTTTCTATAACAAAATTGGCCAACTCTAATTTAATTTTGTCTTCAAGTTGATTGTCCATACGTGCTTCAACTTGCGCTCTTGTTGTATTATCCCTAGCCAATACACGACCAATTCTTACTTCTTTTGGTGCAGTAACCAAAATAACTTCATCATACAATGCTTGAGATTTATTTTCGAACAGTAATGCCGTTTCTTGAATTACATATCTAGCATTTTGATTTTTGGCCCATGCTACAAAATCTTCCCTAACTACCGGATGAACTATGTCATTAAGTTTAGCCAACAAGTTCTTATCATTAAAAACTTTACTAGCTATAAACGCTCTATTTAATTTACCATCAAGAAACGCCTCCTCTCCTAGTAATTCAATTAACTGGTCATGAATAGCTTTAGAAGAATTCATTAAATGCTTTGCCCTTTGATCAGAATCATAGACCGGCACACCTAGATCTTTGAACATTGATGCAACAGTAGATTTTCCGCTACCTATACCTCCTGTTAAACCTATTGTTATCATTCTCTTCGAAGTATAAATTCAACCTCATTCGTATTCATTATGGCATTATGTAATACTCTTGGATACTTTTTTAGTGTTATAGACAATCTATTTCCTGTTTCTTTTGAAACTTTTAAATAATCTGCCTCTACCGAAAAATCTTCTACCTCTAATTCTTTCAAATGCTCTAATGTACCCTGACAACGTACTTCAACAATTTCAGGAAATGTACGAACCTTAATATTTTCCGGTAGGTTAATAACATGAACCGGAACCTGAATAACTTGTTCCGAAAACTTGACCACCTTACCAGATATAGCAACACTATTACTTGAAAAAGTTGTTCCTTTTAATTGTGTTGGCAGCTGTAGATTTATTTCATTTGAGAATGAGCTATTTATATAATCAGATTTAAACAATGTGGTCTTAATTTGATTAATGGTATCTATTTGGCTTTTAGGTCCTGAAATTTGTATTGAATCTGGCTCAACTTTAATCTCGCCTTCAAGAATATGATTAGATGCAAAGGTTAAATCTACCAAAGCTTTTACCGGCACTTTTTTTGTTTCTAAAGATGTAAAATCAAAATATATAGCATCGCTATCAAAATCCGTTAAGGTACTATAATTATTAAGCTGGGATTCTAATTGTATTCTTATTTGATCTGCAGATAAATAGTATGCTTCGTCTTTGTGCATTACTTTGCTAACATCTAATTGTACATGCTTAGGTTTAAGTTCATAGCCTAAAAACTGAAAGCCCGCTGCTTGTAGCCGTACCTCAATCTCTTCTTTAGGAGTGTTGGCCAATAAAAATTCTTTGGGAACATTAATATACTCAACTTTAAAAGTAGTATTGTTAGTGTAGGTCAGTGATAATTTGTTAATTAACCAGGCTAGAGAGGCACACAACAAGAACACCAGAAAAACTTTTACCTTTCTCTTTTTAAGTCCTGTCTTTATCCACTCTACTAATCGTTCCATCACTTTTAACTAAAAAATAATTTCGGAAAAATTTCCTCCGGCTTTTTACTTAAGAAATTAATATACAAGGTTGATTTTAAAAACCCGTATCCATATCCAAAAAATTGTATCGCTGTTGCCACTAAAGATAAAAAAGCAACTTTTAAATTACTGGTTTTTCTAAGTGCATCTATGAATAATAACAGATAGTATAAAGAATAAAAATACAATGGCACCATAAACCCTGCTATCGCCAATATAATTGAACCCAATAACCCTAAGCAAAACACGGTAGGAAACCAATACGTGATTTTCTTAGTTTCTGGATGCCACTTATTTAATATAGGGCGTACCATCCCAAATTTATTGACCTGAATATAAAATTTGTTCCAGTCTATTCGTCTTTTATGATACACAAATGCCTCTGAAATCAATTTGGTTTTATAGCCCTTGTTCCAAATGCGTATGGTAAGATCTGGATCTTCACCCGGATGAATGTTACCGTAACCGCCAACATTCTCAAAAGCTTCTTTAGAAATGCCCATATTAAAACTTCTGGGCTGGAATTTATCTACCGCTTTTTTACCACCACGAATTCCGCCTGTGGTCAAAAAAGAAGTCATTGCATAATTTATGGCTTTTTGCACGGTAGAAAATGATTCATGCGCCGCATCCGGCCCACCATAACAATGCACAAAATCTTCCCTTAAACTTTTCTCAACTTTAACAAGATACTGTGGGGGTAAAATACAGTCAGAGTCCAACACAATAAAATAATTGCCCTTTGCCCTAGCCATACCATAATTACGGGAATCACCGGGACCAGAATTAGGCTTTTTATAATATGAAATTGCCAAATAGTCTACATAATCACCAATTACTTCTTCAGATGAAATAGTAGAACCGTCTTCAACGATGACCACCTCAAAAATATTGTCATAGGTCTGTAAACGTAGACTATCCAACAACTCCTTAATTTCATTGGGTCTATTGTATACAGGAATGATAAAAGAAAACGATAAGTTCATTATAACTCTCCTTTTATAAATAGGCTCCAATGAAATTGGAAAATTTAAATCTTGATTAAAACTTCTCTATAACTTCTTGGCTAACCCCTGTATTAGAGAAACCGCCGTCATGAAACAAGTTCTGCATTGTAACCTTTCTCGTAAGATCTGAAAATAAAGTAATGGTATAATCTGCACAATCTTGAGCCGATGCATTACCTAACGGAGACATTTTTTCCGCATAACTAATGAATCCGTCAAAACCTTTTACTCCTTGCCCAGCAGTAGTAGCCGTAGGTGATTGTGAAATAGTATTTACACGTACTTTTTTCTCTTTACCGAAGAAATATCCAAAACTACGGGCTACAGATTCTAAATATGCTTTATTATCTGCCATGTCATTGTAATCAGGGAAAGTTCTTTGAGCTGCCATGTAAGTAAGCGCTACAATACTACCCCACTCGTTCATTGCATCTGCTTTGTACAATGATTGCATTACCTTATGAAATGATAATGCCGAAACATCCCATCCTTTTTGAGTAAAATCATACTTCTCATCTGTATACGCCCTACCTTTACGTACGTTTACAGACATACCGATGGAATGCAATACAAAATCGATTTTCCCTCCTAATATTTCAACTGCTTTTGCCACCAAATTATCAAGGTCTTCAACACTTGTAGCGTCTGCAGGTATAATTTCTGAACCGGTTTCTTTTGCCAATTGGTCTATTTGACCCATTCTCATTGCAATTGGGGCGTTTGTTAAAACAAACGTACCACCTTCTGCGTGTACCGTTTGTGCCGTTTTCCATGCAATAGAATTTTCATCTAGTGCTCCAAATATAATTCCCCTTTTACCTTTTAATAAGTTATATCCCATGATGGTCGATTGTATAGTTAAATTTAAAATTCAAAGATATCTAAAATATGTTAATAGCGAATTGAAGTACCACTTAAATACCCTAAAACAATAGCACTAATATATGCATAGAAATTCAGCATCATTTGAGTAAATATAGAATACCCTATAGTCTATAGTATCAATTACCGGTGGATGAACTTAAAAGCTCCTTTGCATGTGCCAGGGCAGAATCTGACAAATCTTTACCGCTTAGCATATGCGCCAACTCTACCACTCTTTCATCATCTGTCAGTTTCTTTAAGTTAGTCATGGTACGCTCCTTAGCTTCAGTTTTAAAAACTTTAAAATGATTATTACCTTTTGATGCTACCTGGGGTAGATGCGTGATAGAGAATACCTGCAGATCTGCACTCATATCTTTCATGATATCTGCCATACGGTCAGAGATTTCACCAGATACACCGGTATCAATTTCATCGAACATAATCGTTGGCAATTTTTCATACTTGGCAAGTATCGCTTTTATCACTAACATTATTCTTGATAGTTCACCACCAGATGCTACTTTCTTTAATTCTCCATAGCTCCCACCTCTATTTGCAGTAAATAAAAATGAAAGCTCATCTTTACCGGTAGTAGTGAATGTTTCGGCATCATGTAATTTAATTTCAAACGATGCACTTGGCATACCCAACAGCCCCAAATCCGTTTCCAATTTATTCTTTAATTGAGGAATTACGGAGTTTCTCTTTTCCCTTAGTGCAATTGCTTTAGATTCTAATGCAGATGCCATGTCCTCTATTTCGGTTGTTTTAGCCGCAATTTTATCATCTAAATTGGCAGTTTCAAATACTTTATCGGCAAGATCGTTCTTTATAACAATCAAGTCTGCAATATCACTGACATTGTGCTTTTTTAATAGGTTGTATAGTAACTGTAATTTATTGCTTACTTGCTCCAATTGATCTGGATTGGCCTCTACACCTTCTTGCAGCTGCTGTAATTCGGTACTAATATCATCTAATTCTATCATTACAGATTTTACACGCTCGAACAAATCCTTATAGTTGCCGCCAAAATCTACCAATTTAGAGAGAGATTGACGCATTTCGGCCACCAAGGGCAATACACCTATCTGCTCATCATTGAACAATTGATCCCCTTTAGACAATTGCTCCATAATTAGCTCAACATTGTTCAACTGCTCATATTCTTCTTCCAGCTCTTCAATAATACCAACTTTTAAAGGTGCCTTTTCCAACTCTTCTAACAAAAACGTATTGTAATCTTGCTCTTTATTTGCTGAACTTTGCACCTCGATCAGCTTCTCAAGTTCTTTTTGCGTATTACGGTAAGCTTTTAAATCTTTTCTGTATACCAATAATCTTTTTTGATTGTTTGCCAAAGCATCTACCAGTTTTAACTGAAAGTCGTTTTCGGTAAGTTGCATGGTCTGATGCTGTGAATGTATATCTATTAAATTTTCACCCAAAGTTGATAGGACACCTAAAGTAACGGGCGTATCGTTCACAAAGGCCCTTGACTTTCCGCTTGGCAAAATTTCACGTCTAATAACCGTACTATCTTCATAGTCCAAATCATTTTCTTCGAAAAAATTCTGTAATCCGTACGTATCAATTTTAAACGTACCTTCTATAATACATTTCTGATCTTTTACCCGTAGTGAAGATAAATCTGCCCGCTTACCGAGCACCAATGACAAACCACCTAGTAAAATAGATTTACCGGCTCCTGTTTCACCGGTAATAACAGTGAAACCTTTATTGAAGTCAACTTCTAGACGATCAATTAATGCGTAATTAGAAATAGAAAGGGTTGAAAGCACGCGTTAGAATTTTAGATTCACAAAGGTAACCTATAATTCTGTTTTGTAAAATGGTTCAATATTTAATATCGTTCCAAGTTGAAGCATATAAAGGCGCTATTTTATTCAATGTTTCTTTTAGCTTTACAATATCAACCTTAGGTCCATCAGAAAAAATATTCTTAATCTCCTCTGATTTTGCATCAAAGAACGTGGAAATTAAAAAGGCATTAGGCCGTCTATTGATCATCGTTTGAAAAAGATTCATAGTACCCGCAATTACTTGTTTACCTGTGCTATTATTATCTGGCAGTATATCAAGTCCTTTTCTATGATAGTTATACATGGCAATACGATACTCCCTGTAGGTATTTGATAAAAGATTATCTATTAATTCAAATCTACTTCGGTTAGAATCGGCGGACTGGCTCCAACCGGCAGAATTACTACCTTGCGCCTGCGTTACAATATTCTGCGCTTTTCTGTAAAATTCCGTACCACCTTCCAAAGAAAACGTATCTGCATCCAAGCCTAATATGACATAGACATAATAAGCCATTACGCTTACCAAATTAGACTCAAACTGGTTCTCGTTGAAAATCATTGGTTGAAATTCTATGTACCTAAAATTAAAAGCATTGTCCTTGTAGTTAAATATAGGCGTAGAATAAGAGGTATTATATACCGGTCTTGAAGATTGTATTTGAATATTACCACTAAAACTATTAGACTCATAAGAAGTTATGGTAATGAACATTTGGGCATTTACCCTTTCATTTTCCTTGTAGACCCTATTGGTCCATTTGGTTTTATTTACATAATCATTCAATGAACGCTCCAACGTTTTAAAAACCTGAAGATCACCTTGAGTTAATTGATCTGAATTGACGGTAACGGCACAGTTTAATTCTTGTGCTATCGATACAAAACAAAAAAGGTTGAAAAGAAATAAAAATACAGCCTTACGCATATCGTCTTTTAATAATTTCATTGAAGATATCCACGGCAACTTCTGCCTTGGTCTTTAGTTCAAACGTAGTAATGTTAGAATTGGTATCTATAAATGAAATTTTATTGGTAACACCGCCAAAACCGGCGCCTTTGTCCCGCATTGAATTCAACACGATTGCATCTAGGTTCTTACGCTTTAATTTACCTTTTGCGTTTTCAATTTCGTTTTCGGTCTCTAGGGCAAAACCAACTAAAAATTGGTGTTTTTTATGATCACCGAAGGTTTTCAATATATCTTTATTCTTTACCAACTCAATGGTAAAATTTTCTTCGGATTTTTTAATTTTTTGTTCAGCAATGGTCTTTGGCCTATAATCTGCCACCGCAGCGGCACAAATTACAATATCCGATGCATCATAATACATTTGGGCACTATGATACATATCATCTGCAGAAACTACGTTGACCACATGAATAAGATCATGGGTAACGGAAAGGTTTGTAGGTCCACTTACCAAATACACTTCAGCACCAAGACCTGCAGCTGTTTTAGCAAGTTCAAACCCCATTAAACCTGTTGAGTGATTACCTATAAAACGCACTGGATCAATAGCCTCATACGTTGGCCCGGCAGTAATCAACACTTTTTTACCGGACAATGGCAAACCTTTTGACAGCTGATTTTTAATAAAGTTTACAATTTCTTCTGGCTCTGCCATCCTGCCTTCACCATGTAAGCCACTAGCCAGTTCTCCACTTGTTGCCGGTATAATGACATTACCAAATGAAGTTAATTCATCTAAGGATTTTTTTGTACTTGGATGTTTATACATATCCAAGTCCATTGCCGGAGCAACGAAAACCGGGCATTTAGCCGATAAATAAGTAGCCATCAATATATTATCACAATTACCTGTTGCCATTTTTGACATGGTATTTGCCGTGGCCGGTGCAATTAACATTAGGTCTGCCCAAAGCCCCATTTCTACATGATGATTCCAATCTACCGTATTTTCCTCTGTTTTTACAAAATCAAGAACAACAGGGTTTTTGGCCAAAGTAGCCAGCGTAAGCGGCGAAACAAAAGAGCTGGCGCTATCGGTAAGTATAACCTTAACGTTAGCGCCAGCTTTTATAAATAAACGAACTAAGAATGTTGTTTTATAAGCAGCAATGCCTCCGGTGATTCCTAAAAGAACATTTTTGCCGTTCAACATATTTCTTAAGCGTCTTTTTCCGTGTTTCTATGGTAGATTTTATCCATCAACCACTCTTCTACCGCCATTGCGTGTGGCTTAGGTAATTTTTCATAAAACTTAGAAACTTCAATTTGCTCTTTGTTTTCAAAAACTTCCTCTAAACTATCACTATAGGTAGCAAACTCTTCTAATTTCTCTAAAAGCTCTTTTTTAATTTCAGAGTTGATCTGAACAGCACGCTTTGCAGCAATTGAAATAGCCTCATAGATATTTTCTGTTGGCTGATCAAACTCGTTACGGTTAATGGTTACCGTTGATACCGATGCTTTAGAGTTTTTTAAATCGTTCATATTCATAATTAAATTATTTATTTTGATTCAACGGTCTGCGCTTGCATACGTTGTAATTCTTTATCAATCTTTTCAATCAAATCCGTAGCCTCTTTATCAAACTTAGATTCAGGAAACTGCTTCATTAAGGCAGCATGAGCCGCTTTGGCATTCTTTAAACGTTCTTCCTTTAATTGCTCAAAACTATTAACCGCCATATGGGTTAACGCTTCAACCTTTACAAACATTGCCTCTTCCCTAAAAGGTGAGCCAGGATTATCTGACACAAAATTATCACTAGCAGCTACCGCAGACTTCAGCATGTCATAATTGAATTCACCCAATTTATTATACTGCTTTAAAATCTCAAATGCCTTCTGTTCTTTTTTGGTAGTCAGCTCCTGAGCCATGGCATTTGCTTCGGCATAAAATTCAGATTCAGAATATGTATTAATAAAATTCTGCAATTTTAATAGAGCCTTGTCGGTATCGGTTTGGTCCAAGGAATATTCCGGCGATAGTTTATAAAAGCTTTTAGCTCCTAAGAATGTTGCCTCAACCGCTTTATCACTTTTAGGGTATGATTTTACAAAACGCTCAAACTGGTAGCCTGCCATATTGTAATCTCCACGCTGAAAATAGCTGTTGGACAAAAAGAACATTACACGTTCGCCTTGGGGTTTACCTACATACTTGGGCGCTATTTGCTCAAGCAATCTATTCGCCCTTCTATAATCACCTTCTTCGTAGAAAGTTTCGGCCATGTCATATTTGGCTTTTACATCATCGTTCTTTAGTACTTTTTGGTACTCGCTACATGATTGTAAAGCAATGGCAATCAATAGTATTGAAAAAACTCTCCTCATTTTAAAAAACATTTTGCAAAATTAGTAATTATCAATGGATTTAAAAAACATTTTAAACCAATAAAAATACAGGCTTTACACCACAAGAATGCCCTACTCAATGAAGATTTAACGAATATTTATGCCGGTATACGTATCATAGATTCCATAAAGGATACAATTCTATGTTTTAAGGCATCACTAGCTGTTATTAACGGTAGTCTAACATTTGCATTGGCCAAACCTAGATATTCAAATATAACTTTGATACCTGCCGGGTTGCCTTCTTCAAAAATCAACTTCATGCCATCTTGCATTTTATAATGGTAACTATAAGCTTTTTTGCTATTACCACTTAAGCCCTCATGAACCATTTTAGAGAATTCTTTTGGCAAACCCTGACCAATTACAGAGATAACACCGTCTCCGCCAGCAACAATTGTAGGCAATGCAGTAATGTCATCACCAGAAAGTACTAGAAAACCTTGAGGTCTTGTAGATATTAGTTCTTGCACTTGTACCATATTGCCACAAGCTTCTTTAACCGCAACTATGTTATCAAATTTCTTTGCCAAACGAACCACGGTTTCGGGCAACATGTTACTACCGGTTCTACCTGGTACATTATATAAAATTATAGGTAAGGGAGATGCTTGTGAAAGTGCTGTAAAGTGCTGATAGATTCCCTCCTGGGTTGGGCGGTTATAATATGGTGACACAGAAAGTATGGCATCATAAGCGGATAAATCTGCGGATCGTAATTCTTCAACCAATGCTGCGGTATTATTACCACCAATACCTATAACCAAAGGTAACGCACCTGCATTAACTTCTTCAACCGTACGCATTACCAATTGTTTTTCAGCTTTTGATAATGTTACAGATTCGGCCGTTGTACCCAGTACTACCAAATAATCTATATTACCTTCAATATTGAAGGCCACTACTTTTTTAAGAGCTTCAACATCTACAGATCCATCTTCCTTAAATGGCGTTATTAACGCTACCCCTGCTCCTCTTAATTGTTTCATAACTAAATCTCCTTAAAAATGCCCAAGTACTTTTTCAATTCTTTTTTAAATATTTGAAAGTCCTTTAAAGGCGTATCTAACATTAAATCATTATAAGTTGGCCCTACTTCTGTAAAACCTACTTTTAAACGGGCCTTGGTCTTTACCGACATTAAATTCAATAGTAAGCTATCCTCGTTATAATAATTTACCAATAAATCATATTCACGTCCTAAAAATTCAAGGGCATAACTGTTTTCTATATCACCGTTCCATCCAAGATCTTTATCTGAAAAAACTGGAGTGGCATATGGCGAGTTTTTATCATAAAAACGTTTATATCCAATAATTTTTACGGCATTTGGATGTAAAGAAAACTCTTCTTGAAACTGAAAAAACACTTCAGATTTCTCAAATTTATCCAGATCCACAATACAACCTACAGAACGTATTCCTTTACCCTCACGCATTACAGCAGCTGGTGTTGCCACCAACTGTTTTAATATTTTGCGACCTGATTTCCGCTTAAACTTGTCCTTAATTCCTTTTAAAAACATGTATTTTTACATTTAGACAAATGTAAATAATATCCCCGCAACTATATGGCGAAGTTAAAACACTTTGAGATTTTAAATATAAAACATTATGTTATATTTATAACATTTGTAATTATAGCGTCTTGCAAGAATACTCCGGAACATCTCATTGAGCTGACTGGCAAGCAAATAGCTGTTGATACAAATTATACTTCTATTGACAGTATTCAGCAATTTATTCAGCCGTATCATGATAGAGTAGAAAGCATTTTAGATAGTACGTTGGCCTATGCACCTTTTGTTATTACTAAAACCGATGGAAAATTCAACACCACAGCGGGTAATTTAATGGCGGATATCGTTCTAAGTGAGACCAATCCTATATTCAAGAAACGAACTGGCCATAATATAGATATGGTTTTATTGAACCATGGCGGTATACGCGCTGTTATCTCCAAAGGCAACGTAACTTCCAGAACGGCTTATGAGGTAATGCCTTTTGAAAACTCTGTTGTCGTCGTAGAATTAAACGGCGAATCTCTAATGAAAATGGTTGATTACCTAATAAAGTCCAAAAGAGCGCACCCCATTGCAGGCGCACAGCTTATATTGAATAAAAATAACACGGTCAATACTTTCACCGTGGACGGAAAACCTATTGCTAAAAATAAATCTTATTATGTGGCAACATCAGATTATTTGGTAACCGGTGGCGATAATATGGGTTTTTTCAAAGATGCCATTTCCAAAACGGAAACTGATTATAAAATAAGAAACGCCATGATAGATTTCTTTAGCAAAGTGGACACCCTAGCCCCAAAAGTAGATTTAAGATATTATCAATTACAGTAAAATGGAAAGAAGAAAATTTATAAAAAATACGGCTGCAACCTCTGGTTTATTGACTTTGGGCGGACTTAGTTTAAATTCTTGCAACGTTGCCACAAAAAAACACATTACCATTTTACACACTAATGACGTACACAGTCACGTAGACGCTTTCCCTAACGATCATGCATATTTTCCAGGCTTAGGCGGTTTGGCGCGTAGAGCTGGTTTGGTAGAAAGCATTAGAAAAGAGAATCCGAATACTTTTCTTTTTGATGCCGGTGATATTTTTCAAGGTACACCGTATTTTAACTTTTATGGCGGTGAGTTAGAATTTAAACTAATGAGCATGCTTAATTATGACGCTACCACTATTGGAAACCATGATTTTGATAATGGTATTGACGGTCTATTGGCTCAAATGCCATATGCCAAGTTTAATTTTATCAGTGCTAATTATGATTTTTCGAATACGGTTTTAGACGGATTGACACAGCCTTATAAAGTATATGAAAAAGACGGAATTAAGGTAGGCGTTTACGGATTAGGAATTAAATTGAATGGATTAGTAACTAAACAACTTTACAAGGAAACGGTTTTTCTAGATCCCTATGAATTGGCTACCGATATGGAAACTAAACTTAAAGAAGAAGAAAAGTGTAATTTGGTCATTTGCCTGTCTCACTTAGGATACGAATACAGCACTGAAAAACCAGATGATTTAAAGTTAGCCAAAAGAACTAAATACACGGATTTAATCATTGGTGGGCACACTCACACCTTTCTAGATCGACCTACTGTAGTTAGTAATGCCGTAGAGCGTGATATTCTTGTAAATCAAGTTGGGTGTTTTGGAGTAAATCTAGGTAGAATTGACTTTTATTTTGACAATAGTACTGTTAACGCAAATGGCTATACTATTAAAGTCTAAAAAAGAGACCTATTATGCTTTACTATAAACGTTGTTCTAGTGATAATAAAAACTTTAAGCAATTAGTTGCTTTGCTCGATGCTGATTTGGCATTACGTGATGGCGATGAAAATGCTTTTTACGCACAATTCAACGGTATTGATGCGTTGAAAAACTGTGTTGTTTTTTATTCCGACAAAACACCTGTTGCCTGTGGCGCTTTTAAAAAGTTCAATACAAATTCCGTTGAGATCAAGCGTATGTTCGTAAAACCAGAATTTCGTGGTAAAAGTATTGCCTCAAAAGTGTTATTGGTATTAGAAGAATGGGCAAAAGAATTAAATTACTCCTTTGCAGTTCTTGAAACCGGATTACGCCAGCCGGAAGCCATTGCACTGTATAAAAAAAATAAATACACTATTACCGATAGCTATCCTCCATATGAAAAAATGGAAAATAGCGTTTGTTTTAAAAAGTCATTATAACCTATTATAATTCCTAAAAAGGAGAATTGTCGGTTTACAATTTTCTAAATCAGTATTTTTTGAGTGCAAATTCTCAAAAAAAAGCACCTTTAAAAAACTAGTTTGGCATTTTATCCCTCCCAAAATAATCATATTCGCATTTCTTAGTTCACATTACTTAATTTTATCATAATTAAATGATTTTCAATGAATTAATGATTAAATTAGTTACTCATTCTAAACTCAATATTATGCAAGTAGATTTTTTACAAAAGAAATATTCTATAAAAAACAACCTTAAGTTGAATGCTTTAGAAAAGCCTAATGAATTGAAAAATGGCAGCGAGATGATTTTTGAAAGAAAAACCCAGGTTTTAGGCACACTTTATTAAAATTAGCAGATTGAATGTCGTAAAAACCAAAAGTTTACCAATTCATGAATTAATTGCTGTAATAATCTTTAAAATTGGTTGTCAGTTCTAAAAGCTGGACCAGAAAAAAAAGTTATTACAGCAATTTTTATGTTAATACATAACCGTAATTAACACGTAATCAAAATCCAAAATACTTACCAAGTATCCGTGTAGTAATTTTTTTAATGTGAATTCAACTATCTTCAAAAAGATTTTGACATAATTAAATTTAAATTCTAACGGTTTAATTTAAACACCAAAGGAGTATACTCCCCTTACTCCTTTAAAAAAACTTTCTTGTGGTCAAACCGTAATTCTTTAACGGCTTATTAAAACGCTTCATCCTTTAATTGAAATAGTGTTTTTAAAACATGTATAAATCTGATTATCTATAGTGAACAGAAAATATAACCAATGTTTAAATGGCTTATCATAAACAGATAATACAATAATATTTGGCTATTGTTTTTACTAAAAAATATCAATTCTTAATCACAACATATACACCTTATCTTTAAACAAAAAGTAATGTTAATGTGATTTCAATTAAAACAATAAATAATACTCGCCAGATTGTTTAATTTCACTTCAAAATTAATAATATACTAACACCACAGTAATGAAAATTATAGGCATTGGCAAAAACTATGTTTTAGATAAATCTGAAATTGATGATTTAAAAAATGATGTACAACTAATATTCACAAAACCAGATTCATCATTGGTAACGGATAGCAAGGATGTTGAATTCCCTGCGATTACCAATCAATTGATTTATGAGGTAGAATTAGTTGTAAAAATCGGTAAAACCGCTAAAAATGTTTCTGTAGAGGAAGCAAACTCATACATTTCTGAAATAGGTATTGGAATAGACTATACAGCAAAAGATGTACTTACTGCCAGCAGAGAAAAGAAAGGTCCTTGGGCTTTGGCCAAAGGTTTTGACGGTGCTTCTCCTATTTCTGGTTTTAAACCTATTTCCGATTTTCCCGAATTGGATAACATTAACTTTGATTTAGTCATCAATGGTGAAAAGAAGCAAGTTGGTAACACCGGTTACATTATTTATAACTTTGCCGAAATCATCAGTTTTGTTTCTACTTTTATGACCTTAAATCCGGGCGACATGATTTTTACCGGTACGCCAGCAGTTGGTGCAGGTGAAACTTTTAAAGGAGACCATTTACAGGCTTCCATAGAAGGAGAAATTCTTCTGGATTTTAAAATGATCTAGTTGCATTTATAGCATTATAAGAATCGGAATTACTTAGTAATTCCGATTTTTTTTGCTCCAGATTTATATTTTAAGATTTTTGCTGAGCCTTGAAAGCGGTTGGACTAACACCCACATTCCTTTTAAAAAAGCGGAAAAAACTGCTTATGGACTCAAACCCTAGGTCAAAAGCCAATTCCTTTGTAGTGATTTCGCTTCTGATGAGTTTACGTTTAGCCTCTGTTATCTGTCTTTGCTGTATCACTTGTTTTGCGGTAGGGTTCAACTTTTCTTGAAGCACCTGATTTAATCGTTTTGCACTTATCCCTAATTGATTTGCATAATATTCTGCATTGCTTTCATACTTCAAAGTTCTTGTATCTTCGTTCAAGGAACTTTGCCGATTTTCTAAAATTATAGACCAAAATGAAAATTGATCAAAGGAAATTTTCTAGCCGCTCATCAAGATAAACTTCACAATTACCTTTAACTCTTCGTCTAAAGTAATTGTGGGATATTCTTTATTCGCTAATCTATACCAATATCCTGCATTAAACCGATCACCTTCTTTTCTGTGCAAATAGGCATGCAACCAACTACCAAGTTCATTGTGCATATCTTGGGCAATATTATGAGAAGCTTCCCAATCGCCTTTGGCATCGTACCATGCAGCTTTTAGTCCGTTTGACCAGTCTTTTGGCACATTGGTGAATTCCAAACTCTTTTCAAATTCAAGATAGGTCTTAGGTATCATTTTACGACACTTTTAATCAATTTTTCAACGGTTAAGCCTTGTCCTATTATCGAGAATACCACAACTATGTAGGTTATCACTAAAAAAGCATCTCTATGCATGTCATCTGAAAGACCTAATGCCAATGCTATAGATATACCACCGCGCAATCCTCCCCAGGTCATTACCAAATTGGTCCTTGGCACAAAATCCAATTTCTCTTCAAAGAATTTAATAGGAAGCATTAATGAAAGATAGCGACAAAGTAATACTAGCGGAATTGCCAATAAACCTGCAATAATATATTCTGTTTTAAATGTCAGTACCAGCATTTCCATCCCTATCAATACAAATAACAAGGTATTCAACAGAATATCTAAAAGCTCCCAAAATTTATCTACATAGGTCTCCGTGGTCTCTGACATGGCAGAATCGCGAACGGTGTCGTTACCAACTACCAAACCAGCAGCCACCATTGCCAAAGGTGCCGATAAATGGAATTTCTGCGCTATCAATGTACCTACCATTACCGTTGCCAATGTTATGATTACCTCTATATCATAATCGTCAATGGATCGCATTAATTTATACGTTCCCCAACCTAGGGTCAGACCCAATGCCAACCCGCCAATTACCTCAACCCCAAATAGTTCTATAATATGTAATGGAGATACAGCTACCTCTGTTGCAGATGCCAGTTGAAATATCGTTAAGAATACAACAACCCCTACCCCGTCATTGAACAATGATTCTCCCACAATTTTGGTTTCCAACTTTTTTGGTGCACCGGCCTTTTTTAATATTCCCAAAACGGCAATAGGATCTGTTGGTGATATAAGAGATCCAAATAACAAACAGTAAATAAAATTGATCTGCATACCCAACAACTGCAACAAATAATACATACTGGTCCCCACTAAAAAGGTAGACACCAAAACACCTAATGTTGAGAATACCAGTATAGGCCAACGTTGTACTTTCAGCTGTTCAAAATTGGTATGAAGCGCCCCTGCAAATAACAGGAAACTCAACATAATATCTAGCAGCACCGTTTTAAAATCTATCTGTGTAATAATGTAACGCTCTGCGTTTATTAACGTATCGTCTACATAGCCAATAGCAAATACAGCCAAAGTAAACACAATTGTAATCAACATTAAGCCAATACTATTGGGTAGTTTTAAAAAGCGGGCATTTATATATCCAAAAATTGCCGATAGAAAAACAAGTACTGAAATTATTGTAAAAATATCCATAATGATCTATGCTAACATGTTTATAAAATCTTGCTCACTAATAATGGGTATACCCAGTTTTTCTGCCTTTGCAAGCTTACTAGGTCCCATTTTATCTCCCGCAACCAAATAACTAGTTTTAGAAGATATAGATGATCCAACTTTACCCCCGTTATCCTCTATTTTCTTTTTAAGCTCATCTCTACTTAAAATCTCAAATACTCCGGAAACCACAAAAGTATTACCCGCCAAGGTATCGGTCTGGTTTTGTAACTTTTCTTCAGATATTGATAATTGCACGCCAAAACTTCGCAATCTCTCTATGGCATCTATATTCTTCTCGTTCGCAAAAAAGTCGATGACACTTTGCGCTATGCGCTCCCCTATCTCATCTACAGAAGTTAAATGCTCTAATGTAGCTTCTTTTAAAGCATCTATGTTTTTATATGCTTTTGCCAATTTCTTAGCCACGGTCTCGCCTACAAAGCGAATACCTAAAGCAAACAACACACGTTCAAAAGGTACTTTTACAGATTCCGCTACTCCGTTTACTAAATTCTCGGCAGACTTCTCCGCCATTCGTTCTAAGGGTAAAACATCTTCTTTGGTGAGTTTATATAAATCGGCATAATCGTCTATCAACCCTTCTTTAAACAGTAATTCTACCGTTTCCCCTCCCAAGCCTTCAATATCCATTGCCTTTCTAGAAATGAAATGCTGAATTCTACCGGTTATTTGTGGCGGACAACCGTACTCATTTGGGCAATAATGTTTCGCATCACCCGCTGTACGAGTAAGCTCGGTACCACATTCTGGACATTCATGAATATATTCCGTTGGTTTGGAATCTGCCGGTCTTTTCGTGAGATCAACCGCTATAATCTTGGGGATAATTTCTCCTCCTTTTTCTACAAATACGGTATCACCTACCCTAATATCCAATTTTTCTATTTGGTCCGCATTATGTAACGATGCTCTTTTTACCGTAGTACCTGCCAATAATACCGGTTCTAGATTGGCTACCGGGGTTATTGCGCCTGTACGCCCTACCTGATAGGTTATTTCATTTAAAGTGGTAAAAACCTGTTCTGCTTTAAATTTATACGCCATTGCCCATCGCGGGGCTTTTGAGGTAAAACCAAGCTCTTCTTGGTTTTGAAGGCTATTTACTTTTATCACAACACCATCGGTTTCGTAAGGTAACTCATGGCGTTTTACATCCCACTCCTCAACAAATGCCATAACTTCATCTGTAGTTTTACAAAGTTTGGCAACAGTTGGCACTTTAAAGCCCCATTCTCGAGCTTTCTCCAACATATGAAATTGAGAGTCAATATTCAGGTTTCTACCTACAATACTGTACAGCAAACAATCTAATGGTCTCTGTGCAACCACACTGCTATCTTGAAGTTTTAAACTGCCCGATGCCGTATTTCGCGGATTCATATACGGCTCTTCTCCATTGGCAATGCGTTCTTCGTTCATTTTCTGAAATCCGTCGAACGGTAATACTATTTCTCCTCGTATATCAAACTTATCTGGATAATCCCCTTTTAACTGGAGCGGAACCGATTTAATGGTTTTTATATTATTGGTAACATCATCCCCCTGAATTCCGTCACCACGGGTAACCGCTCTTACCAGTTTACCTTGTTCATAAGTTATACTGATAGATGCGCCATCATATTTTAACTCGCAAGTAAATTCAACAGGTACGTCTCCCAAATTACGCTGAATACGTTTCTCCCAATCCTCTAAATCTTCTTTAGAGTATGAATTGTCTAAAGAGTACATTCTATGTTCATGAACTACGGTTGCAAAATTCTTGGTGATCATACCACCTACACGTAATGATGGTGAACTGGCATCATAAAATTCAGGATGTTTAGCTTCCAAATCCTGTAATTCTTTCAATTTCATATCGAATTCATAATCTGAAATGGTCGGGTTATCCAACACATAGTAATTGTGATTATGCTCTCGCAACTCTTTTCTTAGTTCTTCAATCTTTGCCTTCATAATTATTAAAGCTGTTCTTTATTAATCCATTTTGGTGTAGGCAATGGTATATAGTTTTCCATTTTATGCAATAATGTTTCTATAGTATCATCTACCAAAATAGTATTTAAATGTTCTTTTTTAACAAATCCGTTTTGTACCATGTCATGCATCATTTGCAATAGGGAATCGTAAAAACCATTGGTATTCAAAATTCCTATGGGGTATTGGTGCAACCCAAGCTGCGACCAAGTCAACATTTCAAAAAACTCTTCTAAAGTACCAAATCCTCCAGGGAGCATTATTATTCCGTCAGATAGTTCATGCATTTTCAATTTGCGTTCATGCATATTTTGGGTGACTATCAATTCCGTCAACCCCTCATGAACTACTTCTTTTTTCTTTAAAAATACAGGAATTACCCCTATTACCTTTCCTTTATTATTTAAAACGCCTTCGGCAATTTTACCCATAATGCCAATTTTGGCTCCTCCATATACAAGTTGTATACCTTTCTTTGCAAAAGTCTCTCCCAGTTCATATGCTTTTACGCCATAATCAGAAACAATACCTTCACTACTACCGCAAAACACTACAATACTTTTCATTTTCTTATTCCTTTTATCATACGGTCATTACCAAACATATCTGGTCTTAATTCGATAGTCCTAAAATTAGATTTTTGCAATATTTGTTTAGTTTCTTCTCCTAAATACTGATTGATTTCCAAATACAGACAACCATTTTTATTCAAGTGTTCAGATGCAAAATTTACAACTGCCTTGTAAAACTTTAACGGGTCTTTATCTGGAACAAAAAGTGCCAAACTTGGCTCATGGTCTATTACATTATTTTGCATTTCTGCTTTTTCCAATTCGCGTACATATGGCGGATTGGAAATAATAATATCAAATTTTTGATCTAATTCTTTTGCTGCCGTTTTAGAATGTAAGGACAACATATCCGCCTTAACAAAGGTAACATTTGCACCAAGCGTTCTATTGTTTTCTTCAGCAACCACTAGGGCTTGTGGCGAAACGTCCAACGCATACACTTTAGCATCCGCCAGATTTTTATCTAAAGAAATAGGAATACAACCGCTACCCGTACCCATGTCTAAAATAGTTAAAGATTGATTTAGTTCTTTAACATCATCCAAAATCCACCGAACCAATTCTTCGGTTTCGGGTCTAGGTATCAACACATGCTTATTAACCTTAAAATCTAAGTCCATAAAATGGGCAATACCTGTAATATGTTGAATAGGTTTATGTAACTTCAATTCGGACAACGCCTTAAACAAGATAGTCTCTTGTTCTTTTTCTATATTAAGATTAGGTTGTAACGCCAATACAAAACGCTCTAATTCAAAATAGTGCTCAATAAGTAGATAGAAAAAGCTGTTTACTTCATCTTTACCATAGATAGCGTCCAATTCTGCATGAAAAATATTCTTTACCTCTTTTAACAGCACAATTACAATGTTTTAAGCATAAATACAGGACAGGAATAATGACCGGTATCCCCCATACGGGCATCTATATATTCAAAGCCCATTTTCTTATACAATTTTTGTGCAGCTTCCATATAGGGCATTGTCTCCAAATAACAGGCATCAAAACCATATTCCTTGGCTTTATCCAAACATACATTGATCATTTTATGACCTGCCCCTTTGCCTCTTGCTTCTTGCAAAAAGTACATTTTCTGAAGCTCACAAACATTACCGTTGTAATTATCTAGTTGTGCAACACCGGCACAGCCTAAAATTGAACCATTTTCTTCGATCACAAAATAAGTGGCCTTGGGTTTATTATAATGCTCATACATGTTATCCAATGAAGGGTCTTCATAGGCCGTGCCCACTTTTGGCACTCCCAAATCTTCCAACACCTGCCGTATTACCCTAGCAACTTGCGGGTTATCTTCCTTTTTAATTTCACGTATCACGACATTTTCCATATGAACTATGCAATAGGTTTTAAAGTACTATTTTTGAGGTGTGAAGATACGTGATATGCGTATAAAGGTAAAGTTTGATGTCCATTAATAATCTTGATTCTACAAATACAATACCATCTCAATCAAAGGCATTTTCTGCAGATGAGAGATATATGCAACGGTGTATTGAAATTGCAAAAAACGGATTGGGTACTACAGCGCCCAACCCCATGGTAGGTGCAGTAATTGTGTATAATGACACAATTATTGGTGAAGGGTTTACCAGTGCTTATGGTGGTTCACATGCCGAGGTGAATGCTATAAACTCGGTAAAAGACAGTACGCTACTCAAAAATGCTACTATTTATGTAACCTTAGAACCTTGCTCTCATTATGGCAAAACCCCACCTTGTGCGGATTTAATCGTAAGAATGGGAATACCTAAGGTTGTCATTGGGTTAAAGGACCCTCATGAAAAAGTAGCCGGTAATGGTATAAAAAAATTGAAAGCGGCGGG
>JAHDDL010000007.1:38301-64189 GCA_020629415.1 Maribacter sp. | reverse complement strand
GTGTTAGCTGACAACCCACAATTGAATATTAGACAGTGGACGGGAAAAGCACCTACACGAATTGTTCTTGATAGAAATCTAAGGATTACTAAAGATTTTCATGTTTTAGATGGAAAGCAAAAAACGATAGTATGTACACAAATAGTAGATACTACAAAGTACGTTAAAGGTGTTAGCTATAAAATTTTGAATTTTGAATCTCAATTACCGCAGCAATTATGTAATCTGATGTTTGAAGAGCAGCTACAAAGTGTCATTATTGAAGGCGGATCACAAACATTACAAAGTTTTATTGATGCTGACTTATGGGACGAAGCTCGAATCTTCAGAGGAGCAGCCGAATTTCAAAAAGGAATAAAAGCTCCAAAACCCACAGGACGAATAATAAAACAAATGGAAATTTTAACTGACCAACTAACCATACTAAGAAATGATTAAAAATATAATTTTTGATTTTGGTGATATATTTATCAATCTTGACAAACAAGCGCCGTTAATAGAAATGGCAAAATTTGGATTTACCGAATTGACTCCGGATTTAGATGCCATTTTCAAGTCATATGAAATGGGCTTAATAACGTCTGATGTGTTTGTTGAAAAACTGCAAGGCATTTTCACCAACGCTTCTAAATCTCAGATTATAGATGCCTGGAACTCCATTATACTGGACTTTCCGGAAGAACGCCTAAAGTTTATTGAAAAGTTGAAAGCCGACAATCAATACCGACTGTTCTTGTTGAGCAATACTAACGATCTTCACATTGACAAGGTTAAGGAGTCTATGGGAATGGAGCGTTTTTTAAGGTTTAAAAATTGTTTTGAGGTGTTCTACCTATCACAAGAAATGAAAATGCGAAAACCTAATGCCAATATATATGAAAAGGTGCTTAGCGATAATAATTTGAACGCATCAGAAACCTTTTTCATTGATGATACCAAAGAAAATACAGATAGCGCATCTAAACTAGGAATACAGTGTTGGAACCTTCAAGTAGGAAAAGAAGATGTTTTAGAAACTTTAAGCCGCATAGTATAAATGTATTTAGCGCTCAGTATTCTTTTCTCCAGCTTAATCTTTGTGGTTTTTAAATTATATGCCAAGTATCAGGTACAAACAATTTATGCCATTATCACTAATTACTTCATTGCTTGCATTGTAGGCTTACTATATTATAAAGAACCGATCAATGTATATGACATACCACAAAAGAGCTGGTTTTGGGGAAGCCTACTTCTTGGTCTATTATTCATACTAATATTTAATTTAATGGCAGCCACTTCACAAAAGCTAGGTGTATCCGTAGCTTCTGTTGCCACTAAAATGTCACTCACCATTCCAGTATTATTTGGAGTATTCTTCTACAGGGAAGTTTTAAGCATACTAGAGATTTTAGGAATAATTCTCGCATTGTTGGCCGTTTACTTCACTTCTTTAAAGGAAAACAAAATAAAAGCTGAAAAATGGGCATTTGCCTTACCGGTCTTAGTTTTTCTAGGATCAGGCATAATTGACACAAGCATAAAATACTTTCAAGATGCGCATATGCCCGAAGAAGAATACGCACTGTTCTCCGCAACGGTTTTTGCATCGGCAGGAATATTCGGCTTATTTTTTATCGGATATAAATCCACCCAACAACGATTGAAAATAAATTTCAAAAATATTATTGGTGGAATTTGTTTGGGCGTCCCCAATTACTTCTCCATATATTTCTTATTAAAAGCCTTACAACACCCAACTTGGAATAGTGCATCTATATTTACCATTAACAATGTGGCCATTGTAATGTTCTCCACGCTTTTAGGCATACTATTGTTTAAAGAAAGATTAAGCATTAAAAACTGGTTTGGTATAGGTTTGGCAATTTTCAGTATTATTCTAGTGGCTTTTGGCCCTAAAATAATGACGTACCTTTAAATTCTGCTTGGCACAACATATATGGACACCTATAAAACCATTTCAAAACCTTCTGAACCCCTATTGTTCAAAGAGCGAAAAAGTAAGTTTTACGGGTACTGCTTTCCGGTTTCCGACGAAGACAGTATTAAAGAACACATAGAGACATTAAAAAAAGAATACCCCACCGCCAACCATGTGTGCTACGCATGGCAAATGGGTGTTGAATCTAAGTCTTATCGTGCCAATGACGACGGAGAACCCAACAATTCTGCCGGTATGCCAATTTATGGGCAAATACAATCTTTTGACGTAACCAACATACTAGTTGCCGTAGTACGAATATTTGGCGGCACCAAACTAGGTGTTGGTGGATTAATCAGTGCTTACAAAGAAACTGCTAAGCTAGCATTAGAAAATGCGGCAATAATCACCCAAGTATTACAAGAAGAACTAACCGTTATTTTTGAATATTCAGAAATGGACATTGTAATGCGATTGGTCAAAAAACACCAACTAACCATTGTATCACAAGATTTGCATTTAAAATGCAAAATGATTTTAGCTGTAAATAAAAGTGATTTAAAAAAAACAATGAAACTTTTTAAAGCACATCACAAATTAGAAATCAAGGCAAACGCCTAATCTTTAATATTCCAATTTGTCCAATAATAGCTGCGGACATTTAGTAGGCCTATTTCTTTTCATATCCATAAATACCAAAACCGTATTTGCGGTCGCCAATAATTCTCCAGCTTCATTTGTCATTTCATAATCAAATTCAATTCTTACCGCAGGTTTTTTCGTCAAAATTACCTTTACGGTTACCAAATCATCATACTTCGCAGATTTTAAATATTTAATGGACAAACTAATCACCGGAAGCATAATTCCGCCCTCCTCCATACTTTTGTAAGAAATTCCTAACGACCTTAACCATTCAACTCTTGCCAATTCTAAATATTGAGCATAATTACCATGATAGACAACCCCCATCTGGTCAGTTTCTGAGTATCTAATTCGAAAAGAAATTTCATTTGATCGCATTTATTTCAAGTAAAAAGTATATATTTAAAACATCCCCTATTGAGTGAGCGAACATGAGAAAAAAAAAGGTCAAATTCAATGACAATCGATTTTTTTTTTCAATAATTTGTTCACATATTTGCCCAAGTTGAACGAGAACCTATATTGATTTTTCATAATCATCTATAGCTCAACACTAACCATTAAAAGAGTATAATTTATTATGAGTGTTACTGCAAATTCCGTATGGAAAAACTGTTTGGTGTTTATTAAGGATAATATCCAACCGCAGGCATTCAAAACATGGTTTGAGCCCATTAAACCGATAAAGCTTTCAGAAAAAGCATTAAGCATTCAAGTACCTAGTAAATTCTTTTACGAATGGCTAGAGGAACACTATGTTAAACTTTTAAAAGTTGCCTTGACCAAAGAACTTGGAGAATCTGCAAAGTTGGTTTACATTATTAGAATGGAGAATACCTATGGCAACAAAGAACCTTTTACAGAAAAGATTCCCAGCTCCAACAGAGGTACAATGGCCGCTCAAGAAATGGATGTGCCCATTAAATCTAAAAACCCTGAATTACGTAATCCGTTTGTAATACCAGGTATTAGAAATATTAAAATAGAATCTCAATTAAATCCTAATTATAATTTTGATAATTTCCTTGAAGGAGATTCTAACCGTTTGGCACGATCTGCCGGTATGGCGGTAGCCAACAAACCCGGTGGTACATCTTTTAATCCATTATTGGTTTTTGGTGGTGTAGGATTAGGAAAAACACACTTGGCGCACGCCATAGGTGTTGAAATAAAAGACAAGTACCCTGAACGTACAGTGCTTTACATTTCTGCAGAGAAATTTACTCAGCAGTATATTGAATCCGTAAAGAAAAACACTAGAAATGATTTTATACATTTCTACCAGTTAATAGATGTACTTATTATTGATGATGTACAATTCTTATCGGGTAAATCCGGTACGCAAGATGTTTTCTTCCATATTTTCAACCATTTGCACCAAAACGGTAAACAAGTAATTCTTACGTCTGACAAAGCTCCTGTAGATATGCAGGATATTGAGCAACGATTGTTATCGCGTTTTAAATGGGGATTATCCGCAGAATTGCAAAGCCCGGACTATGAAACAAGAATCTCCATCTTAAAGAATAAGTTATATAGAGACGGTGTAGAGATACCAGAAGATATTATTGAATATGTTGCCAAACATATTAAAACCAATATTAGAGAACTTGAAGGCGCCATAATTTCCCTTATTGCACAGTCTACGCTAAACAAAAGAGAGGTTACTATTGAACTTGCACAACAGGTTGTTGAAAAATTTGTAAAGAACACCAAACGCGAGGTGTCTATTGACTACATACAAAAAGTTGTTTCCGATTACTTTGAAATGGATGTTGCAACATTACAGTCCAAAACAAGAAAGAGACACATTGTACAAGCTAGACAATTAGCCATGTTCTTTGCCAAGAAGTTCACTAAAGCATCATTGGCAAGTATTGGCTCACAAATAGGAAAGCGTGATCACGCAACTGTTTTACACGCATGCAAAACCGTAGACAATTTAGCAGAGACCGATAAACAGTTCCGCAAATACATTGATGACCTAACAAAGAAATTTTCTTAAATTTTCAACTTCATGAACGTGTTAATGGTTTGCCTAGGCAATATATGTAGGTCTCCGTTGGCAGAAGGTATTCTAAAAAGCAAAATTTCTACATCAAATGTACATGTTGATTCTGCAGGAACGGGAGGTTACCATATTGGTAACGCACCAGACCCAAGATCCATAAAGGTTGCCAAAGAGCATGGTATTGATATAAGCTCACAAGTATGCAGAAAATTCGTTGTGTCAGATTTTGATGCTTTTGATATCATCTATGCGATGGATAAAAGCAACTATGGCAATATTATTAAATTGGCCAGAAACAAGATAGATGCCGCTAAAGTAAAGCTATTATTAAATGAGATCAGTCCAATTGACAATGATGTTCCAGACCCATACTATGATGCTGAAGACGGATTTGAAAATGTTTTTCAAATTATAGATCAAGCTTGCGACATAATAGCAGCAAGACTAGAAAAATAATAAATGAGCACACCAAACGGAAAAACAGGGAAAATATATTTAATACCCACCACTTTAGGCGATATGCCTCCTTTAGAGGTATTACCCATTTCAATTAAACAGACTATTGAAAAATTAGATCACTATGTTGTTGAAAACGAAAAAACCGCTCGTCGTTTTATAAAGAAAATTAGTCCAAGAAAATCCCAGCCAAGCTTAAAACTATTTGTTTTAAATAAGTTTACCGAGGCTGCCGAAATACCTAATTTTTTAAACCCTTGCCTTGAAGGTCTTGACGTAGGAATACTCTCCGAGGCCGGATGCCCTGGTATTGCCGATCCCGGCGCAGCTGTAGTTAAGATTGCGCACGACAAAAACATTCAAGTTGTTCCATTAGTAGGTCCTTCTTCCATTTTATTAGCTTTAATGGCAAGTGGCATGAACGGACAAAATTTTGCCTTTAACGGCTATTTACCCATTGACAGCGCTGACCGAAAGAAATATATTAAAAATCTAGAGCGAAGGTCAAAAGATGAAAACCAATCCCAAGTTTTTATTGAAACACCCTACCGTAATAATAAAATGCTTGAAGAACTTATTAAAACATTAGCCCCAAGTACAAGAATTTGTGTAGCAGCCGACATTACACTACCCACGGAATACATTAAAACAAAGACAGCTATTAACTGGAAAAGAGAGAATGTAGATTTACATAAAAGACCTGCTATTTTTATTATACAGGCATAAAAAAACCTTAACAAATAAATGCCAAGGTTTCCCATTTTCATATCTACTTAAACTTTTATATCCTAGGATTACGTTTTGCCTCTACCATAGAAACATCATAACCTGCAAATTTTTTCATATAATTAGAAATACTGGTACCGTAACCATCCGAAAGCTCCAAACGACCGTGAGACCTTAGATACAATTTTACGTTACCAGGCCCTGCTAAATGCGCAGCTGCCAATATACCGGATTCCGTAATTTGTATGCCGTTCATGCGTACACCTACATAACGCTTAATATCCTTTCTAAGAATCCACTTGTTTCTAGATGTGTTTACTTGAAATACTTTTTCTTGCAACACAGGATTATATAGAAAATGATTACCATCATTAACACCAACCAGCTCTAATGTACCTAGACCAAATTGATATTTACCTAAATAACCAAAAGTGTTGGTCACAAAATAATTGCCTTGAGACTCTTTAAAAGCCAATGCTTCCTTAAAACCTATGAACCGACTACCAAGAAAAGGGGGAGTGATTTGATAATTTGCCAATATAGCCTCTTCCTGAGGATAAGAAACCAACATTGATTCCTTTACTTTAAGTTGATCAGGTACGCCAACACTAAAAGACTTAAAACCATAACCTGACAAAATAAAAAGCACAATAAGAGGACAACTTGCTAATATCCATCTTCTCATATCATATATTTCTTAAGACTTACGGCGACTACTATTTGCTTGCTTAAATTTCTGCCGCAAAGGTAGACCTGAATTTCTAAGACTTTAAGAAGGTTCTGTTAAAAGTATACAGATTTAGTTAAGAAGTTCTAAAATTCGGATGAATGCTTATCTATTGATCTTCTGAGCATTAATCCATCGGATGTACTGTGCTTTATTTCGGTTGTGCTGCATTAAATTCTCTGCAAACATATGATAACCGAACTTTTCAACATTGGCCACAAAATAGTAATAATTATGTTTTTTAGGATTTAAAACCGCATCAATTGCGGTAATGTCCGGCATTGCAATAGGACCTGGCGGCAACCCTGCATATTTATAGGTATTATAGGGAGAATCCATCTCTAGATCTCTATACAAGACTCTTTTAATAACAGTATCGAAATTACCGGTTTCTTTCTTTATGGCATAAATAACAGTTGGATCTGCCTGTAACAACATTCGCTTTCTTAATCTATTCAAGTATACACCGGCAACGGTAGGTCTCTCATCTACCTTTGCGGTCTCTTTATGCACAATAGACGCCAATGCAATTACTTCATTGGGTTTTAAACCAAGCGCAATAGCTTTCTCTTTACGTTCATCAGTCCAAAAGCGATTGTATTCCTTTAACATTCTTCCTCTAAAGGAAGCTGCAGAGGTGTTCCAAAAAAATTCATAACTATTAGGGATATACAAAGATATCTTATTGGCATCATCAAATCCATTTTCCTCTAAAAACTCTTTATCATTAAAAGCAGCGACCAAGGAAGCACTATCAGCCTCGATCTGACTTGCAATTCTTCCAGCCAAATCATTGATATTTTCTTGATTATTAAAAGATACTTTAACAGGTAAGTTTCTACTTCGTAAAGAATTTACAATCTCGTTATTGTTCATTCCTTTACTAATGCTGTATTTACCTGCCTTTATATTATTTAGGTAACCTTTTCTTTCAGCAGTGGATTCAAATGAATCGAAGTTTTTTAAAACCGGCGAAAGTCGCTCCTTTAAATCGTTAACATCAGCATCGGTCGGAATAAAAACTATAGCTTCTTCATTATTAAAATTGGTATTCGGAGTAAAAAAGGTTCCATAAACGGTATACGCAAAAACTCCACCCCCAATTAAACCTAAAAGCACTACGCCCAATAAAATACGCTTGATATACATTAATTATTTATTTTTTGTAATAATACTTCATTCTTATAGGTATCGTTAAATCGTACCCAGTCTTTTTTGACTCCAATTTCTTGAAATCCAAGTTTTTTAAATAAATGCAAACTTGGCGCATTTCCTTCTAGAATATTAGCATAAACCTGTTTTAAGCCCAAAACTTGAAACAAGTAATTGCATAAAAGCGTAATTGCCTCTGCCCCTATTCCTTTATTTCTAAGCCCTTCATCTAAAACAACAATACCTATACCTGCCCTTTTATGATTTGGTTCAAAATCAAAAACATCTATTAAACCTATTGTATTATGCTCTTTTCTGCATATTACCAACCTTAACTGCTTTACGTCATAAATATCTCTGTGGGCACTATCTAAATATAACTGCAATACATCTTTAGAGTACGGTGTAACCGTACCACTAACTTCCCAGATACCGGTATCATTCTCTAGTTCATACAAAAAATCCAGGTCCTTTTGCTCTAAGGCCCTTAAATAAATTTGCTTTCCAGTTAATGTTACCACGTTAATTCTCCTTTAAAAACCTGTTTTGCCTCACCTTGAAGATAAATATCACCATAAACACCGTTATTTTCTTTAAAAGTGACTTCTAAATTACCGCCCAGTGCATTTACAGGAATAGTCTTCTCTTTTGTGTTACCCAAATGATACATACCTAAAGCAACTGCCGTTACACCAGTACCACAAGAAAGTGTTTCATCTTCCACCCCACGCTCATAAGTTCTTATATCAAAGCCACCTTTGTCATTTGGTTCCACAAAATTGATATTGCTACCCTTTTCGCCATAAATACCATATCGCATACGCGCACCTTCCTTTACAACATCAAAAGACGGCAAACCTTTTACCATTTGTACATGGTGGGGAGAACCGGTATTCATGAACAGTGCATTCGATTTCTCCTTTATTTCACCAACGTCAGTCATCTTAAGACTTACAATATCATCAACAATTGTAGCCTCATGAAGACCATCAACCGCAATAAAAACGGTCTTCTCTTTTATAATATTTAGAAAATGAGCGAAAGCTACAATACATCTTCCACCATTGCCACACATGCTACCTTCATTACCATCGGCATTATAATAAACCATTCTAAAATCGGTATTATCATCATTTTCCAATAAAATAAGTCCGTCCGCACCTACGCCAAATCTTCTATGACAAATTTTAGCGATCAACTCGGCATTGCCCTTATCAAATTGTTTCTTGCGATTGTCTATCATCACAAAATCATTACCTGTACCTTGATATTTATAAAAAGTATTTTCCATGCTATAATAAAGTATCAAAGATAGCATATAATTACATTTTGCTTAGTAGTTAAAAAGTAGTTAAACGATTATGAAATGGTATAAAAACAAGTAATTTTGTGCAGAATAAGTTAAATCTTTAATGAATATGAAAAAAATAGCAAGTCTCTTGTTTGTATCTGTATTTGCCGGTGCAATTACATTGGGCGCTTACAAACTATTTTTCGAGAAAGAAAATTTTACTGTTATTAGCCAAGAAAACAACGGTGCGGTCGTTAATACCAACTACACACCTACATCTGCCAGAGGTGCCGGCATTAATGAGGTGGACTTTACCATAGCTGCCGAAAATACCGTAAATGCCGTAGTACACGTTAAGAATATTACTATAAGCCAAGCACCTACTACTATTTTCGATTTTTTTTATGGCACTAGCAGAAGTTCGGTACCACAGGTAGGAACAGGATCAGGAGTAATTATATCTTCTGACGGATATATTGTAACCAATAACCATGTTATCAATAAAGCTACACAATTACAGGTAACTTTAAACAACAATAGAACTTATAATGCCGAGCTAATAGGCACGGACCCAAATTCTGATATTGCGTTGATAAAAATAGACCCAAAAGAAAAATTGCCATATTTGGCTTTTGGTGATTCTGACCATACTAAGATTGGAGAGTGGGTATTGGCAGTTGGCAACCCTTTCAACTTAACCTCTACGGTTACCGCGGGTATCGTAAGCGCAAAAGCAAGAAATCTTGGTAAGAACCAATCGTTCATACAAACAGATGCAGCGGTAAATCCAGGTAATTCAGGTGGTGCACTGGTAAACACTAACGGAGATTTAGTAGGAATAAATACGGCAATTACGTCACAAACAGGATCATATGTGGGCTATTCTTTTGCCGTACCCAGTAATATTGCCAAAAAGGTTGTTCAAGATATTTTAGAGTATGGAAATGTTCAAAAAGGTTTTATGGGCATTAGTCCTGCTCCTGTAAACACTAGAGATGCTATAGAAAAAGGAATTAATAACATAGATGGTGTATATATTGAATTGGTGGAAGAGGAATCTGCGGCCCAAGAGGCCGGAATCGTAGTCGGTGATATTATTAAAAAAGTCGATGAAATCGATGTACACAAATATCCTGATCTAACCGGTTACCTATCTACAAAAAGACCTGGAGACACCTTGTCGTTAATTGTGGACAGAAATCAAGAACTACTTACACTACCTATAGTATTAAAAGAAAGACAATCTCTAATTGTACCGGAAATGGGATTGGAAGTTCGGAATTTGACCGAACACGACAAGAAAGTTTACAAAACTACATCTGGTGTTAAAATTACCGGTGTTCCTGAAAGATACAGGGGTTACGGTTTATCCGAAAAGGTAATCATTAAGGTAGATGATCATGAAATAGGAAATATTGACGATGCCTTTACTGCATTTGGCAGTATCTCTAAATATGGAAAAACGGTTATAGTCATGGTAGGTTCAAATGGCGAAAGAGACCGTTTGATTTTTCAATAAAAAATAAAATTTAAAATACAGCCTTCGTAAAAACGAAGGCTTTTTTTTAAAAAATATTTATTTTAAGTGCTTAATTTTTCTAGTTTTGTGCGAATTCTAAAAATAATCAACTAATTATGGCTTCACAGAGCACATTTGAAAAAGAGCTGGCATTTCAAGCAGATCGTAGAAAAGCTACGACCGAATTTATCAAAATCGTAAGCGATTTATGGTATGATAAGGCTATTGAAATTGTTCTTTTTAAAAATCAGGTTATTGACAAAAATGTAAGCGATATTATTCACTTACACGAATACGCTGGTGAATTTGTACAAAAACCGATATCCATTTTTGATTCGGTAGAAATTCTTCGATCAATTTCAGACATGATGCTTCCACCCTCAAAACTTGACATCGGCAAGCTAACTTATGAATACCATTCGGACACCAATATTTTAAATAATGTAAAATCTTTTGTTATAGATAAGTTGCAATCTGCACAAGATTTCAAAAGCATAGAACCAAAAGATGTTGTTCTATATGGCTTTGGGCGTATAGGCAGATTAGTTGCCAGAGAATTAATGTCCAAAACAGGCAAAGGAAACCAATTACGTTTAAGAGCAATTGTGGTAAGAGGTAAACCAAGTATAGAAAATCTTGAAAAAAGAGCCAGCTTACTTAAAACAGATTCCGTACATGGTATTTTCAATGGTACCGTAAAGGTAGATTATGCCAATCTAAAACTTATTATAAACGGTACAACGGTACATGTCATATATGCAAATATGCCAGAAGAGATCGACTATACCGAATATGGCATTAATGACGCTTTGGTCATTGATAATACTGGTGCATTCAGAACCAAAGAGCAATTGGAAAGACACCTACAGGCAAAAGGCGCTTCAAAAGTTCTTTTAACCGCACCAGGTAAAGAGGTAGCTAATATTGTTCACGGAGTAAATCATTTGGAATACAGCCCAGATGACACCCAAATCTTTTCTGCAGCTTCTTGTACCACTAACGCCATCACCCCTATCTTAAAGGCTATAGAGGAAACTTTAGGTATTGAAAAAGGTCATTTAGAAACTATTCACGCATATACCAATGATCAAAATTTGGTCGATAACATGCATGGTAAATACCGAAGAGGTAGAGCGGCCGGTTTAAATATGGTCATCACCGAAACCGGAGCAGGAAAAGCAGTGACCAAGGCACTACCATCGTTAATGGGGAAATTAACTTCTAACGCGATCAGGGTTCCTGTACCTAACGGTTCTTTGGCAATATTGAATCTTGATGTAAATCAAAAAACATCTCTTGAAGGCGTTAACAGCATGATCAAAAAGTATGCTCTTGAAGGTGACTTGGTAGAACAAATTAAATATTCCTTGGATAAAGAATTGGTATCATCGGATATTATAGGCACTTCTGCCCCATCTATATATGATAGTATGGCTACTATTGTATCTGAATCAGGTAAAAATATTGTCCTTTATATTTGGTATGATAATGAATACGGCTATTCGCACCAAGTTATTCGTTTGGCAAAGTATATTGCCAAAGTCCGTCGTTTTACATATTACTAATAGTCTTATGGCAAAACATCCATTTGATGATTACTTACGTAGTTAAATAAACAGTTTTATGCTTTGTACTTTTTTTTCATAATTAAAGAATTATAAAGTACTTTAGTCAACTCTAAATTATTCAAATTAACCTAAGGATTTATTACATGAAGTTTTATAGAATACTAATGTTGCTTGCCTTTCTTTTAGCTAGCAATGTACATTTTGCGCAAGACACTGAAGAAGAGGAAGATAAATTATCTCTTGATGAAGGTCCTATCAGTAATCAGTTTGATTATATAGCTAAGCGTTCAGGAAATTATAGAGCTGATGGTGTTAGATACGAAGTAGTGAAAGAATCAAATCTGTTCAAGATCAGAAAGAATGTTTTGGATTCTATTGCCGCCATGAATAAAAAAACGGTTGAACTTAAATCAACAATTGCTGAGCATGAAACTACAATAACATCATTAAATAAAAAATTAGAGGAAACAACTACTAATTTGGGTGCGGTAACAGAAGAAAAAGATAGCATGTCTTTCTTAGGTCTGCCAGTATCCAAAGGCACATACAATTTTGTTCTTTGGACTATTATTGGAGGTTTATTCTTAACCCTGGGTCTATTTATCTATAAATTCAGAAATAGTAACATTTTAACACAAGAAGCAAAACAAAACCTTTCTGAACTAGAAGTTGAATATGAAGACCACAGACGTAGAGCTTTAGAAAGAGAACAAAAAATTAGTAGACAGTTACAAGACGAAATTAATAAACAGAAGAAAACCAAATAATTAAAAGCTCCTTAACGGAGCTTTTTTTTGATATGATACAAGTAAAGAAAATAACAAAAGTAGAAATTAAAGAGATTATTCCTCTTTTTGATGACTATAGAGTTTTTTACAAAATGCAGTCTGATCTTGATGCCGCTTCTAAGTTCTTAAATGATAGAATAAACAAAAAAGATTCCATCATATTCGGTGCATATACTAACGATAAAGCTGTAGGTTTCACCCAACTTTATTATACATTCTCTTCTGTAAGCCTGCAAAAATCCTTGATCCTTAACGACCTATATGTAGACCACAACTTTAGAAAACAGTCTATAGGAGAACAATTACTGCTGACAGCCAAAGAGTTTTGTAAAGAAAATAACTATAAAGGTTTGGCATTGGAGACCGCTATTGACAATCCTGCTCAAAAATTATATGAGAAATTAGGATGGCAGAAAGATTTGCATGCTTTTCATTACTTTTGGCAGGTTAAATGACGATGCAAAATCAAAAGATGCGAATAGATATTATTACCGTATTACCTGAATTATTAACTAGCCCCTTTGAAGCTTCAATTTTAAAAAGAGCAATTGATAAGGGATTGGTAGAAGTCCATTTTCACAACATTAGAGATTACACATCTACCAAGTACCGTAATGTGGACGATTATCAGTTTGGCGGTGGTGCCGGTATGGTCTTAATGATAGAGCCAATAGACAAGTGTATTACCGAACTAAAATCGCAGCGCGATTATGATGAAGTAATTTATATGACACCAGATGGCACTACTTTAAACCAGAAAATGGCGAACACACTTTCAATGGTAGAAAACATTATAATTTTGTGCGGTCATTATAAAGGGGTAGATCAACGGGTAAGAGATGCATTTATTACCAAAGAAATATCTATTGGGGATTATGTACTTTCTGGCGGAGAATTGGGAGCTGCGGTACTTTGTGATGCTATCATAAGATTATTACCAGGTGTTTTAAACGATGAAACCTCTGCCCTAACAGATACTTTTCAAGACGGACTATTGGCTCCACCAGTATACACGAGACCCGCGGAATACAAAGGTATGAACGTCCCAAATGTATTGTTAAGCGGAAATTTCGGCAAAATTGAAGAATGGCGTGAAAACCAAGCATATGAGCGCACAGAAAAGCTTAGACCCGATCTACTTAAGTAGCAAAACACTTATTGCAAAAGAAAAATAAAATAAACGCTTGTGTGTTATAATTTAAATATTATTTTTGCAGCCTGTTAGAACAACCTCTGACGATAATCGTGAATGTTGCTTTAATTTAATTCCTATTTAAAAAAAACAATGGAATCATTAATAAAATTTGTACAAGACGAGTTTGTAACTAAAAAAGATTTTCCAAAATTTTCGGCCGGTGACACTATCACTGTTTATTACGAAATTAAGGAAGGTGAAAAAACTAGAACGCAGTTCTTTAAAGGAGTTGTAATACAACGTAGAGGTTCTGGTTCAACAGAAACGTTTACAATCCGTAAAATGTCAGGTACCGTAGGTGTTGAACGTATCTTCCCGGTAAACTTACCTGCATTACAGAAAATTGAAGTTAACAAACGTGGTAAAGTACGTAGATCTAGAATTTACTACTTCCGTGAATTAACCGGTAAAAAGGCTAGAATTAAAGAAATTAGAGGATAAATCTATTTTCTTAACTTATATAAAGCACTGTTTCTTTTTGAGGCAGTGCTTTTTTTATAAACAAAAGTGAACAACACATGTTCATAAGGTGTTGATTAATAAAAGTTTACAGATATTACATTTGAATTATATTTTTTTGTATATTGTAGTGTAGTTAAAAAATTGAAACGACGAAAAATTCAATTTAAACCTACTACGAAGTTTACGTTCTTTCGTATTGCTGTTTTACTATTTAATTTAAAATTAAATAGTTGAATTTTAATTCTACAGGCTGTCGCTTATAGAATACAAAATAAATTGAACTATAAAAATACTATATACTAGGTTTTTATTTTACAATAAGAACGGCAAGAAAAAATGATGTGTAGATGTTAGGTAGCGTACCTGAGAATCGAAAAACATTTTAAAACGTTGAATTAGTGAAGCGGATGCAATCAAGGGTTGCCGTTCCAATGAAAAATTGGAACAAACTGTTCGTAAACTTTTTCTAAAAAGCCATATCATTGTATGCGTACATTGATATGGCTTTTGTTATTTAACAAAACTTCTTTTCAAGCCTGAAATATTAAGGCATCTCCACGTTTTAAAACTTTTAGAAAATCGTATATTTGTTCCGCTTAAATTAAAACAAACTGCACATGTCCAAAATTTTTTACACTAAAACAGACGAAGCGCCAGCTTTGGCAACGGAGTCTTTTTTACCTATTGTTAAAGCTTTTACCAAATCATCAGGAATTGAAATTGAAACGAAAGACATTTCTTTGGCCGGTAGAATAGCCGCTACATTTCCTGAATTTTTAACAAAGGAACAACAGGTATCCAATGATTTGGAAGAATTGGGCAATATGGCCAAAAAGCCAGAAGCGAATATTATAAAATTACCTAATATAAGTGCTTCAGTTCCACAATTGAACGAAGCAATTACAGAATTACAATCTAAAGGTTATAATTTACCTAACTACCCAGACGAGCCTAAGAATGACGAGGAAAAGGAAATAAAGGCCAAATATGACAAGATAAAAGGTAGTGCGGTCAATCCTGTTTTACGCGAAGGAAACTCTGACCGTAGAGCGCCAAGAGCCGTAAAAAATTATGCAAAACAGAACCCGCACAGTATGGGTGCCTGGAGCCCTAGCTCCAAAACGCACGTGGCTACTATGGGTGACGGTGATTTTCAGGCAAATGAAAAATCATTGACGTTGAACGATGCCACATCAGTTCAAATTAAATTAGTCTCAGAGAATTCTGAAACAATACTGAAAGATAACCTTGGTCTACTTAAAGGCGAAATTATTGATGCTACCGTAATGAACAAAACAGCACTTTTGGACTTTTTGGAAAAAGAAGTTAAAGATGCCAAGGATAAAGGTGTTCTTTTCTCGGTTCATTTAAAAGCTACTATGATGAAAGTGTCCGACCCTATTATTTTTGGACATGTCGTAGAAACTTTTTTAAAGCCGGTGTTCGTAAAATATGCAGATACCTTTGACACTTTAGGCATAAGCCCTAACGATGGTTTGGCTAGTTTATACCAGAAAATAGAAAAGCTACCTGCTAGTGAAAAAGATGCCATTATCAAAGATTTGGATGTAGCTCTTGCAAACGGACCTGATTTGGCTATGGTTAATTCTGATAAAGGTATCACCAACCTACATGTTCCTAGTGATATAATTATTGATGCCTCCATGCCTGCAATGATCAGAAATTCTGGTCAGATGTGGAACAAGGAAGGTAAGGCCCAGGATACTAAAGCAGTTATTCCAGATAGTAGTTATGCAGGTATCTATAGCGCAACCATAAACTTCTGTAAAGAACATGGCGCTTTTGACCCTACTACTATGGGTACGGTACCAAATGTTGGACTTATGGCTCAAAAAGCTGAAGAATACGGTTCACATGACAAGACTTTTGAAATTAAACAGGCCGGAACGGTACAAGTTGTAGATGTACCAACAGGTAACGTTTTAATGGAACATGCTGTAAATGCCGGAGATATTTGGCGCATGTGCCAGGTTAAGGACGCACCTATTGAAGACTGGGTAAAATTAGCCGTATCAAGAGCAAAGGCAACAAATGATCCCGCTATTTTCTGGTTAGACAAAAATAGAGCGCATGATGCAGAACTAATTAAAAAAGTCAATACTTATTTAGCAAAAGAAGATACAGCCGGATTAGATATTCAAATAATGTCGCCAATTAAAGCCACTGAATTTACTTTAAAAAGAATGAAGGCAGGCAAAGATACTATTTCGGTATCCGGTAACGTATTACGAGACTATCTAACAGATCTATTCCCAATTTTAGAGGTTGGAACCAGTGCAAAAATGCTTTCTATTGTTCCATTAATGAACGGTGGCGGTCTTTTTGAAACTGGCGCAGGTGGTTCTGCTCCTAAACATGTAGAGCAATTTGTGGAAGAAGGACATCTTAGATGGGATTCTTTAGGTGAATTTTTGGCCCTTGGGGTTTCTTTAGAATTCTATGGCGAAAAAAATAACAATGCGGCAGCCAAAGTTCTAGGAGATACATTAGATAGTGCTACTGAGAAATTTTTGTTGAACGACAAATCACCTTCTAGAAAGGTAAAAGAAATTGATACTAGAGGAAGCCATTTTTATTTGGCAAAATATTGGGCCGAAGCTTTAGCGCTACAAGATGACAATGCCGAGCTTAAAGCTATCTTTTCAAAAGTGAGTTCTGAAATAAATTCTAAAGAATCAGATATTCTAACAGAATTAATTGACGCGCAAGGTTCTTCTCAAGAAATTGGCGGTTATTACAAGCCAGACCCATCTTTAGTAGAAAAAGCTATGAGACCAAGTAAAACCTTAAATGGTATTTTAGACTCCATTTAATCTTATAATTCTATTTAATTAATACCCTCAATCATAGTTGAGGGTATTTTTTTTACCCGGTAATTAGTTGTAGGAGTATCTGGTATTTCTAAGTATTTTTACTAAAAAAAATTGATGAAAGAATATTTACCGCTTATTCTTATCTCATTCCTTTGCTTCTCTTTTGTATCATGGGGACAACAGAAGTACACCTTAAGTGGCTCTATTGCTGAATCTAACAGCAATGAAACATTAATTGGGGTAACGGTTGCCATTCCTGAATTGAATACGGGCGTTACCACAAACGAATATGGTTTTTATTCTATTTCCCTTCCCAAAGGCACTTATACCGTTCTGATCAGCTATTTAGGTTTTGAAGATATCATAGAAAAAATTGAACTGACCGAAAATAGACGTAAAGATTATTTATTAGTTGAAGAAGCCGAGCAGTTAGAGGAAGTCGTGGTTACGGAGAACGTAGAAAAGATGGACATTAGAAAGCCACAAATGAGTGTCAATACACTTTCTGTAGGTACCATAAAAAAAATACCGGTAATACTAGGCGAGGCAGATGTTATAAAATCTATATTGCTGCTGCCGGGTGTCACCAATGCAGGTGAAGGTGCATCCGGATTTAATGTACGTGGTGGCGCAGCTGATCAAAATCTTATCTTGTTAGATGAAGCTATTATCTTTAATTCATCTCACTTATTCGGTTTTTTCTCCGTATTTAATCCTGATGCCATAAAAGACGTAAAACTTTATAAAGGCGGTATTCCCGCAAGATATGGCGGTAGAGTATCCTCCGTATTAGATATTTTTCAAAAAGAAGGGAACAGTAAAGAGTTTAAAATGAACGGTGGTATCGGTGCCGTTGCCAGTAGACTTTTGATCGAAGGACCAATAAAAAAGGATAAGGCCGCGTTTCTTATAGGTGGTAGAGCTTCATATGCCCATTTATTTCTTCCTCTGTTTGATGTGGACAATACCGCATATTTCTATGACCTGAATACCAAGCTAAACTATAGGCTAAATGAAAAAAACAATGTATTCCTGTCTGGCTATTTTGGCCGAGATGTATTCGGGATCAATGATAGCTTCGTTAACACCTATGGGAATACGGTAGGTAATTTTAGATGGAACCATTTGTTCTCCGATAAACTTTTTTCCAACCTCTCGCTAATCTATTCTGATTACTATTACGGGCTTAAATTAGATTTCGTAGGTTTTAATTGGAATTCCGGTATTAGAAATTTTAATATAAAGTATGATCTTAAGCACTATGCAACCGATAAACTACAAGTAAACTACGGTGTCAACAATGTATACTACCAATTTAATCCTGGTAAGATTGAGCCCAGTAACGCTGAATCAGGGATTATTAAAGAACAGCTGATTCAAAAATATGCAAATGAATTTGCAGCCTATGTTGATTTTGAACATAGAATAACCGATGACCTTAGCCTTGGTTACGGTCTGCGTTTTAGCCATTTCATGAGACTAGGTCAAGATGAACTCAATGTATACGCCAATAACAACCCTGTTGAATTTGACCCGTTATTATTAATTTATAAAGAAGCGGAACCTATTGATGTTATAAACCCCGGTAGAGGAACCACATTATCTAATTTCAATAATTTTGAACCAAGGGCATCACTGTCATATACCCTGAACGAGACCAGCTCAATTAAAGCCAGCTATACAAGATTGGCGCAGTATTTACATCTTCTATCAAATACCAGCTCCCCTACTCCTTTAGATGTATGGACACCAAGCGGACCATTTACAAAACCACAGCTTTTAGACCAATATGCCTTTGGATACTTTAAAAATTTCAACGAAGGTGATTATTCATTTGAAACGGAAGTGTTTTATAAAGACGTTCAAAACAGAATAGATTATATAGATGGTGCAAATTTAATTGCCAATAATGCTATTGAACAGGTTATTTTAAATGGAGAAGCAAGAGCATATGGACTAGAGGTTTTACTTCGCAAAAACGAAGGTAAACTACAAGGTTGGCTAGCATACACGTTATCTAAATCCGAACAACGTACACCCGGTAGAACATCTAATGTGGACAATGGGCGTAGCAATATTGAAACCGGCATTAATTTTGGCAACTGGTACAACACTCCATACGATAAAACCCACGACCTTTCAATGTTCGTAAGCTATGATGCAAATGAGAAATGGAGTTTTAGCGGTAATTTCACCTACCAAACCGGACAACCTACAAATTACCCGATCGGTCAATTTCAATTTCAGAACTTAACCGTGCCGTATTATGGTTTACGTAATACACAAAGACTACCGGCATACAATCGCCTTGATCTCTCTGCCACATTAACTCCAAGTAAAAACAAATCAAGAAAAATTAAGGGAGAATGGGTTTTTAGCCTATACAATGTTTACAATAGAAGAAATGCCGCCTCTATTAGCTTTAGACAAAATGATGACACAGGGGTTAACGAAGCGGTGCGTACCTCTATTTTTGGTATAGTACCTGCAGTTACCTACAATTTTAAATTATAAGCTATGAAACGCTATTTAACATTTATATTGACGATAATACTTTTCGCCTCTTGCGAAGACGTTATTGATGTAGAGCTTCCGGATGATGTCAGCAGACTCATTGTAAACGGAGTGATCAGAGTTGATGAAACCGAAGAGTTCCTACCCATTGAAATAGTGGTTTCTGAAAGTAGTTCTTTTTTTGAAGAGAATACGGTTGCAACAATTGAAAGCGCCATCATTTATTACGGCACCCCTAGAGAAGATGCTCCTGAAATATTGGAAGGCGGCGGAGTATCTAACTTGGCAGAATTAGAACCAGGTAGCGGTATATGGGTTCCAGACCCTTCATTTGATAGTGACCAAAGAATAAGGGTTGAAAATATAAATGAAGGAGATGTTTTTCAACTGATAATAACAACAGCCGATGAACAATATTTGGCTACTACCACCTATGTAAAATCAGTACCTATAGACTCTTTACAGCAAGGCGACGAGACTCTGTTCTCCGGTGACGAAACAGAGGTTATCGTTACCTTCACAGACCCTGGTGATAGCGATGATTTTTATTTACTTGACCTTGATTTTGGAGAGTTTCTTGTAACGGAAGATGAATTTTACCAAGGGCAAACATTTGTATTTTCATACTTCTATGACAATGAACTGGAAATAAACACCAGTTCTATCGTAGATATAAGCCTTATTGGGGTTGATGAGGCTTTTTATAATTACATGAACCAGATTATTGTGCAATCCGGTGGTGATCAAGGTCCTTTTCAGACTCCCGCAGCTACCGTACGCGGCAATATTATAAATGTTACGGGAATAGATAATGATGAAGTTCTGGACAATGTAGACCGTACGGATAATTATGCCCTAGGCTATTTCGCCATTGTAGAAGAGTATAAAGACAGTATAACCATAACAGAAAATGAAACGAACCGATAAAGATTTACTTGTTACCGGGCTAAAAAAACTGGCACTTACCGTAATACTAATGTTTACGGCACCAATTGTTCTATGGCAAGCATTTAAAAATCAAGAACACTTTTTATTTTGGCCTGTTTGCATACTTGGCGTAATTCTTGCATTTTTTGCCGTTAGAACAGGTTTTAGAGGAATAATGACGATTATGGATTCCATGTTCGGAAAAAAAACCAAAACATCTTAATCCTTGGGAATTTTAGTAGTATTCTTCCACTTGTTGTACAGTTTATCGTAATCGTAGTCCAAAACAGTTTCCTGTCTTTCTAACTTGCCTTGGGAGAATGCACGCTGCAAAATATCCTCTATTAAATAGTCTTCCTCTATCCGATCTGGATGAAATTCTTCTTTAATACTAATATTAAAAAGCTTTGCCGTAGTATTGTACCAAAACGCACGCCAACCATTTCTAAGATCTTTTACCAAGTCAAAAGCGGTAGCGCCTGTTTGCCTATAGATTAGTTTTACCAAAATCTGCCCCTCGGTTCGTGTCAGTTTTTTAAGTTCTTCAGAAAACTCTTCTTCAATAAATTTCTGAACTTTTTTAGTGTACTTTTTTCGCTTTCTGTTGTTTTTCATGTTCGCCAAACTATCGTTTAGCTCAACCAACCGTTCTGCCGCCATCTTTGCATACGGATATACTTTTTGTGTTTTTCTACGTAAAATATAATAGCGTAACTTTTCATCGTATGAAGAGAATTTTAGCTTTCCGAACACGTAAGCCTCCTGCAAAGCTATTGAACTTTGCACCAAAGAATCTCCGGCAACAATGATCATCTTTTCCGTAATTGAATCAAGTTCCTGTTCTTCTACTTGAGCATGGGCTTTTGACATACCGCAGAAGAGCAAAATAAATAGTAAAAAGTTATATTTCATTACCATAGGCTAAACAAAAGTCCTGCCAAAATTAACGATTATTAAAGAAGGTTATTATTAATACAACGCTAATATTGTTAAGTTTGTATTTTAAATTTACATTGATGGCTGATAAAAAAATAATTACCAAAAAGTCTGAAGACTTTTTTGAAAAATACTTGAATAATGCCGCCCCTACAGGATATGAGTGGGAAGGGCAAAAAATTTGGATGGACTACCTAAAACCTTATGTAGATACGTTCATTACGGACACATACGGTACGGCAGTAGGTGTTATAAATCCTGATGCCAAATATAAGGTTGTTATTGAAGGACATTCCGATGAAATTTCTTGGTATGTAAACTATATCACAGATAATGGATTGATTCATGTAATCAGAAATGGTGGTAGTGACCATCTAATTGCCCCGTCTAAATGGGTAAACATCCATACAACCAAAGGTATCGTTAAAGGTATTTTTGGCTGGCCGGCTATTCATACACGCAAAGGAGACAAGGAAGAAACACCAAAAATTGAAAATATTACGGTTGACGTTGGCGCAACTACTAAAGAGGAAGTTGAAAAACTTGGCGTTCACGTAGGTTGTGTAATTACTTACCCAGACGAGTTTCAAATACTTAACAAGAATAAATACGTTTGCAGGGCAATAGACAACAGGGCCGGCGGATTTATGATTGCCGAAGTTGCCCGTTTATTGCACGAGAACAAGGTAAAATTGCCATTCGGACTATACATCACTAATTCTGTACAGGAAGAAATTGGTTTACGTGGTGCAGAAATGATAACACAGACTATAAAGCCCAACGTGGCAATAGTAACAGATGTTTGTCATGATACTACAACACCAATGATTAAAAAAGAGGTACAAGGTCACACTGAAATTGGTTTAGGCCCTGTTATTTCTTATGCTCCTGCAGTTCAAAATAAATTGCGCGAACGTATCATTAAAACTGCTGAAGATAACAAGATACCGTTTCAAAGAATGGCCGCTTCTAGATCTACAGGTACAGATACCGATGCTTTTGCCTATAGTAACGGCGGGGTAGCTTCTGCTCTAATTTCATTGCCATTGCGCTATATGCATACTACGGTAGAAACAGTTCATAAAGATGATGTTGAAAATGTAATTCGTTTGATTTATGAAACATTGTTAACAATTAAAGACGGAGAAACTTTTAGCTACTTCGATTAAATTTATATAATCCCTCTTTTATCGGAGGGATTTTTTTATGCTATGGATGAACTAATAGATATTTTGGATAGTGAAGGCAACATGACGAATACCACCGCCATGAAGTCTGAAGCTCACAAAAATGGATGGTTTCATCAAACGGTTCATATCTGGTTCTATACTTTGGAAGGAAAAATTCTTATGCAGCAACGAGGGAAGAATAAAGATATCTACCCTTTACTTTGGGATGTATCCGTTGCAGGACATATTGGCGCTGGAGAATCAATTGTAAATTCTGCCGTGCGTGAAATAGAAGAAGAAATAGGACTGTGTATAGCTCCTTCTGACTTAGATAAAATTGGAACATTTAAATCCGTCAAAAATCATTCTAAAATATTAAAGGATTATGAGTTTCATCACACCTTCATTGCCACACTAAAATTACCCTTTAGTGAACTTCAAAAGCAAGATAGTGAGGTTGAAGCCTTAAAACTGATTTCTATAAATGAATTTAGCAAGGCATTGAAAGACCCTATTAAATACAGCTATGTTCCTCATGATATTTCCTATTACAGGACTATACTTAAAGAAATACAAGCTAAAGAAAGTAATTTGTAAAAGCTATATTCGTCTTTAAAAACCAGATTCTTCAGCCATTTTTACAACGCCAACGGTTAAAATTAAATTTGCAAAACGTCTTTGCTCACCTGTCTGAATAATTAAGGTAGTATTTTGGTCTCTAATTTTATCATAAAAAGCCCAGCGCTCCATTTCGTCCCAAGTTACATCGCCTAACAATTTTTTATAGGCATCATGAATTTCTGCATTGGCTTCCGTAGGTTTTTCCATTACAATAGCACCTTGCACAGGGCAAACTTCTAAAATTCCTTCTAAAACAGTCAATGCATCTAACAATCCCGGGCGAAAATTTAAATGTACCGTTGTAGAATTGGGCCCAGTCATTGCACCTACAGGTAAATTACCATCTGCAATTACCACTTGTGCAAAATGACCTGAGCGCCCAAGCGCCTCCATTATTTGTGGATGTATAACCGGAGTCTTTAACATATGTAATTTTTTTAAAAAGAATAAGAAAATAAAACCCTAGTCGCTTAAAAAGGCGAACTAGGGTTTCTAAAAGATTACGACCTGCTACATATTGTAGACACCTCCATTTATATCAAGTGTAGCTCCTGTAATAAACCCATCATACTCAGATGCTAAATATAATACAGCTCTAGCTACGTCATCCGCATTACCCGCCCTTTGAATAGGAATACCTTTTGTAGTTTCTGCCGCAGATTCTTTAGTAGTATGTGTATTATGGAACGAGGTACCTAAGATAAGTCCTGGTGCAACTGCATTAACTCTTGTACCCTGTGGTCCCAATTCTGATGCAAGTGCTCTTGTATAGGTTAAAATAGCTCCTTTACTGGTAGAGTATACCAATGATCCTGGGTGACCACCTTTACGGCCGGCCAATGAAGCTAAGTTTACAATGCTACTGTTTTCGTTCTTTGCCAAATAAGGTGATGCCGCACGCGTGACAAACATCATGGATGTTAAGTTGATATCCATCACCTTATGCCAAAATTGAGTTTCCATTTCACTAAGCAACTTTCTAGCAACCAAAGACCCTGCATTATTTACAAGTATATTTAAACCGCCAAAAGCTTCTACTGTTTTTTCAACTAAGGCATTGGCATCTTCTTCTTTGGTTAAATCTCCAGATATTGCGATAGCTCTCAAACCTTTACCCAATGCATACTTTACCAACTCGTTTGCGGTATCGGCACTTGAAAAGTAATGTATGGCAACATTGGCGCCACTATCTATAAAATGCTTGGTAATTGCTTCTCCTATGCCTTGAGCACCTGCAGTAATAAGTATATTTTTCCCAGATAATTTGCTACTATTCGTCATACTATAATTATAAAATTGATTTCATTTTAGATTCTTGCCTTTATCTATTGCACAGCATAGAACTGCACAACCAGATTGGTTAACCAAATATAATCAAAAATGACTCAGTAAGATATATTCTGATTTTTAAGTATTTAATTTAAAGAATTTACAAATTGAGAAACATTGTCCAAACTATACTCTTGTTGAGAACCTTCTAGCATGTTTTTTACAACGAACGAATTATTTTCCAACTCTTGTTCCCCTAGTAAAATTACGTAAGGCACATTACGGTTATTGGCATATTTCATTTGCTTCTGCATCTTGGCGCTAGAAGGGTAAATATCCGCTTTAACACCAGATTTGCGTAGTTGACTAACCACTTTCAAGGCAGCCATAGCTTCCCTTTCACCAAAATTAACGCATAAAACCTGAAGCGATCTGTCTATTGCCTCTGGGAAAAGATCTAAATCTTCCAATACCAAATAAATACGGTCTAGACCAAATGATATACCTACGCCACTCACGTTCTTTAAGCCAAAAATACCGGTAAGATCATCATAACGTCCACCACCGCCTATTGACCCCATTTTTACACCTGCTGGTGCTGCAACTTCAAATATTGCCCCGGTATAGTAATTTAAACCACGCGCAAGAGTTACATCAATAGATAATTTTGCAGATTGTAGGCCTAAAGTGGAAATAGCCTCTAATATAAAGCGAAGTTCCTGCAAACCTTTTTGGCCTTCTTCAGAATATTTTAAAAGACCGTCTAAACGTTGTAATTGTTCGTCGTTATTGCCCTGTGGTAAAAACAATGGTGATGCTTTTGCAATTGCTTCTTCCGTAATACCCTTGGCAAGCATTTCTTTTTTGACTCCGTCCTCCCCTATTTTATCCAGCTTATCCAAAGCAACGGTAAAATCTATCAATAAATCTTTAGCTCCTATTACTTCCGCTATACCTGCCAAGATTTTTCTATTGTTCATTTTAATGGTGACACCCTCTAACTTTAAATCGGAAAATACGGCGTCATACAATTGAACCAGCTCTACTTCTTGTAATAATGAATCTGAACCAACAACATCTGCATCACATTGAAAAAACTCTCTAAATCTACCTTTCTGTGGTCTATCTGCCCTCCAAACAGGTTGAATTTGATAGCG
>JAHDDL010000007.1:0-38201 GCA_020629415.1 Maribacter sp. | reverse complement strand
GATGGATTAAAATCGCGAGTCCCTTTTGGTATAGATGGTTTTTGTGCCATTAATGTTTTATTGTTTTACAAATATAACCCGCAACATGGCAAGGCTATGTTCTGCTAGTATGATTTTTGGATTTTTATAGTTTTATTTGGTAACGATTACTTTCTCGAACCATTTATACAATTCTCCCTTTGTAATGACCGCTCCCTGCTTTATCAACAAGAACTTATCAACGTTTTTGTCATCGGTATATGCTTTTGAAGCCGTCAAATACTCTACAAAATCAGATTGCCAGTTTCTTTTAAACCAGTCAAAACCTACCGTTGTGGTCAAATCTATTTCAGGGTTCATCACTTTTACAGAAATCAATTTCATTTCTTTATCGGTTAAATGAAAAAGATGCATTTGCTTTTCTGAAATATTCTCTAAATAAGAAACCTTGCTCAACACTCCTTCCCAAACCAAATCGCTAAAAACGTCTAGTTCTTCTTCTGCTACTTTTGGTTTATCTCTCTTAATTTCATCCCACTCATCGGCAGTAATAGATTGTGTCGCTAGAAAATTAATGAATTCTGGATGCAACTCTTCTAATTGTTCTTTTGTTAGCCTCGTATATTTCATTTTGCAAAAATAAAAAGCCCTAACATATTTGCTAGGGCTTTTACCACTTAATTTTATAAACTTAGAAGATATATCTCAATCCTACTTGTGCTTGCCATCTAGATAACAAACTAGCATCGTATCCAAAAGTTTCGGTCAATTCCGGATTGAACGTGTATGTTGGTACACTTGAATCTGGATCAACCGTTACACCTACTGGCTGAATGTTGTTTGGCTGTTGTACCAAGCCCCAATCAGAACTGATCATATTACCAATATTCAATACATCTACACTAAATTGAATAGTGTTGGTCTTACCTTCAGAAACAGTAATTTTATAATCTTGTAAGAATTTAACATCCCAACGACCTCTCCAAGGTGCTAAAGCTCCGTAACGCTCAGCATATTGACCTCTACGACCGCTTAAGTAATCATCTTGTGCAATATAAGCATCAAAAGCAGCTCCTTGACCTGCACCTGAAAATTGCATCTGACCAATTTCAGCAGTTGTAGGCACATAAATAAGATCGTTGATTCCAGAACCATCTCCGTTTATATCACCTCCATAAGTGTAATTGAACCTACCACCTTTTGCATATTCAAAAAACGTAGATAATGTTGTTGCCCATTTACCGTTACCATATTCCCAATTTTTGCTGGCCACACCAATAAACCTATGCTTATCGCCATATTTAGAGGGTGCCAGAACATCTGCATTAACATCGTTTACAATAGGGTTTCCGGCAAAGGCATCTGATGTAATCTCCGCTTCAATAGAGTTTACATCTTTTGCATCTAAGTAGCTGTAGGCCATCATTGCATACAACCCATTATTAAAATTTTTCTGTGCCTTTAAAGATGCATTCCAAATTCTACCTTTATTTGAATTGGTAAATACATATGGACCAGCTCCTAAACCAAAGCTGTTCAATAAATCTCCAGAAGTATAAGTAGATCTTGTATCTACACCAGATAAATTTCCTGATGGTGATGTCAATGCCCAGTTTTGTACATGAGGACCATTGATATCTTTTGTATACGATACATCTGCCGTAAGTACCATACCATCTTCCAAACGCTTATCTACCCCTAAATTAGTTCTCCAAACTTGTGGAAACTTGTAATCTGGATCAACCGCCTGCAAGAAAAATACATCTGGAGAAGAAATTTGGTTTCCTAACCATACAAATGGAAAACGACCTGTAAACAAACCAGAACCACCACGTAATTGCAATGATTTATCTTCATAGACATCATAGTTAAAACCTACTCTTGGCGAAATCAACCAATCATTAGAGGGCATCTGTGTGTTATCAATGAATACTGTTTCACCTGTATTGGGATTTTGGTATGGCTGATCAGCAATTACAAAACCTCTATCAATAACATCTTGTGCCTTTTCTGCGGAATCAAAGAACAAAGGTTTATCAAAACGAACACCGTATGTTAATTTAAACTTATCACTTACACTCCACTCGTCCTGCACGTAAAAAGCCAACTGACCAACATTGGTTTCGGCCAAAGCCCAACCTTCGCCATCGGGAACTGCATTATTTGCATTAAAAGTAGCTTGAGGGCCCGCAAAATCATAGTTTGTTGCGTCAAAATCAGCTATATCAACACTTCCGAACAAATCAAAACCATAAGCAGTTAGATTAAATGAATTATCGAACATGAACTTCTCTAATGAAAAACCTACAGTATAAGTATGGTCACCTTTATAAAAGTTTAAATTGTTGGTAATCTGAAATACCTTTTGATCAAGTCTATTATTGGCCGAAAAAGGCTCATGACCTGCTATAATATAGTTTGAACCATCTTTTGCAATATTAATAGATGGCGCAGGTGTGGAGAACGGATTTCTAAAATCGTTAAAATGAGTATACCCAACCTGCAATTTATTTGATGCCGTTTCCGATAAGGTAGAGTTTAATTCAACTTGTACCGATCTGATCTCATTGTTAATTTCATATCCAGAATTCTGAAATTGTAACGTATTTGCATTAGGTCCTCTAAACTGTATTGCCGAAGGGTGCGCAGGCTTCTGCTTAGAAGCATTTAAAAAGTTATAGATAACTGCCAAACGGTTGTTATCATTAATATTCCAATCTAATTTAAAAAGACCTTTTGTAGATTCCGCATCATGCGTAAACCCTTCATATGCTCCCGGGTCATAACCTACTGCCAATAATTGATCTCTAACAGCAATTAAATCGCTTTCTAAAACCCTAGATTCATTTATTGCACCAGAGCCGGTATTTGGCACCCAGCCGTTAGTACCTAAATCTGTACGTTCGTCTCTTTCAAAGTTGGCAAAAAAGAAAAGTTTGTTTTTTACTATTGGACCACCAATGCTAACGCCGTATTGACTTTGGTCTAATTTAGGCTTAACAATATCGTCTCCTTTTATTTTGCCACCGGTCATATCCTCATTTCTGAAAAAACCGTAAACAGTTCCATGAAATTCATTGCTACCACTCTTGGTCACCGCATTTACGGAAGCTCCGGTAAAACCAGATTGAGTTACATCATACGGTGCCGTAGATACTTGGATTTGATCGATAGCATCTAAAGAAATAGGCTGGGAATCTGTTTGACCACCTGGTGTGGCAGCATCAAGACCAAAAGGATTATTGAATATAGCCCCGTCTAAAGAAAAATTATTGAATTGATCATTTCTACCTCCAAAAGAGTTTCCGCTGGCCGTAGGCTCTAAACGTGTAAAATCTTGTGCCGATCTAGAAATAGTAGGTAAACGTGTTAGCTCTCTTCTACCTACACTAGTTTCTGCACCAGTTCTATCACTATTAAAAGTTCCAGATCGATCAGATACCACGGTAACTTCGTCCAAAGCTTGACTTTCACTTGCCAGTTTAACATCAACGTTGAAGGTTTGACCTAAAGACAAATTTACGTCTGTAAGCAAATATGGCTTAAAGCCTACATAAGAAATTTCAACCGTGTAAGGACCACCAACACGTAGGTTTAATAGGTTGAACCTACCATCTTCATTGGTAATTGAACCGTACTTAGTACCTGTTGGGGTGTGAACAGCGACAACGTTAGCGCCAAATAGTGGTTGATTTTGATCATCCATTACCAAACCTCGAATATTAGAGGTGGTAACTTGACCATAGGTTGCACTTACAAAAAGTAGCAACAACAATTGAAAAAACAGGGTGTTTTTCATTTTTATTGGTTTTGAGTTATTTATGAGTTCTTTAACAAAAATACCAATAAAAAAAGAGCTATGCACGCATAGCTCTTTTAAATTTATCTACTGAACGTTAATTATTTTTGCTCCGCAACTACTTCGAAACCAAAATCAACGATAACCTCACGGTGTAATCTAATTTGTGCATTGTAAGGTCCAGTTCTTTTAACTGCACCACCTTGAATGCTAATGAATTTCTTGTCAATGGTATGACCTTCTTTTTCAATTGCATCTGCCAAATCACCATTAGTAACTGATCCAAATAATTTATCTGCAGCACCAGTCTTAGCAGTAATCTTCAATTCTAAAGCTTTTAATGCTTCTTCTACTTTCTTAGCAGCATCAACAACTTTTTTATCTTTATGTGCTCTTTGCTTTAGGTTCTCAGCTAAAACTTTTTTAGCAGAAACAGTAGCCATAGTTGCCAAGCCTTGAGGTATAAGGAAATTTCTTCCGTAACCGTTCTTAACATTTACTATATCGTCTTTAAAACCTAAATTTTGTACGTCTTCTTTTAATATAAGCTCCATGATTCTTTTCTTATTATTTTAATAAATCAGCAACATATGGCATTAACGCCAAATGACGAGCTCTTTTTACGGCTTGTGCCACTTTTCTTTGATACTTCAATGAAGTTCCTGTAAGTCTTCTAGGTAACAATTTACCTTGCTCGTTTACCAACTTCAATAAAAAATCTGCATCTTTATAATCTACGTATTTAATACCAGATTTTTTAAAACGACAATACTTCTTTTTTGTGTTGGTCTCAATGTTCAATGGAGTTAGATACCTGATCTCTCCATCTTTCTTTCCTTTTGCCTGTTGTTGTAATGTTGCCATAATACTTAAGCTTTAGCGGTTTTGTTTCTTGTTCTTCTTTTTTCTGCCCATGCAATTGCGTGCTTGTCCAATTTAACGGTCAAGAAACGCATAACACGTTCATCTCTTCTAAACTCTTGCTCGTAAGGTGTAACTACCTCACCAGAGTTAGTAAATTCAAACAAGTGGTAAAATCCACTCTTTTTGTTTTGAATAGGATAAGCTAACTTCTTTAGCCCCCAGTTCTCTTTAGCTACCATTTTGGCGCCATTGTTAATTAAGAAATCTTCGAATTTCTTAACTGTTTCCTCTATCTGAACATCAGATAGAACGGGATTCAAAATGAAAACAGTTTCGTAATGGTTCATATTATATTTGTTTTTAAGGAGTGCAAAAATAGATATTTTTTTAAAATAAATATAAGAAATACGAATATTCTTCGTTATTGAAGGGTAACAACATTAAAAATTAATCCAAATCTTAAACATATCATCATTACCAATTACACGATCAACAGTGCATTGTTCACATCTTTTGTTGCAGTTCAGCTTGTTTTTTCGGTTCTTTGTCGATGATTTAACCCCACAAATCAACCCTTATGAAGTTAAGAAGTATCATCGTTGACGACTCATCTATGCAAAGGATGGCCGTTGCCAAGTTGGTAAACAATCATCCAAATTTAACTATGGTAGCCGAATACAGTAATGCTATCGAGGCTAAAAATGGAATCAAGAACCATGAGATAGATCTTATATTTCTTGATGTTGAGATGCCAATTATCACAGGATTCGACCTACTCGAGTCCCTTGAAAACAGTCCTCAGGTAATTTTAATTACCGGTAAACCAGATTATGCACTTAAAGCATTTGACTATGATGTAACGGATTATTTACATAAACCGATTACTATGGCACGTTTTGATGCATCTGTTAAAAGAGCAGTTGCAAATTACGAACAACTGCACAGAGTAAATGAAGACGAAGAGCATATTTTTGTAAAGAGCAACCTTAAGAAAAGAAAGGTTATCTTAAATGATATTAAGTGGATAGAAGCTCTTGGCGACTATATAAAATTAGTAACCGACGAAGCCAATATTGTAATCTTATCAACAATGAAGTCTTTTGAAAAGCAATTGCCGGAAGATAAATTTTTAAGAATTCACAAATCATATATCATTAACCTAGAAAAGGTTGAAAAATTCAACAGCAAAAACGTTGAAGTAAGCGGTAGATCAATACCACTTAGTAGAAATAAAAAAACAGAACTAGCCGAAGCGCTAAGCAACGTATAATATATGGTATAATTTTACTTTTAAAAAGACCGCTAATTAGCGGTCTTTTTATTTATATATGGTCTACATTATAAATGACCCTAACACTTCTAAACAATGCCACTGCTTTAAACGATTTTTCAATTCTTCTAATATTCGTTTTGGTTTGTGCCAATGAATGTGTTTTTTGCACTTTAATAACAATATGTTTTAAATATTGATTTCGTATTCTAGCCACTGGCGGATATTCCGGACCCAGAACCGTACCGCCAAAATTTGTACGTAATGCATTCGCAAACCAATCTGCGGCATCATTAAGAACATTGTAATTTTTATGTTTAAAAGTTACCTTTATAATTCTATTGACCGGCGGATACTTAAACTGCTCCCTCTCATATAACTGTTCAGTGTACATGCCTTCAAAATCACCGGTTGTTACTTGCTTTAATATTTGATGATAAGGATTATAGGTTTGAATAATTACACGCCCTCTCTTTTTAGTACGTCCTGCCCTACCCGATACTTGCGTCAACAATTGATACGTTCTTTCGTGAGCACGATAATCTGGAAAATTCAATAAAGAATCTGCGTTCATAACACCTACCAAATTCACATTTCTAAAATCCAGCCCCTTGGTTACCATTTGGGTACCAACCAAAATATCAAGGTCTTGCTGCTCAAAGGCCGTAATTATTTTTTCATAGCCATGTTTGCCCCGTGTGGTATCCAAATCCATTCTTCCCACCTTTGCTTCTGGAAACAACTCAGATACCTCTTTTTCTATTTGTTCCGTACCGAAACCTTTTGTATCCAATTCTGGACTTCCACAGGCAAAACAAATTTCTGGTAATGCGGTATGATGACCACAATAATGACAGCGTAATTGTTTTCTATATTGATGATAGGTTAAACTTACATCACAATTTGGGCATTGCGGGGTATGACCGCATGTTAAACATTCCATCAATGGCGCAAATCCTCTTCTATTTTGAAAAAGTATGATTTGCATACCTTCATTCAAGGTTTCTTCCATCTCCATAAAGAGACGTTCAGAAAAGTGACCTTTCATCTTTCTCTTTCTAGATGCCTCTTTAATATCTACCAATTCCATTTCCGGCATTAAGACATTGCCATAGCGCCTAGTAATTTCTGCATAACCATATTTACCCGTTTGGGCATTGTAATAACTCTCTACGCTTGGCGTTGCCGAACCTAGCAGAATATTTGCCTTATGTAGATGCCCTAAAACTATTGCCGCATCTCTTGCATGATACCTAGGTGCCGGATCAAATTGCTTAAAAGAACTCTCATGTTCTTCATCTACAATTATCAACCCCAATTTACTAAACGGCAAGTACATTGCCGATCTAGCCCCAATAACTAATTGGGCCTTAGGTTTTGCCTGTAAAACATTTTGCCAAACCTCTACGCGTTCCTGCACATTATATTTAGAGTGATAAATAGCTATTTTCTCACCAAAATATTCTTGTAATCTACTGATCAACTGTGTAGTCAAGGCTATCTCGGGCAATAAATACAATGCTTGCAAACCTTTTTCCAAACATTCTTCTATCAATTTTACATAAACCTCGGTCTTACCAGAAGATGTCACCCCTTTCAACAGGGTAACTTTCCCTGTTTTGAATGAAGCCTTAATATCGACTAAAGCCGCTTTTTGGTATTCGTTTAAATCTTTAGTATCGGCATTATCATTTTCGCCTTCATAATTAACGCGGTCTGTCTTTATAAAATACTCCTCTAAAATTCCTTTATCAACGAGAGATTTTATAACGGCCTTTGAGGAATTGCTAGATGCTTCAAGCTCAGAAACCTTAATTGGATTCTGACTCCTACCCTGTAACTGAAATAAAGAAAGCACCACTTGACTTTGTTTTGGCGCCATGGTCAATGTTTTTAAAAGTTCTTCCAACTTTTCATCGGCCGTATACTCTTTTCCTAATTTGACATACCTAACCAATTTAGGTTTGTACTGCTCATAGACTTCTTCTTTTAGGACAATGACTTTTTTCTCTAATAATCGCTTAAGAATTGGCAGCACATTTTTACGTTCTATAATAGCAGAAATTTCTTGAACTTTTAATATAGTTTGATGCTGTAAAGCTTCAAATACCAAAAACTCATCATCTAAAAGATCATTTTCATCAATCTCATATTCCTTATTTCTAAGTACCAAGGTTTCACTTTCCAATAAAAAAGCACTTGGCAATGCACTACGCACCACTTCACCCAAGGTACACATGTAATAGGAAGCTATCCACTCCCAATGCTTTAACTGCGTAAAATTTACTATTGGGAAATCATCTAAAATCTGATGAATTTCTTTTGCCTCATAGACTTCTGGAGGATTTTCATGAACACTGTGGACTACCCCGGTGTAAATCTTTGTTTTACCAAAAGGTACCGCTACGCGCATACCCGGGTGCAATAATGCGGCTTCTTCAGCAGTTATACTATAGGTAAAACTTTTCTCTAACGGAATTGGTAATATTACATTAATAAAGTTCGCCATAATTATCCTTCAACCCGCAGCCAAGTCTGGGTTCTATAAATAAACGCCAAATAACCGCGAACTTTCAATTCATCTGGATTTTCCGGATTTAACCATATCTTAAAACGAAATGTCATAGCCTGTTCTGGATCAAACAAACGCTTGCCCTTCCATTCGCCATCATCATGCAACTCTCCTGCAGTAATAATTTCCATACCTGTAACAGGTTTATCTTTAAGCTCTCCGTCACATTTATCACAAACTCTATCTTCTTGTCCTTCTTCTAAAATCCTTACTACCTTACCATACATTTTTCCTTCTTTCTCATAGATTTCAATGACGCCTTTTGGCAGACCGGTACGATCGTCTATAGTTTTCCACGTTCCAAAAACAGACTGTGCAGAAATGCTCATTGAAATAAATAATGTTAAGAAAATACTTAATTGTACTGTTTTATAGATCATTCTTTTTTAGTGATTTTACGTAATGTATTTAGAGATGCGTTGAGCTCAAACCCAAGTAGCAATATATTAGAATTTAACCATATGTAGACCATTAAAATCAATAATCCTCCTAACGCGCCGTATAATTCATTGTACCGGGCAAATTTTTCAACATATATACCAAAAAGATAAGAAGTCAATAAAAACAATACCGTTGTCATTAAAGCACCAAAAGAGAAAAATTTTGCTTGCTTACCTTCCCTAGTGCCAAAATAATAAAGTATTGCCGTTGTTAAATACGATAGAATAATAAAGAAAAGTATTTTAGCAATCTGTACACCAACCACTTCATCTTCACCAAGTATATAACCACCTCGTTTTGCAGCAAACTCAGATAAATACCCTAGCACATAAAATTCAAAGTATATATATGCCACAAAGCCTACAATAACCAATATACCCAATATTAAACCCACCATTAAGGCATATAGATACTGTCTAAAAAAATGTCTGGTAAGATCTATATGGTACGATGTTTCAAAGCCTCCGAATATTGAGTTGACCCCATTTGCTATCAAGAATATAGACAATAAAAATGCCGATGATAACAAACCACCTCTCTTCTGATCTTTTATTTGGGTAAATACCTCTCCAAAATAATCACCGGTAGCCGTTGGTAAAAACGACTCTAAGAACAGCTGAAACTGCACATCAAAATCTCCGTGCTCAATACTAATATAGGACACCAAAAAGGGCACTAAGGTCACCATAAATATAATCAAAGGAAACAATGCCATAAACAAGCTAAACGCAATTGCACTGGCCCGTGTAGATAACGTTCCCCTTAAAATACCAAGCACATACATTTCTATAAGGTCATAAACGGAAAGTCCTTCAAAACCGGGCAGTCTAATTTGTTTTAAAAATTTGACCAACCAATTTACAATAGGAATTTTTTCTAGCTTTTCTTCGACCTCTAAAGACATTAAACCGCTTTTAAACTCAAATCTAAATTATACACGGAATGTGTTAATGCCCCTGAAGAAATATAATCTACACCACATTCAGCATATTCGCGTATGGTTTTTTCGTTGATACCGCCAGATGATTCTGTTAAACAGGTATCCCCTATTAATTTTACCGCAGTACGTGTATCATCATAATTGAAGTTATCTATTAATATACGATATACGCCTTCTGACTCTAAAATTTCTTTGATCTCATCTAAATTCCTAGCCTCTACTATGATTTTTAAATCACGACCTGTTTCTTTTAGATATTTTTTAGTCTTATTGATAGCCTTTGTAATTCCACCGGCAAAATCAATATGATTATCCTTAAGCATTATCATATCATACAGTGCAAACCTATGGTTTTCGCCACCACCGATTTTTACGGCCCATTTTTCTAAAGCCCGTATTCCCGGAGTGGTTTTTCTCGTATCTAAAATCTTGGTGCCCGTACCTTTTAAAAGATTAACGAACATATGGGTTTTGGTAGCAATTGCACTCATACGTTGCATAGCATTTAATACCAAACGCTCTGCTTTTAAAATACTTTGAGAACTACCCTCAACATAAAATACAATATCACCGTGACTTACCGGCGTACCATCCTTGATCAACACTTCAATTTTCAAAGTAGGGTCCACAAAATAAAAAACAAGTTCGGCAAAATCTACCCCGGCAATTATCCCTTCATCTTTGACCAATAATTTAGCCTTACCCGTAGCGTTATCAGGTATGCACGCCAACGAACTATGATCACCGTCCCCAACATCTTCACGAATGGCATTTGCTATTATTAATGTTATCTCTTCTTTAAATTTTTCTTCTGAAATCATACGTATTAAATCTATTGTATCGCTAATTTACAAATCCATTTGTGAAATTGATTTACTTTTGACATATGACTATAAAACTTTTAGCTATTGGCAAAACCGATAGCTCTCAACTACAAGAATTGATTGAAGTATATCAAAAGCGATTACAGCATTACATCAATTTTGAAATTGAACTGATACCTGATTTAAAAAAAACAAAAAATCTTTCTGAGGATCAGCAGAAAGATAAAGAGGGCGAACTTATTCTCAAAAGACTTTCTTCAACAGACGTTTTAATACTTTTTGATGAAAAAGGAAAACAATATACATCTATTGAATTTTCTGCTTTTTTACAAAAAAAGATGAATTCCGGTATTAAGCAATTGGTATTTTTAATTGGCGGTCCTTATGGCTTTAGTAACGAAATTTACGCAAAAGCTTCGGGAAAAATAAGTTTATCCAAAATGACCTTTTCTCATCAGATGGTTCGTTTATTTATAACCGAGCAAATATATAGAGGATTTACTATTTTAAAGAATGAACCCTATCACCATCAATAAAGTAAAAAAACTTCATTTAACACAAGTTAAGCCTGCTTTTCAAGTGATTTTACCATGTTCTCGGAAACCTCTTCCAAATCAGTAAGTTCTTCCATCAGAAAAGTGATAAGCTCTTCTTTATGCGAAACATTTTTTTCAATCTTGAGCACATGGTTGTAATTTTTAATATTTTTCATGTGGCCATCAAAAGCATGTGTTTGGTGCCAAGCTATTTCTTTTAATTTCTGATTTTGAACCGTAATTTTTTTAATTGACGGATTAATAAAAAAGAATATCTCCAGTATTAATATTAATAAAGAAAAAACGGCCAGTTCTAACTCTATGATCATTAACGTGCTTATATCTTCCTCAGAAGCTTTCTGAAATTGATTTACAATGGTATCCATTACCGTTAGAAATGTATCGGCTTCCGCAGATAAACGTTCTAAATCTACCAGTGCCAACTTATTAAAATCATTGGTCGACTCTAGTATATACTTTAAATGTGGTTGTAATCTATCAAAGTTTTTTTGTATTTCATCATTGTCCAATTTTGGAATTCCCGTGGCATCATTGCCATTTTGCAAAGCTATGTTGGCATTAGAAATTTGAGTCATTGCCAAACGTAATTTTCCGTAGTCACAAGCGCTCAACCTACATTCATAAACGCTCTTAACAATTGATTGGGACAACATTCTTTGTCTACCCGCAACATTTATTCTTAATGCATCTTGCCGCTGCCTAGCCAACGAGTATTGTATTATTGACTGTATCAATATCGTTAGTACAATTACCGTAAAAACCAACAGATAATAGTTATTGAAACTTTTACCGGATTTTAATTTCGATAAAATCTTTTTCCACATAATTAGAGATATTTCCTACAAACATAATTGTATCAATACCATAACCTTTGAGAATTAAAAATGTTGTGAACAACCTCAAAAAAATGCACAAAAAAAAGTGCAAGTTTTTCAACTTGCACTTTAGACGTAAAAAATTTTATAAATGTTAATTGTTATTCATAAACTTGAACTAGTATAACACTCTAAATTTAATGGTATTTTCCACTTTCCTCAATGCTTTGATTACATCTTTGTTGTATTCCTTGTCCAAATCCGTAATTACATAACCTACTTCACTATCCGTAGAGAGATATTGACTAGATATATTTAATTCATACTCAGCCAAAACCTTATTTATTTTAGCCATAATACCTGGCACATTCTTATGTATATGCAAGAATCTGTGAGATTTATTTTGCTTTGGCAAACGAATATTTGGGAAATTAACTGCATCAACGGTATTACCTGAATTTATGTAATCCATTATTTTGTTAGGAACAAAATCTGCTATATCCCGTTGCGCCTCTTCTGTACTTCCACCAACATGCGGAGTAAGTATTACATTAGGAAAACCTTGTAACTTGGTTTTAAACTCCCCGTTACTTCTAGGTTCATCTGGATAAACATCTACTGCTGCACCACCAATATGACCATCTTTTAAACCTTCTGCCAAGGCATCGATATCAACAACGAAACCTCTAGAAAGATTAATCAGCATGGCACCTTTCTTCATTTGCTTTATTTCTCGTGCACCAATGAAGTTCTTGTTTGCCTTATTATCGTCTATATGCAAGGTGACCACATCTGATACATTCAATAAATCTTCTAAAGAATTGCACTTTACCGCATTCCCCAAAGCTAATTTATCATCTACATCATAGTAATACACACGCATACCCATTGCCTCTGCCAATACGGATAATTGCTTACCAATATTACCATAACCTACAATACCCAAGTTCTTACCACGAACCTCTCTTGATCCTGCCGCCGTTTTCTGCCATTGCCCTTCGTGAATCTCTCTACTACGATCAAACACACTACGCATTAACATAATAATTTCACCTATGGCCAATTCTACTACAGACCTAGTATTGCTATAAGGAGCATTGAAAACTACAACACCTTTTTTCTTTGCGGTCTCCAAATCTATTTGTGTAGTACCTATACAAAAAGCACCGACTACCAATAATTTATCAGCAGCGTCTAAAACCGTTTGCGTTACCTGAGTTTTAGAACGAATACCAAGAACGTGAACGCCCTTTATCTTTTCCAATAGTTCTTCTTCAGATAAACTATGTTTGATCAATTCAACGGAAAAACCGTCTTCTGATAAATTATCGAATGCAGCGGTGTGCACATTTTCTAACAATAGAACCTTAATTCTATTTTTTGGGTACGAGATATTTCTTGGTAACTTATTCACAAATAAAAATTCATCTAAACTTGGTGTAACATAATCCGCATTGTTTGCGGCTTTTTCTCTATGCACGTTTTCCGTATATGCAAAAAACTTATCTGCAATACCTGCTTCGCGCATTACATAATCACTATAACCATCTCCAATAACCTGAACTTCTCCGTCCAAATTCATCTGCTTTAGGCAATCGATCTTACCATTATGCTGGGATAGTACATTATTTTCATCAAAACCAATAATATTTCCTTCTTCATCGAACTTAAACGTATTGGCGTAAACTCGATCAGACGGTATATTGTATTCTTTTACAATAGGATCTATAAACTCTTTAAATCCACAAGAGATTACATAAATATCATCAGCATATTTTTCAAAGAATTCCTTATTGGCTGCAATAGACTTAGATATTTTGTTTCTAAGATTCTCTACCAAACCATCTAGATCTTCTTTTTTGGCATGCAATAACTTAATTCTACGGTCTAAAGACTCGGTAAACGAAATATCTCCGTCTATACCCAAATTGGTAATTTTCTGAATTTCTTTAATAACCTCGTCTTTGTTGGGTCTTCCTTCTAAAGTCATTTCGGCAAGAACATCCAATGCCTCTACCCTAGTCAACGTACTGTCAAAATCAAAAACGTATTTTCTACTAACTTCTACCATTATTCTCTTTTGGTTGGATTAGAATTTTTGCTATTAAATTAAGCAACAAAAGTAAAAATTTAATTTATCCTGATAAATGATATCTTGTAAATAAAACAAAAAGGTTATGTTATGATGTAATTTGACAAAATGACAAACTTTTAGTCTAAAAATTGAAGAACCGATAATGAGAAGTCTTTTGTCTTATATGTACCGTTATGATTACCCGTTACCATCTTAAAACTTCCATTTTTAAAGACCTTGCTTAATTCTTGTGCGTCACCGTTCTCAAAATCTTCGTCTCCACAAAGCACCAAAACATCAATCTCTATTTTACTTAATTCATCAATTGTAGCAACCGGTTGAAATTTTTGCTGCAAATGCAACGAACGTAAATCAGCGTTTATAGACTTTGCATAATCCACCGCACCCCGGGTCTCATTATTAATATCTCCATTAAAGGCTTTTGAAAACATCATTCTTTTTTCCCAATTCGGGTTCGTAAAATCTATTCCCATTCCGCCTAAAACAGCCTTTTGTATTCCATTGTCCTCTGTTAGTAATTTTGCCAATACAATACTTCCCCTAGAATAGCCAACAGCTTTATAATTATTAATTTTTAAATGGTTCATTAAAAGCTTCAAATCTCTTACTTCTGCATTGTTTTGATACGCTTCTTCATGCTGCGGCTTTTGTGAATCGCCATTACCACGTAAGTCAGGAATAATTACTCGGTAACCGGCTTTGATCAAATCTTCTTTTAAAGCAGTTTTAAACCAAGATTTTCTAGAATTTATAAACCCGTGCAACAGCAAAACAACCTCGCCACTACCTTCATCTGTATAAGCAATTTGTACATCATCGAACGATTTAAAACTGTTGGATTGAGAACTGATCCTTTGCGTGAAGATCATAAATAAAATACAACACCAAAAATACCTTGAAGACATTGTTCCTTTATTTAGAAATATATAAAAGACCTGCTAAGATCGCCAAGCCAAAACTTACCAAAGTACCTATTAAAATGTATTCTGTTAGTTTTCTATTATTGCGCTCTTTTAGATCATTGAATCTAAAAACAGATTTTGCAGCGATCAGTAAACCAATAACCTCCCATCTACCCAGCATTATGAATATTAGAACGAACAGTCTTTCAATTATACCTATGTATTTACCTGCATTAGGTAACGATTTATGATCCGTTTCGATCTGATTGGACATACCTTCTAAAATCATACCCATTATAATTGCCGCCGGATAGGTTACAAATACGATTGCCGTTACCAAATACCAATCTAGATTTTTGAATAATAATAAGGTATGGGCGTAAAGATCCGTATAAAAAGCACAACAATATATAACTAGGATATGCAATACCTGATCAATAAAAAAGGGTATACTTTTCATTTTAAAAAAACCATTAGAGTATAATTTCAACAGGTCTATTATAAAATGGGCTATAGTAACGATCAATGCTATTTTCCATAAAGACAAATCCCATAAAATGAGCATATACAATGCAAAATGTAATAATACATGAATGTATAAAAATTTAGATTTTACCTTGTTCGCTTGCTTATGAAGTACCCACCTGGTTGGCTGTAAAACGAAGTCCCCTATTAAATGGGCCAATACTAGTTTTATAAAAATCAACATATTTATTTACCGGCAATTAATTCTTTATAATATGACAATACATCTAAAACCAAGTCTAATCTTGCTCTTTTTAAACGCTGACTTACAGCAGATTGTTTAATACCTAACCGTTGTGCAATCTCCTTTTGCGAATAATGCGGGTAGTCTAGTGACAAGGTTACTATTTCTGCAGAAACAACGCTCCAATCATCCATAAAATCCAAAGCTAGACGTAACATTAAATTCAATGTACGATCATGTGCAGTTTCACCTGTTGCAATACTCAGGTTTACCTTGCTTTCCCTAAGTGTCTCAAAATTTCTGCCAGAACGCTGGTATGCCGGTCCGTTAGATTCTGTTACACCGGTACCAATGTATGTTTCCAGACCAATACCTATACCCATTCTTACATCCAAACCTTTTATGGTCTTCAGCATTGCCTTTATGCGAATAGCTGTGAAGAGCGCACTTTTTTCAGTAACCTTCAGTTGAAACTCATCACCCCGATAAATCTCCCAATTCATTGGCGATGCACCAAATTGGTTGAAATAATTCTTCAAAAGATCCATCCATTGTTGACTAGGGTGGTTTTCAGAATTAATAATATCTCCGGTAATTATAGCTATCATGATTATTAGTTAAAATGCTAATATATTAAATTATAAGCTAATTAGTTAATATTTATAATTATAAGCGCAATCAATAATTGTATATGCAATGCTTTAAAACCAGCGTCTGGTTAATATACAATAATCTTTGTAGGAACGCCCAAATTTATTCAAGAGAATTCTCTCTTCAGGAACAATTTGAAATCTGTTCATATAGCTCACAAAACCTGCAGCGACCAGCGTATTAAAGGCATTTCCTAAAAATACACCTAACGCCAATAGAATAAGAAGCATGGCCAAATACATAGGATTTCTAGAATATTTAAATATTCCGTCAACAACCAATTCAGAAGCTTTCTCCGGTTTTGTTGGGTCTATAGTCGTCTTTGATTTTCTAAATTGAAACAACGCAAAAAGTGCAATTATTACGCCAACACCCAATAAAATTTTGGTTAGCAACAGTCTACCGAAAAAATCAAAATAACCAATTGGTAAAAACTCAGCCAACAGATACATCAATAATGCAAAACATAAAAACACTAAAGCAGGTGGTACTTTTAACTCCATTTTATAAAATTACTACTTTTGATGCTGTAAATTGACAAACCAGATTCCAAATCGTTAACATGAAGTTAGTTTTTGCTACACACAACCCAAATAAATTAAAAGAAGTTCAACCTTTGGTACCCTCCCAAATAGAACTCATAAATTTAGAAACCATAGGTTGTACAGAGGACATACCCGAAACCGCGACTACCCTTGAGGGCAATGCAAAACTAAAAGCAAATTTTGTGACCAAACACTATGACCTATCTTGTTTTGCAGATGATACGGGACTTATAGTAAACGCGCTCAATGGAGAACCTGGTGTTTATTCTGCACGATATGCCGGTCCCAATAACGATTCTAATGCCAATATGAACAAACTATTGACCAATCTTAATGGAAAAAAAGATAGGTCCGCTCATTTCAAAACAGTCATCGCTTTAAACTTAAATGGCAAAACACATATATTTGAAGGCAAAATTGAAGGTACAATTATAGAAAGTAAGAGAGGTGAAAACGGTTTTGGCTATGATCCCATTTTTCAACCAAACGGATATAACGAAACATTTGCAGAATTACCGCTATCCATAAAAAATGAAATAAGCCATAGGGCGCAAGCATTTAAAAAATTGATTACATATTTAAACAGTATTCATGTTACAGGGTAAGAAAAATAACGAAACCGTAGAAGTATCGGTTGCATCTGAACGTGCAGAAGCTATAGGCGGAGTACTTATAGCACTATTTGCAGCGCTAATGGCCATATCACAAATGGTAAACGGAGAGCTAGAAGAAGAAATGATGATCGCACACAATAACGTTGTCAGCTATTCTAGTTGGTATCAATCCAAGAGTATCAAAGAAAGTCTAAAAGAGAGTGAACTTGACTATTTAAAGGCTTTAATTGAAAGTGGTATCGTCACCGATGATAAAATTGAAGCGATTGAACTTAAAATGGCAGAAGTTGAAAAAAAAATAACCAAATACGAGTCTGAGAAAACAGAAATATTATTGGGCTCTACTACCGTAGGTAAAGAAAACTGGGTACAGGACATAGAAGGTAAAATGGGAAAGATCACCGGAGTAAAACAATGGGAAAAGTTGACCCAAACCTATGATTATGCCACCAAAAAATTTGACTACGCCCTACTATTTTTTCAAATTTGTATTGTTCTGGGCGCTGTATGTATAATCATTTATGACAGTCCTGCACTACAAAAAAGTTTAATTGTACTCATGATCGTCTTTGGTATAACGGGTACTTTCCTATCTATATACGGTTATACGCTGGCACCATAATATTACTTTTCAATTAAATTATACTGATTCAATTATTAGCAGTACCTTTGCCGCTTAATTAACGCCGCTGGTATAGCATGTGTTGCGCTGAGTCTAAATAGGTTACAAACGATAATCGCTCTATGCAACATTCATATTTGCGATTTAGTATAACATATTTATGACAAAGTTTGAAGCACTGGGACTAGAAAAGTCCTTATTAGATGCTATTACTGATATGGGTTTTGAAACCCCATCAGAAGTACAAGAAAAAGCAATCCCAATTTTATTGGAAAGTGAAACGGATCTAGTTGCCCTAGCGCAGACAGGTACGGGAAAAACCGCAGCATTTGGTTTTCCATTAATTCAAAAAATTGATAGTAACAGTAGAACCACACAAGGTTTAATATTATCACCTACTCGTGAGCTTTGCTTACAGATCACGAAAGAAATGCAAGCGTATTCAAAATACGAACGTAATATCAATGTAGTTGCCATTTATGGTGGTGCAAGTATTACAGAACAAGCAAGACAGATTAAAAGAGGCGCTCAAATAATTGTAGCTACCCCAGGTAGAATGAAAGATATGATCAGCAGACGTCTTGTTGACATTTCTAAAATTGACTATTGTGTTCTAGATGAAGCAGATGAAATGCTGAACATGGGCTTTATGGAAGATATTAAAGAAATTCTTTCCGGTACGCCTAATGATAAATCTACATGGTTGTTCTCTGCAACTATGCCTAGAGAAGTTGCAACTATTGCCAAGAAATTCATGCACTCGCCACAAGAAATTACAGTGGGAGCAAAAAATTCCGGGGCATCTACCGTACAACATGAATATTATGTTGTTGGTGGTAGAGATCGTTACCCTGCACTAAAAAGATTGGCTGATACCAATCCTGATATCTTCTCGGTAATTTTCTGTAGAACAAAACGTGACACTCAAAAAGTTGCTGAAAAATTGATTGAAGACGGTTACAATGCCGGCGCATTGCACGGAGATTTAAGTCAAAACCAAAGAGATTTGGTAATGAACTCTTTCCGTAAAAAGCAAATTCAAATGCTTGTAGCTACTGATGTTGCTGCACGTGGTATTGATGTTGATGATATTACACACGTTATCAATTACCAATTACCAGATGAGATCGAAACTTACACACACCGTAGCGGTAGAACCGGTAGAGCTGGTAAATCCGGTATTTCAATGGTTATTGTTACCCGTAGCGAGCAACGTAAAATTAGAGCTATTGAAAATAAGATCAATCAGAAATTTCTACTTAAAAAAATTCCTACAGGAATGGAAATCTGTGAGATTCAACTATATCACTTAGCTAATAAAATTAAGGACACCGAGATCAATGAAGATGTTGATGCCTATTTACCCGCCATCAACGATGTCTTAGAAGGTATTGATCGCGAAGAATTGATCAAGAAAATAGTTTCTGTAGAATTTACTAGATTCTTTAACTATTACAACAAGTCTAAAGATTTGAATTCTTCCGATAACAGCAGAGATCGTGGTGAAGGAAGGGATAGAGCCGAAATACCAACAAGTGGCGCCGTACGTTATTTCGTTAATGTTGGTGAAAGAGATGGTTATGACTGGATGTCTTTAAAAGACTTCATCAGGGATACTGTTGGTCTGGGCCAAGAAGATGTTTTTAAAGTTGATGTAAAAGAGAGTTTTTCTTTCTTTAATACCGAAGCTGGAGTAACCCAACAAATTTTAGATAAATTTACCGACTTTAAGGTTGACGGTAGATTTGTAAACGTTGAAGTTTCCAAAAACCCTGGCGGTGGCGGCGGTAACCGACGCAGAAGCGGCGGTGGCGGTTTTAGAGGAAAAAGAAACGGAGGCAGAAGAGATGATGACCGTGGCGGAAGAGGTAGAAGAGATGGCGGCGAGTCAAAAGGAAGAAGACGCGAACGTAGTGAATCTAGCTCTCCTAATTCCGGAAAAAGACGTAGTAATAAAAGAAAGGGAGATTTCTTTTAGTTAATTGTATATTAAAAATACGCTTCGGCGTATTTTTTTTGTTTTGTTTGCAACCTAATAATGCTGTCAATAGAATGAAATATTTATTATCGCTTGCACTTATATTGTTATCTTTTTTAGGTTTCTCACAGGAAACCGAAGAAGGTCAAAAACTTAAAGCCGTTGTTATTAATGCGCAATCCAACGAGCCTTTAGAGAGTGTTCACGTTGTAAATCTTAATCAAGTTTTTGGAACAATTACCAATGAAAAAGGAGAATTTTCAATAACCGCAGCTGTAAACGACACGTTATACTTTTCTTTTCTAGGCTTTAAATCTCAAAAAGTTAGGGTTACCAACGATATGTTCAAGTTTGAAAATACAGAAATAGCACTTACCGAGCTTGCATATGCTCTTGAAGAGGTTATTGTTAGACCCTATCAGCTTACAGGATATCTTGAGATCGATGTAAAGAACCTACCAATAAACAATGCCTACCAATATAGTATCTCTGGCTTAGGCGTGAGCTATGAAGGCGGCAACAAAAATCCAAGTGCCGTAACAAAAGTGTTGGGCGCTATTCTAAATCCTGCAGACTTACTGCGAAACCTCTTTGGCAAAAAACCTGCACAAATGCGCAAGCTTAGACAAATGAGGGAAGATGACGATATTCGCAATCTTCTCGCCTCTAAATTTGACAGGGAAACACTTACGGAGTTCCTTCAATTGGAAAAAGTGGACATTCAGGATATTTTAAATAACTGCAATTATTCCAAATCTTTTATAACTACAGCCAATGACCTTCAGATACTTGACGCCATAAGTAGCTGTTATGAGGAATACAAAGTTCTTAATAGAAAGAAATAATATTTTTTAAAATGGAATCCTTGTTATAGTTTTATTGCAAATAACAGGGAAATGAAAAATGTATTAGTACTAGGGCTATTTTTTATAGCATTGATTTCTTGCCAACCAAAAAGCAAAGAAAAATCAGAAACTATTGCCACAAGTAACGATGCAGTAGAAATCTCCAAAAAGAACCCCAATTTTCAATGGGAAGCCGCAACTGTATATTTTCTTCTTACCGATCGTTTTAATAACGGCAATACGGACAATGATATAAATTTTGAAAGAGATGAAGAAACCGGAAAACTTAGAGGTTTCTTAGGTGGAGATATTCAAGGTATTACCGATAAAATCAACGAAGGCTATTTTACGGACCTTGGCGTAAATGCTATTTGGTTTACACCTGTGGTAGAACAAATACACGGCGCTACGGATGAAGGCACTGGTAATACTTATGGCTACCATGGTTACTGGACAAAAGACTGGACTACCCTTGACCCTAACTTTGGTACGGACAAAGACTTGGATACGTTAATAAAAACAGCCCATGACAACGGTATTAGAATTTTGTTGGATGTTGTTCTAAACCACACCGGTCCTGTTACCGAAGAAGACCCCGTTTGGCCAGAAGAATGGGTGCGCACCTCTCCTACTTGTGAGTTTACTACCTATGAAAACACTACAGCTTGTACCTTGGTAGCAAACCTTCCTGATATACGAACGGAATCTGATGCCGCCGTAAATTTACCTGATGCCCTACTTGCAAAATGGAAAACTGAAGGTAGGTTAAGTGAAGAGCTTGAAGAACTTGAATTATTTTTTGACCGAACTGGATACCCAAGAGCTCCTCGCTTTTACATTATTAAATGGCTGACGGATTACGTTAATAAATATGGTGTGGATGGATTTAGGGTTGACACCGTTAAGCATGCCAATGAAAACTCTTGGGCAGAATTATACAAAGAAGCTGCATTGGCTTTTGAGCTTTGGAAAAAGAAAAACAAAGACAAAGTTTTGGACGACAACCCTTTTTATATGGTGGGCGAAGTATATAACTATGGTATTTCTGGCGGACAAGAATTTGACCTTGGCGACAAAAAGGTAAACTATTTTGATAATGGATTTAAAAGTCTTATCAACTTTGAGTTAAAAACAGATGCACAAAAAGATTATGAAACAATTTTTACGAAATATAGCAAACTGTTGCATACAAAATTCAAAAACAAAAGTGTCTTAAACTACCTAACCTCTCATGACGACGGCCAACCATTTGACCAAGAAAGAACCGACCCAATAAGAGCTGCCAACGTGTTGTTACTAACACCGGGAGCTTCACAAATCTATTATGGCGATGAAACTGCCCGAAACTTAATCATTGAAGGTACAGAAGGTGATGCCACCTTACGTTCTTTCATGAATTGGGAAGAACTGGACAGCTTGCCCAAAACTAAGGAAACATTAGCCCATTGGCAGAAGCTAGGTACTTTTAGAAATGATCACCCGGCAATAGGAGCAGGAATTCATAAAAGAATTTCAAAAGCCCCTTATGTGTTTAGCAGATATTTTACCAAAAATGAATTTGTAGATAAAGTTGTAATTGGATTAGATTTACCAAAAGGCAAAAAAGTAATTTCAGTAAAAGGAATTTTTGGAGATGGCACCAAGCTATATGACCGCTATTCCAATACTGAAGTTATGGTCAAAAACGCCAACATTATTTTAGAAAATGATTTTGAGGTTGCCCTTTTAGAACTTAAAAGTTAATGGTAGAACATTAAGAATTTGAATGAACGGCTATCTTATTACCTTCCGTATCTTTCAAAAGCCCCATAAAACCATGCCCCTCACCAATATCGGTTTTGGTCTGCAATACTTGTCCTCCTGCTTTTTCAACTTTGTTCAACACTGTTGAAGCATCTTCGCATGCCAAATACACCAGCACCCCATCAGTAAGACTGGGCACATACTGTGCATGTTGCACCAAAGCCCCATTTGCCTGACCAACGGTTTGTTTATCCGGAAAAAGTCCCATTACAAATTCCCCAAAATTATTCACAGTAATGGAAACATCTAAAATAGACTCATAGAATTTTTGGGCTCGCTCCATATCTGCTACAGGAATTTCAAACCATGCTATCATATTTATTTATTTAAATTAGTTTTAAGATTCTCCAGCCCGGCTTCAAAATCCTTTCCAACCATTTTATCCATGGACATGAACAACATCATAATACTCATAGGAAACTTGTTGTTTCCAGAAAATCCCCAAGTTACCTTACTTCTACCCTCAGCTAAGGATTCTAGATTCATGTAACAATCAGATTGCGACTTATAGGGCTTCAAAAATCGTAAATCTTGTTCAATTCGTTCACCTTCTACAATTCTTGTAATTTCTTGTTCCCCTTCACCTACTTCCTTATTACCGTTCCAATGGCTGGTAGCCCCTACTTCACCATCAATTCCGGTAAAAGTAAGCTCCATATCAGGGTCTTTTCTTGCCCATGGTGACCATTCTTGCTGTTTTTTTAAAAACTTTAAATGAGGCCAAACCTGTTCCGGCGGATGCTCTAATTCTATATTTCTAGAAACGTGATAACTTTTAGGAGCTATTAGCGCTAGAAAAACGATCAACGCCACAATTACTCCAAGAATTATTAATACGGTATACATTTTCAGTTAATTAGTTGTTGATGAACAAGTTAACAAAAAATTAATTATCAGACTTATATCTTTCCAAAATGTCATCAATACTCTTAATGGACTTCTTTGTCCAATCTAACCTTCTTTCCAACATTTCTTCTTCTGTTAACATCCACGCTACATCCGAAGCTTTTAATTGCGAGGTTAAATGTTGCAGAATAATAGCCGCGGAAACAGATATATTAAGACTTTCAGTAAAACCTACCATGGGTATTTTCAAATAGGCGTCTGCATTTTCTAGTACATAATCACTTAACCCACTTTTCTCGGTCCCAAAAAATAAAGCTGTTTTTCCATCTAGTTTAAAATCTTGCAATAAAGAACTATCTGCATGCGGACTGGTAGCTACAATTTTATATCCTTTTTCTCGTAAAGAAGCAATTGCTTGTTCCGAGTTTTGATATCTATTGATATCTACCCATTTCTGGGCTCCCATAGCAATTTCATCATCTAAATGCTGACCATTTTTGGCTTCTATCAAATGTGCCGTTTGTACACCAAAAGATTCACAACTTCTAACTACCGCACTTGTATTGTGCATTTGATAAACATCTTCAATCGCAACGGTCAAATAATCTGTGCGTTCTGTCAAAACATCTATAAATCGTTGTTTCCTATTTTCTGAAATAAATTCTTCTAAATATGCTAAAAGCTCCATATCAACCATGGGAGCAAGATAAGAAAAGTATATTTTTATACATATTTAGAACTTTAATATGAAAAATATTGTGGTATTGACCGGAGCCGGTATTTCTGCCGAAAGCGGATTAAAAACTTTTAGAGATTCCAACGGTTTATGGGAAGGCCATGATGTCATGGAAGTTGCTACGCCAGAAGGATTTCAAAAAAATCCGGAATTGGTATTAGAATTTTACAATCAAAGAAGAAGACAATTACTTACCGTTGAACCCAATGCGGCACACAAGGCTTTAGTTGATTTAGAAGCAAATTTTAATGTTCATATCATCACCCAAAATGTAGATGATTTACATGAACGTGCAGGCAGCTCTCAAGTACTTCATTTACATGGAGAATTATTAAAAGCTAGAAGTATAAATTCTACCACAGAAATCTTAGATCAAAAGAATGATATTTTATTGGGCGACACCTGTAAAAACGGATATCAATTGAGACCACACATTGTATGGTTTGGTGAAGCCGTACCGCTATTAGAAGATGCGATTTCAATTACCGAAAAAGCAGATTATTTGATTATTATAGGCACTTCAATGCAAGTATACCCTGCTGCAAGTTTAATTGATTTTGTAGATAGCACAACGCCCATCTATTTTATAGACCCAAAACCCGCCATCTCAAAATCCAAAAAAAACAATTTAACCATTATAGCTAAAACTGCAGTAAAAGGAACTCCTAATTTGGTTGCTTCCCTAATTGGTAAATAATTCTAGTTTGTCTTACCCATTCTACCAAATTAACTACTTCGTTGGGGGTAAGCTCTGTATCTTTATGAAACAGTGTATACTGAGACAATGGCATTTTACCATCAACCACTTCTTCTTCTATTTCCGCTAACAAATGATCCTTCTTATCCAAAGAATAATTTTGCCACTCAGAAAAGTTTAGATGTTCTTTTCCTTCTTTAATATGGTCTGCAAGCAAATATGAAATAGGCGCTATATTATTGTACCACGGGTATTTTGTATTATTACTATGGCAATCGTAACAAGATGTTTCAAAAAGATTTTTAAGCTCTGGTGTAGGGTTGGTTTGGGTAATAAAGGCCGATGTATGATTGCCAGCGGCAGTATTTTTTGTAGGACTGAAAAATTGCATTGCTATAAATACAACAACAACTACTAGGCCAATTTTTTTTATTACTTTCATATTTGGGGGAAATGAGAAATAAAGATACAATTTTATGACAAAGGAAGAGCTTAAAGAAGCATTGAATTATGTTAGTGCTTCTAGAGAAAACCGTAGTAAAATGGCATCTAAAATTGATGGAAACCCTAAGCTATTTCCTATTCTTATTGAAATAATAAAAGATGATATCGAACCCATTTCATGCAAAGCGGCTTGGGTATTAGAATATATTGCCAAAAAAGATTTACAGCTGATTTATTTGAACATGAATTCTTTTTTAGAAATTTTAAAATATATTACGCTAGAATCCTCTATACGCCCCATATCAAAAATTTGTCAACTTTTAGCCATAAACGAATTTCCTAATAAAGGGAAAACATCACCAAAGACCTTATCTGACAATCAGCTGAATATTATCACGGAATCTGCTTTCGATTGGCTTATAGGCAATCATAAGGTAGCACCAAAAGCATATTCAATGACTACCCTGCTTTTGATCGGAAGAAGCATAAAGTGGATTCACCCAGAACTGGAGCAAATTTTAAAACAAAGTTATGAAAACGGTAGCGCCGCCTACAAGGCACGTGCAAGAATGACCTTGAAGGTCTTGGAGAAATAACCGAACTTGTTTAATACTTACATCAATTGTTCATTAAATGCCTCTATTTGACCATAACTTAAGGCTGAATAGGTTTTAAACTTTAATGCGATTAGGTATATTTGCCGCTTATTAATTTAACCATTGACTATGTCTCTTAACGCATTAAATGCCATTTCACCAATAGATGGTCGTTACAGCTCTAAAACCAAATCATTAAGCGCTTATTTCTCTGAAGAAGCACTAATTAAATATAGAGTAAGAGTAGAAATAGAATACTTTATAGCGCTTTGCGAAATACCATTGCCACAACTTTCTTCTTTTGATTCATCTAAATTTGATGCATTAAGAAAAATATATACCGATTTCTCTACTACAGATGCCCAAGAAATAAAGGATATAGAGAAAATCACCAATCATGATGTTAAGGCAGTTGAGTATTTTATAAAAAAGGCATTTGACGCATTGGACATTTCTGAATATAAGGAATTTATTCATTTTGGATTAACTTCCCAGGACATTAACAATACCGCTATTCCGCTTTCTATCAAAGAAGCTATGAATGACGTTTATGTACCGCAATATTTTGAATTACTAGAGAAACTAGATGTGTTGACCTTGGAATGGTCAGAAATACCAATGTTGGCAAGAACACATGGTCAACCAGCTTCACCTACTCGTTTAGGTAAAGAAGTTTTGGTTTTTGTTGCACGTCTAAAAGAACAATTCAATTTGTTGAACGATATACCTAGCGCAGCTAAATTTGGTGGTGCAACAGGTAACTTCAATGCCCATTTAGTAGCCTACCCATCTATAGATTGGAAAGCTTTTGGACAGAAATTCGTTCAAGAAAAGTTAGGGTTGCACCATTCATTTCCAACTACGCAGATAGAACATTATGATCATTTAGCGGCATTATTTGATGGTCTAAAACGTATTAATACAATTATTTTAGATCTTGATCGCGATTTTTGGACGTATGTTTCCATGGACTACTTCAAACAAAAAATTAAAGCCGGAGAAGTTGGTTCTTCTGCAATGCCACATAAGGTAAATCCAATAGATTTTGAAAACTCTGAAGGTAACCTAGGTATAGCAAATGCTATATTTGAGCACTTATCATCCAAGCTACCAGTTTCTAGACTGCAAAGAGATTTAACAGACAGTACCGTACTTAGAAATGTTGGTGTTCCTTTTGCACACACCATTATTGCTTTTCAATCTACCCTTAAAGGTCTAAACAAATTACTTTTGAACAAGGAGAAGTTTGAGCAAGATCTAGAGAACAATTGGGCTGTTGTAGCAGAAGCTATTCAAACAATTTTAAGACGTGAAAGTTATCCAAACCCATATGAGGCCTTAAAAGGACTAACACGTACAAACGAAAAAATAAATAAGGATTCTATTGCTAATTTTATTGATACACTAGAAGTTTCCGACGAAATAAAGAACGAATTAAAACAAATATCTCCTAGTAATTATACCGGTATTTAAGCCAGTTTTAATGCATTAAAAATTTTCTTTAATTCAAATACTTCATATCGCCCGTTTTGGGCGATATGCGTTTTAGTTTGTGCCTCGCAACGTATATATTACAAGCGAACGTAAAACTAAAATTGTATGCAAACTAATTTCTCAGTTGAAGAATCGGTAAGTAATCTATGGGATAAATTAGATAGCTGGTTAGAGGCCATCGTATTAAAATTACCAAATCTCGCTATGGCGATTTTGGTAATGGTCCTATTTTATTTTCTAGCCAGGGGAATTCGCAAACTTCTTAAAAAAACTATTTTAAAAAAAATACATCAAGTTTCTATTCAAGAAATAATTGCTAAAGTAGTTTTTGTATCCATTATTTTAATTGGATTCTTCATTGCCCTAGGTGTTTTGGATTTAGACAAGGTTTTAACCAGCATACTTGCAGGTGCAGGTGTTGTTGGACTTGCCGTTGGCCTGGCATTGCAAGGAACGCTTAGCAACACTTTTGGCGGACTTATACTCTCTTTTATGCCGCAGCTTAAAATCAACGACTATATTACTGCTGACGGAGTTTCTGGCTTTGTAACAGAAATTAGCCTTAGAAATATTATTCTTAAACAGCCGGACAATAACGTTGTGGTAATTCCAAATTCAAAATTTATAGATGGTTCTTTTACCAATTACTCCATGAACAATAGGAATAGAATATTCGTGAATTGTGGCGTGGGATATGAAAGTGATTTACAAATGGTAGAAGATTTAACCGTAAAGATTATCAATGACAACTTTAAACAGAATGATGACGAGAATGTAGAATTCTTTTTTACTGAATTTGGCGATAGCTCAATTAACTTTATGGTACGTTTTTGGACAGATTGCGTTAATGCAAAACAAGAACATGCCGCAAGGCATAAAGCAATAAAAATTATCAAGAAACACTTTGATGAACGCGATATCAATATTCCTTTCCCAATCAGAACGTTGGACTTCGGAAAAAACAACCTACAGATTGCAAGAGATTAAAAATCTATTAACGAATAAAATTAAAAAAGCCCGTTGAGCAAGTTCAACGGGCTTTTTACTAACTAACTAGACTCTATTTATTAATTTGAACTTCATGAGGATAAGGAATTTCAATTCCTGCACTATCCAACGCTTTCTTAGTTCCTTCTATTGTAGCAAAATATACATCCCAGTAATCTTCTGGCTTACAGAAAGGACGTACTGCCAAGTTTACAGAACTATCTGCCAATTCAGATACGTTTACCGATGGAGCAGGATCCTGTAATACTTGCGGATTTGCCTTTAACATTGCCAATAACACATCTTTTGTTTTTTGCAGATCAGAACCGTAATCTACACCAACAGTTGTGTCAACTCTAATTTTACCTTCTGCAGTGTAGTTTACAATGTTACCGTTTGCCATTGCACCATTAGGAACAATTGCTAATTTATTTTCTGGTGTAATTAATTTAGTGGTAAAAATCTCAATCTCCTTAACACTGCCAAGTACACCTTGCGCTTCAATTAAATCTCCAATTTTATATGGCTTAAAAATGATAAGTAAAACTCCACCTGCAAAATTAGATAAAGATCCTTGGAGTGCAAGACCAATTGCCAAACCTGCCGCCGCTATAACTGCTGCAAAACTTGTGGTTTCAACACCTAAGGTTGAAATAACTGTAATAATTAGGAAGATTGTAAGTGCCCACTTTGCTAAATTCAGTAAAAACTTTTTAAGGGATTCATCATAATTTTGCTTGGTCATTCCTTTATTTACGACTCCGATCAATTTCTTGATAATCCATGAACCAATAATGTAAATTAAGATTGCACCTATAACTTTAGGTCCAAATTCTACAACAAAGTCAATCCCTTTGTCAATCCATACTTCTGCGTTTTCCATTTTAAAATTTTGTTAAGGTTGTTTGTATATATTCTCACTTATTATGACACAGATTTTCTTGATTGGTCACATAAAAAAAGAGCTTTACTAAAATTTTAAAAACAAAAAAACCCGCTACAATTACGTAACGGGCTGTATTTAAATTAAATAGACCTTTAACTCAACCTTTTATTAAATCTCCAAGTTGTTCCAATCCTTTTCCTTTGTAATCAGATTTTTCTATGGTTTTTATTAATTTCATTAAATGAGCCGGATTCATATTATCCCCTAACACCCTCACTAAAACCAAGCCTTTTTCATCATTGTCCCCATAAATAACAAGTTCATCAATGCTATCATCATCACCTTTTAATTGTATAGTCGCTTTTCCAAAAGGGGTATTCATTTTCATTAACTCACTAAAATCATCACTTTTAAATATTGATTTAATCGCTTTTTTTTGAACTAAATAATCTGCCTCGTTCTCAGTTTTTTTCTGAAATGCTAGAATGTTTAGCTTTTTTAATGACGAAGCAGCTTCTTTCTCAGACTCTGTCAAATTTGCACTATCTAAATCTAAAAGACTGGAAGGCAAATCAAAAGACATAAAATTAGGATTTTCTGCATTTGCAATATAATACTGTTGCAAACTCTGTTCTGACGAGCACGATGTAATGGCAAAGCCAATTACCATCATTATTACCCAATATAAATTTTTCATACTATGTTTTTAAAATTAGAAAAAAGGTCTCCCAATTAAAGGAAACCTTTATAAATCATTATTACTTTCCTGATGCCTTGTTCAAATCTTTAGGCAAATCCATTTTACTGGTCAGTGTACCTATTTTATTTAAGTCGATATCACCGGTAAGACTCACCAAAACAGTCTCCAACTTTCTTCCGTTGTGCCCTACTTCTACATTTTCCAAACCACTAACAAACATCAATAATTCTGACACGTGGTCTTTCCTTTTACCGTCTTTCACATAAAACTTTACATTGACATCTTCATCCTTAACTCTCATTAACTCTTCTAATTTAGAAGACTTAAGATATTTCTTGACTGTTGAATACATATCTGCAGAGACAGATGAATCTTCTGTCATAAAGACCTTAACGTTTCTTAATCCGCTGGCAACTTCCATAAATTCTTTTGCTTCGGCATCATCACTCATACTACCGAATTTAGAAACTAGATCTATCATTCCTTTGTTTACAATTACCGACCCTACATTATCCATATCTTCATATTTATCGAATACAGATTGTGAAAAACCCAATGTGGGTAAAATTGCCATTAAAAATACTACTGCTACTTTTCTCATGATTGTTGATTTTATGCCGCTACCCTATTAGGTTTTGGCGATTGATGAATTGATTTTAATTTTAAAGAGTGCCTAAAATAAAATAGACTCTATCTTATATATTTAATTACCTTTTTGCGCGGCTTTGCCCAATTGATCGCCACCTGGTAAATCCATTTTTTCGGTCAATTTGGATACCGATCTTAAATTTATATCCCCGGTCAAGGATAATAATACCGTTTCCAATTTCTTACCATTGACATCTATATCCATATCCTTTAAACCGGTTACGAACATTAAAAGTTCTTTTACATGATCACTATCCTTACCTTCTTTAACATAAAATTTCACATTAGAACTACCATCTCTAACCCTCATAAGCTCTTCAAAAGATGAGCTTTTAAGTCTGTTCGTTACCCAACTATCCACGTCTTTTGAAATTGCGGCGTCTTCAGTAGTTATTACTTTAAAACTTGTAATAGAGTTAACGAGCTCAAAAAATTCTTTTGCCTCCGGATCGTCTGAACTTACGCTCATTTTACCCAACATTTGAAACATTTTTGGCTGCATGGCAACAAAGGTTACCTTATCATTATCCTCATATTTCTCAAATATATCTTGAGCATTAGTGATTACAGGGGCTAACACCAAAAGTGTCAATACTAATATCTTTTTCATTTTAATTATTTTTCGTTAAAAATTTATTCGTTGTTTTTTCAAATTCCTCTAAATGGTTTAATTGTTCTGTACCTTTATTGAAATTCATTGCCAATAAGGCTAATGCCTCTTTTGCAGATGCTATCTCCTCTGGTGTATACTCATCTGCTAAAGTAACCGGAGCCGGTGTTGGTCGATAAAAATATAACCCTACTATAAAGACTGCTATTGCTGCAACGGATACCCATTTCAAATAATTTATTCTAGGTTTTAATGGCACCTGCTTTGTAAAGCGTTCTTCTTTTGCTTTTGTAAAGTAATTGAACAAAGGTGCGTGTTGCTCTAAATGAGGAGCAATATCATCCCCTGAAAAATACGTTCTAAGCGTTTCTTCCTCAGCAACCGTTGTAGTTGCTTCAAAATACTTTTCTATTAATTTTTCTATGTTATGCAATTCCATAATTATGCTTTTCCATTAATTTTTCCCTAACGGTTTTTCTGGCTCTTGATAAAGCTACCCGTATGGCCGTAGGTTTCATATCCAACAATTTTTCTATTTCCTCATATTCGTACTGTTCAACATCCCTTAATTGTAATACCATTTTTTGTTGTTCAGGTAATTCTTCCATAATTCGTTCTACCCAATTGATGCTATCTTTTGCTTCTAACTGACCTTGAAGAGATGTACTAGCATCCGTATAATTTGTATGTACCAATTTCAAATTACCGGCTTGCTTAGATTTTAACCTATCCAAACAAAAGTTCTTGGTCATGGTCATGGCAAACGCTTCTACATTTTTATAGCTCTCCATCTTATTCTTTTTGGACCACAACTTAATTAATATCTCTTGTGTTGCATCTTCTGCTTCTTCCGTAGACACCAATAATCTTTTGGCCATACGGAACAACTTATCCTTAAATGGTAATACAGTATTTAAAAACTCCGCTTGTTTCATTTTGGTTTGGCTGTTCGTAAACTTTCTTAACGGTTTACAAAAAGAAGACGATACTCAACGATTTTTGTTACAATTAATTTTTATTTAAACGACTTGTAAGTAAATTTAACATCCTTATACTAATTATATACGTACTTACTTAAATGTTTATTTTCAGTATATTAATGAATGTTCCTTTAGTTGAATATTCTTAATTATAAATTATAATTTAAAAAAGCTATGAAAAAATTTTTCTTGTCCCTCCTTTGTTTAGGATTCGTTGTTACATCTTGCAACAATGATGATGACACTATTATTGAAGAAGAAGAAATTGAAACTCCCGAAGAAGAAATCGCAGAAGTTGATATTGAAGTCCAAAACTTTTTTTGGCAAACCTTAAATTTATGGTATTTCTGGCAAGGTGATGTGCCAGATTTGGCAGATGACCGTTTTGATACACAAACGGCCTATGAAGAATATTTAGCTGAAAACGAAGATCCCGAGGCATTTTTAGAGAATAAACTATTAAGCCCAGAAGACAGGTTTACTTTTTACAGCGATGATTATACCGATCTAGTCAATAATTCTGCAGGTGTTTCTAAAAGCAATGGACTACAATTTGGTTTGGGGCGTATATCAGATTCTGATGAAGTATTTGGATTTGTAGAATACGTTGTTAAAAATTCCGATGCTTCTACGAAAGACATCAAAAGAGGTGATTTATTTGTTGGGGTAGATGGACAGACATTATATTCCAATAGAGAAAATCCAGAAGACAATAACCTAGACTTACTTTTTGGCGATAACGATACTTACACGCTAAACATGGCCGAAATTGTTGATGGCGGTATCATGACCAGTGCCAAAAAAGTTACTTTGACCAAAACCGAAGGTCTAGAAGAAGATCCTATTCACGTTACCAATGTAATTACTTCTGGTGACAAAAAAATTGGCTATTTAATGTATAATCAATTTGTTTCTGGTACAGAAGATGAATTGAATGCCGTTTTTGCCGATTTTGTATCTCAAGGTGTAAATGATTTGGTCTTGGATTTAAGGTATAATTTAGGAGGAAGAGGCTCAACTGCTGCAGTTTTAGCTAGTTTAATTAAAGGAACCAATACGTCTGATTTGCTTTTTAAAACTATCTACAACGCTAAAATACAGGCTCAGCTTGACAGTGATTTTACCGATAACTTTTTTGTAAGTACTACAGGAACCAATGATGATAATTCCAATGCCCCGTTAAACACCTTAAATTTAAACAGTGTCTACATCATTGCCACAGAAGGATCGGCATCTGCAAGCGAATTGGTCATGGTGGGCTTGGCTCCTTACATGAAGGTTGTGCATATTGGCGGTACAACTGTCGGCAAAAATCAAGGATCGCTCTTATTTGTTGATGACCCAGAGAACGGCAATGTATATAGTCCTGAAAATGTTGACAACATTAACCCGAACGTACAATGGGGCCTACAGCCAATTATAAGTAGAGTTGAGAACAGTGCAGGTTTCTCCGATTACGTAGATGGCTTGGTACCAGATATTGAACTTCCTGAAGATGTAACTAATTTAGGTGTTCTAGGGAATCCCGATGAACCGTTATTTGCAAGAGCTATACAAGAGATTACAGGTGTTAGCGGTAAAACTAGTTTTGAAGTACAATTACCAGCCAACGTAGTTTCAAGTTCTAAACTTCATGACCCACGAAATGCAGTATTGCTATTAAACAATAGTGTACCTACCAATAAAATTCCTTTAGCTGAAAAGAAATAAATTGAAAACATTTCAGTTTCCCTATTTATGAAGAAGATATTAGTATTATTAGTTGCTGCAATTGCGTTCTCGTGTTCTAAAGATGATGATTTATCATTGCCGAACACTGTTAATCCAGATGGTTCAGCAGATGTTGAAGTGCAAGATTTTATGTGGAAGGCCATGAACTTTTGGTATTTCTGGCAAGCAAATGTGGATGATTTGGCAGATGACCGTTTTGAAAACACAGATGAAGGTAGAGCTGAATACACCGCTTTTCTTGATTCTGAGGATAACCCTGCCGCTTTCTTTGAAAATAAACTACAGTTTATTCAAGATAGATTTAGTTTCTATAACGAAGATTACCGTGAGCTAACCAATTCTCTAGCCGGTATTTCTAAGAGTAACGGTTTAGAATTTGGATTGGTACGTTTACAGGACAGTGAGGAACTTTTTGGTTTTGTTCGTTACATTGTACCAAACTCAAATGCTACGCTAGCAGATATTCAACGTGGTGATTTATTTACGGGTGTTGACGGCGAAACACTTACAACATCAAATTACATAGACTTATTGTTCGGTGAAAACGACACATACACCTTGAATATGGCCGATTTTGTTAATGGTAACATTATACCGAATGATGAAGAAATTACCCTTACCAAAGAAGAGGGGCTGGCAGAGAATCCTGTTTTACTCTCAAAATCTTTTACTATTGGCGGTGAAAACATTGGTTATATAGTGTATAACCAGTTTACCAATGAATATGACGATGACCTATACTCTGCCATAAAAGATTTAAAATCGGCCGGTATAACCAATTTGGTAATGGATCTACGTTATAACCCTGGTGGCTCAGTAAATACTACTCGCTTATTGGCAAGTATGATATACGGTACCAATACCTCTGATCTATTTTTAAGAAAGCGATATAACGATAGACTACAAGAGCAATTCGCCGATAGCCAATTAGAGGTTTACTTTGCCGACAAGGTAAACGGTGAAACCATTAACTCTTTAGAATTGACCAAACTTTATGTAATTACTTCATCAAGTTCAGCATCTGCGAGCGAGTTATTGATCAACAGTTTAGAGCCGTATATAGATGTTATTCAGATCGGTGATGTAACTAGAGGAAAAAATGAATTCTCAACTACCTTAGTTGATGACCGTGATAATTCATATCTATACACTCCATCTAGGGTAAACAACATAAATCCTGATAATCAATGGGCCATTCAACCTTTAATAGGTAGAAATGAAAATGCCGATGGTTTTTATGATTTTACAAGCGGTTTACAGCCAGATTATGAATTAAAAGAGGATTATAGCAATCTTGGTATTTTAGGCGAAGAAAATGAACCGTTACTGGCGAAAGCGATCGAAGTAATTACCAGTGCTACGGGCAAACGTGATTATACGGTGAAATACCCTATCAATATAATTAGCAGTTCTAAGGAAAATAGTTTAATGAGCGATAAGATGGTGGATGATACCGTTTATGATTTGGAGTTCTAACTTATTCCCATACTTTATTTAGAACATTGGCTTTAAGATTACGTTTATAGATATAAGATTTCCTGAAGCCAGAAACGATTTAAAAAAAGCTGAACAATGATAACATTGTTCAGCTTTTTTAATTAATATATATTACAATAATCTGTTATTTAGACTATTGAAAATTGTATGTTTTAATTAGATTTTATCTTGCTGCCGTTTCATTTAAATATATACCTCCTGGAATAATAGAAACTGTTTTAGAAGCCAATAAGGTATTATCCGATAAATCATAAACTTCCAAAGAACCATTACTGACAAAATCTTTAGCATCTACCCCATAAAGTTTACCATCAATTACAGCCATATCATAAAAACTAAGACCTTCAATTTCTGCTGTTGTAGGCAATACACTTGCTGTAGTATCCATAGCATACACAGACCCACCAAAATAATAATAAAGAGTAGCTCCATCAATTTCTAAATTACCTGGATGTTCCGTAACTTCATAATTCATCGTTGTTGTAACCGTATTATCCGTAGTATTAATATTATCTATTTGTCCGGCAGTCTCATTTCCAGTCCAAGACGGATTTCCTCCTGATAAAACCCAAAGATTTCCACTAGCATCTAGTTGCATAGAATTAGGGCGATCACCAACTGTAATGGTCGTAGTAACCGTATTCGTTGTAGCATCAATTACAGTAACTCCGTTATTTTGATTGAACCCTCCTTGAAGCGCGACATATATGGTATTATCCTTCGCTAAAATTTTCTCTGGCCCTTCCGCTACTGAAATAGTAGATTCAACCGTATTTGTTTCCAAGTTGATCACGGCAACATAATCATCATCAGGATTAGATCCGTCTCCCCAATTTGTAACATATCCTTTGCCGTTAGCTATGGCCATATAACGAGGGTTTAAAAAATCTGTCTCGCTTGGCCCTCCAATTGTTGCAACAGATTCAAAAGTATAACGATTTACAACTTCTATCTTCTGGGAACCATTCATTATTATGTAAGCCCTATTTTCATAAAAAGACATACTCTGTGCATTGTCCCCTAATACATCTGCATCATTTACAGTTTTAAAAATATTATTTTCCACTGTCGTTAAATCATCTGAAACAAAAGAAATAGAAGCATTTCCTTGCATAAAATTACCTTCATGAGAAACCAATATCCCATTTTCAAATGGGTAAGAATCATTATCCGTAATCGTTACTATTAAAGAACTATTAGCTCCTATAATATCCTCTTCATTACTAGTAGATGTGATAGTAAAAATTACCTCTTCAGAAGATTCTACCTCTGTATCGTCAATTAAAATTAAACTCTCTTGTACTGATGTTTCCCCTGCCGGTAAAACCACCGATCCCGATAAAGATTGATAGTCCTCCCCTTCTGTGGCTGTTCCTGTTACTTCATAACTAATGGTTACATCCATAGCATTTACGCTTGTAGTACTGATAGTTATTCCTACTGTTCCATCTCCCTCATCATAGCTATCTTCTGTTGTAGCTATTCCTATTGTTCCTGGTGTTGGCATATCATCATCATCACTACAAGATGTAAGTATAAATGAGGCGAAAGCCGCTGTTAACATAAAGTGTTTCAATTTCATTTTTAAAAATTTAATATTAATTGTGTTTGTATATTTCTGTTGGGCATAGGACGCAATGCTACGTTTTCGTAATATGTATTAAACACATTGTTAATCGTAACTCCTATGGTATATTTTATATCTGTTTTCAATATATCTGCCGTATAAGTTGCCCCAAGATTAGCTATTTGATATTCTTTCAATTCCCCTCCAACAATAGATACAGAACCATTAAACAAATGCTGGTAAAACAAATTTAAGTCCGCTATTCTATATTCCAATGAACCGTTTGCCGTATGGAATGGCACATAAATTAACTGTTCATTAGAACTCTTATCTTTTGAGACGGTATAGGCATAATTTGTCTTAATCCCTAGCTCTTGGTCTTTACCCAAAGAATAATTTGCTTCTATTTTTGCCTCGGCTCCGTAAATTTCAACATCATCTATATTTATCGGGGACCAAAACCCTTCATTACCGGGCAACCATTTTATCATGTCTTTTGTTGAAATATAATACCCGTTATATTGCATAGAGACAGCACCAATTTTTAGAATATTTCCAAAATCTAATTGGTATGATTGTTCAGGAACAAGCTCTAAATTTCCACCTGGTTGCCAATACAAATCATTGAAGGTGGGAGTCCTAAAGTTTTTTGATGCATTTATCTTTACCTGGTAATTGTCCGTAAGATTATAGCTACCATCGAACGAAAAAACCAACGGACTTGAGAAATCTGAAGAAAAGTCTTGCCTAACACTTAAATTGTAAACTACTTTAGATGAAATTATATGTTTTAATAGGGCTGTTGCAGAAAAATCATCCCTTTTTGGACTTCCAAAACTATCTCCCGCACCTTTGTAGTTATTATATTCTAAAAAAGAGTTAAGTCTAAAAAATTTAGAAATCTTATAATCCAGAGAATATCTTGCTAAAAAATTAGACACCTTCCCAAAAGAGTAA
>JAHDDL010000046.1 GCA_020629415.1 Maribacter sp. | reverse complement strand
CAAAAAGAAAGTCCATTCAAGCTAACCTGAATGGACAATTTTTTAAAATTTTTATCCGCTATGTTTAAGCTACTATTGTTTAACTTTTTTGTCATATATGGAAGGCCAGTTACCGCTTGTACTAACTTCGTCTAAAGAACCTACGTAAATTGATGGTCCATTTACTTCTTCTACACTTAATGCAGCTTTTTCACGAGATAACAAATCTTTTGGCTGATCATAAAGAACAACATCTTTGTCCACTTTTGCTTCAAAAACAGGAGCTTTGTAGCCACTCTTTTCAACAAAACCAGCTTTCATCGTAAATTTCTCACCATTTGCTGCGGTAGGTACATCCATTAAGGTTTTGTATCTGGTATCCGCTTTAAAAAGTGAATCTTTTACAGAAACTGTCCCTAAAGTATCAATGATCTTAACTTCTTTCAGCATATCTATACCGTAAGCTTTATCAAACTCCATAAAAGAAGAATCTCTTTGTTGTGTAATAACATATTTACCAGTGTCGATAAAACGAATAAGACTATTGAAGTCATTGGCGTATTTACCGTTTACGGTTTTATAAGCTTCTTGAGAGTTTTTAATATCTTTCAATTTGGCAATAACCTGCGAATAACGCTCTATTTTTACTTCTTTAAATTTGATTGGTCCAGTAATGGAGTTGTAAATAAAGTATCCTAAAGCGATACATCCAATCCAAAGTACAATTTGTATAATGGTCTTCATTTCGTATGTGTTATTTTTATTTAGTGGTCTTCACAAATCTACAATTTTTTTTTAATCGTAAAAGTTTTTAGGCTAAAAATCATCTTTATCTTTGAAGGCACATGAAACCAACAACACCCGCATCATTCTATAGTATACTAGAAAACAAATTTCCTCATACACCAACTTCCACACAATCAGTGGCTTTGCAAAAATTGGCGGAGTTTACCCTTTCAACGGTCAAAGATGAAGTTTTTTTATTAAAAGGTTACGCAGGTACTGGTAAAACTACTTTAATAGGTACTTTGGTTAATAGTTTATGGAAGGTTCAAAAGAAAGCTGTGCTTATGGCACCAACTGGTAGAGCGGCAAAAGTGATGTCAAATTATTCAAAAACACAGGCATTTACCATCCATAGAAAAATATATTTTCCAAAGAAGCAGAGCGGTGGTGGGGTGCAGTTTGTTATGGCACCTAATAAGCATAGGGACACTTTGTTCATTGTTGATGAGGCATCAATGATACCGGATACCGCTGCCGATTCTAAATTATTTGAAAACGGATCTTTATTAGATGATTTAATGATGTTCGTGTATTCTGGTCACAAATGTAAGTTGTTGTTAATAGGCGATACTGCACAATTACCTCCGGTGCATTTGGTATTGAGTCCTGCTCTGGACGGTGATAAACTTTCTTTAAATTATAGTAAAGAAGTGGTTCGTTTAGAATTAAATGAAGTAGTAAGGCAAGCTGGCGATTCAGGAATTCTGGCAAATGCTACGTTATTAAGGGAGCAGTTGCAAAGTGAATTTTTTGAAGACTTTAAATTTGATGTTGATCCGTTTACCGATATAGTAAGATTAATAGACGGTAATGAGATTCAAGAAGCCATTGATAGCTCATATTCTGAAAACGGAAAAGAAGAAACTGCATTTATCGTCCGCTCCAATAAACGGGCAAATCTTTATAATCAAAATATTAGGGAACGAATTTTATTTCTTGAAAACGATATTGCCGTAGGCGATTTTATGATGGTGGTCAAGAATAACTATTATTGGTTGAAACCAAGTTCTGAGGCTGGATTTATAGCGAACGGAGATATCATAGAGGTTCTTGAAATATATGATATTAAGGAAATTTACACTTTTAAGTTTGCGGAGGTCAAAGTTAAAATGGTCGATTATCCGAATATGGCACCATTTGAAACCGTTTTGTTACTTGATACTATTACGGCAGAATCGCCTTCATTGTCTTATGAAGATGGTAATAGGTTGTATCAAGAAGTAATGAAAGATTTTGCGCATGAAAGTTCTAAGTATAAGAAATTTTTGGGTGTAAAGAATAACAAATATTTTAATGGGTTACAGGTGAAGTTCTCTTATGCCATTACCTGTCATAAATCTCAAGGAGGGCAGTGGAATACCGTTTTTGTGGAACAACCATATTTGCCCAATGGTATAGATAAAGAATATCTGCGTTGGTTGTATACCGCGGTGACCAGGGCCAAGAGCAAGTTGTATCTTATTGGTTTTAAGGACGATTTTTTTCTTGATTAAGAAAAGGTTATTTTAGTGATTATTGATGCAGGAAAAAATGTTTAGCAAACGGTACATATAATATGACAACAGATACGGTATTAAGTATATTTTTAGGGGTAGGTCTAGCGGCATCTGTAGGTTTTAGGGTGTTTTTGCCATTGTTCGCTTTGAGCTTGGCTTCTTATTTTGGAGTATGGGAACTAAATGACAATTGGCAATGGATAGGAAGTGTTGTGGCCGTATTGACTTTGGGTGTAGCTACATTTTTAGAAATATTCGCCTATTTCATTCCTTGGTTCGATAATTTATTGGATAGTATTGCAGTGCCTTTGGCAGCAATTGCGGGTACAGCGGTAATGGTTTCAACGGTGGCGGATTTAGATCCGGTAATAACTTGGTCCTTGGCCATTATAGCTGGTGGCGGTACTGCCACTGCCATAAAAGGAGCAGGTGCAACAGGTAGGTTGGCATCTACTGCCACAACAGGCGGTTTGGCAAATCCTGTAATTACTACGGTAGAGACAGGTACTGCTGCAGTGGTATCGGTCGCGTCAATATTTGCACCTATCTTAGCGGCAGTTTTGGTCATTATCATCTTAGTTGTCATTTTTAGGATATACAGAAGCTTACGACCAAAGGCAAAAACATAAAATAAAAGTAGTTGAAGAAAATAGCAATGATACCTGCCCGTTATGCGGCATCTAGATTTCCTGCAAAATTAATGCAAGATCTAGCTGGTAAACCGGTCATTTTAAGAACATACCAAGCTGCGGTACACACCAAATTGTTTGATGAAGTTTATGTAGTTACGGACAGCGATGTAATCTATGATACTATTACTAATGCGGGCGGCTTGGCTATTATGAGTCAAAAAGAGCATGATTGTGGTAGTGATCGCATTGCGGAAGCGGTGATGCAAATGGATGTGGATATTATAGTTAATGTGCAAGGTGATGAACCATTTACAGATAGAGAGAGTTTGGAAGGTGTAATGAAGGTTTTTGAAGATGATATTCACAAAAAAATAGATTTGGCTTCTCTAATGGTCAAGATAACGGATGAAGAAGAAATAAATAATCCGAATACCGTGAAAGTTATAGTTGATAATAGAGACTTTGCATTGTATTTTTCAAGGTCGCCCATACCTTACCCAAGAGCAAAAAGTGATCAGACCATATATTATAAGCACAAAGGTATTTACGCTTTTAGAAAAAGTGCCTTAATGGATTTTCAGCGATTGCCCATGTTACAATTAGAAGCGACCGAGAAAATTGAAGCAATACGTTATTTGGAATATGGCAAGAAGATTAAAATGGTAGAAACCAATGTTCAGGGCATAGAAATTGATACTCCTGAAGACCTAAAGAAAGCCCAAGCAGCATGGAAATAGATTTTGAAGGAATAAATGTTATCGGTTTTGATGCAGATGATACCTTATGGGTAAATGAGACCTATTTTAGAGATACTGAAGATAAGTTTGCCAATTTATTGGAGAAGTATGAAACCAAGAATAAAATTGATCAAGAGCTTTTTAGAACAGAAATAAAGAATTTAGATCTATATGGATATGGCATAAAAGGCTTTATGCTATCTATGATAGAATGTGCTTTAGAACTTTCAAATAATCAGATTTCATCAAAAACTATCGGAGCGCTTTTAGAGCTGGGGAAGGAAATGATAACGCAGCCTGTAGAATTATTGGATGGGGTGGAAGATGTATTAAAAAGTTTAAAGGATAAATACCGGTTAATTGTCTTGACAAAAGGAGATCTTTTAGATCAAGAAAGAAAATTGGAACGATCAGGTTTGTCCCAATATTTTCATCATGTAGAAGTGTTGAGCGATAAAAAGGAAAAGAATTACAGTGATTTGTTAGAATATTTACAAATAAAGCCAAGCGAGTTTTTAATGATAGGAAATTCATTAAAATCTGATGTTTTGCCTTTAGTGCAAATAGGAGCGCGAGCAGTTCATGTTCCTTTTCATACAACATGGCAGCATGAAGAGGTTACAGGTGTGGTAGAGAATAAAGGATATACTACCATGAGTTCATTGGTAGATATTTTGAAGCATGTTTAATGACTATGGAGGTGAATAAAAAGATGGCGAAAGAAAATATACCCACTAAGGCTACACAAGAGTTCCGTAACTTTCCTATGGTACCCAGGGTGGTCTATGGCAAAGGAAGTTTTGATACCCTAGGTGATATTTTGATGCCAAAGAGAAAACACTCAGAAGCACCCATGATTTATTTGGTCGATGATGTTTTTGAAAACGCAGACCTTATAAATAGAATACCAAATATCTTTTGTGACCAAATTGTATTGATATCTGCCGAGGAAGAGCCAAAAACAGAACAAGTGGACGCTCTTGTAAAAATGATACGGGACAAGTATACTGAAATGCCATCAGGTATTATCGGCATCGGTGGCGGTACTTTGCTAGACTTGGCAAAAGCGGTTGCTATCATGCTTACCAACAAAGGTAGTGCATCAGATTACCAAGGATGGGATTTGGTAAATAAACAAGCTATCTATCACGTAGGTATACCAACTATAAGCGGCACAGGAGCAGAAGTCTCAAGGACAACGGTCTTAATGGGTCCCGAAAAAAAATTAGGGATAAACTCGGACTATACCACTTTTGATCAGGTCTTGTTAGATCCAGATTTAACCAAAGGAGTATCAAAAGAACAATGGTTTTATACTGGTATGGATTGTTTTATACATTGTATAGAATCGCTAAATGGAACATTTTTAAATGCCTTTAGCCAAAGTTATGGCGAGAAATCGTTAGAACTTTGTAAAGAGGTTTTTTTAGAAGAATTGGAAGAATCGGATAGTAGAGAGAAGCTAATGATGGCATCTTGGCATGGTGGTATGAGCATAGCCTATTCACAGGTGGGTGTAGCACATGCCATGAGTTATGGTCTAGGTTACGTTTTAGGTGTAAAACATGGCATAGGCAATTGTCTTGTTTTTCAATATTTAGAGGAGTTTTATCCAGAAGGAGTATTATTATTTAATAAGATGCTCAAAAAGCATGATATAGAATTGCCAAAAGGAATTTGCGCAAACCTGTCAGACGGCGAAATGGACACCATGATTACCGTTGCTATGGGTATGGAACCGCTATGGGAAAATGCCTTAGGTGAGGACTGGAAGTCCACAATTACCCCCGAAAAGCTTAAAGCTATTTATCAAAAAATATAGTTTATTTCAATTATTTATTTAGTAGTATTTCTCAATTAGGGGAATCTGCAATCATATTATATGCAACAATTAGCAAATTTTATATATTTTAAAATTTTAGGATGGAAATTGAACGGAGCCTTTCCTTCCCATCTTGATAAATTTGTGGCTATCGTAGTGCCGCATACCAGTTGGTGGGATTTCCTCTTAGGATTGTTAATTCGTGCAGTCTGGCAAGAAGAAATTAATTTTGTTGGCAAGAAGAGTTTATTCAAACCTCCTTTTGGTTGGTTTTTTCGATGGACAGGTGGTGCACCAATAGATCGTACTAAAACCAATGATACCGTAAAAGCTACAGCGGAGATATTCAGTGAACGAAAAAGGTTCAGATTAGCGCTATCGCCGGAAGGTACCAGAAAAAAAGTAGAAAAATGGAAAACAGGTTTCTACTACATTGCTAAAACCGCCAATGTACCTATTGTATTAGTAGCGTTTGACTACGGCAAAAAAGAAATAAAATTATCGGAACCTCTTATCCCAACAGAAGATAAAGAAGCCGACTTCAAAAAATATCATGCTTTCTTTGAAGGGGTAGAGGGGAAGTATTGATGAATTCATTTTTGTATTTTTTTAAATTCAAATCTTACAAACAAAAAAAAAGGAGACCAAATAGGTCTCCTTTTTTTATAAAAAATGTAAAGTTTATTCTTGCATAGAGTGATAAACATTTTGCACGTCATCATCTTCTTCTAATTTTTCTAGCAGCTTTTCAACATCTGCAGTTTCTTCTTCGTTAAGTGCTTTTGTCACTTGTGGTATACGTTCAAAGCCTGAAGATAAAATTTCTATTTCACGGTTTTCCAATTCTTTCTGTAGAGCGCCAAAACTCTCAAAAGGTCCGTAAATTAATATTCCGTCATCATCAACAAATACCTCTTCTGCACCAAAATCGATCAATTCCAGTTCCAATTCTTCTGGGTCAATACCTTCCGCTGGAATGCGAAAGTTGCAAGTATGATCAAACATGAATTCAACAGAACCTGATGTGCCTAGATTACCGTTACATTTGTTAAAGTAACTTCTAACATTGGCGACAGTTCTAGTATTATTGTCGGTAGCAGTTTCTACTAAAACAGCTATTCCATGAGGGGCATAACCTTCAAAAAGAACTTCTTTGTAATCTCCAAGACTTTTGTCACTTGCTCTCTTTATTGCACGCTCAACATTGTCCTTTGGCATGTTGACCGATTTGGCATTTTGTATAACTGCTCTTAGTCTTGAATTGGAATCTGGATCTGGTCCGCCTTCTTTTACGGCCATTACAATATCTTTGCCTATACGTGTAAACGCTTTGGACATTGCTGACCATCTTTTCATTTTACGTGCTTTTCTAAACTCAAAAGCTCTTCCCATGGTATATAATTTTTAACAAATGTACAAAAACGGTCAATGTTCAGAAATCATAAAATGAATTTCATGAATGCCATTTTCAGCTATTTGTATCGGTTATTAAAATTCACTCTCTATTATGTCTTCAATTGTTCTTGCTAGAACAAAATCTTTTTCAGTAACGCCGTTGGCATCATGAGTGTTTAAACGAATATTTAAGGTGTTGTACACATTGCTCCAATCTGGGTGATGACCTTGGGATTCGCATTCAAATGCAATTCTTGTCATTACAGAAAATGCTTCTTTAAAATTTTTAAATTCAAAAGTGGTTTCTATGGCACCATCCACATATTCCCATCCGTCTAGTTGACCCAAATAGTCCGCTATTTGCTGATCCGTAAATTTTTCCATTTCTTTCATAATTGTTATTAATTTAAAACATGATGGTCAATAATTTCCTGAAAGTTAAATTGTAAATTTTTAGGTAAGGTATTGGTCTTTGGCAAAACAGCCAAATATCTATCCTCATTGGTGGTATACACCCTTTTTATAATAGGATTAAAATTACCGACACGCTCTAATATTTCTTTTATAAAATCTTCATGATGAGTAAGGTCATTGCTGCCTAAGTGATAAATACCCGTTTTATTTCTATTTATAAGGTAGTGAATTTGTTGTGTTAACTTGTCATCATTGGTAACATTCAATATCAAATTAGGAAACACTTCTACCGGTTCATTTTCTAGGATGGCCTTTTTCATATCCCTAACCCTTGGAGAACTGTTGCCAAACACCATAGGTACCCGTAGTATTGCCATTTTGTTTTTTGGTAGCCTAAGTAGCATATTCTCAATTTTAATTTTAAGTCTGCCATAAATGCTTTCGGATAAAGTCTTGTCCAGTTCGTAAGATGGATACTTGCTATATGCATCAAAAACATTGGCAGAAGAAATAAAGAATATCTTGCAGTCCTCTTTTAAAACATATTCTACAATATGATTATGGGCAATGACCAAAGCGGCAAAATTTCCCCTAACGGCTGAAATGATTACTTGTGGCTTAATTTCTTCTAAAATTTCAACGATATCGTCTTCTTCAAGGTTATAATGTACAAATTGCTTATTTGAGGAGAATGAATTCGCAGCATGGCAATAGGTACCATAGGTATCGAAATAATTACAAAGTTCCTTGTAAATTGCATTACCTATGAATCCGCTTCCGCCAAGAATCAATATTTTTTTAGAGTCTAATTTCAAAAAATAGAAAGTTCTGTATCTGTAGTTAATTTTTCTAGGGCTAGCATTCCTAATTTGGAATTTCCTTTGGCATTGAGTCCTGGAGACCATGTGGCTACACAGAATTTATTTGGTAGCAATGCTACAATGCCACCGCCAACGCCACTTTTACCGGGTAGACCAACTTCAAAAGCAAATTCACCTGCTTCATCATAGAATCCACAGGTTAGCATTATGGCATTAATACGTTTTACCTGAGATAAGGTCAAGTATGATTTGTTTCTTCTACATTTACCATGATTCATGAAAACATAGAATATATGTGTTAGCTGTGCGCAATTCATGGCTAGTGAACATTGATGAAAATAGAAGTCTAAAACAACATCTACCTCATTATTTAAATTGCCATAAGATTTTAAAAGGTTAGCGGCGGCAAAATTTCTGAACCCTGTTTTCTTTTCAGAAAGTGCTACAGTTTCATCATAGTTTATAGTGTTGTCATTTGCGATATTTTTAACGTAGGTTAGAAAATCTTCTTTCGGGTTTTCTAATTGGGAAACCAAAATATCCGCAATGACAATTGCACCCGGATTTATTAGCGGATTTCTAGGTATTCCATTTTCAAGCTCCAATAATGATAGATGGTTAAATGGATCGCCGGAAGGCTCTACATCTACACGTTCCCAAACATTTTCACCAATAAGGCTCAATGCCATGGATAATGTTAAAACCTTTGAGATACTTTGAATTGAAAACAGTTCATTAGAATCTCCTGCAGCATAGTCGTTCTGTTGACTATCAATAAGGTGTATACCAAAATTGTTTACATCTACTTTTGCCAATTCTGGAATATAATCAGCAATTTCTCCTCTTTCCTTCTCGTTGGATGCAGCTTCATTTATAGCGGTGAGAACACTTTGAAAATCTATCATTTATTTTTTGTAAAATGGTAATTTTACCACAGTTGCGGGCACAGCTTTCTTTCTAATTTGAATATTGATTTTACTACCTATTTCAGTAAATACAGGAGGAACATAGCCTAGGCCTATTCCTGTTCCCATAGAAGGTGACATAGTACCGGATGTTACCACGCCTATGGTTTTACCGCTACTATCTACAATATCGTAACCATGTCTAGGTATACCACGTTCATCTAATTCAAATGCTACTAATTTACGTGCTGGACCTTGTTGTTTTTCTTTTGCTAAAGCTTCAGAGTTTACAAAATCTTTGGTAAATTTTGTAACCCATCCTAAACCGGCTTCAAAAGGAGAGGTGTTGTCGTCAATATCATTTCCATAAAGGCAGTAGCCCATTTCTAGGCGTAAAGTGTCCCTTGCAGCTAATCCGATCGGTTTAATACCAAAATCAGCTCCGGCTTCAAAAACCTTGTCCCATATTTGTTTTACTTCTTCATTTTTGCAGTAAATTTCAAATCCACCAGAACCTGTATATCCTGTAGCTGAAATAATTACATTCTCTATACCGGCAAAATCAGATACTTCAAAATGATAGAATTTAATATCGGCTAAATTAATGGAGGTCAATGATTGCATAGCTTCCACTGCTTTTGGTCCTTGTATTGCCAAAAGGGAATAACCTTCGGACAAGTCTCTCATATCTGCTTTTAAATCTGCATTGTATGAAGAAATATGGTTCCAGTCCTTTTCAATATTAGAGGCGTTTACCACCAACAAATACTGCTCTTCTTTTATTTTATATATGATAAGATCATCTACAATACCACCCGTTTCATTAGGTAAACAGCTATACTGTGCTCTGCCAATAGTTAATTTTGAGGCATCGTTAGAAGATACTTTTTGAATCAAGGCTAACGCGTTTGGTCCAGAAATTAAAAACTCGCCCATGTGAGATACATCAAAAACCCCAACAGCATTTCGTACTGTTTCATGTTCAGCATTTACACCTTCGTAAGAAACAGGCATATTATAACCGGCAAACGGTACCATTTTGGCACCAAGAGATTCGTGTGTTGTGGTAAGCGCAGTATTTTTCATTTTAGTCTATTTATTAGCGATACAAATTTATCGAAAATAAATAGAAGCAAATGTGGCTAAACCTTGAATTGGGAAAATATTATTCTTTAAGTAAGTTTTAAGATTTTAATAGAAAATCCTTGAGTCCGCCATAGGTTGAAATCTTAATTGATTTTTTGGTTTTACCCATTACTTTCTGGATTTGAAAAGGGATTTCTAATTTCTCATTTAAGGTTTCTTCCACGATGTCCAAGAATTTTACCGGGTGGGCAGTTTCCAAAAAAATACCATAAGTATCAGGATATTGTTCTTGATATTTTTTCAATCCCAAGTAGCCTACAGCGCCGTGAGGATCAGCAATGTACCCTTTTATATCGTAAATTTCCTTTAAAGCATCTTTGGTTTCATTATCGTTAAACGAAAAAGAAGAAAGGTGTTCTTTCAGCTCTTCAAAATTATCTTGAAACAGATGTCTTATTCTTATAAAGTTGCTAGGGTCACCAACATCCATAGCATTGGAAATTGTCGCTGTAGAAGGTTTAGGAGTGTACTCTTTTGTAAGCATAAACTGTGGTACGGTATCGTTCACGTTTGTAGAGGCAACAAAGTGCTTAACGGGCATACCCAATCTTTGAGCAACTAATCCTGCGCAGATGTTACCGAAGTTGCCCGAAGGAACGGAGAAAACTATTTCTTTACCTTTTAATTTTGCTTGCTTATATGCGAAAAGAAAATAAAATAATTGTGGTAACCAACGGGCTACATTTATAGAATTGGCAGAAGTCAGCTTCATATGGTCAAGAAGTTCCTTATCTAAAAAGGCATTCTTTACCATAGCTTGACAATCATCAAAAGTACCATCTACTTCTAAAGCGGTAATGTTTTTTCCTAAAGTAGTAAGTTGTCTTTCTTGAATATCGCTCACTTTTCCGCTAGGATAAAGAATAACGACATTTACTCCGTCTACGCCAAGAAAACCATTGGCTACGGCACCGCCGGTATCACCGGAAGTAGCCACGAGTACGGTAACTTCATTATCGCTAGATCTAGAGAAATAACCTAGACATTGCGCCATAAAACGAGCGCCTACATCCTTAAAGGCCATGGTAGGACCGTGAAACAGTTCTAATGTAGCAATATTGGGAGTAATCTCAACTACCGGAAAAGCAAAGTCCAATACCTCCTTTAATATATCTTTCAATACATCATTGGGTACAATCCCTTCTACAAATTGCTGTATTGCCTTAAATGCAATTTCTTCATTCGATAAATTTTCAATATTTTCAAAAAAAGAGCTGGATAATGGACTGATTTTCTCTGGAAAATACAAACCTTTATCAGGTGCTATACCGTTAATTACGGCAGTATCAAAGGAAACCTCGGGTGCTTTGTTGTTTAGACTATAGAATTTCAAGCTGAATATATTTTAATGTTATTTATGTACTACTGGTCAACTTATATAAGTTTTACGCCTTCCATATTAATTTTGGATATATGTATTTCATAAGCAATTCCAATTTTATCATAAACGGTTTTCATTGCATTGCCCACTTTTATTGCAGTATCGTTCCCTTTGCTGAATGCAAATATAGAAGGTCCTGAGCCAGAAATTCCAGAACCTAGGGCACCGGCATCTAGAGAAACTTTTTTAACTTCATCAAAACCTGGTATTAAAATAGAGCGAATAGGCTCTACTATATGGTCTTCAAGAGATCTGCCAATAAGTTCGTAATCTTGTTTGAATAAACCTGCTACAAGACCGCCTACATTTCCCCATTGCTTAATTCCGGTTTCCATAGAAATAGTCGTCTTTAAAATCTTTCTAGAATCTGAAGTTCTTATTTCTATCTGTGGATGTATTACCGTTACATAAAGCTCTGTTGGGGCCGGTATTGCAATAATATCCAAAGGACTATAACTACGTACCAGTGTAAAACCACCAAAAAGGGCAGGGGCAACATTATCTGCATGGGCAACATCACTTGCCAGACGTTCACCTTCCATTGCAAATTTAACCAACTCTGTTTTGCCGAAAGGGTTGCCCAACAATTGGTTCATGGCCCAAACGGCACCCGCAGAACTTGCTGCACTACTACCTATACCGCTACCGGGTTTTATTCTTTTGTCAATTTCAATTTCAAATCCGCCATCATAATCAGACGCCAATAAAAAAGCGTTACCGGCCACACCGGCAACATTGTTCAAGGTCTCTTTTGGTAAATCTTGTCCGGTAAGTTTGGTGATTTTAATTCCTTTTTGAGGCACTTTTCTAACCAACATTTCATCACCGACCGAGTCAAGTGCAACGCCAAGAACATCAAATCCGCATGAAACGTTGGCAACAGTTGCCGGACAAAAAACTTTTATTTCGCTTTGGTTCATAATGAGACTGTTGTTGTGAAATTTAGAAGTTTCCAATACGTATTATATCTGCAAAAATACCAGAGGCTGTAACCGCGGCACCGGCACCTGCCCCTTTTATGATCATTGGTTGGTCAGGGTATCTTTCCGTATAAAAAAGAACAATATTGTCACTACCTTCTAAGTTATAGAAATCATGGCCTTTAGGTATTTCCTGAAGACCAACACTAGCCTTGCCATTATCAAATTGCGCCACATACTTTAATTTACTATTTGCATTTTTGGCGCTGGTAAATAAAGATTGAAAATGCGCTTCATGCTTTATTAAAGAAGCAAAAAATTCTTCGTTATTTTTTGTATTTAAACTCTCTTCAGGTAAAAATGGATTGTTGGTAATGTCACTAATTTCCAATTGATTTCCACTCTCGCGAGCTAAGATCAAAATTTTACGCATTACGTCAACGCCACTTAAATCAATTTTTGGATCAGGTTCCGTATAGCCTTCTTCCTGAGCTTGTTTTACCACGTCATGAAAGGTAGTTTGGTCATTAAAATTATTGAAAACAAAATTTAAACTTCCAGAAAGTACAGCTTGTATTTTTAATATTTTATCGCCAGAGGCTATTAAATGTTTAAGTGTATCAATTATAGGTAGACCGGCGCCAACATTGGTTTCAAATAAAAACGGTGCGTTATATGTTCTTGCTAGAGATTTTAAATGTGAATAGTTCTCAAATGCAGAGGAGCATGCAATTTTATTACAGGTTACTACAGAAATGCTGTTGCCCAAATACTCGCTATACGTTTTAGAAACCTCTTCACTTGCAGTATTATCAACAAAAATGCTATTTCTATAGTTTAAACTATTTACCAACTCTAAGAATTTTACTTTATCGGCTTTTTCTCCTTCGGCAAGTTTTGCAGACCAATTATTTAAATCAATCCCTTTTTCATCAAAAAGCATGGTTCTTGAATTGGACATTCCTATTACTCGAATATTCAACTTTAAGTTTTCTTTCAAGAACTTACGCTGCTCCTTAATTTGCTCTAAAAATTTAGCTCCAACATTACCAACACCCATTACAAATAGGTTCAATTGTTTAATGTTCTCCTCAAAAAACTCTTCATGCAGTGCGTTAAGCGCTTTTTTGACATCCTTTTCATCTATAATACAAGAAATATTTCTTTCAGATGCACCTTGGGCAATTACTCTAATATTTACATTGTTCTTGCCAAGTGTGCTGAACATTTTTCCGCTTAAACCTTGATGGCTCTTCATGTTGTCACCAACCAAAGCAACAATTGCTAAATTATTTTCAGGAATTACCTGCTTAATACGACCTCTTTCGATCTCATATTCAAAGGCTTCGTTAACTATGCTTACTGCTTTTTCAACATCATCGGCAGAAATACCTACACAGATAGAATGCTCAGAAGAAGCTTGCGTAATTAATACTACGCTAATATCAGCTTGAGAAAGTACTTCGAAAAAGCGTTTTGAAATTCCCGGAATACCTACCATGCCAGATCCTTCTAAAGAAAGCAGCGCAATATTTCCTATATGGCTTATTCCACGAACAGTCTTACCTTTTTCGTTCTTGGATTTTGTAATTAATGTTCCGGCTTCATCAGGACTAAAAGTATTCTTTATAACTATTGATATTCCTTTGGTCAATACCGGCTGAATAGTAGGTGGGTAAAGTACCTTGGCGCCAAAGTGGGACAACTCCATGGCTTCCTCGTACGAAATATGCGGAATTGCTTTGGCTTGCTTCACCATTTTAGGATTTGCGGTGTACATTCCACTAACGTCTGTCCAGATTTCTAGAACTTGGGCATCTATGGCGGCAGCGTAAATAGCGGCCGTATAATCAGAGCCACCCCTACCTAATGTAGTAGAAATACCCTCTTCTGATGTGGCTATAAAACCAGGACATACGATTACTTGTTTGGTTGAAGCTTTAAAATAGTTGATGCAGTTTGCATTGGTTTTAGCAAAATTAACCACATTTTTACCATTAAGTTTATGTGTAACAATAAGCGATCTACTGTCTTTAAATTCAGCATCTAGTTTTTGGTTAATAAGGTATTCGCTAATGATGTATGAGGAGAGAAGTTCTCCGTAACTCATAATTTTATCTGATAATTTTGGGGTGATTTCCCCAATAAAAAAAGCACCTTCTAAAAGGGTTTCTAGCACATTGAACTCACTTTTTACTTTGCTGAGCACTTTACTTTGTGCCGTAACCGGCATCAATTCTTTTATAGTAGATAAATGTCTTTCTTCTAAAGAGTTTAAAATTTCTTTATAGGATTGATCTTGGTTGGCCGCTAATGTGCCGGCTTCCAATAATAGATCGGTAACACCTCCTAAAGCTGAAACAACCAAAATTATTGGGTCGTTGTATTTAGAGATTATATTTTTAATTTTAACTATATTTTCAGGCTTGGCTACAGATGAACCACCGAATTTTAGAACTTTCATGATGTGTAATATTGACTTTGTGATTTAAGATATGGTGTAATTAAACACGGGTACGGAGATATATAGTTTTTAACCCCAAAGGGTGAAACGCGCCGTAGCTGTACCATAAGTAATAGTAGCTGAAGTGAAATCTAATGTTATGTCTGTTATTGAGCAGTCCATAAATACTAATGGTTGAAAATCAAATGTAGTACATTTGATATCTTAATCAAATGATTCCACAATTTTTTACGGAATCGTTACTTTTTAGCTATAAAAAAAATAAAGAATGAAATTATATAGTGCAAAACAGATTTATAAGGCAGATCAAATTTCTATAAAGAAAGAAGAAATAGGTAGTAACGAATTAATGGAACGTGCTGCCATACAAGTATTTAATTGGATGCATTTGCGCATGCAAGGTGCGCCTGTTAAAATACATTTATTCTGTGGTATAGGTAATAACGGTGGCGATGGAATAGCGCTTGCAAGACATCTTGTGGATCATGGTTACAATGTAGAAGTCTATGTTGTTAATTACAGCGAAAAGCGATCAAAGGATTTTTTGATAAATTTAGATAGACTGAAAGATCGTAAGGTGTGGCCTAATTTTATGAATTGTGATGATGAGCTACCGGTAATAGGAAGGGAAGATATAATTGTGGACGGAATTTTTGGAATAGGATTAAATAGAACTCCAGATGAATGGGTCGTTAAAGTAATTCAGCATTTGAATATTTCTAAAGCATTTATTCTTTCTATTGATATTCCTTCAGGATTGTTCACCGATCAAGGACCTAAGGATTTTGATGCCATCATCAAGTCTAATTTTGTATTGAGTTTTCAAACTCCCAAACTAGTTTTTTTCTTGCCGGAAACCGGAAAGTATGTAGAACAATGGGAGGTATTGGATATTGGCTTAGATCCGGAATATTTAAGGGAAACGGATACCGATTATGAATTAATAGGTAAGAATGAAGTCCTTACCATGTATAAACCTCGTGAGAAATACGGGCATAAGGGTACCTACGGTCATTCATTGGTCATTGGTGGTAGTTATGGCAAAATGGGCTCTGTTTGTCTTTCGTCTAAAGCGGCGCTTTACTCAGGTAGTGGTCTGGTAACATCGTTTATACCTAGAATAGGTTACAATATTCTACAGACATCTTTACCGGAAGTTATGGTGTTAACTGATGTTAACGAAAAAGAACTGTCGGATATTAAATATGATATAGAGCCATTGGTCATTGGGGTTGGAGTAGGTATGGGTACTAGTGAGGGCACTGTGAATGCATTATCGGGTTTCCTAAAAAGTAACGAGCAACAATTGGTGCTCGATGCGGATGCTCTTAATATTCTATCACAAAACAAAGTCTTATTAAAAGATTTACCAGGAGATGCAATTTTGACTCCGCATCCAAAAGAGCTGGAGAGATTAATTGGTAAATGGAAAGATGATTTTGATAAACTGGCAAAGGTCAAGAAATTTTCTAAAAAGCATAAATGTATCGTGGTAATTAAAGGAGCACATACTATCGTAGTTAAGAATGACAAGGGTTATGTGAATACGACCGGTAATCCTGGTATGGCAACCGCAGGAAGTGGTGATGTGTTAACGGGTGTAATTACAGGTTTGTGCGCACAAGGCTATGCTGCTTTAGATGCGGCAATATTTGGAGTTTACTTACATGGTAAATCTGGTGATATTGCTGTAGAATCTACAGGATTTCAATCTTTAACGGCCTCTCATTTAATTGAAAATATAGCTGGTGCATATTTAGATTTATTTAAAATGCCTGAACAGCCTGAAGTAGAGGAAGAAAATCAACAAAGTTGATTTTCTCTAAGAATTAACTCTTCTTTTTACCCATTTTAAGGCATTATCAAATTCAATGAAAAATTTCATTGGTTTTTTATAGAACAGTTTTTCAATCTTAAAGTTATGCATATCTATCTCTTTTACAGATACAATTGCAAAAGCTTTAAGGTTGTCTAATTGTTTAAGATAGTTATAGATGGTAGGATCTATGGCAAAGGAATTTTTGCGTAAACTGATAAAACCAAAATTTCTGTCCCTAAAATGAATCTCTGATATACCAATTATTTGATATGCTCTCTCTAAAGTTAGTGTAGCTCCCTCATCAAAAATTGATACCATGTAATTATCATATACTTGAATTTTTCCAGTTTCTAATTCGTACTCCCGCACAATTACCTTTTTCTTGGTAGATCCTAACTTCATTCTTAAATTTATTATATAGTGTGTCTGAAGCGAAAGTAAAAGGAACTCCATTTTCTAGGTAAATTTTTAGTTTAAACGCTAAAATATCGTTCGTACTGCGTATGCTTACCTAACAGTGTATTTGTATTCTTACAATAGAAAATGAATTGTACGAAAAAGGAGCCCTACAAAGGGCTCCTTTTCAAATATTAATAAAGTGGGAATACCTATGTTTTAGGTGATTCTTCTTCTGCTTTTTCAATTTTAATGGTCAATTCTTCACTTTTTTTATCCAGGTCTATGTAAATACTATCCCCCTCCTTAAGTTTAGAATTCACTATTTCTTCCGCAAGTGCATCTTCAATGTATTTTTGAATTGCTCTTTTTAACGGTCTAGCTCCATACTGTTTATCAAAACCTTTCTCAGCGATATAATCTTTAGCCTCGTCAGTAAGGTTCAAATGGTAACCAATATCTTTGATTCTCTTGAACAACTTCGCTAATTCTATATCAATGATTTTGTGAATGTCTTTTCTTTCTAGCGCGTTAAAAACGATTACATCATCAATTCTATTTAAGAATTCAGGCGCAAAGGCTTTTTTCAAAGCATTTTCTATGACACTTTTTTGATGTGCATCTTCTTGTGACTTTTTGGCAGATGTACCGAAACCGACACCCTGGCCAAAATCTTTTAATTGTCTGGCACCGATATTAGAAGTCATTATAATAATGGTATTTCTAAAATCGATTTTACGACCAAGACTATCTGTCAAGAAACCATCATCCAATACTTGCAAAAGCATATTAAATACGTCTGGATGCGCTTTTTCAACTTCATCTAAAAGAATTACAGAGTAAGGTTTTCTTCTAACTTTTTCGGTCAGCTGACCGCCTTCCTCATAGCCTACGTACCCTGGAGGTGCACCAACCAATCTAGAAATGGCGAACTTCTCCATGTACTCACTCATATCAATACGAATAAGTGCATCTTCAGAATCAAATAGCTCTTTAGCCAATACTTTTGCCAGTTGTGTTTTACCAACTCCCGTTTGACCTAAGAATATAAACGAACCAATTGGCTTGTTAGGATCTTTAAGTCCGGCTCTGTTACGTTGTATCGCTTTTGAGACCTTTGCTACCGCATCATCCTGACCAATCACGTTAGATTTGATAAGCTCTGGCAATCCTGCAAGTTTGTTACTCTCGGTCTGCGCAATTCTGTTGACAGGAATGCCGCTCATCATGGAAACTACGTCTGCAACATTATCTTCGCTAACGGTTTCTTTGTTGAGCTTGCTATCATCTTCCCAACGTTCTTGAGCAATGGCCAGTTCCTTTTCTAGACTTTTTTCATCGTCACGTAACTTTGCGGCTTCCTCGTATTTTTGTTTTTTGACAACGCTGTTCTTTAGCTCGCGTACATCTTCCAATTTCTTTTCCAATTCAAGAATTTGTTTTGGAACGTCCATATTTACAATGTGTACTCGAGAACCCGCTTCATCAAGGGCATCAATAGCTTTGTCCGGTAAAAAACGATCGGTCATGTACCTATTTGTCAATTTAACACAAGCTTCAATAGCTTCGTCCGTATAGGTTACATTATGGTGATCTTCGTATTTACCTTTTATATTGTGTAAGATTTCAATTGTTTCATCAACAGAGGTCGGTTCAACAATAACCTTTTGAAAACGTCTTTCTAAAGCACCGTCCTTTTCAATGTACTGTCTGTATTCATCAAGGGTAGTGGCACCTATACATTGAATTTCACCTCTTGCAAGAGCTGGTTTAAACATGTTTGAGGCATCTAAACTTCCTGTAGCACCACCAGCACCTACAATAGTATGAATTTCGTCAATAAATAAAATGACATCATCATTTTTTTCCAGTTCGTTCATTACGGCCTTCATTCGCTCTTCAAACTGTCCACGATATTTTGTTCCGGCAACTAATGAAGCTAGATCAAGGGTAACAACTCTTTTGTTATAAAGAATTCTAGAAACTTTTTTGTTGATGATCCTTAGGGCAAGACCTTCTGCAATGGCACTTTTACCAACACCGGGCTCACCTATAAGTAATGGGTTGTTCTTTTTTCTTCTACTAAGAATTTGAGAAACCCTTTCTATTTCTTTTTCTCTACCAACAACTGGGTCCAATTTATTTTCCTCTGCCATTTGGGTAAGGTCCCTACCAAAATTATCTAACACCGGGGTTTTGGATTTCTTGGTGCCTTTTTGGCTTGAAGAAGCTCCGAAAGTACTTTCTTTACCTTCATTTGCGTCTTCAGAATCACTAGGGAAAGACTCGGCCGTAGGCCCGTCAACCATATCGTCGTCGCTTGTAATCATAAATTTAAACTGTTCCTTAACTCCGTCATAATCCACCTTTAATTTGTGTAAAAGCTTCGTAGTAGGGTCGTTCTCGTTTCTAAGAATACAAAGTAATAGGTGTGCTGTGTTGATTGAAGAACTTTGAAAAAGCTTGGCTTCTAAAAAGGTTGTCTTCAATGCACGCTCTGCCTGCCTTGTTAGGTGTAAATTCTTTTTATCTTTTTGTACGCCACTGGCGTTAGGGTTAGAAGGACTAAGTATTTCTACTTTTCTACGTAGGTGTTCAAGATCAACTTCTAAAGCATCTAAAATGCTTATAGCCTTCCCGTTTCCATCTCTAAGAAGCCCTAGCATGAGGTGCTCGGTACCGATAAAATCGTGACCAAGACGCAATGCTTCCTCTTTGCTATAAGCAATTACATCCTTAACTCTTGGGGAAAAATTATCATCCATATACTATATTATCTACTATAAAATTACTAAATATGATTCAATCAATGGCAAATACCGTACCTATAATCGTTAAAGTTATTGTAAAACCCATTAAATACGGCTTTTATAGTGCCTAAATACGCTTAGAAAGTAAAAATTAACATAACTATGCCCAGTGTTAATAAAAAATAATATTATTAAATCCACTTATTCTTAAAACGCTCAGGATTTAAGTATATTGGCATGCTTTTTTACTAATTAAAAAACAGAAGATTTTAAAATGGCTGACGGTGAAAAATTGATTCCCATTAATATTGAAGAGGAAATGAAATCTGCCTACATTGATTACTCAATGTCGGTCATAGTGTCACGTGCCCTGCCAGATGTCAGGGATGGGTTGAAACCCGTGCACAGAAGAGTTCTTTTCGGAATGCATGAATTAGGAGTTAGAAGTAATAGCTCACATAAAAAATCTGCGCGTATTGTTGGTGAAGTTTTAGGTAAGTACCATCCACACGGCGATACTTCGGTTTATGACGCCATGGTTCGTATGGCTCAAGAATGGAGCTTGCGTTATATGCTTGTAGATGGTCAAGGTAACTTTGGTTCTGTTGATGGTGATAGCCCTGCGGCAATGCGTTATACAGAAGCTAGAATGCGCAAGATCGCAGATGATATGCTTATTGACATTGAAAAGGAAACTGTAGATTATCAGTTGAATTTTGATGATTCTTTAAAAGAACCAACGGTACTGCCAACAAGGGTGCCAAGTTTGTTGGTTAACGGTGCTTCCGGTATTGCTGTAGGTATGGCTACCAATATGCCTCCACACAATTTATCAGAGGTTATAGATGGTACGGTTGCATATATTGATAATAATGACATAGAAATAGATGAGTTAATAACACATATTAAAGCTCCAGATTTTCCTACAGGAGGTATTATTTATGGTTATGATGGTGTAAAAGAGGCTTTTCATACCGGTAGGGGGCGTGTAAAAATGCGAGCAAAAGCAACTTTTGAAGAAGTTCAAGGGCGTGAGTGTATCGTTGTTACCGAAATTCCATACCAGGTTAACAAAGCGGACATGATCAAGAAAACGGCGGATCTTGTCAATGATAAAAAATTAGATGGTATCTCTAGTATTAGAGATGAATCTGACCGTAACGGTATGCGTATTGTGTACATCTTAAAGAGAGATGCTATACCAAATATCGTTTTAAATATGCTTTTTAAGTATACGGCTTTGCAAACTTCCTTTAGTGTCAATAACATAGCTCTGGTCAATGGAAGACCGCAGTTGTTGAATGTGAAGGAGATGATAGACTATTTCGTTGAGCATAGACACGAGGTTGTGGTAAGACGTACTCAGTTTGAGTTAAAGAAAGCTGAAGATCGTGCGCATATATTAGAAGGGTTGATTATAGCATCGGATAATATAGATGAAGTAATTGCCATTATTAGGGCTTCTAAAAATGCTGATGAGGCAAGAACCAACTTAATTGAAAGATTTAAATTAAGTGAAATTCAGGCCAAGGCGATCGTAGAAATGAGACTTCGTCAACTTACCGGTCTTGAACAGGACAAGTTAAGAACGGAGTATGATGAAATTATGCTTCTTATTGCTGATTTGAAAGATATTCTTGATAAGAAGGAGCGTAGAATGGAAATCATTAAAGATGAACTTCTTGAGATAAAAGGTAAATACGGAGATGAAAGAAGATCTGTAATAAATATAGCGGGTGGTGATTTAAGCATGGAAGATATGATACCCGATGAGCAAGTGGTTATTACCATTTCTCACGCAGGTTATATCAAAAGAACTCCATTAAGTGAATATAAAACACAAAATAGGGGAGGAGTCGGTCAAAAAGCGTCCTCAACCAGAAATGAAGATTTCCTGGAGCATTTATTTGTAGGAACCAATCACCAGTACATGTTGTTCTTTACGCAAAAAGGAAAATGTTTCTGGATGCGGGTATTCGAAATTCCTGAAGGTAGTAGAACATCAAAAGGTAGGGCAATTCAGAACCTTATAAATATTGAGCAAGATGATAGTGTAAAAGCATTCATTTGCACGCAAGATTTAAAAGATGAAGAGTATATCAATGCGCATTATGTGATAATGGCTACCAAAAAAGGTGTTGTTAAGAAGACATCCTTAGAGCAATATTCAAGACCACGTCAAAACGGTATTAATGCTATTACCGTGCGTGACGGTGATGAATTGTTAGAAGCTAAATTAACTACGGGTTCAAGTGAGATTTTCTTAGGACTTAAATCCGGTAAAGCAATTCGTTTTGAAGAAAGTAAGACAAGGCCAATGGGTAGAAATGCTTCTGGGGTTCGTGGTATTACTTTGGCAAATGATGAAGACGAGGTAATCGGTATGGTTTCTGTTCATAATTTTGAAGATGAAATATTAGTTGTTTCTGAAAAAGGTTATGGTAAACGTTCAAGTATTGATGATTATAGAGTAACCAACAGAGGTGGTAAAGGGGTTAAGACTATTAGCGTAACCGATAAAACGGGCGGACTAGTAGCTATTAAAAACGTTACCGATTCTGACGACTTAATGATTATCAATAAATCTGGAATTGCAATTCGTATGAGCGTAGAAGATCTACGTGTTATGGGTAGGGCAACTCAAGGTGTACGTTTGATCAATATTAAGGGTAACGACTCTATTGCTGCCGTTGCCAAGGTGATGAAAGATGAGGATGATTTGGAAGAAGCTGAAATACTTGATATTGAAGTGAATACTGAAAATGGCACGGAGGTTGATACTAATGATGCAGAAGAGGGGACGGAAACAGAAAACCCAGATACGGAAGAATAAAAAATTAAATCTTAAACACTAATAATTAATATAATTAAAATGAAAAATAGGTTATTACTTGTGGCGGCACTGACATTTACAATGGTCGGTTTTGCTCAAAAAAATGAAATAAAGGCTGCAGAGAAGGCGTTGAAAGGTGGAGATGCTGCTGCTGCTCAAACTGCCTTAGAGGCTGCTTCAGGTACAATTGCTGCTGCAGACGAAAAGACCCAGGCTCAATATTATTTTACCAGAGGTAAGATATATAATGACCTTGCCAAAAAAGGAAACAACGATGCATTTGAAAAAGCGGCAAATTCTTTTAAGAAAGTTGTAGAAATAGAAGAGGCTTCAGGTAAGCAGAAATATACTGCAGAAACTAACCAATATATGGCGGCATTAACCGCTGATTTGGTAAACTCTGCTGTTAGCGATAACGGTAACAACAAATTTAAAGAAGCTGCTGAAAAATTGTATATGAGCTACACGCTTAGTCCAAAAGATACTTCATACTTGTATTATGCAGCAGGTAGTGCGGTAAACGGTGGACATTACGAGATGGCGCTTGATTATTACAACAAACTACAAGAAGTTGGTTATGATGGTGGTGGTATGGTTTATAAGGCTACTAATGCGGCAACTGGTGAAGTTGAAGAAATGGATAAAGTTCAGCGTGACCTTATGGTTAAGTCAGGTACATATTCAAATCCTGTAGATGAAAAAACACCATCCAAAAAAGCTGAGATCGTTAAGAACACTGCATTGATCTACACACAATTAGGTCAAGATGAAAAGGCTTTAGAGGCTTATCAAGCTGCTAGACAGAATGATCCAGAAGATGTAAACTTAATTTTGAACGAAGCTAATCTATACTTTAATCAAGGAAATAAAGATAAGTTCAAGGAATTAATGGCTCAGGCAATTGCATTGGCTCCAGACAATCCAGATTTACATTACAACGTTGGTGTAATTAGTATGGAGCAAGAGAATTACGAAGATGCACGTGTATCTTATAAAAAGGCAATTGAGCTTAACCCTGAATATACGAATGCTTATTTGAACCTTTCTACTACATATGTAAATGAAGGTAACAAGTTAATTGATGAAATGAATTCATTAGGTAACTCTAGAGCGGATATTGCTAGATATGATGAGTTGAAAGAGAAAAAAGATGGTTTGTTCAAGCAAGGTGCAGATGTATTGGAAGATGCATTAAAGAGCAGCCCTGATAATGAAAATATCATGACTCAGCTTAAGAATATTTACGGAGCAATGGGTGACAATGAAAACTTCATGAAAATGAAGAAGATGTTAGGAGAGTAATCCCTAGCTTGTCAATAAAAATTAAAGGCCCTTTTAAGGGCCTTTTTTTATACTATCTTTTTAATGACCCGCAATTTATGGGTATAGGTTCTAAGGTCATTATTGAAGATGCCTGTATGATCAAGACGGTCTATTCTAACCTTAGCGTTAACATGAATAATGTAGTTGTCATTCATTATGATGCCTACATGATCAATTTCTCCGCTGGCATTGTCAAAAAAAGCTAAGTCTCCCGCTTCGCTTTCTTCAACAAAACTCAAAGCAGAGCCTTGTGTAGATTGTTCTTCTGCCGTCCTTAAAAGATGGTAACCATTTATTTTATAGACCATTTGCGTAAAACCGGCACTATCGATACCGAAAGGAGATTTACCTCCTTTTAATTCAGGGGAGTTTAGGTATAGCAATGCTATTTTAACAAGGCTTTCCTTTGTTTGAGATTTGTTGATTGCGATACCATTAAAATTTACTGGCATTGATGGTGTATTCGGTATGCAGGAGCCAATTAAAATTGGGGTTAAAATTTGATTGGAATCTTCAACAAACGATATTAATTCTGCAACATGGTTTTTTGTTTGGTTTGCTTGTATGGTGGTAAACTCGTCTTCTGCTATAAAGTTAAGTTGGCTGTTTAATATCCACCCTTCACATTTGTCTGCAATAGTCTTAATTCTAGACCAGTTTTTTCTGCTTTCCAACACCTTATAATGTTCACCGAACAAAAGTTGGGTAATTAGTTCAGATACCTCATCGGCTGAGCTTCTTACAGGAACAATGCTTAATTGACAAATACCGTATTGCATAGAATTATTTTATGCGCTTAAGCTTTTTCAATAATTATAGCGGAAGCACCACCACCGCCATTACATATTGCGGCAGCACCTAATGTAGCATTGTTTTGTTCCAAAACGTTCAAAAGTGTAATTAAAATACGTGCGCCAGAACAACCTAACGGGTGCCCCAAAGATACAGCGCCACCATTTACGTTCACATTTTTATCGTTCAAGCCCAATATTTTCGTATTCGCAAGACCAACAACTGAAAAGGCTTCGTTAAATTCAAAAAAGTCTATTTCTTCTAATTTAAGGTTTGCCTTTGCCAAAGCTTTAGGCAATGCTTTAGCTGGGGCCGTTGTAAACCATTCGGGTTCGTGTGCGGCATCGGCATAACTTTTAATTGTAGCCAGTGGTTTTAAACTTAGTTCTTCTGCCTTTTCCTTGCTCATTAATATTAATGCAGCGGCACCATCGTTTATGGTAGATGCATTGGCAGCGGTAACTGTTCCGTCTTTTGAAAATGCGGGTCTTAAATTTGGAATTTTTTCAATAAATACATTACTGAATTCCTCGTCTTTTGTAATCATTTTAGGTTCTCCGCGTCTTTGTGGTACGGCAACGGGTATAACTTCATTATCAAATTTGCCATTTTCCCATGCATCTGCAGATCTTTTGTAAGATTGAATAGCGTAAGCATCTTGATCTTCTCTGCTGAATTCATATTTAGTAGCACATGCATCTGCACATACTCCCATGGCATTTTCATCATATGCATCTACAAGACCGTCCTTTTGCATACCGTCTATCAAAGAGGTGGGACCAAATTTTGTACCGGTTCTCATATGAACATAATGTGGTATTAAGCTCATGTTTTCCATGCCACCGGCAATAACTACATCTGCATCGCCTAGAGCAATTGCCTGTGCCCCTTGCATTACGGATTTCATGCCCGAAGCACATACTTTATTAATGGTAGTACAAGGTACTGTATTTGGTATGCCGGCATATATAGCAGCTTGTCTGGCAGGTGCTTGACCTGTGCCTGCTTGTACTACATTTCCCATTATAACTTCATCTACTAATGTTGGGGATAAGTTTATTTTTTTTAATGCGCCTTCAATAGCGATCGCCCCTAATTTTGGAGCGGTAACTGTTGATAATCCGCCCATGAAACTACCTATTGGAGTTCTAACGGCTGATACAATAACGACTTCTTTCATGTTTTATATTATTTGATTACACGAAATTACTAAATTCTATAGCAACCCAAGGGATATCGATTCAATTACTAGTTATCAGTTTATAATTTTCTATTTTTGAAGAACCTAATAAATTTTCTTTTGGATAATCTTTACAAACAGCAATCGCTCATTTTCAAGTATATACTCTATTTTGTAGCGGTGGCATTTATAGTGTTTTTCTTGCCTAAGGGAGGGAAGTTTAAATACGAATTTCAAAAAGGCAAACCTTGGCAGTTCGAAAACTTGTATGCTCCTTTTGATTTTTCAATTCAAAAAACCAATGCAGAAATTGAGAAAGAAAAACAGGTTATAGAAAGTAATCAGTTACCCTACTATAGATATGATCAAGCTGAAGTAAATAGGGTAGAAGAAGAGTTTGAGGAGAAGTTTCAGGATATATGGAGGCAAAGCGTTCTTAGTGAAAACCAGAAAACTCGTTTAAAGTATTATTCCAAGATAGTGCTAGATTCTGTCTATGCCAAGGGCATTTTACAAAACAATGGAAAACAAATTCAGCGTAACTTTATTTATTTGGTAAAGGACAATGAAGCAAGAAAAGTAAGGGTTTCAGATTTTTATAGGGTAAATGAAATTACCAGTTTGGTGAGTAAGGTGCTCTCCGAGAACAACCTATTTGAATTTGAGAAAGAAATACAGGCTTTGTTCTTTGATATTATTTCGCCAAATGTAAGTTTTGATAATAGTCTTACACAAAAAGCCAGGGCAGAAGCTTTGTCCAAATTATCCTATACAAGAGGTACTGTTGATCAAGGTAGGTTGATTATTGCCAAGGGAGAAGTCGTAGAGGCTGAAAATCTAAAAATATTAGAATCTTTAAAGTCCGAGTATGAATCTGAACTATGGACTGCCAATAACTATTATTATATACTAATTGGGTATACGGTGCTAGTTGCTTTAGTACTAATTATGCTTTTCTTGTTCTTGAAAAAATATAGGAGAACGGTATACGAAAATAATGTAAAGGTCACTTTTATATTTTTCAATATTCTCTTGATGGTATTCATTACCACCATGGTTATAAAGTACAATGATCAACTGGTATTTGTTGTACCGCTATGTATACTTCCGCTTATTTTAAAAACGTTCTTTGATGCCAGATTGGGGCTGTTTGTACATGTATTGACCATTCTGATCTTAGGTTTTGTGGTGCCTAATAGTTTTGAGTATATATTTCTCCAAATTATCACAGGTATCGTTACTATTTTGACTGTATCGGAATTGTACAAAAGAGCAAATCTTTTTGTTAGTGTGGGTCAAATTACTCTTATTTATATTGTTGGGTATTTAGCTTTTCATACCATACATGAGGGAGATTTAAGCGATATTGAATGGTACACATTGGGACTTTTTCTTTTAAATGGTATGATTACCCTTTTTGTACAGCCATTGATCTACATTTATGAGAAGGTTTTCGGGCTGGTATCAGATGTGTCGTTATTGGAATTGTCAGATACAAATTCAAAGCTTTTAAAGGAATTATCGAACAGAGCACCAGGAACTTTTCATCATTCGTTACAGGTGGCCAATTTAGCTGAAGCCGCCGCTAATGAAATTGGTGCAAATGCAATGCTGGTAAGGGTAGGGGCGTTGTATCATGATATTGGCAAAATGAACGACCCTACGTACTTTACAGAGAACCAGGTGACCAATGTTAATCCGCATGATGAACTTACGCCTAAGGACAGTGCCCGTATTATAATTGATCATGTCATTAAAGGAATAGAAATAGCTAGAAAGAACAATGTACCTGACCGTGTAATAGATTTTATACGATCTCATCATGGTACCACGTTGGTATTTTATTTTTATAAGAAACAGAAAGAATTGGAAGAAGAGGTAAATGAAGAAGATTTTAGGTACCCCGGTCCGTTGCCATTTTCTAGGGAGACCGCTATTCTTATGATGGCAGATTCTGTTGAAGCGGCATCTAAAAGTTTAAAGAACCCAACTTTTTTAATTATTGATGAGTTTGTTGACAAAATAATTTCTGGTCAGATGAAGGCAAACCAATTTTTAAATGCAGACATTACGTTCAAAGAAATTGAAACGATAAAGAAAATATTCAAGCAAAAGCTAATAAATATTTATCATTTGCGTGTGGAATATCCTGAGTAACAGGGATGTATTTTTTTATTGAAAAAAAACATTAAAAATAGTTGTGTATAATCAGTAATACTTACTACATTTGCATCCGCTATTTAGAGCAACAGTTCATTGAAGAATTACTGGAGAGGTGCCTGAGTGGCCGAAAGGAGCGGTTTGCTAAATCGTCGTAGGTGGAAACACTTACCCAGGGTTCGAATCCCTGTCTCTCCGCAACAATATGTTGAGAGACATATTTTTTGATAACCAATTCGGGGTGTAGCGTAGCCCGGTTATCGCGCCGCGTTTGGGACGCGGAGGTCGC
>JAHDDL010000045.1:22731-28602 GCA_020629415.1 Maribacter sp. | reverse complement strand
CCCTTGAAAAATAAAACCGCTCGCTAGCTTAAATTACATACAACTATTGTATATGAACACAATTGTACATATCCCCAAATATAAAAATATATGTACAATCGTAATTATCCCTTATTCCTAAATTCAGCCCTACTCCACCTCTTTCAGTAACACCTCAATTGACTTCTCCAGTTGCTGATCAATGCCGTTTGCAATAACACCGGGTTGGTTTTTAACAATGAACTCTGGATCGGTCTCGTTGTTTTCCATCCATTCGCCTGCTTTGTTTTTGGCACTTACGGGTACTACGCCCCAAACATCTCCATTGGGCAAACGTTCCCAACCAGCAAAGCTACAGGTACCCGGTACGGGCATTCCCACGGTCTTACCTATCTTTAAATCTACATAGCCACTTGCAAAGCAAGAACCGTCACTATACATAGATTCATTGAACATGGCCAAGGTTGGTTTTGTCCACCTAGAGGTTGGCTCGCCACCCACTACCCTATCTTCGGTTTCATATGATAAAAATGGTATACCGGTAAAGAACATGGCCAGGTCTGCTACTAAATCGCCACCACCATTAAAACGGGTATCTATAATGACCGCTTTTTTATCATTGAACTTACCCAGCATTTCTTCATAAATGGTACGGTAAGGTCCGTCTGCCATGCCCGGTATATGCACATAGCCCAAGGTTCCGTTGCTCTTTTTAAGTACTTCTTTTTCATTGGTTTTCACCCAACGGTCATACAACAGACTTCCTTCTTCCCTTAGCGAAATAGGCTTTACGGTCAGCTGTTTCTTTTTGTCTTTTTCATCCACAATATCAAGCAGGGTAAAATCTCCGGCAATGCGGTTTAAATAGCGCGCCACATCCGTGTCTGCACCAATGGTCTCACCGTTTATTTTCTGTATGATCATGCCGGGTGAAATGTCAAAGCCAGCCTTATCCAACGGACCGCCTTTTATGACTTCGGAAATTTTTATTCCGTCGTCTTTATAATCATAATCCATAAAAATACCCAACGATGCGGTTTCATCACCATTTTCAATAGCACCGTAGAAGCGTCCGCCGGCGTGACTCACGTTCAGCTCTCCCAACATTTCCGATACCATTTCCATAAACTCAAAGTCATTGCCAATATGCGGCAGGTATTTTTCATATTCGGAACGCATAGCTTGCCAATCAATTCCATGAAAGGTAGAGGTATAAAATATGCCATTGGTCTTTAGCCAAATGTGATCGAACATAAATTTACGTTCGGCATCGGCATCCAATACCATTTCGGCATTCAGTTTTACCGGTTCTTTTTTACCGCCCGCAACATCTACTTTAGAAATGCTACCATCTGATAATAAAAATAAGTTTTCCTTTTTGGCATCCCACTGTAAACTTGCCGATTTTGCACCTAGTGCCACCAACATTTTGGTGCTTTTGGTACGTATTTCGGTTTCCCAAAGATTGTAGTCTTTTTCAAATTTGGTCAGGTAGTACAGTTTTTCCCCATCTTTTGAGAGTACGGCATCAGACAATTTAGAGGAGTGTATGGTTAATCGCGCTTTTCTTCGGTCTACATCCTCCAAATCGAACTTTAAGGTGTTTACCTTTGGCTTATCTTCCTTTTTATCCTTCTTCTTTTTATCATCTTTATCCTCGCCTTCTTTTTCTTTTTTAGTCTCTTCTATCATTTTCAACAGATCATACTCTTCTTTGGTATTGTTGAATTTGTCCCAAGACTCTTGGGTCAGGAACATGGTATATACATCGGTCTCAAAAGAACCACTGGTAGCATAACTTTTTAGTCCGTTACGGTTAGTGAAATACATAATCTGACTACCATCGTTCACCCATTTTGGATAGTACTCATAGTAGCCACTTTGGGTCAGGTTTTTACGCTTTTTCCCATCCTTGGATATCAAAAGCACCTCCGTGTTGTTCAGTGAAATACTCCAATCTACCAATAGCCATTTGCTATCCGGACTCCACTGGTAATACTGGTCTCCGTCCCTCATATGTATGATTTCATCCGGAGTCAATAATGTGGTTACCTCTTTTGTTTTTAAATTCTTGACCTTTAAGGTCTTTCTATCTTCTATATATGCCACATAGGTACTATCCGGAGAAAACTCAGGTAAGTAAATATCATTTTTAGACGTCACCAAAGTATCTTCTTTGATCAGGGTAGCCGCAAAGAAATAAGGTTCTTCCGATCGCACCTTTGAAGATTTAAAAATGCTCCACTTGCCATTACGTTCACTGCTGTACGCTACAGATGTGCCATCTGGAGTAAACTTTACAAAGCGTTCCTGTTCCGGGGTGTTGGTGATACGCTTGGTCAACGAACCATCTACCGAGGTCACAAATACTTCTCCCCTGCTTATAAATGTAATTTCCTTGCCGTTAGGGGCTACATCCATTTCTTGAACACCACCATTGACCGATTTATACGTGATAGCATTACTTTCTTCTTGCGTTCTTACTATGATTTCTACCTTCTTAGCACCTTCACCGGCTTTTAGCGTATAAATTTCGCCATCATAACCAAATGCCAAGGTATTGTTCCCAATACTTAACGAGCGTACCGGGTGGGTCTTAAAACTGGTATGTGCAGCAACTTCAGGTGCTCCCGTCAACGACATGGAAAAGACATTAAAAGAGCCTTCTTGCTCACTTAAATAGTAAATGGCACTGCCATCTTTTGAAAATACCGGATTACGGTCTTCCCCCTTAAAATTGGTTAATTTAGTATGTTTTCCCGTTGCTGGTTCATACGACCAAATATCTCTGGTAATGGCAGATGTGTGATGCTTTCTAAAGGCATCTTCATAGCCTTTTTTATCATGGTACACCATTTTTGTACCATCGGCATTTACTTGTACATCTTCTGCCGGAACGGTCAACACCTGATCTACCCTGCCCCCATTTGCGGGAACACTGTACAGTTCTGGTTGTGATGCTGTTGGGTATTGGCGATGCTCGGCAGCGTCCAATCGCATGGCACCAAATAAAACAGCAGTGTCGTCGGCAGAAAAACTGAACGCCTTTTCATCGTTACTATGGTATGTCAACCTGGTTGACGGTCCGCCTTTGGCATCCATGATATACACATCAAAATTGCCGTATCTGTCCGAGGAGAAAGCAATTTTTTCTCCGTTCTTGCTCCAAACCGGAGCATAATCATTAGCAACGTGGTACGTTAGCTGTTTTGCCACGCCACCATCTACAGGCACTGTAAAGATGTTTCCTTTGTACGTAAACGCAATAGTTTCACCGTTGGGAGAAATGGCCGGGTAACGTGCCCATTGTGGATTTGTCTGCGCTGAACAAACGTACGTTAGGCAAATTGCCATTACCAATAAAAAAGAGTATTTCATGTATTTAAGTAGTTGGTATTTAGTAGATACGAAAGATAGGTATTTGATTTATCTACGGCAATGAAACTATGATCAATGGTATTCAATTCTACATAGCTGGTAGAAATTGGCTAATTCTGATTAAATTTACTGTACCGACAAATACTATATTATCTTGAAAGAAGAAGAGCATTATTGGACAGAAAGGTATATAAATAAAGATATGGGTTGGGACATTGGCTACCCTTCTACGCCCATTAAAGAATATGCCGATCAATTAACCGATACATCGATTCAGATTTTAATTCCGGGTGCCGGAAATGCTTACGAAGCCGAATACCTTTGGAAACAAGGATTCTCCAACGTCCATATTCTAGATATTTCTGAAATTCCGTTAAAAGAATTTAAAAAAAGAAATCCCGATTTCCCCGATGAAAACATGCACCAATCTGATTTTTTTGAGTTCAAAGGCCAATACGATCTAATTTTAGAGCAAACCTTTTTCTGCTCCTTTGTACCTACCGATGCCAATAGAAATGCCTATGCCAAACAAATGGCAAGCCTATTGAAACCTAATGGGAAATTAGTGGGACTCTGGTTCACTTTTCCCCTAACCGGTGATATGGAAAAACGACCTTTTGGCGGAAACAAAGATCTGTACACCAATTATTTATCGCCCTATTTTAAAACGATCACTTTCGATCCTTGCTATAACTCCATTAAACCAAGACAGGGGAACGAGTTGTTCGGGATTTTTCAAGTTCTTTGATTGGTTGTTGGTTGTTGGGTGTTGGTTGCTCGGTCACTTCGGCTACGCTCAGTGACCTTGGTTTAGGAGAAACGCATGGCTCAACTATTGGTGAAATCTGATACTGCCAACTGAACAAACTATCACTTCGGCTACGCTCAGTGACCTAATTATCATTGGTCAGTTCGAGTGAATTTCGAGGAACGAGAAATTTGTATCGAGAACCTTTATGTGTTCCAAAAATTCTCGATACCTGCCCGCCGGCAGGCAGGCAACTTTTCAGTTTCCGCTATGCTACAACTAAAAAGCCACTCGAACTGACCATTCAGCACCGTAAACTACACTGTAACCACTGACTGAGCACTGAACACTGGACTGCAAAACTGTTAAAGGATTACGGATTCTTCAAAACTACATACTGTTAACATCCTTTTAAGAATACTTCCTTTTCTTTTCCGCTATTTTTAGAAACATAACTAACAAACCACTCAAATGACAAGAAGATTACTCTCCCTGTTGATGCTTTTCGCATCTATTTTCGTTTCTGCACAAGATTTTAAAATGGACCTGGTTCAAGACCTAAAGCCCCGTAACATTGGTCCCGGTGGTATGAGCGGCCGTGTAACCGCCATTGATGTTGTCAATGACAATCCGGATATTATGTATGTAGGTACCGCTTCTGGCGGATTATGGAAATCTACATCCGGTGGCGTAAAATGGGAACCAATTTTTGATAAAGAAGTGACAGCATCTATTGGTGCTGTGGCCATTCAACAAAGTAATCCGTCCGTAATTTGGGCCGGTACTGGTGAAGGTAATCCTAGAAATAGCTTAAACGGTGGTTACGGAGTGTACAAATCCCTTGATGGTGGAAAGACCTGGAAATCAATGGGTCTTGAAAAAACCAGACATATTCATAGAATCAAAATAGACCCCATGAACCCTAACACGGTTTATGTAGGTGCTATTGGATCTCCTTGGGGAGAACACCCAGAACGCGGCGTTTTTAAGACTACCGATGGTGGCGAGACTTGGGAAAAGGTGTTGTTCGTAAATAACAAAACAGGGGTTGCAGATCTTATTATGGATCCTACCAACCCTAATAAACTGATCGCTGCTATGTGGGAACACAAACGAGAGCCATGGTTCTTTAATTCTGGTGGATCTGGTAGCGGACTTTACATGACCCACGATGGTGGTAAAAACTGGAAAAAATTAAGCGAGGAAGATGGCTTACCAGCTGGTGACCTGGGTAGAATTGGTGTAGCCATTGCTCCGGGAAAACCTGAAGTTATCTATGCCTTGGTTGAAGCCAAAAAGAATGCGTTGTACAAATCTGAAGATGGCGGCTTTAAATGGAAAAAAGTAAACGATAAGAGCGATATAGGTAACAGACCTTTCTATTACTCCGAAATTTATGTTGATCCTGAAAATGAAAATAGGGTATTTTCTGTATTCACTTACGTAAATGTATCGCAAGATGGCGGCAAAAACTTTACGCAATTGATGCCTGCATACCGTGCGGATAACGGGGTACACCCCGATCACCACGCCTTTTGGATTCACCCAGAAAACGGTCAGTTTATGATGGACGGTAATGATGGCGGACTCAATATCTCTAAAGATGGCGGAAAAACATGGCGATTTGTGGGGAACCTACCCGTTGCGCAATTTTATCACATTGCAACAGATAACGAATACCCATATAATGTATACGGTGGTATGCAAGATAACGGTTCTTGGAGAGGACCTGCCTATGTTTGGAAAGCACAGGGAATTCGTAATAG
>JAHDDL010000045.1:0-22631 GCA_020629415.1 Maribacter sp. | reverse complement strand
CTGAGAAACAAAAGCAAAGTGAAAGTGGTGGTTTATCTATGGATGCAACCGGTGCCGAAAACCATACCACAATTTTGGTTATTGAACCCTCTGCAGTTGAAAAGGATATGCTTTGGGTAGGCTCTGATGACGGCCGTGTGCATTATACCCAAAACGGTGGAGGAACCTGGACAGAAGTAACCGCAAACATCAAAGGCTTACCTAAAGGAAGTTGGATTCCGCAAATAAAGGCATCTACCCGTAATAAGGGTGAAGCATTGTTGATCGCCAACGACTATAGAAGATTCAATTATACGCCATATGCGTACCGCACCAAAGACTATGGTAAAACTTGGACAAGAATTGTTGACGCCACAGATGTAGAAAGCTATACCTTATCTATTATTGAAGATCCTGAAAACCCTAATTTATTGTTCCTAGGTACCGATGACGGATTGTATGTTTCTTTCAATGCAGGGGACAAATGGCAGAAATGGACCGAAGGTTTTCCAACGGTTTCTACCAAAGATTTAGCCATTCACCCAAGAGAGCAAGATTTGGTTATCGGTACATTTGGTCGTGCTGCGTGGGTTTTGGATGATATTCGTCCGTTACGAGCTTTAGCCGCAGATGCTACCATTTTAAATAAGGAAATAGAATTATTCACTCCGCCAACGGCATATCAGGCATCCTACCAACAACCTACAGGCAGTCGTTTTGGTGCCGATGGTCTTTACCAAGGTGAAAACAGAAAGTCTGGTGCTATGATTACCTATTATCTAAAGGAAGGTAAAAAAGCTGCAAAAAAGGGCAAGGGCATGAAGGGTAAAAAAGAGGGTTCATCCGAAGAAAAAACAGAAGAAAAAACAGATAGCGTTGCGTTGACCGGAGTTCAAAAGAAGGATTCCGTTCAGTTCGATTTTTACGATGGCGATAGACTGATCCGTACTTTAAAATACAAGACTCCTGAAAAAGCAGGATTTCACAGAATTTACTGGGGAATGGATGAAAAAGGCGCGGATAGACCTTCTAGAAAAGTACAGACCAAAAAGAAAGAGTCTGGCGGTTTAGACGTAAAACCAGGTACCTATACCATAAAAATGTTATACGGTGATCTGGAAGAAGAAACTACGATTACGGTAAAATCAGACCCACGTTTAGAAGTATCTCAAACAGGGATCAATGAAGCCTATGTAAACGGAAAAGAATTGGAATCTTACATGCAGACAGCAGCAGATGCGGTACAGCAATTGGCAAAAAGTAAAGAGGTTGCAGAGAAATTTCAAAAAGATCTGAAAAAAGAGGACGATAAAAAGTACAAAGAACAAATAGACGCCTCTAAAGATATCATTAAACAAATAGATTCTATCACCGCTATATATTTAGGTAAGGTCGATAAAAGACAAGGAATAACCCGTAGTAAAGAAATGACGGTAATGCAACGTATTCAAATTGCAAGGCGCTACGTAGGATCTAGAAAAACCGGTATGACGGCAACAGAAAAACAATTAATGCAATTTGCCAAAGATGATCTGCAGAGCGCGCTACAAAAAACAAATGCTTTCTTCGCCAAAGAATGGATAGAATACCAAACTAATATGAAAAGCTTAGATATATCACCTTTTAAAGAAACAGAAGTTTTTAATTTGAATTAATATGTAAAAGTCTAACAATCTAAAAACCACTACTATGAAGTACCTAATGGCTTGCTTTGTGTTTACGCTTATGTTAAGCTGTAAAGAAGAACCTAAAAAATCTTCTATTGCAGAAACGATGAAGACCTATACCATCAAACAAATGATGGATAACGAAGCCATTGGTGGCGGTAGTTTTTCCCCTGATAATTCTAAATTACTTATCTCAAGTAATAGATCTGGTATTTACAACATGTACACAGTGCCTACAAGCGGCGGTGAATTGACTCCCGTTACTATGTCTGACAGTGCATCTGTATTCGCCATATCCTATTTTCCAAAAGATGAACGCATGTTGTTTAGAATGGATGGAAATGGTGATGAGATATTTCATATTTACGTAAGAGATCTAGATGGTACGCAGACCGACCTTACACCAGCGGAAGGTGCCCGTGCATCGTTCTACGGGTGGGCAGAAGATGATATGAGTTTCTACTATACTTCTAACAAGAGAAACCCTAGAAATGATGATATCTATGAAATGGACCTAGAAACTCTTGAGCCTACCCTGATCTATGAAAATACGGAAGGTTATAGCATTGACGGAATTTCCGAGGACAAGAAATATATAACCTTGGGCAAGCCAATAAATACCAATGATTCCGATTTGTTTATTTACACCGTCTCAGATAAAAAGCTGACCAAAATCAATGAAAATCAAAGCGCCAACAGTAGCTCTGGATTTTCCAATGATGGTTCTTCCTTGTATTATACCACAGATGATGGAGAGGAATTCTCTTATTTAATGAAGTACGATATTGCCACGGGCAACAGAGAAAAGGTGATGCAGAAAAATTGGGATATATGGGGTACCTATTTTACGGAAAATGGAACCTATCAAGTGACCTATATTAACGAAGATGCCAAGAATGTCATTGAAATAAAAAATGTTAGCACCGGTGAAAATGTTGCTCTTCCTTCTTTGGATGGTTTGGACGTAACCAGTGTAGATTTCTCAGATGATGAAAAACTAATGCGTTTTTATGCCGGTGGGTCACACACCCCTTCTAATTTGTTCGTTTATAACTTAGAAACCAAAGAACAGACCCAATTGACCAATGTTCTAAATAGCGAAATAAACGGTGAGGACCTGGTGAACGCAGAAGTAATACGTTACAAGTCTTTTGATGGGGTTGAAATACCTGCCATTTATTACAAGCCCCACCAGGCAAGTGCGGACACCAAAGTACCTGCATTGGTTTGGGTTCATGGTGGACCGGGCGGACAAAGTAGACAGAACTTTAGCTCATTTATTCAATATTTGACCAATCACGGGTATGCCGTACTAGCCGTTAACAACAGAGGTAGTAGCGGCTATGGCAAAACTTTTTATCAAATGGATGATTTAAACCATGGCGATAAGGATTTAAAAGATTGTGTAGAAGGTAAAAATTGGCTTGCCCAACAGCCAGAAATAGATGCCAATAAAATTGGAATCATAGGCGGCTCTTACGGTGGTTATATGACTATGGCGGCATTGACCTATACCCCAGAAGAGTTTGCCGTTGGGGTAAATCTTTTTGGCGTAACCAATTGGGTACGAACATTAAAAAGTATACCGCCATGGTGGGAGTCTTTTAAAGATGCCTTATATAAAGAATTAGGAGACCCATACAGTGCAGATTCCGTAAGGTTAAAAGAGATTTCCCCTTTGTTTCATACCGATAAGGTGACCAAACCCTTAATTGTTTTACAAGGTTCTCAAGATCCTAGAGTACTACAAGTAGAATCTGACGAAATTGTTGCAGGTGTAAAAAAGAACGGTGTTCCCGTAGAATACGTGCTCTTTGAAGATGAAGGTCATGGTTTTGTAAAAAAAGAAAATCAGATCGAAGCGTATAGTAGGGTTTTAGATTTTTTAGATTTGTATTTGAAGAAGGATAAAGCAACACCTATTGAAGAAGGCGATAAGTAAACCCAAATTTTAAGTTTCATATTAAATTAGAGAATGAAGAAAGTTTTTACGTTACTAGTATTATTAGCAACTATTAATCAAATAAATGCTCAAAGTGGTGATACAGGAGAAGACGATTTTGGTAGTTGGTTCATGTATTTTGGAACCAATAAAATTGCCGATAAATGGAGTATACATACCGAAGCTCAATTTAGATATTATGAAATGGCATCGAACTTTAACCAGTTGTTGCTGCGTACAGGTATCAACTATCACATTAACACTAATGCTATCGCTACTTTAGGCTACGGATTTATTGAAACCGACCCAACGTTCAGTGACTTTGACGTTATTGGGGGTGATGCACTCATCAATAATAACTCTATTTCTGAACATCGCATATTTGAGCAGTTCATTCTTAAAAATAAAGTGTGGGAATTTAATTTCGAGCATCGCTATCGTTTAGAACAGCGGTTTGTTCAAAATAATTTTACAGGTGAAAGCAACACATTGCACAGAGCCCGTTATAGAATTCAAATGACCCTGCCCCTAACCGATATCTTTTTCTTGAATTTCTATGATGAGATTTTCATAAATCTACAAGACAGTGCATTTGGTCAAAACCGTGCTTATGCCGCACTTGGGGTTAATGTAACCGAAGATTTAAGCATGCAATTTGGCTACTTAAAAAATCACTTTACAGGGGCTAATTACGATCGTCTACAAATTGGTGTTTTTTATAACACCGATCTGCGTGGCATTTTTAAAAAGAAAGAAAAATAAACCGGAAATATATTAGATATTTTTTTGCGTAATCCGTTTCTGTTAAAATCAATTGGAATTGAGCAAAAGGTATAATTTTTAATATGTAACTTTATCAAATAACCTTTAAACACTATAAAAATGAAAATATTTAAAATTGAACTAGCGCTCTTAGCGCTGTTGTTAACCTTTAGCTGTAAAGAAGTTAAAAAAGAAGCGTCTGAAGCAAAAGAAGAAGTTGAAGATTTAATGGATGAGGCTAAAGCAGAAATGAACGATGAAGAAACTGTCGTTAAATTTATGTTGGAACCAAAAAGCGATAGTAATGTAAAAGGTGAAGTAACCTTCACGCAAGACGATGACGAGGTAGAAATGGTAGCCATGCTATCTGGCTTATCTGAAGGTGAGCATGCCATTCATATTCACCAAACGGCAGATTGTACTGCCGCAGACGGATCTTCTGCCGGTGGACACTGGAACCCGACAAATGAACCACATGGTAAATGGGGAGCAAGCGAAGGATACCATAAAGGCGATATAGGTAATTTTACAGCAGATGCCGATGGTAACGCAAAAGTTGAATTTGAAACTGATGAATGGTGTATTGGCTGTGATGATGAAAATAAGAACATTTTAGGAAAAGGGGTTATTGTACACCAAGGTGTAGATGATTACACTTCTCAACCTAGTGGTGCTGCTGGTGCACGTGTTAGTTGTGCCGGTATTATTGAATAGGGTTAATAATAGTATGGATAAAAGCTGTTCTTAGAACAGCTTTTTCTATTTTTAACCGTTACAAAATATTTAATATGCAATTAGACCTATTGGTTGATCAATTTAAAAAGAAGGACCCTTTGGCTTTCGAAAAACTATATGGCATGTATGGTGAAAATATCTGTGGAGTTATCAATACCATAGTAAAAAACGATGCATTGGCCCAAGAAATCTGTCAAGACGTATTTATAAAGATTTGGAATAACTGTGAAAGTTATAATTCTTCTAAAGGTAGATTTTTCACATGGATCCTTAACATAGCCAGAAATGCAGCTATCGATGAAATACGCAGTAGGTCGTATAAAAATGATAAAAAGAATCTTTCCGCAGATTACTTCGTAGGTATTTTACAACTCAAGGAAGAAGAAGAAAGTTCATCAGTAGACACCAAGGGTTTGAGAAACCTAGTACAGAATTTAAAGGAAAAATGTGTTCAGATCATTGAACTGTTATACTTTAGGGGATATACACAAAAAGATGCTGCAGAAGAATTGGAAATTCCCTTAGGCACTGTAAAAACAAGAAATAGAAGTTGCATTTCCCAATTACGGGAGAATATGGAGGTAAGATAGTATGGATGTAGAAAAATACATAGCATCGGGAATTTTGGAGCTCTACGTAGCCGGTATACTCTCAGAGAAAGAAAATCTTGAGATTGCCAACTATGCCAAGGAGTATCCAGAAATAAAAAAGGAGATCGAGGAAATTGAGGCTTCAATATTAGAATTGTCCAGAAAAGCTTCACCTGGATATCATTATTCATTTAAAGCATTGATGAATAGAATTAATGGTGAGGTCAAGGTAGTTGATATGAATGAAAAACGTAGTACTCCATTCTTATCTTATATGGGTTGGGCTGCATCTGTTTTATTGGCTGTAGGACTCTTCTGGATGTATCAGCAAAATCAAGATTTGAAATCTAACATTGAAGTAGTAGAAAAGCAGAATTTAGATTTGGAGCAGCAAATTGCCGATACCGATTCTTCTTTAGAACAGACCCAAGAATTATTGAATACACTTAGAGATAAGAATATTAGTGTTATCCCTTTAGGAGGGCAAGACGTTTCACCTACTTCATACGCCAAGGCGTATTGGAACAAACAAGAAGAAAAAGTATTTATAGATGCCAAAGGGCTGCCAGAACCGCCAGATGGTTTTGTTTACCAAGTTTGGTCTCTTAAACTTTCACCGCTTACACCAACCAGTATGGGACTTCTTGAAGATTTTGTAACAGATGAAAACAAAGTCTTTGCATTCAATAATCCTAATGAGTCAGAGGCATTTGGTATTACCTTAGAACCTGCTGGCGGTAGCGAATCGCCAACCCTTGAGCAATTGTATACCCTTGGGGTCGTCAATGCTTCATAAGATATAAAACACCTAAGGGCAAGCCCATGAGGCATTTAAAGGAAACAAACGTTTAAATTCTAGGCAAGCCCAGGGGTATTATATCCTTTAACGATGGCAATAAAAAAATATGTATTAATGGACAGTTTTTATAAACTGCCCATTTTTTTTATTATTTTTCCACCATGGATTTAAAGAAAATTTTTGGAACGGTGCTTACCTTATTAGGAATCGGTGGGCTGGTTTATACTGCAATATTATTCGCTAATAGCAGCGGAACAACAAAACAACTTATTGTCTATGGTGTTTTAGGTGCCATTTTCTTCTTTTCGGGTATAGGACTCATTAGAAATACCAGCCAAAATTAGCCCATAGAATCAACGGTCTGTATTGACCCTGTGTACGGCAAGGCTCTTTACTAGCCATTTAGGTAAGGTCTTATTTGGATTTCTTTTCTTTAGGTTTAGATACAAACCTAGCGCTTTTAAGATAGGTACCTTATGGGTCTCTACCAATTCTATCAACGTGCCATCTGGATCTTCCATATAACTAAAATGTCCGGCGGCATCGCCCATATCAAAACTGTTGGCACTGTCTACCGTAAAAGGAGAGTTGTTCTTGATCGCCTTTTCCCTTATCACAGCCATACCAGATACATCAAAACATAGGTGAATGTAACCCAAATCGCCCCATAGCCTATTTTCAAAAATCTTGTTTGGCCTTTCATCTAGTAGCTGAACAAGTTCTAGCTGCGTAGGTCCTAAAAGGTCTCCAAATCCACCAACAGACGTACGTTCTTGCTGTAATATTACTCTTCTACACTTTTTCTTATCGGTGGATAAAACTAAATCTATTGCATCGTACACCACTTTAGTATACCCCAGCATAGTAGAGTAAAAGCCTATAGATTTCGTAATATCACTTACCCCTATAACAGCACCTAGCACTCCCCCATTTAATGAAGACTGCTTAGAGAAGGAATACATATCCTCTACCAGCTGAACACGGTTTCCAAAGGGGTCGTTAAAAAAGAAATTTGGCTTATGGTTATGGTTTATCTGCGATAAATTAAGCACCCCTAATTCTTTTAAGTACGTATGCATTTTCATAAGATTACCACATCTTATCTTCATAGCGTATATACCTAAATCGCCGAATTTTATAGGATTTTCAGATGCTACGGGAATTCGGTCTTTAAATTGCCAAATTTCCAAGCCACCACCACCGGTCATGTTGAGCGATAGGTACGCTTCCCTTTTTTCAACCTTATTATTGGTATATTGAGACATCAATGACGCAACTGCCTCATCTTCAAATAATAAAATATCAAAACCTAAATGGTTTCTATACCAATTAAATACTTTTTTGACATCTAATACTCCAATGCCTATTTGTTGAATACCGTTAATTATTTCAACCATTATATGGGGTGCGTATCAATTTATTATGAAGCGATTTTAATTTATTTCCAGGATATCCCAACTTAAAAAGTACCACTAAGATGAAATTGGACAAATTGACCCGTAAATACGAATTAGATTCATATTTACGTGCCGAAACTACCAAATCGTTCTTTATTATGGTGTAAGATATCCGCTCTTTCTTCATCCTTGCGAAAAATTCAAAATCTTCCATAAGCACCTGTTGCTCGTTAAAACGACCTAGCTGTTCAAATGTTTCTTTCCTTATGAACAGGCATTGATCACCGCCACCCGTAAACAAGCCGTCTTTAGCTGTAAAGGCTGCATTGATTCGCAGGTACCATTTATCCTTATCAAAACGATAAGAGAAAAATCCTGCATCATAGCCGTCTTCTAAACTTTGCAATATGTTATCAATAAATTCGGCAGGTGGTACCACATCTGCATGTAAAAAAACCAGTGTATGGCCTAATGCCAAACTGGCCGCTTCATTCATTTGAGAAGCCCTACCCTTATTCTTGCAACGCAGTATTTTTACCTTGCTACTACATTCCAGCAATTCAATATCGTCAGAATTACCGGGTGACAAGGCTACAATTACTTCTACTAATTTATTATGCTCTAAAAAACATGCAATACTAAAAAGTCGCTGTAGATTATCATATTCATTATGGGCAGGTATAATTATACTGATCATATAACTGGTTGATTCGTAGAAATTTGGTTAATTATTATTGTTTTGATTGGTACCAACTTGTCTTTATTTACGTAAGTTGGTCAAAATAGTTTTAATACCGGCTTTATAATTTTAAAAAAGTTAACGTAATCAATTAAACATATACTCGACCAAGGTGAAACAAACCTTTCAAATACATTTACGTAAGTAAGGTGACCTAAAACTACATTATGAAATTAAGACTATATTTTATAGCTGTTCTATTTGCATTGTCATGTACCGCCAAAACCAATTTACAGGCACAAACGGAAGCTGGCACCAATAGCGTTGACTTCAATGAGCTATCAGAATCTTTCTTACATAAAATTAAGGCAGAAGAAGATACTCAGGAAATACAAAATATTTTAGCAAATACCACCATTAAGGAATTGGATGCCGCTCTTGACACCAATGATAAACGTTTGGCGTTTTGGTTGAATATTTACAATGCTTATATACAGGTTATTTTACAGAATAATCCTGAATTGTATGATGATCGTGGCAGTTTCTTTAAATTGGAGCAAATTAAAATTGCCGGCGAAATGGTTTCGTTTGCAAAAATTGAACACGGTCTTATTAGAAAATCTCAATGGGAATATGGTTTAGGCTATATACGCAAATGGTTCCCTAACAAATTTGAACGAAAATTAAGAGTTGACAAACCTGTGTACAATATACATTTTGCGTTGAACTGTGGCGCCAAAGATTGTCCGCCAGTAGCCATATATGAATGGGAACGCCTACCAGAACAGTTAGCAATAGGCACAAAAAAGCACTTAGAAAAAACAAGTGAGTTAAATACAGAATCCAATGTAGTTAAGGTTACTTCATTATTCAATTGGTTTAGGGGTGATTTTGGCGGAAAAAACGGTATTAAAAAAATCTTGAAAGAAAACGATATCATACCTTCTACAAAAGATGTAGATATTGAATACACAAACTATGACTGGACCCTTTATTTGGACAATTTTATAGAATTGTAGCCATAGTATGGTGTTATGGGTTCTTTAGCTACTACTTACCCCAACATAAGGAATATTCTTATTTGGTTCTTAGTATGTTGATTAGCTAATAGAGTATTAAATTTGCACCCGAAATAGATTTATACTTTTCTATGAAGGTTAACTTTAGTTTCCTTAAAAAATTCTTTATACTAATATTTGTCCTTTTAGGGGTATTGGCAGTATCTAAATTGGACGAACTTCAATTTTCATTCGATTTTAGCCAGTTTTTTCCTGAAGAAGACCCCGATCTGGCGTTTTACAATGATTACGTTAAAGAATTTGGTACCGACGACAATTTTCTTCTTATTGCAGTAAAGAACGAACCCAATGTATTTCAACAAGAATTTCTAACGGAATTCAAAGCATTTTCAGAAGAAAGTAAAAGTTTTGTTCATGTTCTGGAAAGTAGTTCTTTAACCTCGCTTTCCTATCCGCTTAAAACTTCATTTGGCTATACCACATTGCCTATTATACATATTGATGACCCTTCACAATACCAAAAAGATTGGAAGAAGATAAAAGAAGATTCATTATTTATAAATGTACTAGTAGATGAAAATAGAAAGTCTTTGGTTTTGGCATTGGAGACCGATGATAACTTGGACTATAAGCAATCTGAACTTCTTTTAAATACTATTAGAGCATCATTAAAAAAACACAATTTACCGGATTATCATATTTTAGGTAGGGCATTTTTTTATGAAGCAATAGTTGAAATGCAAAAAAGCGAGGTGCTGACCACGACAATTGTGGCATCTATCTTAGTTTTTATCATTCTTTTGTTGGTATACCGGAGTATGCCGGTAGTTCTTATCTCGGTATTTTCAATTGCAATGTCGCTCTTACTTTTTATGGGATTATTGGGGTGGCTTGGCAAAGAGCTCAATGCAATGGCCGCTTTTTACCCGGTTCTTATGCTTATTGTTGGTACAAGTGACGTCATACACCTAACGGACAGTTACATTCGTAAATTACAGACAGGTATACCACGATATAAAGCAATTACCTCTTCCCTGAAAGAAGTGGGCATGACTACCCTACTCACCTCTATAACCACAGCAGTGGGTTTTGTAACCTTACTATCATCTAGGCTGGTAAGTATTCAAGAATTTGGCATCAATGCGGCAATAGGTGTTCTTGTAGCCTACATAACCGTTATTTTCTTAACAGGTTCCCTACTAATTTTTCTTCCTGAAAAATCATTGATCGGGCGTAAAAGTATCTCTGAGAATTGGGTAAACTATCTTTTAAAAGTTAATACGTTTACCAAAAACTATCCAAAAGCTATTATATTGGGAACCGTGGTTTTCACCGGTCTTTGTGTTTTGGGTATTTACTTGGTACAAACCAACCAAGAATTAAAGAATACCCTACCGGCCAAAAGTAAAATTGCCAATGATTTTAATTATTTTCAAAATAACTTTTCTGGCTTTAGGCCCTTGGAAATTGCAGTTATGAGCACTGAAGGCAATAAGGTCACTGATTTTAAAGTAGCTGTAGAAATTGAAAAGCTACTGGTTTATTTAAAGACTTTTAAAAGTATTGGTAACGTACAATCTGCCAACCTACCGTACAAAATCTTTAATAAGGCCAACAACCTCAATAAATCTAGTTATTTTTCTTTGCCCAATGATGAAAGAACATTTTTAAAATATCAAAAAGACACACGTAAGTTTGCTCGTAAACAGTTGGCTAAATTTGTAAATACCGATGAAACTATTGCCCGTATTAACGGTAGATTACAAGATATAGGTACGGATAACCTGAAAATTATCTATAACGATATTGATTTATTCGCCAAAACAAAATTAGACACTGCACTACTTAAAATAAAAGTAACGGGCAAAAGTATTCTGTTGGATAAAAATTCAGAATACATAAGAAGTAGTCTTCTTGAAGGTTTACTTTATGGCCTATTACTGATCGGGGTAATCATGGCTTTTGTTTTTAAGGATATAAAAATCTTTCTTATTTCACTTGTACCTAACGTTCTACCCATATTATTTGCCGGTGGTATGCTAGGTTTTTTAGGAATTCCGTTAGAAGCCTCACTCTCAGTGGTATTCGCCATTGTATTTGGTATTGCCGTTGACGACACCATTCACTTTCTAGGAAAATACAAATTGGGTATTAGCCAAGGTCTGGATAAGGAAGCCGCCCTTGAGAAAACCTTTGCGCAAACCGGTAGAGCCCTGGTAATTACAACTATTATTCTTTTCTTCGGCTTTATGGTAATGTTATTTTCCATACATCAGCCTAGTGTAACCATAGGATTGATCATAAGTGTAACCTTAGTAACAGCTTTGATACTAGATTTACTATTATTACCGGTACTACTTAGAAAATTAATTTAGATTGAATTATTTGTACGGTCTAATGTCTTTTGCAAAGACCGGTAGGCTAAAATGGTTTTTCCGACCATTAAAATCATTAAGCTAATCCATAATGTAAAGAGTAGGTATTCCATAACACTAATTGGTTTACTTGGTTACTAATTTTAGTTCATTTATTTAAGATGCTGGGGCATTTTAAATGTATTTGGTCGGTAAATATATGCATTTCATCTATCCGCCTGTTAAAAAAAACCAAATTTTCGATGAAATGCGTAATAATAACAACGCCACGACTTTACATCGTGGCGTTGAAAAAAAAACAATCCAACCTAAAACAAACATGAAATGAAACTAATTGGGCTAACAATTACAAATCATGAATTTGCTTTTCCATACCAGGACCCAGTTCATAAATGGCCCCTATTAATTCTCCTTTAATCTCCTTTACCCTTACCTCTTTTCCGTTTGCCTTGTATACCTCGGCAGCTTGGTAAAGCAGCGCAGGTTCAAATGTTTTTCCGTATACGTAAGTATCCATAATCTTCATAGCCTGTTCTTTGTCCCCATTTTTAAGGAGGCTATAGCCCAACCAACTGTAAGATTCCGGTGTGGGTCTATTTTCCACTTCTTGTTGTGCCAAAATCAATGCGCTATCATATTGTTTGGTCTCACCAATATATAAACCAAGATTATAGGCATTATACATATCACCATAAGCGGTATTCTTTACCCTGGTAAAATACTCGTCCAAATTTTTAGTTCGTACAATGTCATCACCAATATGATCCGCTATTTCTGCTTTTAATAAGTAATAATCCGGTGCGCTATAGGTTTGGGTCACTGAATCTAAAATTCTAATGGCCTCCTGTGCATTCTTGTCATTAGAGAATACGATCCAAGCAATACCTTTTTTGGCGTATGCATTGTTATTATCTATTTCCAATGCCTTTAAAAATTGATGATATGAATCTTGTATTCTACCCGCGTGACCATAATAGTCACCTAAATTAGTATAGCTCCACAGCATTAAATCTTTATTTTTCGATAGTTCTGCCTTTGCTCTTGCCTTTTCCATGAAACTAATGGTAGTATCTAAATCTCCTTTGTAATCGTTCCATTTTGCTACACGGATCATGTATCCAAAATCTGACATGTTCTTTAAGCTATCCAAATAGCTTTCTGCCAATTGATAATTACCTAATTCCATATGAACATCGAAATAGAGACTTTGGGTTTCACTTTTTCCCCCACCTATTGCCGCTGCAGAATCTGCCAATTGCAACGCTTCTTTAAAACGATGCTGTGATATGTAATTTCTTGCTAGAGCCCTATAAAAACCCGGTTTACCAATATTGGCAATATCTACGGCTCTTTTTAAACTTTTTTCAGCCTTCTTTAAAAACGCTATATCACCAGTTTGTTGAAAATACCTGTTGTACTCCCCGCCTACTACGCCAAAACTGGTAAGCTGCATACTATCTGGTCTTATTTTAGAATTCCAAAGGTCAAAATATTTTGATGTCGTTCTTATCTCGTTAGCGACCAAGAACTTATTGTAATCTTCTTTGTTTGCAATTGTGTCCTGTTTGTTGGTATTACAAGATGATACCAGTAGCACTACAATTAAAAGCTTTATTAATTTCATAAGGTTGTTTTTTGTGGATCGTTTAAAATAGGGAGAGTCTTTCAACCCTCCCTTCCCTTCTCTTTCATAAACAATTTAGGGATGTGCCGATCTTACCTACCGTTAACAATAAGCAAGGTGAAGGCAACTTCTTATTCTGGTGCTCCCAAATATGGGAAAGTAGTACCTATAGTGGCCGTTAGCCCAACGCCATCTGAGGTTAATCTTGGTAAATCTGCCATACCATCACCATCGGTATCTTGACCACTAAAACGGTCTCCTTCCATACCACCGAACAATAAAATCAATGAAACATCAATAACATCATCTTGTGGAGTTCTACCTGTCAAAGCAACTTCATCACCATCTGGAACCAAAATTCTACCGTCATCATCTGCATCTGTACCAGGGTTAAAGTATGTTGTTGGCAAGTTTGGTGCAACTTCTAAAACATCGGCAGCCAAGTAACCTGTTAATGTAGGCGCATCTAAACCTAATATGTTGTTTTCATAGTTTACATCTGCAGGATCAGCTCCTAAAATGTTAGCGTACACATCATGATATGCCTCTAACCTAGCTTCAAAATCTGCTTGAAATGTTGCAGCCATTTCTGAAGGAACAGACACGTTATGCGCATCTTTAATATCACCATCTGCACTCAGTACCGTATTGATACCTGGTCTACCCATAAAATCTACTTGGGCATAAGTACCTGTAAAGTCTGGCTCCATTGGTTCCATAGCATCTTCACACGGGGTACATGTACCACCACAATCTACTCCGGTTTCATCACCGTTCATAATACCATCATCACATGTTGGTGTAACCACTACTGGTGTATTGTCATCATCATTGCTACAAGAAGCTAATGCGGCTACTGCCAAAAGAGACAAAAACGTATATTTTATATTTTTAAATTTCATCTTACTATTTTTTAAAAAGTTATTATTGCTTAACATTTGTAGTTACCCAAGTCTTATATACTTCTAGACCCAAAGCATTTTGTCCCGTTGTAGTTCCTAAAAGACTATTAGGAATTTCAACAACTATGGCCATTGTATTGGCGCCATCAAAAGTATCGACTGCAGTTTCATCGTCATCATCTGTAGAATCTGGATCACCAGCTGGTTTAAAACCTAAAGGGGCCGTACCACCAATTACTTCATTGAACTGAAAGAAGTCAAAGAAAAAAGCATCTTGTCTAGGACCTGCAAATAAAGAAACTCCACTATCCGTGGTTTCTACAATAGCAGTTTCAGCAGAAATGTCAACTGAACCTAATGGCGCATCTACCATTACTGAACCGTTCAAACCTGTTTCACTTGGTGCAACCGGACCAAAAAAGTACATTTTACCATCTCTTGGTATGGCTTGTATTACCAAATCTTCTACCAAATCATTATCGGTATCAATATTTATTTCCATTAATACATTTTCATCGAACGTACCATAAGCCAAATCTGGCAGTACATTAGATTGAAGATCTACCGCAAAAACGGTGTTGTCCGAACCTTCAGTAGGTTCAAACGCATAAAAATCGGCAATATCTGCCGTGGTTCCCATAGAGCTAGGCGCATCAATATGATCTGCCGCCACTAAAAGACCTCCTACTAGGGCCAAAGCCCCAAGTCCCATAAATAATTTTGATTTTTTCATTATCTCTTTTTTTAGATTAGAATCACCCTTACTTACGGAGATAAAAATGGAAGGTTCATTTTTTCTTAAAAAAAATTAAATTATGTTCCAATTCCTTAAAATTCAAATCATCAAAAAAAACCATTTAGAGTATAGAAGTACTTATTTATAAAGAAGTTTAAACTAATAATTAGCTAACTTTGCAGGGTTAAATTATTAAGATTATGAACCCATCTTCCTCTGGTTGGATCGAGAAATATGGTTCGTTGGTGCAAAAACACCAAGATGTATACCCAACTTTTGAAGCGCTATACGCTACCCTTAAGAAAAGTGGTTTTGTATATGGTCTAAATGCCAGCATACCGGAGTTTATAGATTTGGAGCATACCCTTTCTGAAGATGAGAAGGCAAAAATTAATTTACTGCATGCCCTATTCTTCAGCTACCGCCTAGAAGGGGGCGAAGAATATTCGGTCTTTATTGAGCAGGTTTTTAAATTCTATGAAATACTGAATATTAGTAGAGCCGGTTTTTTTGACAAATGGTTTACCGGTAACAAGACGTCTGCCAAGCTTGAAAAGCTGATGACCTCTAGAATATACATTGAAGATAATATTATCAGTAAAACGTTTAATAGCCTTATCACCAATTCTCTGTTATTTATTGACGTATTACTTTTTAAACATTTCTTAAACGATACTAGTGCCTTAAAGGAGAAGGCTGAAGAAATTGAGTACCTAGCCATAAACATTGCCTATGATGCCCTTAGTTCTAGGGAGTTGAATAGGAATGACAATAAACTTTCCCAATTACTGGCTTCTTCTCTGACCTATATTAGTTGTGCGGAGAACAGCTTTGATGGTACTTACCGAGAAAGGTTGCTCAACAACAAGAACAAATGGGAAAACCTGTATTTATTGGATATGGCCTGTTTGACCGTTTGGGAAGATCATTCTTTGGATTATACCGAATCTGAATTTATTTTTGGTATAGGAGAAGATCTTGGCTTTGATCGTACCGTTATCTCTACATCTATTACGGACGTTACCCAATTCTTTAAATTGAATTTTGATATTATTCCTTATTTAAAGGAAAAGAATTTAGCCCAGCAGTTTTACGATAGTATGGGTAAAATTGTTAAAAAGCTAATACTACGCAACAGTAAGCGTCTGCTTAAAGAACTTTCGCAAAGTGCGGAATTGGTAGCCTTACTTTCAAAGTCTACTATACGTGACCTAAGTGATGAAGAAAAGAAAAAGGTTCAAAATCAATTGTTGGATATTTTTAAGAGCATCCCGTCTTTAGCTATTTTCATTCTGCCTGGTGGTGCAATTTTGCTTCCAATTTTCATTAAACTCATACCAAAGTTATTACCATCGGCATTTGATGAGAACAGAATTGATGATGAAGAGGAAGATTTATACCGTAAGTAACTTACATTCTTATAACCATGTTACCTACTCTAACCAAAGCTTAAAGTCTTTTACCTTTTCCCTGCTCACAATTATTTCGTGGTCCGCATTATTGTTCAACTTGATCTGTAATCTTGAATTTGTATAGGATACAATATCCTTTATGTGTTCTATATTCACAAAAAACTTCCTGCTTACCCTGAAGAACACTTGTGGTTTCAATTCTTCTTCCAACTGTTCTAAAGTAGTATCCAACAAATAATTACGGCCATCTTTAGTGGCTGCGTAGGTACCTTTGTTCTCGCTATAAAAACACTCTACATCTTCTGCATTAATAATTTTTAAATGCTGGCCCACCTTGGCGGTAAAGCGCTTTTTGTATTCACGCTCCAACGGATTTACCAATAGCTTTTTAATATCTTCAAAGTCTAATGCTATCTTACATGGCTCATTATCAGATTTGAACATTTTTCTGTATTTATTCACTGCTTGTTCCAAATCTTCGTCATCAATAGGCTTTAGCAAGTAGTCTATACTGTTCAACTTAAATGCTTTTAATGCATACTCGTCAAACGCCGTTGTAAAGATGATGGCGCTATGTACCTCTATAACATCAAAAATTTCAAATGATAGACCGTCGGATAATTGAATGTCCAAGAATATTAAATCTGGGTGTTCATTGGTCTGAAACCAATCTATTGCTTCCTCTACGGAATGTAACATTGTAGAAACGGATAGGTCCAAACTTTCTAACATCCTACCTAGCCTACGTGCTGCCGGTTTTTCATCTTCAATTATAATGGTCTTCATGGTCTGGTTTTATGGTATTTATAAAATATTGTGCTTAATCTTAGTTGGAATTGATATACTTCTTAATCATACGTTCTTCCCATTTCTTAATGTACCAAAATATGTTACCTAAAACAAAAATTGCGTGAATGACCAATATAATTCCCCAAACAATGGTGGTGCCATATACGTTCCAATTTATCCAATCTAAAAACTCAGGATTGCCCAATGCATCTTTACTTACCAATATAAAAACAAACTTATGTCTCAAAAAGTATAAAATGACGTTTATAAAGAGAAAAACCAAAAAATGGTTATAAAGGCGCTTTATACTTTCCACTTTCGCCTTTGCCCTTTCATATTTTGACAACCTATGGTAATCTTCGTTTACAAAGTTGCCTTCCGCTAGATTAGTTTCCATATTATCTATATTTTTCTGCATCCCTTTTATCCTGCTCTACATATTTACTGATCTGGCGCTGTTCCCAATCTTTACTAAAGAAAGGATTGAAGCCAAAAACCCTTGCGGCGTGAAATGCCAAACCTATACCCCAGAAAAACGGAGTTGAAAAAGTACCGATGTTGAACAAAGCTTCTGAAAACGATGCTCCACCAGACATAATACCCATTATAGTAACGGTCATAAGAAATAAATTTACCAGTACGTAAACTAGCAGGTGAATGTAAAACCCTTTCAATTCTTTGACTTTTTTTTGAGCTCTGGCCAATTTATCCGATTGTTCAAATTCGTTTAGTTCCATCTTTGTTTATTTTCTTCTTGTTGTAAAAACTCCTGTAATTTTCTTTCTTCCCAATCGCGATTCATAAACGGATTCAAGTTAAAGATTTTATTCGCTTTAAAAAACAGGCTAATGCTAAAACCGAATACTACCCAAAGAAACCAAGCATACTCCCATTCGTTAAGGTAATAATTTAATACTGCAACCAGTATTATAGTGACAACGGCCGAGGCTACCTTGCCATAAAATTCCTTGATTTCCTCTACTCTTAATTTTGCCTTATTATATTTTGTGTTTTCCATGATCTTCAGTTTATTAAGTTATAGTTCTTGCATGTATTGTTTGATCTTTCTCTCTTCCCAGTTCTTGCTGAATAACGGATTGTAACCGTAGGCATATAGACCGTTCATAATTACCCCGAAGCCCCAGCCCAAAGCCGGAAAAATTACCCAAGGAAAATTAGTTGTTGAATAATTGATATATGCCAAAATTGGAATTACTATGCAGTATGCCAATAAGTTGCCATAAAAACCTTTTATAGCTTCTACTTTTTCTTTTGCCTTTTGATATTTGTAAGTATCGTTATTTGTAAATTCTGTTTCCATCTTTATTAGTTTTAGGTTACTATTATTTGATTATTATATTTCAAATTTCGGCAGATAACCCAGGTTTTAAAAAAATGAAATACCCAATTGTAATTTTTAATGACTGAATTGTTGAAAGAGGTATTTATAGCCAAAAAACTTTAAAGGCCATACTATTTTATTGTACTATCATTTTGTTCTTGCTCTGTTTTTTAAGGGTACAAAAGCTGTTTGGAGGCTATGATGCATTTTTAATAGATACCGGTAATTTTGATGGTTATAAACAAAAATTGCCTTCTGGGAGTGTAAATAGCTCTTTTGCATAAAAAGGAAATGCAGAGATAATTTATCAATAAATTCAGCCGCAAACTTTACATCAACGCCTCTTTACATTAAAACGTAAATAAAACTGATATTCAAATTATTGTGCACCATGATTTTTTAACCGTTTGTAGTTACCCTATATTGGCTATAAAAAAAGACAACACCTTCATCACTGCTATATATCTATTTGGAAGAACTATTGGGTATACTATAAATTGATGATATTGCCGGCCAGCACGGAATGCTGTAGTTCAATGACATTTTATTCTCTTAGGATAGTTTTACGGTACTGGGCTAAAATATATTTAGAAGTTATCCTTCTCCATCAATTCCTTGATTTTTTTCTCTTCCCAATTCTTTCCGAACAAAGGGTTATATCCGTATGCCTTTAATCCGTGGGCTATTAGGCCTATTCCCCAACCAACAGCAGGAAAAATGACCCAGGTAAAACTTGTAGTTCTATAATTTATAAATGCCAGCACAGGAATAACGATACAGTACGAAGTTAGGTTACCATAAAATCCTTTTATTTCCTCAACACGTTTTTTGGCTTTTTCATAGCGCTTGGCACTAATATGTGAATCTTGTGTTTCTCTAAAAGATATAGTGCTGGTCAACATTGGTAGCCTTACCTTAAACTCGTTCAAGGTCTTAAAAATTTGCATTTCCTTTTTTGTTAGTATTGCGTAGCGCTGACGTATATTCTGCAGCCCCACACCACTACTCTTTTTTACTACTTGCTTTTCTTGAAGGTTATTGGTAACGTATAAATATCCATCTTCCTCATATATTTTAATATGTAATGGCTTAGATGATGTTACTACGTTATGCTTTACCGCATTTTCTAATAGTAGTTGTAATGATAGTGGCACTATTTTGGCTTCTGGATCCGTTGCTTCATCCGGAATTTCAAATATGATACTATCTTCAAAACGCATTTTTAATAATCGTACATAGGTTCTGGCGAACTTTAGTTCTTCATCTACGGAAATTAAATTTTTGCTCTTCTGCTCTAACACATATCTGTATACTTTAGATAATGACGTAGTAAACTTTTGTGCCTGTATGGGGTCTTCCTCAATTAAGCTTGTTAATACGTTTAAGCTATTGAACAAAAAGTGGGGATCTAGTTGGTTCTTTAAGGCATCGAACTTTGCAGATGCCGAGCCGGCTATAATTTTCTGCTCCTTTACTTTAGTGTCTTGTAATGCTTTGTAGAAGTAGAAGGCGTGTAAAAACAATGATACTATTAGAGTAACTAATAATGCATAGAAATAATACTCTACTCGTTCTTCGGCTATGTATTGTTCAAAGCTTTTACCAAAAATATAAACTTCGGTAAATGCGCGTACAGCTCCAAATGCCAATACAGTAAGTACTATTGATCCGGCTGCACCGAACCATAACCTTTTTTGGGTTTCATTCTCCCAACTATATTTTTTAGAGATATAGTCGCTGAAATACATGTTTACAATAGAAAGTGCAAAAGAGTAAAGAAAGGCTATTCCCGAAAATTGCAATTCACTATATAATGTTTTGCTTTCCCAATCAGATAAAAGCAAACGAACTAATTCCATAACCAGCGTTATGATGATTGCCGTTCTTACCACCTTTAAAAAACTACCCATGTACCTTTTTCTTTTATTGCTTTCTAATTTTTAAAATTAGGGATTTCATTTTAGAAGTATACCTCTTTCTAATAAGACCCTGGTCAAAAGCAAACATGAAGACTTTTCTTCCCAATCAAAAAAAATAGGGTCCCAATTGTAATTTTTTAGTACTGAACTGTAGTGATAATCAATTGTTATGATTCTTATTATCGCTTTTCATATTTAAATACATGTAAGTTTGTACAATTTTTCTTTCTTAAACTGTAAAAATCTTATAGATTTAAGAATTCATATATGATATATGTGCAATTGTGCACATATACATTTGTTGTGCTTAATTTTCAAAAAATAGAAAAATATTTGGGAAAACTTAGTTTTAATATAAGATTGAATAAAGCATTTCAAATGCCAAAATTCATAGATTTGGCGTCTGAAATATCCAATTTATTCAACCCTCAATCATACTTTTTTGAATATACTACTGATTTAGAAAAATTAATATACGCTGAAAAAACCTTCAACACCTTTGAACTCTTTAAAGCTTATTACAATAAAGAAAACTTCAAATTTGATATATTAAAATTAGAAGAAGATGACAGGTTTATTGGGTTTCAGCAAAGTAATGGAACATTACGTGTATTTGGGACATTAGAAAATAAGGACATTATCTATAAACTTCTGGACATAGTTGACAACCAAATATTGTATGCTCACATTCATAGTAAGTTGGATATGATTTTAAGCCGTTCTAACAAGTATAGAACATGGATAAGAAGATTAGGGGAAATTCCTTCTTATGTGAAAGTCTTGGATAATCCTAGAAGTATGAGTGAGCGCGATAAATACATTATCGACTTAGAATCTATGCCAACACATCAACACTTATTAAAAACTGACGATAGATTATGGTTTGGAGCTTGTGCAGAAATGTATTTTTCTAAACTATATTACGATTACATACCTGAAGATAAATGGAAAAAATTAAGTAATTGTAAATCGAATGAAGTTTTAGAAAATGGAGTTCGTAAAATAATCTTGTATGATAATTTTGATGAATTTGAAAATCCTGTAAATAGAAAAAAACAATGGGATTTCAGAAACGAACTGGAAATAGATAAGGTCGCAAGCAGGCTGAAAAAAACTAAACACAACAAAGCCTAAACGTAATGCGGTCTTTAGGGTAAAAACGAAAGGTCTGTGTATATTTATGAAGTCGCTAAATCTTTGGGATTTAACTTTGAAAAAAAAAGAAAAAGCGAAACCAAAAGCTTTAGCTTCGTGCTTAGACGGAAACAAAAAGTTTCCTTATCTCCGCACTACGCTTAGCCTAGACGTTGTGCGTCATTTTGAGAAAATGAATAGTTTAAAGAAAATATCAGAAAACGATTTTATAAATTGGGTAAAAGAATTTACACACGGTCTAGAAAAATCAAGCGTTTCAATTATTGGATGGGAAGATGGAACTCATTTTGAGGAATTAAACAAAGAGAATTTCGGAATTTCAGAATCCGATGCTCGACTGTTTAAGGAAAAGTTTTTGGGTAAGAAACTTAATTCCAAAGACGAACTGCTTGACCAAATTATTCAATTTCAGAAAAAGCCGTATTTAATATCGAAAAATGGGAAATATCGATATGATTGGGACTTACATATTTGGATTGGAAATAAACTAATAATATATAATGCCGACTTAAAAGAAGTCGAATATTATCACTTAAACTTTATTGAAAAGATTCTAGCGACTGGTAAATTACCAAGCTGGATAAAAAATGAAAGCCAGACGAAAATGGAAAACTAAGCTAGTTTGCGCTGATGGACTTAATAATATTTCGCAATAGAAATGTGCCAATCTTTCGCAGAAAAACGCCGCACAACACAGCCTAAACGTAATGCGGACTTTAGGGCAAAACCGAAAGGTCTGTGTATATTTATAAAGTCGCTAAATCTTATGGATTTAGCTTTGGACAAGAAAAATAAAACTAAACAATAA